>NZ_CM131635.1:0-676687 GCF_053570765.1 Testudinibacter sp. P17/SS/0325 | reverse complement strand
ACCGCGCCCGGTTTCCTCCACGGCGTGCATGGCGAGCACGCCGTGCTGATCAAGGGCGGCAACCGAGGCTTTGGCAACGATATAATCAACTTGCTCTTGATTTAGCTTGCGAAACTCCTCCAGTGCAAGCAAGCCGCGCTCGACCAGTTGGTTGACTTCCGCTTGTGCCGGACTGACAGCCGTGTCTGTTGTCGTTTTGTTCATAATGATTTCTCCTAAAGTTTATCTAAATTAAAAATTTTCTGAGAAAAATTATAGGCGCTTGAAGCGAATATTTAAGTGTTATTTACCTCTAAAGAGTGATCTGGATCACGTTTTTATCAAACTCGGATTAAATCTTAACAAGCGGCTAACAGCTTGTTACAAATCATCTTTTGTTTAACATGATCCTGTGGTTTATCGGTTGGAAATCACAGGGAAAAAGATAAGGATTGTTTAATTTTGGCACCGGTCTTACAATGTGCGGGAAATAGAATCCGCTTATTTCAATTAAGGAGAAAGTATGAAAACGAAGCGTGAGCAGTTGCAACGGGAAACCCGCGAGATTATCGAGGATTTATTCAACGACGGCAGCGATCCTGAGGCGTTATACATCATTGAACACCACATTTCCCACCGTGATTTTGATAAGTTGGAAAAAATTGCCGTTGATGCGTTTAAAGCCGGTTATGAAGTATCGGAAGCGGAAGAGCTGGAAGACGAAAGCGGCAATGAGCTGTTCTGCTGCGATATTATCAGCGAAATCGAACTGAAAGCCGAACTCATCGACGCGCAGCAAAATGAACTGATTCCGTTAGTTGAAAAACACGGCGGCGCCTATGACGGTTGGGGCACTTATTTTGAAGACCCGAACGCCGATGAGGACGAATACGGCGACGACGGTGAATTTTTTGATGATGACGAAGACTTCGATGATGAGGAAGATACGCGCCACTAACCGCACTTTATCTCCGCAAACGAATCACCTATCCTTTCTAAGCAGCCTGCATATGCAGGCTGTTTTTTATCTGTGATAAAGATAAAAATCCCCGCCACAAACTTACCTTTAACAAAAATAGTCGATAAAACCATACGTATCGCATTAAAAAACAAGCGGTTATTTGAGTTAGGGTAAATCATTGCGATGATAGCGCGCAACGGCAGGTACTACCTTGTCGTTACTTTTTTTATTACATAAAGTGGCGCCCATTTTGAAGTTGGGAATGGTTATTATATCGTTTTCAAATAGTCAAAAATAACCAATTCAGTCACATTGATAATAAAAATAAGGATTGTTATGTTGAAATTTCCTGTAGTTGGATTTCCATTTAAAAAATCATCGCTCAGCCTGATAGTAAGCGGTATCATGCTCGCCAACTTGCTACAAGCGGCGGAACTGAGCGCTGAGCAGCAAAAACTGGCGCAATATTTGCAACAACCGAAAGAAGGAATTGGATTAACCGATCAGATCGCGGCGCAATATAACGGCAGCGGCGTAGTGGTCGGCGTGGTCGATTCGGGCTTTTTTAACGGACACCCGTTGTTAAAAGACAAGCGCAATCTGATTCCGTTAGTATTCAGCCAGACCTTAAACGGCAAATCCTATAGGTTTGACCCGACTAAACTGGTACAGGAAACCGATCAAGAGAGCGGCAAACCGATTTACAGCAGCCACGGCGGACAGGTCAGCGGCATTATTGCGGCGAATGGGCTGCAATCAACACAGGATCCGCGCTTGAGCTATTTTGGCGGAATTGCCAAAGGGGTGACGCTGTATCAAGCTTCATATGAACCGACCAGCGGTTCTCCGGCGGGCAGCGGCAATGAAGCCGAAGATAAAAAGCTGCTACTTGGTAAAGATCCGCTGCCGCGCACGATGTTTGCCGTTGCGATTGAACAGATGTCGGCTAAGGCGCCCGGGCTACATATTATGAATCACAGCTGGAACGAAGATCCGGTTGCCGAGCAGGCGGCGGCAATGGATAAGGAATATCGCGGCAAACTAAATTTATCCAATGTATTGATAAGCAGTTTACATCAGGCAACGGAGAAAGGCGTATTGCAGGTGTTTGCCGCCGGTAACGAGTCGAAACGCCAGCCGGGTATTTTGGCGGCACTGCCGCGTTATTTCCCCGAAATGGAAAAACATTATCTGTCGGTGATTGCGGTCGGGGCGGATCACAAACTGGAAAGCTACTCCAACCATTGCGGCGTGAGTAAAAACTGGTGTATCGCCGCGCCGGGTACGATGGCGCTGCTGTCGATTGCCGGTGATCCTACCGCCGGCACAGTGGATTATTCGTTCACAGCCGAACAGGGCACCTCCTATGCCGCGCCGACCATCAGTGCGGTGGCCGCCTTGCTGAAACAGCGCTTTGAGTATATGGACATGACGCAGGTGCGCGATGTGATGTTGACCACCGCCACCGATTTGGGCAGCAAAGGGGTTGATGACACGTTCGGTTGGGGCATGGTCAATGTCGGCAAAGCGTTGCAAGGCCCGGCACAGCTATTGGGCGATGAAACTTACACCTTAAACCGTGACGATCGTTGGTCGAACAGCTTGAGTGGCGGCGGGCGCTTGCGCAAACGCGGCACAGGCAGTTTGACTTTGGCGGGTGACGGCAACCGTTTGCAAGGTTTGACCGTCGCCGGCGGCGCTTTGGTATTGCAAGGCGACACTCGGTTACAGCAAAGTGCGGTGGTGGAGCAAGGTCGCCTACAAGTGAATCAGCGCTTACAAAGCCCATCGCTTCAGGTCAATCCACAAGGCAGCTTGGGCGGGAGCGGCGTCATTGCCGCCGCCAGTGAGATTAGCGGTACCTTATTTGCCGAAGGAATGCGTTTTGTCAATCGTCTGAGTTTGCAAGATTCGGCACAGTTTAATTTACTGACCGCACAAGGCATTAGCGCCGACGGACAGGCGGCGCAAGTGCGGTTGGCAGGGCGGTTGACGGCAGACGGATTGGATCTGCGCCAAGCCAAAGCCGGACAGACGCGGGCAACGCTGTTGCAATTGCAAAACGGTGCCGCTTATAGCGGCGGCTTTGCCGCATTGCAGCAACCGCAGGCGCTGTTAAGCCAAGGTTTGCGTTATGATTTGCAATTTAATTCGGACTCCGTGCTGTTGAATGTCAATCCAAGCCGTTTATCCGCGCAAAGTGCCAACCGTAATGAAGCCAACGCGATTGACGCCTTAAATCAATTGCGCGACAGTCGCTTGGCTTTCAGCCGCAGCCACTATAACCGCTGGCTGACCAGGGTGTTGCAAAGCGGCGATTGGCAGCGATTGCCGCAAACCTTGGGCAACGGTATTTATGCTAACAGCGTCAGCTATTTGTTGGATCAAGCGGCGTTAAACCGCACTTTGCTCCAGCGCCGCTTGAACGACCATCAGATGTTGCATGGCGACGGGTTACAGGTGTGGAGCGAGTTGGGACGGGATAATAGCCATTACCGCGCAAATGCACGGGGCGCACGGGTCGATTATCGTGCGACACAACAGACAGTGGGCGTGAGTAAACGGCTCTCGCCGCAAACGTTGTGGCTTGCCAGCGTATCGAACAACCGTTTTACGGCGAGCCAAGCGTACGCAAGCGCAAATATCCGCGAAGCCCGCTTATCGACCGCCGCGCGTCACTTTTTGCTGTCGGAACGGCAAGGCTGGTTTGTCGAAGGGGATCTGGCATTCGCCAACATCAACTATAAACAGCAACGTCAGTTTAACGGCGTGGCGGACGGCAGCCATGGCAAAACCCGGGGTTGGAACGGTAGTGTCGGCTTCAGTGCCGGTTATTTGTGGCAACGGCAGGCGTGGACGTTACAGCCGTCGTTCGGGCTGCAAGTGAATCACTTGCAGTTGAAAGAATTTAGCGAGCAAGGCAGTGAGTTGGCGCTGAATACCGGCAGAATTCGCCAAACCGAAACGAATCTGTTACTGGATCTGCAGTTAAACCGCACTTTCCAATATGGTGATTGGCAATTGATTCCAAGCATTTCATTGGCATATAGCCAACATCTTGCTTCGCGCCCGTTCAGCGTAACCAGCCATTTAGATCGCGTCGCGATCACGCAGACAGCAACGGCACAACAACGGGGTCATTTACGCACACAATTCGCGTTTGCCGTCAATTACCATGCTTGGCAAGCCGGATTGGGTTGGCAGTATAACGGTTATCAGCAGGAACGTGGTAGCAAAGCCTATCTGAATATCGGCTATCGCTTTTAATCAAACTTATGCCGCCCCATTGGAGGCGGCTTTTTTATTTAGCTAAAGTGCGGTTAACTGCGCTGCATTCTTGCCGCCACCAGTGCGGTCAACAGGCAGCCGACCATCAGATAGATCGCCACCGGATACCAAGAGCCGTCGTACCAGGTGACTAACGCCGCGGCGATAAACGGGGTGAAACCGCCGCCGACGATGCTGGCAACCTGATAGCCGACGCCGGCGCCGCTGTAGCGATAGGCAGTGCCGAAAAATTCGGTGAACAGCGGTTGGTGCACGCTCACCACCATATCATGCGCAATGTTTGCCAACAGAATCGCACACAGATAAATCCAGAACACATTGCCCTGCTCCATTGCGAAAAAGAACGGTACGGCGCTGAGCGCACCGATAATACCGCCGCCGACGCACATCATACGATAACCCATTTTATTGCGCGCATAGCGGTCGGCAATGCGCGCAAACAGCGGAATGGTGAAACAGCTGATGGCGCCGACCATCAAACCGATATTCAAGAACACGCTGCTCGACATGCCCAAATGCTGGGTTGAATAATTGAGCGCGAAATTGGTCACCAGATACATGGTCAGCAGCTCGGCGAAACGCAGGGCGATAATGTATAAAAACGCTTTCGGGTGGCGCGAGATCGCCTCGATAATCGGCATTCGTTGCGCCTGTTGTTTGGCGTTGATCACGGTTTGCTCAAATTCGGTCGATTCTTCCTGATGGCGGCGAATCCACAGTGCGACCAACAGCAGCGCCACACTGGCGATAAACGGAATCCGCCACGCCCAGTCATGAAACGCCTCGTTGCCGAAGAAATAGATAATCAGTGACACGCTGCCGGTTGCCAACATTAAGCCGACGCCGTAACCGATTTGCACGCCGCTACTGTAAAACGCTTTTTTGCCCGGCGGCGCACTTTCCACCGCCATTAATGCCGCGCCGCCCCATTCGCCGCCGACGGCAAAACCTTGAATCGCACGCAAGACGACCAACAGCACCGGCGCCGCCCAACCGATACTGGCGAAGTTCGGCAGCAAGCCGATTAACACCGTCGAACCGCCCATTAACACTACGGTCAACACCAACATTTTTTTACGCCCGATCCGATCACCGAAATGCCCGAACACAATACCGCCGAGCGGACGGAACAGAAAGCCTATGCCGAAGGTGGCGAATGCCGCCAAAGTGCCCATACTCGGGCTGATATTCGGGAAAAATTGGTGATTGAACACCAAGGCGGCAACAATGCCGTACAACAGGAAATCATACCAATCGACCACCGCGCCCATAAAACTACTGAGGGCGGCGCGATGGGCGCGTTTGTGGCTGTACAGTGGCGGGTTGATGACCGCACTTTGATTGGCTTTTGCGCCAGCTTCTTTTATTAGTTGAGACACGGAAAACCTCGATTAAAGCGGAGTATAAACAAGCAAACTTTAATTGTGTAATTATTTTTATACAAAAATTAAAGTGTCGGATTCGAGATTACCGAAAGAGCGGGACAAGGTCAAATGAAGTTTTAACGATTTAGATTTGGGCGGCTAACCGTCAAGTTTTTATCTATCAAATAAGTATCGACGTAACCCAAAGTGCGGTTGCCACGCCCTTGCCGCGCGCGGCTCCATTAACTGCAATTGCAAACATCTCCCCCCGCTTCTTGCGTTGTGATTACGGTTTTAAAACGATCCCAACATTGCTCGAAGTTGTTGCGTGTCATTTCGCGGATCTACGTACGGTTCCTTATTTGACGTACATAAAGAAATCGCGCACCCCGACCAAAATATTATTGATAGCGACGGCGGCTAGAATTAAGCCCATTACCCGGCTGATAATCGCTGCGCCGGTGGTGCCGATAATCCGCTGGATACGGTTGGCGGCAATAAACAACAGATAGGTGATCAGCAAAATCAACAGCATGATCAGGGTGGTCAACATTTGTTCGCCAAAGTTAAAGCGGTGATTATCGGTCAACAACACAATCGCCATCATCGCGCCGGGTGAAGCAATGGACGGCACGGCGAGCGGATATACCGCAATTTCGTTCAGATTGGACGGTAGGCGCATTTCTTCGCTCGGTTTGCCTTCACCGAAAATCATGGTTAAGGCGAACAGCAATAACACCAAGCCGCCGGCGGTTTGGAAGGCGGTAAGCGGGATTTGCATGGCTTCTAATAACAACTGCCCGACGGCTAAGAAAAAGACCAAAATCCCGGCGGAAATCAGGGTGGCATTACGCGCAATGCGGTGGCGGGCTTCCAACGGCAGTCCAATCGTTTTGGCAAGGTAAACCGGCACCGAACCGATCGGGTCGATCACCGCCCACAGCACCACAAACTGTACAATAAGAGAATCAAACATTATTCATCCTGAATTTGTCTTGAATGATGGAGAGTTATGTTATCATTGTGCAATAATCTATTAACAAAATAAAATAAAAAATGATCTTTTTTAGTGACCTGACTTTAAAACGCGGCGTAACGACATTATTGGAACACGCCAACGCCAGTATTAATCCCGGACAGAAGGTCGGCTTAGTCGGCAAAAACGGCTGTGGCAAGTCGTCATTGTTGGCATTGTTGAAAGGCGAAATGCAAAGCGAAGGCGGCGAGATCAAATTTCCCGCCAACTGGGCATTGGCATGGGTCAATCAAGAAACGCCGGCGCTGGCGATCAGCGCGTTGGATTATGTGATTCGGGGCGACCGCGAATACACTCAATTAACCCATGAATTAGAGCAGGCGAACGCGAATAATGACGGCAACCAAATCGCGCTGTTGCACGCCAAATTGGATACGATTGACGCTTGGACGATTCAAGCGCGCGCGGCAACCTTGCTGCACGGCTTGGGCTTTGAAAACGAACAACTGCAAAGTGCGGTCAAATCTTTTTCCGGCGGTTGGCGCATGCGGCTAAACTTGGCGCAAGCCTTGATTTGCCGCTCCGATTTATTGCTGTTGGACGAACCGACCAACCACTTGGATCTCGACGCGGTAATTTGGTTGGAACGTTGGTTAAGCCGTTATCCCGGCACTTTGATCCTGATTTCGCACGACCGTGATTTTCTCGATCCGGTGGTGAGTAAAATTCTGCATATCGAACGACAACAACTGAACGAATACAGCGGCGATTACTCTTCATTTGAAGTGCAGCGCGCCACCAAACTGGCACAGCAAAATGCTTTGTATCGCCAACAGCAGCAAAAAGTCGAACACCTGCAAAGCTATATCGACCGTTTCCGTGCCAAAGCCAGTAAAGCCAAACAAGCACAAAGCCGAATCCGTGCCTTGGAACGGATGGAACTGATTGCGCCGGCGTATGTGGATAATCCGTTTAAATTTGAGTTCCGCCCGCCGGTATCCTTGCCCAATCCAATTTTGACGATGGAAAAAGTGAGTGCCGGTTATGGCGATCATACCGTGCTGCAATCGGTCAAACTCAATCTCGTGCCCGGCTCGCGTATCGGTTTATTGGGGCGCAACGGCGCAGGCAAATCGACCTTAATCAAATTGCTGGCAGGAGAACTCGCGCCACAGAACGGCATAGTGCAGTTGGCAAAGGGCGTGCAACTCGGTTATTTTGCGCAGCACCAACTGGACACCCTGCGCGCCGACGAAACCGCACTTTGGCATTTGGCACGGCTTGCACCGCAGCAAACCGAACAGCAGTTACGCGATTATCTCGGTGGTTTCGCCTTTCACGGCGATAAAGTCAAACAGCCGGTGGACAGTTTTTCCGGCGGTGAAAAGGCACGGTTGGTATTGGCGTTAATCGTGTGGCAACGCCCGAATTTATTGTTGCTCGACGAACCGACCAACCACTTGGATTTGGATATGCGCCAAGCTTTGACCGAGGCGCTAGTGGATTATCAAGGCTCATTGGTGGTGGTATCGCATGATCGTCATTTGCTGCGCAATACGGTGAATGATTTCTATCTGGTGCACGATCACAAGGTGGAAGATTTCAACGGCGATCTGGACGATTACCAAAAATGGTTGAATGACAATGTGAATCAAAGTAATACCCATCAAGACAGTGGTCAAACAGCGGATAAAACCGGTGAAAGTGCGGTTGATAAAAGCGAAAGTCCGCTGAACCGTAAAGAACAAAAACGCTTGGAGGCCGAATTGCGCCAGCAAACGGCACCGTTGCGCAAAAAAATCCAACAACTGGAAAGCCAGCTGGATAAGTGCGGGGCGCAATTGCGTGAGATTGAAAACCAACTGGCAGACGGTGCGATCTATACCGAAGAAAACAAAGTGCGCTTAACCGCATTACTGGCTGATCAGGTCAAACTGAAAAAACAGCTGGAACAGATTGAATTTGACTGGTTGGAAGCGCAACAACAACTGGAGGAGCGGTTAGCCCGGTTTGGTTAGCGTTGCTTAGGCCGGATTGCCACCGATACGGCGCGTGAGTACCGAACGTGCGCCGCGCACATTAATAATCACTTTGCCGGCAGCCTGAAAGCCGCAGCGTAGATAGAGTTGATACGCCCGTTGGTTTAGCGGATTGACCGCTAACACGATTTCATTGTATTTCGGCGATAAATTGTAGATAAAGGAATCGATCAGATTGGGCGTGAGGGCGGTAGTGGCGATTCCCATCCCCTGATATTGCGGATTAATCGAGAAAGAGCGCAGCAAGATCGCCTGCGGATTATTGGTATATTCCAGCTTTTCCGGGCCGCGATCAAGCACGAAAAAACCGACTGCGGTTTTATCTTGTAAAATCGAAACACCGGTCATGCCGTTGCTTAACAGCAAGGTGTGCCCTTCAAACCATTGCCACGGTTGGCGTACATATTTGGCTTGTTCCGAATCCAATTGGTAACTCAGCAAATCGTCAAAGTGCCAAAAGGTATATTTCTCAATACTGATCATTGTTAATCCATTAACCTATAAAGAATATCTTATTACGGCACAAGTACCTACCGCTTATGGTTACCCTATGCTTCGTTGGCAACTCTCTCCATTCTAAATCTAAGCGTCGGTCAGCGCAATGACGGACTAAAAACAACGGCTTTTGGTGATATTAATGTTGAGTTTAGGCTTAGGCTTGCCGACAGGAGAACGCATGGCGATCAGTTAGTCGTCATCCGAATCAAGCTTGAATAAATGGCGGAAGTGATCGGGCTGAAAACCATGATTCGACATAAAGCGCCACGCTTTTTGCTTTTGTTTCATGTCCCATTGAGCGGTTTGGATATTTGAAAATTTCTTTTGAAAAACGCTTTCCGCCAGTTCGAACCAATCAAGCGCAGTTTGGGCAAATTGCGCGGAGATCAGATCGCTTGCGATACCTTTTTGCTGCAATTCCTGCTTAATTCGTGCCGGACCGTATCCTTTGCGGCTGCGCGACAGCAGAAAATGCTCGCAAAAGCGTTGATCACTTTGCCAACCTTTTTGCCGGCAATGTTGCAGCACTGTTTCAATATCTTCCGCAGCAAAGGCTTTTGCCGTCATTTTTTGCCGAATCTCTTCACAGCTGTAATCACGCCGCGCCAGCAGATTCATAATATAGGCAAGAGCGATTTTGTTCATAATTCGTTTGTATAATGCTTAATTTTCCTCCCTGCGCATGCGCAGGGAGCCGGCTATTACTCGTCGTTCGCTTCAAAACCTTCATCGTCGCCGTCGATATCGGCAACTAAACCTTGTTCGGGATTTGCCAATAATTCGGTACGCAATTTGTCTTCCAATTCCTGAGCGGCGGCTTGGTTTTCTGCCATCCACTTCATCGCATTGGCACGACCTTGTCCGATTTTACTGCCGTTATAGGCATACCATGCACCGGCTTTTTCCACCAGTTTGTGTTTCACGCCCAGTTCGATTAATTCGCCCAGCTTGGAAATGCCTTCGCCGTACATAATTTGGAATTCGGCTTGGCGGAATGGCGCCGCGACTTTATTTTTCACCACTTTCACCCGGGTTTCGCTCCCGATGACTTCTTCGCCGTTTTTGACCGCCCCGGTGCGGCGGATATCCAAACGTACAGAAGCATAGAATTTGAGCGCATTACCGCCGGTGGTGGTTTCCGGGTTGCCGAACATCACGCCGATTTTCATGCGGATTTGGTTGATAAACACCACTAAGCAATTCGCGGTTTTGATATGCCCGGTCAGCTTGCGCAGTGCCTGTGACATCAAACGCGCCTGCAAGCCCATATGCGAATCGCCCATATCGCCTTCGATCTCCGCTTTCGGGGTCAAGGCGGCGACGGAATCGACAATAATCACTTCCACCGCACCGGAACGCACCAAGGCGTCACAAATTTCCAACGCCTGTTCGCCGTTGTCGGGCTGGGATACCAACAACTCTTTCACATCAACGCCTAATTTGCTGGCATAAATCGGATCCAATGCGTGTTCGGCGTCAATAAAGGCACAGGTTTTGCCGGCTTTTTGCGCTTGCGCAATCACCGATAAGGTTAGCGTGGTTTTGCCGGAAGATTCCGGTCCGAAAATTTCCACAATCCGCCCCATCGGCAAACCACCGATTCCCAAGGCGACGTCCAAACCGAGTGAGCCGGTTGAAATCGACTCAATATCCAGGGTTTGTGTGTCGCCCAAGCGCATAATCGACCCTTTACCAAATTGCTTTTCAATTTGCCCCAATGCGGCAGCCAGTGCTTTTTGTTTGTTATCGTCCATACTAAACCTCTAGTTACGCAATCTTGCTTGATCAGAATTACCGCTTATTATACTGTACGGTTATACAGTATCAAGTGAAATTTTGATCTTTTTTTGCAGGATGTGAAAGCCATTCCAAAACCGCACTTTCAGCATTGATTTCTTTTTTATGCCATTTTATCAATCTGCGAAAAATCACGTATAATGTCGCCAATTAACCCTAAATGCTAAAAGAGTTATGCAAGAATTACATGCCCACACCCCGATGATGCAACAATATTTGCGCCTGAAAGCGGAAAATCCCGATATTTTGCTGTTTTACCGTATGGGGGATTTTTACGAATTATTTTATGACGATGCCAAGAAAGCGGCGCAGTTGTTGGATATTTCGTTGACCAAACGCGGCAATTCCGCCGGGCAGCCGATTCCGATGGCGGGAGTGCCGTATCATGCGGTCGAGGGCTATTTGGCAAAGTTGGTGCGCCTGGGCGAGTCGGTGGCGATTTGCGAGCAGATTGGCGATCCGGCAGCGAGCAAAGGTCCGGTCGAGCGGCAGGTGGTTCGGATTGTCACGCCCGGCACGGTCAGCGACGAAGCCTTGCTCCCGGAGCGGCAAGATAACCTGATCGCGGCGGTGTATCAACACAACGTGCGGTTTGCGCTGGCAACCTTGGACATGAGTTCGGGGCGGTTTCAAATCAGCGAACATGATAATTCGGCGGCGCTGCAAGCGGAGCTGCAACGCTTGTCGATTGCCGAGTTGTTATATGATGAAGAGTTCAGCGACATGGGGCTGTTGCAAGGCTGTCGCGGTTTGCGCCGCCGCCCGATTTGGGAATTTGAACTGAATACCGCACTTCAGTTACTCAACCGTCAGTTCGGCACCAAAGATTTGAAAGCCTTCGGTGTGGAAAAGGCGAGTTTGGGGCTGTGTGCCGCCGGCTGTTTGCTGCATTATGCCAAAGAGACCCAGCGCACCGCCCTGCCGCATATCAATTCGATCAGTCTGGTGCAAAACAGCGAATTTATCGTGCTGGACGCTGCGACGCGGCGCAATTTGGAGCTGACGCAGAATCTTGCCGGCGGCACGGAATACACCTTGGCGTGGGTGTTGGATCACTGTGTCACGCCGATGGGCAGCCGTTTGTTGAAACGCTGGATTCATCAGCCGATTTGCGACACTGCCCAGTTACAAAAGCGGCAACAGGCGATTGCCGATATTTTGCAGTATGACTTAATCGCCGATTTACAACCGTTATTGCGCCAAGTGGGCGACATGGAGCGGATTTTGGCGCGGGTGGCGTTGCGTTCGGCGCGTCCGCGTGATCTCACCCGTTTGCGTAGCGCACTGGAGCAAATTCCGCCGATTAAAAATCAACTGATTCCGCACAATTCGCCGCAGCTAACTGCGCTTTGCGGCTTAATCGACGATTTTTCCGAATTATGTGAACTGTTACAACAGGCGTTGGTGGAAACGCCGCCGTTGCTGATTCGCGACGGTGGGGTGATTGCACCGGGCTATCATGCGGAGTTGGACGAATGGCGCGAGTTGTCTGCCGGCGCAACCCGCTTTTTGGACGAGTTGGAAGCGCGCGAGCGCGAAGCGACCGGCATTGACACCCTGAAAATCGGCTTTAATGCGGTGCACGGCTACTATATCCAAATCAGCCGCGGGCAGGCGGATCGTGCGCCGATACATTATGTGCGCCGCCAAACCCTGAAAAATGCCGAACGTTATATTATTCCCGAACTGAAAACCTACGAAGACAAAGTGCTGAAAGCCAAAGGTGCGGCGTTGGCGTTGGAAAAGCAGTTGTATGACGAATTGTTCGAACGCCTGCTACCGCACTTGGGCGATCTACAGCTGGCGGCGCTGACCCTTGCGCAGTTGGACGTGTTCAGTAATTTAGCCGAACGGGCGCAAACCCTGAATTACAGTCGTCCGCAGTTTGCCGAGCAAATCGGCATTGCGATTGAAAACGGTCGTCACCCGGTGGTGGAACAGGTGATGAGTGATCCGTTTATTGCCAATCCGCTGCAACTCAATCCGCAACGTCATCTTTTGGTGGTAACCGGTCCGAATATGGGGGGTAAAAGCACCTATATGCGGCAAACAGCGTTGATCGTGCTGATGGCATACATCGGCAGTTTTGTACCGGCACAAAGTGCGGTTATCGGCCCGATTGATCGGATTTTTACCCGCATTGGCGCGTCGGACGACCTCGCTTCGGGACGTTCGACCTTTATGGTGGAGATGACCGAAATGGCGAATATTCTGCACCAAGCCGGTGAGAAAAGTTTGGTGCTGATTGATGAAATCGGGCGCGGCACTTCCACTTATGACGGCTTGGCGTTGGCATGGGCGTGCGCCGAGTGGTTGGCGCAAAAATTGCGTTCGCTGACCCTGTTTGCCACCCATTATTTTGAACTGACCGTGTTGCCACAGCAGTTTGAGGGCGTGTTTAACGTACATCTCGACGCCTTGGAACACAACGACAGTATTGCCTTTATGCATGCGGTACAAGAGGGTGCGGCGAGTAAAAGTTACGGCTTGGCGGTAGCGGCATTGGCAGGCGTGCCGAAAAAGGTGCTGACCCTTGCCAAACAAAAACTGAACCAGTTGGAACGTTTATCGCAACAAACGGGTGATCAAAAACTGCAACAACTGCGCGAATTGAACCAAATGCAGGCAGAATTGCCGTTGATCGAAGAAGATGAAGGCAAAAGTGCGGTCTGGCAGATGTTGCAACAGCTCGATCCCGATGATTTAACCCCGAAACAGGCATTGACGTATTTGTATCAGTTAAAAACCTTGGTGAAAGGTTAAAGTAATTGATTTTAATGGTAAAAGTAGGGGCGGATTATATATCCGCCCGAACCGCACTTTGCATTTTTTATTTATAGATTAAATGCATTGTGAATGCTGACCCTGCATTACTACTGATTTAGTGCGTGTTTTAATTCTTCACACCACTCCGGCAGCAAATCAAGCCACTGGGTTAATTTATTTCCTTTAAGATGAAACACCAAATTCGGTAGCTCTTCCGAATTGTCATAAATAAACACTTCATCACAAAGTGGTAAGATTTTAATTAAATTTTGCAAACTGATGTCATAGCGGTTGCGGATTGTCGTTTCATCAATAAAATGTCCGCCGTTTGCTACTCTTGCTTTTACGCGATCAATGTTGATTGAAACACTATTTACACCCACATAATTTAATCGCACATAAAAACTATTTTCTTTGGCTTTCTTGATTCGTTGCAAAATGGAATTGCCTGATAACGTGGATTCCATTGAAAACGAAATTTGATGTTCAATCGCAAATTTAAATAATTCAATCGCTTTTCTGCCAGCAAGGCTGTCCGCCAAGCGTGGATTTTCAGAGTTAATTTGCATGGCGATATGATCGGAATCGATCACAATTTGTACCGTGTCTTTGTTAAATCCGCGTAATGTGGTTTTGCCCGCCCATTGGTGCCGCAGTAGAAAATAGCTAAATTACTTTGCTTTAGCATATTCAATCACTTCTTCATGTCCGTCAGGATAATGGCGAACAATATTCCCATTCGAACGTTGAAACGTCAGTACTTCACGCTTTTTCTTATCGTCCATCCACGCTTTGAATTGAATGTGCAACTGGCGTTGATGCTCGGCAATTTGTTGATTGGTCATTTGCGTTCTCCAATGGCTCATGTCGTTCAGTGATGGGTAAGGGTGTTATTCATTATATACCTGAAGTCAGCCGATTGTCAGTCTTCTGAACTTATCCAATTTTTTGAATAAGTACCGATTCACGCTAATTATATGGATACCGCACTTCGAACGAGCGGATATATAATCCGCCCCTACGCTACCGAATCAGTCATCTTTTTTAATGGAACTAAGAGGAAATCTCCCCTTATGTTATTTGGAGTAATCTCTGGATAACTTCGGCAGTTTCATACCGATTTTGCCGGCAAGATAAGTACAGGTGCAAAAACCGGTCAAGCCGCTGGTCAGCATATTTAATGCGGTGATTAAGCTGAGCAGCAGCCAAAATGAACTAATAAAAAACGGGCTGGCGTGTAAGCCCAACAGTAACGAAAGCAGGATTGATAACCCGCGAATAAAATTGACTAATTGCCAATATGCCACAACTAACCTCAAAATAGTTTACAAATAACAAAAGATTATTGAGTATAACGCAAAAGTATTGGAAATAAATGTGATGTGTGTCATTATTTTTTAATAAAATAGCTAACAGATTGATTTTTGCGCCGAACCGTGTTTTAAATTCGATTTAATACTTGGTCAAACTCGCTTGCCGTACTACTTGCACTATCTGTGCCCGTTTGCTTGCCTTAAAATGATTATCTGCAATAAGTGCGGTTAAACTCAGCGCAAAGGGCAATCTTTACAATATTTGCCCTTTTTCTTATATTTTTTACAGCATTTGCTTTTTTTGCCCACGTTACATTTTTTCCGCCAAGGTTGACTTTTCGCCGCCGAATGCGTCCGACAGGCGTTCGCTCAGTTGCGCCAAAATGCCGGTCATCAGAATAAAATCCGCGTCAAAACGCTGGGCGTAATCCTCTTTCAAAATGTCATCGTTTTTATCGCGCACATTATCGGCAAATTTCAATCGCTTCAGGCTGCAATCTTGTTGCAACACAAAACTGAGGTGTTGCTCCCATTCCAAGGCAAGTTTGGTGATTTGCTTACCGGCGGCAAAGTGGTTTTGCATTTCGTCGCTGTCTAACGCTTGTTGTTTGCAACGGATCACCGCTTCATCGGTGGTTGACGTCAATTCCGCTTCATCAAGTGCGGTCAGCCAGCCCGGCAGATTGTCATTGGCGATCCAGTCGGTCATCACCGCACTTGGCTCGTTGGCAAACGCCAATGGGATCACCGGCAGTGAACCAAGCGATTTACGCAGTAACGCCAGCGTGTCTTCCGCCCGTTTTGCCGAGGCGGCATTGAGGTAAATCAGGTCATTGACCGAATCGATCCAAAGTGCGGTCTGTTGTTTTTTGCTAAAGGCGCGCGGCAACAATTCGTTAATCACATCGTCTTTTAAGGTTTGTTTTTCCATTTTCGTCAGCTTGCGCTGCTCTTTTTCTTCCAAGGTTTCGATCCGCTCGTCCAACGCCTGTTTCACTACCTGCGCCGGCAGGATTTTTTCCTCTTTTTGCGCAACCAGCAGCGTTTGCCCATTGACGCTGAAATGCAGCAACTCGCTGCCGTTTAACGGTTTTGCCCAGCCGAATTTGCTCTGATCGTGGCTGCCGCACGGATAAAATGCCTGATTCGGCAAGCTGCTGTCGAGGGTTTGGCTGCTCCAGTCCAGCTTTTTGCTGAGACGATAGACCAAGATATTTTTAAACCAATACATCAATCTGTTTTCCTGCTTATGTTAGAATGGCGAAATTGGTGGACATTGTAACAAGGAAAAGCCTATGCAGCACAAATTAATTGCCTTTATCGGCGCGGGCAATATGACTCGGGCGATTATCGCCGGTTTGTTGCACAGCGGTTATCCGGCGGCGAAGATTATCGCCAGTAATCCGAGTGCGGCGAAATTGGCGGCGCTTGCCGAATTGGGCGTGCAAACCACGCAGGATAACCGTGTGGCGGCAGAAAATGCAGAGGTGGTGGTGTTGGCGGTGAAACCACAGTTGATGGCAGCTGCTTGCGCGGATTTTGCCGGGGTGGATTTTGCTCAAAAACTGGTGATTTCAATTGCCGCCGGCATTTCGTTACAACGGTTGTCGGAATTATTGCCAAGTGCGGTCGCCGCGATTCGCGCCATGCCGAACACGCCGTCGTTGTTGGCGGCAGGCATGACAGGGTTGTTTGCCAATCCGCACAGTAGCGCGGCAGACCGCACTTTTGCCGCCGAATTAATGCAGGCGGTCGGCAACATTTGTTGGCTGGAAAACGAAAGCGATATTAACAGCGTGATCGCCGCCTCCGGCAGCAGCCCCGCGTATTTTTTTCTGTTTTTGGAAGCCATGCAGAGCGAACTGGTAAATATGCAGCTCAGCCCTCAAACCGCACGCGCATTGATTCAACAGGCGATGTTGGGCGCAGCGCAAATGGTGATTGAAAATCCGCAGACCGATCTTGCGACTTTGCGTGCGCAGGTGACGTCCAAAGGCGGCACCACCGCGGCGGCGATCGCGGTGTTTGAACAGCGGCAATTGGCGCAAACGGTGGCGCAAGCCATGCAAGCGGCGGTGGCGCGGGCGCAGGAAATGGAGCGGTTATTTTAATGTCGAAACAAACGGGATTATCGCCTTTTGCCTGGTTGGTGTGCGGCTTTGTCGGCTATTTCTTTAGCTTCGGCGTGTTTGTGCCCTACTTACCGGCGTGGTTAAGCGCACACAATTATTCGGTCGAGCTGATCAGCAGCGTATTGGCGGCGGCATATATCGCCCGCTTTTTGGGTTCCGTGCTGTTTTCGCAGTGGAGCAAGCCGGATAATCTGATTCTGTTGCTACGGCTGGTGGCTCTGGGCAGTATCGGCTTAGTGGTGATGTTGGCGTTAAAGCCCGATCAAATCGGGTTGTTGGTGCCGTTGTTATTGCTGTTGAATGCGATTTTCGGCTCAGGTATTCCGCTCACCGATTCGTTGGCAAGCACTTGGCAGCAGCAGGTCAATTTCAACTACGGGCGCGCCCGATTAAGCGGTTCGTTGGCATTTATGTCGGCGAGTTTGAGCGGCGGTTATATTTTGCAGGCATGGGGCGACCGCAATATGATGTGGTGGCTGGCGATCTGTCTTTGTCTGTTTTTAGGCTCGACCTTATTCAAAGCGCGCTTAAAACCGCAAGCGGTGATCGGCGCAAGTGCGGTGGCGGCAAATCGCGGCGGCAGCTATCAAGCCTTATTAAGCCGACGGCATATCCTGTTTTTAGTGATTGCCCTGTCGCTGATTCAGGGCGCCCATGCCAGTTATTATGCCTATAGCGTGATGTATTGGACCGCAAACGGTATCGACATCAGCCTGACCGGTTGGCTGTGGGGCGTGAGCGTGGCGGCGGAAGTGTTGGTGTTTTTCTTTGCCGAAAAACTGTTTAAAAATATTTCGCTCCATTCATTGTTGCTGTTCACCACGCTGGTGTCGATTGTGCGCTGGCTGTTAACCGGCGCGATTACCGATTTTGCGTTGCTGCTGCCGATTCAAGCCTTGCACGGCATTACCTTTGCTCTGTGCCATTTCGCCACGGTGCGCTTTATCTCCGGCCAGCCGAGCGGCGATATTGCCAAGTTGCAGGCGCTGTATGCCGGCGTGGCGTGTTGCCTCAGTGTGGCGCTGTTTATGTGGCTTGCCGGGTTTGCCTATCAACACAATCCGGCATGGGCGTTTTATCTGATGGCGCTCTTGGTTGTGCCGGCATTATTTCTACTGCCGAAAGAACAGCCGATACGGATTCGATCCGTTTAGCCTTGATGAGGCTTGTCCGGTGAAGTTTTAGGCAAAAAGATAAAAATATTTTCTTGACTTTTGCTTGAAGTCTCGTTTTAGATCCCCATTTAATCCTCGTGAACAAAATTTATTCAGGAGGATTTTTTTATGAATATCGAAAAATTTACCACCAAATTCCAACAGGCGCTTGCCGAAGCGCAGTCGCTGGCGTTAGGCAATGAGCAACAATATATCGAGCCGCTGCATTTGATGGCGGCATTAATCAACCAACAAGGCGGTTCGGTGCAGCCGTTGTTACTCAGTTGCGGCGTGAATGTGGCGCAACTGAAAAGCCAACTGACCACCGAGATTGCACGTCTGGCAAAAGTGGAAGGCAACAGCGGCGATGTGCAATTGTCGCAAAGCTTAGTGCGCTTGCTCAATCGTTGCGATCAGCTGGCACAAAAACGGCAAGATAAATTTATCTCGTCCGAGCTGTTTGTGTTGGCGGCATTGGAAGACAAAACCGCACTTGGCAACGTGTTGCGCCAAAGCGGCTTGAAAGCCGAAGCGGTGGAAGCGGCAATTCAAAAAATGCGCGGCGGCGAAAGCGTGAACGATCAAAATGCGGAGGAATCACGCCAAGCGTTAGACAAATTTACCATTGACCTGACCGCGCGCGCCGAGAGTGGCAAGCTCGATCCGGTGATCGGGCGTGATGACGAAATCCGGCGTGCGATTCAAGTGTTGCAACGCCGCACTAAAAACAATCCGGTGCTGATCGGTGAGCCGGGCGTGGGTAAAACCGCGATTGTCGAAGGCTTGGCGCAGCGGATTGTCAACGGCGAAGTGCCGGAAGGCCTGCGCAATAAACGGGTGTTATCGCTGGATATGGGGGCACTGATTGCCGGTGCGAAATATCGCGGGGAGTTTGAAGAGCGTTTGAAAGGCGTATTAAACGAACTGGCGAAAGAAGAAGGGCGGGTGATTTTGTTTATCGACGAAATTCACACCATGGTCGGCGCGGGCAAATCCGACGGCGCAATGGACGCCGGCAATATGCTGAAACCGGCGTTGGCGCGCGGCGAGTTGCACTGCGTCGGCGCGACTACGCTTGATGAATACCGCCAATATATCGAAAAAGACGCGGCGTTGGAGCGGCGTTTCCAAAAAGTGCTGGTGGACGAACCGAGCGTGGAAGACACAATTGCGATTTTGCGCGGTTTGAAAGAGCGGTATGAAATTCACCACCATGTGCAGATCACCGATCCGGCGATTGTGGCGGCGGCGACGCTTTCGCACCGTTATATTTCCGACCGCCAATTGCCGGATAAAGCGATTGATTTGATCGACGAGGCGGCATCGAGTATCCGCATGGAAATCGATTCCAAACCGCAACCGTTGGATCGCTTGGAGCGGCGGATTATCCAGTTAAAACTGGAACAACAGGCGTTGCAAAAAGAAGATGATGACGCCAGCCGTAAACGCTTGCAAATGTTGGAAACCGAACTGAGCGAAAAAGAGCGTGAGTATTCCGAATTGGAAGAGGTGTGGAAAAGCGAAAAAGCCGCCCTGTCCGGCACGCAACACATTAAAGCCGAGCTGGATAACGCTCGCACCCAAATGGAACAAGCGCGCCGCGCCAGCGATTTCGCCAAAATGTCGGAGTTGCAATACGGCTTGATTCCGGAGCTGGAAAAACAGTTGCAGCAAGCGGAAGCGTCGGAAGGCAAAGAGATGACCTTGTTGCGTTATCGCGTTACCGACGAGGAGATCGCCGAAGTGTTGTCGCGTGCGACCGGCATTCCGGTTGCCCGCATGATGGAAGGCGAAAAAGAGAAACTGCTGCGCATGGAAGACGAATTGCACAAACGGGTGATCGGGCAAAGCGAAGCGGTGGAAGCGGTCGCCAATGCGATTCGCCGCAGCCGCGCCGGTTTGGCGGATCCGAACCGTCCGATTGGTTCGTTCCTGTTCTTAGGCCCGACCGGGGTGGGTAAAACCGAGCTGTGCAAAACCTTAGCGCAGTTTATGTTCGACAGCGACGACGCGATGATTCGGATCGATATGTCCGAATTTATGGAGAAACACAGTGTGTCACGCTTGGTCGGCGCGCCTCCGGGCTATGTCGGCTACGAAGAGGGCGGTTATCTGACCGAAGCCGTACGCCGCCGCCCGTATTCGGTGATTTTGCTCGACGAAGTGGAAAAAGCGCACCACGATGTGTTCAACATTCTGTTGCAAGTGTTGGACGACGGACGTTTGACCGACGGACAAGGACGCACCGTCGATTTCCGCAATACGGTGGTGATTATGACCTCCAACTTGGGTTCGGATCTGATTCAGGAAAACGTGAACGACTTGGATTACGGCTCGGTGAAAGAGCTGGTGATGTCGGTGGTCAGCCGCCATTTCCGTCCGGAATTTATCAACCGGATTGATGAAACCGTGGTGTTCCACCCGTTGGATAAAGCCAATATTCAAGCGATTGCTTCGATTCAGTTGCAACGCCTGAGCAAGCGTATGCAGGCGCACGGTTACCAAATTGGGTTCAGCCCGGCAGCGTTGGATTTTATCGGCAACGTCGGCTACGACCCGATTTACGGCGCACGTCCGCTGAAACGCGCAATCCAACAGGAAATTGAAAATCCGTTGGCGCAGCAAATTTTGTCCGGCAAATTACTACCGGGCAAACCGGTGACCGTCGATGTGGTGGATAACCGGGTGATTGCAAGCCAATAAGACTGAGGCGCATAATCTTGACCGCACTTTGTATCTAAAACCAGCAAAGTGCGGTTTTTTTGTTTAATTTTTTATCCAAGCGCCCTAATTTTATTTCGTTTGAGGTAAAATCATATAAAAAATGAACATAAAAAGGAGAAATTATGAAACAGTCGCTACGCCATAAGCAAATTGTCGAATTGGTGCTGCAACAAGGTTATATCAGCACCGAGGATTTGGTGGCGGTGTTTAAGGTGACCTCGCAAACCATTCGGCGTGATCTGAATGAGTTGGCAGAGCAAAATTTGATTCGCCGTCATCATGGCGGCGCAGCCTCTCCTTCCAGTATTGAAAACAGTGATTATCAAGAGCGTAAGCATTTCTTTTCCAAAGAAAAAGAGGCGATTGCCAAGCGGGTGGCAAGCCTGATTCCGAACGGTTCATCCCTGTTTATCGACATCGGCTCGACCCCGGAAGCGGTCGCCCATGCGCTGTTGGATCATCAACACCTGCAAATTGTGACCAACAATCTGAATGCGGCGTATATTTTGATGAAAAAAGCCGATTTTAATATTACGATTGCCGGCGGTAATTTACGCGAAGACGGCGGTATGATCGGCGAGGCAACGGTGGATTTTATTTCCCAATTCCGTTTGGATTACGGCATTTTGGGCATTAGCGCAATTGATGAGGACGGCACGCTGTTGGATTACGATTTTCATGAAGTGCAGGTGAAACGTGCGCTGATGAAAGCCTCGCGCAAGGTGTTGCTGCCGATCGACCATTCCAAATTTAACCGTCATGCCACGGTGTGTTTGGCGGCAATTCAAGAGCTGGACGTGGTGCTGACTGACCGTGAGCCGAGTGAGAAAATTTGCGACTTGTTACAACAAGCCAATGTGCAACTGGAGATTTGCAAATCAGCATGATTTTAGAAAAATTCGAGGATATTTATCAGCGTGCCGCCGCACACAAAGGCGGTGCGGCGCAACTGGAAGCGCGCTTGTGCAAGATAAAAACCGCCGAGGAACTGGCGCAAGTGCCCGATCACCGCTGGCTGGCGGAAATGACGCGCAAAGTATTCCAATGCGGCATTGTCTGGCAGGTAGTGAACAAAAAATGGGACAACTTCGAGCAGGTGTTTTGGGGCTTTGAGATTGAAAAACTGCTGCTGATGCCCGATGAATTGTGGGAAAAGAAAGCGCAGGATCCGGGTATTATCCGTTATTGGCCGAAAGTGGAAACGATTAAATACAATGCGCAGATGATTCACGAAGCCAATCTGAACGGCGGCTTTTCCAAGCTGATTGCCGAGTGGGACAGCAATAACATCACCGCACTTTGGCAGTATTTGAAAAAACACGGCAAGCGTTTGGGCGGCAACACAGGCGCTTACAGTCTACGGGCGCTCGGCAAAGACACTTTTTTACTCACCCACGATGTCGAAGCCTACCTGCGCACGCATAAACTGATTGACGGCGGCATTCAAACCCAACGCAATTTTGCGATTGCGCAACAGGTTTTCGCCGAATGGCAACAACAAAGCGGGCGTCCGCTGGCACATATCAGCCAGATTGTGGCGTTCAGTATGGGTGATTAAAACATAGGTGGCTAACATGTCGATTGGTTTGCGTTTATTTGTTTCATTGTTGGTAATTGGCATTATTGCCGGCTTAGTCGGCTTCGCACTAACCGAATTAATGCATTTTGTGCAACATCATGCCTTTGCTTATGCCTTAAATGGTGAAAATTTGCCGTTTCGCGTCGGCGTTGAGCAAGCCGAACCGAACCGCCGTTGGTTAGTGTTGACGCTATGCGGGTTGTTGGTCGGTTTCGGTTGGTATGCCATTCAACGTTGGGGGGCTAAATTAGTCGGTTTTAAAGCGGCAATGGCGGCGCCGCAACAAGGTATGCCGTTTTTTACCACCGTTTGCCACGCCCTGCTGCAAATTATCACCGTCGGCTTGGGCTCGCCATTAGGGCGTGAAAGCGCGCCGCGCGAAATGAGCGCGGCATTTGCCTCGGTGTGGATTAAACGGGCAAAATTAAGCGATGACGATGCTGCGCTGTTGATTGCCTGCGCCGCCGGTGCCGGGTTGGCGGCGGTGTATAATGTGCCGTTGGCGGCAACGGTTTTTATTCTGGAAACCTTGGTGGTGGCAATCAACAGAAGGGTTATCTTCGCCGCCTTGCTGACCTCGCTCACCGCCACCATGGTGGTGCGTTACACCTTGGGTGATTTGGTGCAATATCATTTAAGCGACAGCGAAGTTAATCATGCCCTGCTGTGGTTCGCGCTGTCGCTCGGTTTGTTGATCACGCCGGTGGTCAAACTGTTCCGTTATACCACCGCACTTGTGCCGTTTTTACCACGCACGGATAAACGGATTATTCCCTTGGCAATTTTGTTGTTCAGTTTAATCGGCGTGGTGGCGATAGCATTTCCCGATGTGCTGGGCAACGGCAAAGCGGGCAACCAGTTGGCATTTGCCGGGTTGCTGAATTGGCATGACGGTTTGGCATTATTCGCGATGAAATGGCTGGTGGTGTTGCTCGCCTTGGCAGCGGGCGCGTATGGCGGCTTGATTACGCCGTCGATGATGCTCGGCAGTATCTTGGCATTTTCGTTGGCGTTGGGCTGGAACCAATTTTTACCACCGATTTCGCTCGAAAGTGCCGCCCTGATCGGCGCCACCGCTTTTCTCGCGATTTCTCTCAAAATGCCACTGACCGCGATAGTGTTCGCCTTGGAATTGAGCCGCACTTCCGCCGCAATGTTGCTGCCGTTGGCATTGGCGGTATGCAGTGCTTGGGCGGTTGAAAAGTGGTGGTTTGACAGTAGCAAAACAAACAAAGCAAAAACCGCACTTTGAGTGAAAAGTAATCTGCCCCCAAAAGTTGGACTGCAAAACCAACTGACTAAGGTGCAGATTTTTATGACTAAATATACCCAAGCATTTAAACAACACACAGTTGAATATTACTTTCAACATGCTCAATCCCTTCGTCAAACATCAAAACACGTTCAAGTTCCACTACGCTGTATTCGTCACTGGGTTGCACAATATCAACATGCGGGCTCAGATGGCTTGCGAGTCAAACATACTGCCCGAAAATTTACCGTCGAAGAAAAGCTTCAAGCCGTCAAATTAGCCCGACAAGGGCTGTTCTCCCTTGAACACATCGCCTTAACCTTGGGTATCTCAGGAGGCACTGTTATTTCTAAATGGTTGCAACGATTCAAACAATTTGGCATAAATGGACTGATTGATAAGCCCAAAGGACGACCAGCCGTGAATAAACCGAATAAATCGAAAAAACACGTTAAGCCATTAACGCCGTTAAAACAATTAGAACAAGAGAATTTACGTTTGCGTGCGGAGAATGCCATCTTAAAAAAGTCGATGGAATTATCCCTGAAAGACGAAGCCGAAAGGCAGAAATTGTTAAAGCCTTAAACGGTGATTTTCCGCTTAATTTATTATTAGATATCATTAAGTTAGCTCGAAGCACTTACTTTTACCATCAACAACCGAAGACAGATAAAGAGGCCGATTTAAAAGCGGAAATCCGTCAAATTAAACGAGAGAATCCGCAGTATGGCTATCGCCGAGTGACATTGGCACTCGGTACGGTCAATCACAAAAAGGTGCAACGTTTGATTCAGATGATGGGCTTACAGGTGAAAGGGAGGAAAAAACGGAAATATTGTTCTTACAGAGGTGAAGTGGGTCGAATTGCTGATAATCTGTTAGTACGTCATTTTACGGCGGAAAATGCCTACGAGAAATTAGTGACCGATGTCACTGAATTCAAAGCGAAAGACGGCAATAAAGTGTATTTATCGCCGATTTTAGACTTATCTAATAATGAAGTGATTGCCTATCAACTTGGTCGTCGTCCAAACCGGGCACTGGTTGAGCAGATGTTGCGACAAGCCGTGAATAAGCTCCCGAAGGAGGCAACGCCGATATTACATTCAGACCAAGGCCGGCAGTATCAAATGCCGTCTTATCGCAAGATATTGGCAGATAATCAAATTCAAATCAGTATGTCAAGAAAGGGAAACTGCTTAGATAATGGCACAATGGAAAGTTTTTCGGCAGGCTGAAGACAGAATGTTTTTATGTTCAGCAATTTGATACGGCAGATGACATTGAGCAGGCGGTTCATCAATATATTGAGTATTACAATACTGAACGAATTCAAGTAAGATTAAAAGGATTAAGCCCGATACAATATCGAACTCAATCCGTTCATTAAGCAGTCCAACTTTTTAGGGTCAGATCAAACCTGAATTGGCAGCGCAGCACAGCCTATCCTGACCTGCGTACGATTGAAAATATTGCGCAGATGTTGGGGCGGGCATTGCATTCCTATCAGCTGTTGCGCCAGCGACAACACTTAATTTTAATGCAGGAACGCTCGATTATTGCGCGTGAATTGCATGATTCCTTGGCACAAGTGTTGGCATATCTGCAAATCCGGTTGACGTTGATACGCCGCAGTATTTTGCAAGAACTGAGCGAGGAGCGGGCGGCGAAAAGTTTGAATATTCTGCACCAATTTGAAACCGCACTTGCCGACGGTTATACCCAACTGCGCGAGCTGTTGGCGACTTTCCGTTTGACCGTCAGCGAATCGAACTTGAAACTTGCCTTGCAGGAGGTGATCAATTCGTTACAATCTCGTTCCGAAGCGCAAATCACGCTGGATTGTGCGTTACCGTCGCAATTGCTAAACGCGCAACAACAGATTCATTTACTGCAAATTGTGCGTGAGGCGGTGCTGAACAGCATTAAACACGCCCACGCCACGTTGATTGAAGTGATTGCGCGCAGTAACGACAACGGCGAAAACACCGTGATTATTCGCGATAACGGTGTCGGCATTCCATCGCTGGCGGAACCAAGTGGGCACTACGGCTTGAATATCATGCAGGAGCGAGCGCAAGAGTTGAATGCGCATTTGACCATTGCGCGTCGTGCCAGCGGCGGCACCGAAGTCAGTTTATTGTTGGCGGACGACGTGGAATAACAAGGATTACACATGACAACCATTCGGATTGAAAAAGCCCAAGCGCAAGATTTGGCGCAAATTGTGGCGATTTATAACCAAACTATCGCCAGCCGCCATATCACCTCCGATTTAGCCCCGATATCGGTTGCCGACCGACAAGCTTGGTTTGACTTTCACCGCAATAGCGCGCGCCACCCGATTTGGGCGGTGCGAAATACGCCAGATCAGCTGATCGGTTGGGCAAGCTTGTCGCCGTTTTACGGGCGACCGGCATACGATATCACCGCCGAAGCCAGTTTTTATCTGGATAACCAAGCCAAAGGCAAAGGAATTGGCACGCAAGTGGTACGTTTTTTACAACAGCAAATGCAACCGCTGCATTATTCCACTCTGCTCGCCTTTGTGTTCAAAGGCAACCCCGCCAGCGTCGGCGTGCTGCAAAAATGCGGTTTTCAGCAATGGGGCGAACTGCCGAATATCGCCGATATGCAGCAGCATAAAGAAACGTTGCTGTTGTTGGGTTACCAAACGGAATGAAAAAATCAGGGCGCATTAAATGCGCCCTAGTCGATATTTTATCAGTAGAGGGTATTACTTACTCAAATCTAACTGATACAACGCAAAACCGACTTCATCTTGTCCGACTTTTTGCATTGGGTATTGGGCGTTTTGTCGGATAAATTCGGCGGCTTTATCCGATGGCGAGGTCTCGAATACGATGGTTGCCTTGTTGTTCGGAATCGCTTTGAAACGCCAGTTTTTATCCGCTTGCGGTTTGACTTCGCCCTGTTCTTGACTGACGCGGCGGATGTAGTCGGCTAAAATCGTGCGGTTTTCGTCCGGTGCGGCGAAGGCGAGTTGACTGCCGTCGGTGCCGGGGAATTTATTGCCGAAAGCGCGGTAGTTATTGGTGGCGATTAAAAATTCCTGCGTGGGATCAACCGCTTTGCCGTTAAAGGTCAGTTCGCTGATACGGTGGGCTTCTGGGTTAATTAACTTGCAATCGCCGTCGTAACGCGCCGCTTGGGTTAAATCCACTTGGTAATTTACGCCGTCGATCACGTCAAAATTATAGCTGCGGAAATCGTCCCAGTTGATCAAACCCTGCGTCGTGGCTTTGTTTGGGTCAATTTGATTAAACTGTCCGGCGGAGCATTCCAACCACTCTTTCACTTGCGCGCCGTTGATTTTCAACGCCACTAAGGTGTTCGGATAGAGGTATAGATCCGCCGCATTGCGGAAGGTCAGCTCGCCGGTCTCCACTTCGGTATAACCGTTCGGATCATTTTTGCGTCCGCCGGCTTTAAACGGGGCGGCAGCGGAAATGACCGGTAGCTTTTCCAAATCAGGATTGCCTTGCACAAAGCGTTGTACATAATCTTGTTGTGCTTGATTGACGATTTGAATGGTCGGATCATCTTGCACCAATGCCAAGAAACTGTACATTTTGTCACTGGCTTTTCCGATCGGCTGATTGACGTAATTCAAGGTATTTTGGTGATCGTCGGCTAATGCCTCGATAATCGGTTGATAGCTGTTGGCGACCGCACTTTTGCTTTCGTTATCGTAAATCGGGCGGGCTGCGGCGGTGGCTTGGGTGACCAGCCATTTGCCGCTGTCGTTGTTCAGTTTTAAATCGATCACGCCGACGTGGCTGCCCCATGAGCCGGGCATTACCGCCGCTACGCCGTTTATCGTGCCTTTGTCTAAATCGACATTTTCAAAACCGCTGAACGATTTGCCCGGGAAGACGCCGTGCGCGTGTCCGAACGCAATCGCGTCAATGCCCTCGATTTGCGCTAACATTGCCACTACATTTTCTGCACCGTTTTCTTTATCTTCCGCTGCAGCCGATAAACCGCTGTGCGCCAAGGCAATGACTAAATCTGCGCCCTGTGCTTTCACCTGTGATACGATTTCGCGTGCGCTTTCAGTGATATCCTTCACCGCCAGTTTGCCTTCAAGGTGCTTTTTATCCCAAGTCAAAATTTGCGGCGGTACGAAGCCGATATAGGCGATTTTTAAATTTTGTGGCTGACCGTCCTCGTCGATAAATTGATAGTCTTTAAGCAGATACGGCTCGAAATACGGCTTGCCGGTGCTGACATCGATCACATTCGAGCTGATATACGGAAAATTCGCGCTGGCAAGTGCGGTTTGCATAAAGTCCAAACCGTAGTTAAATTCGTGGTTGCCGACCGTTCCGACATCATACTTCAGTAAATTCATCGCCTTAAAAACCGGGTGGGTTTCACCTTTATTTAAGCCTTTGGCAGCAGCGTAGTCCCCCATCGGGCTGCCTTGGATCACATCGCCGTTATCCACCAACACACTGTTTTTGACTTGTTGGCGTGCGGTTTGGATTAAATCAGCGGCACGGGCCAAACCTAATTTTTCGGACGGTGCGTTTTTGTAATAATCAAAATCCATCATATTGGCGTGTAGGTCGGTGGTTTCGATAATGCGCAGATCCAAATCGGCGGCGTATGCACCGATTGAAGACGAAAGTGCGGTTGCGATTAAACTACTGAGTAGTAAAGGCTTCATTTTAACAGACATAAGTGCTCCAAATATCATTGCAATCAGTAAGAAAGGTATTCTATGCGATTCAATTGGAATTGCAAAAGCATTATTGGCCATGATGACAGCGGCAGTCCGGATTTGTGCGCCAGTTCACGCAATTTTCTTTCTGTGTTCGCGACGGTAATGTTATGCTTACGCTAAGCAAAAGGAGATGATATGGCAAAGTATAAACTGATCGCCTTGGATTTAGACGGCACCTTATTGAATACACAAAAAGAAATCAGCCCGCGGAATCAAGCGGCGATTTCGGCGGCGCGGGAGCAAGGGGCGCAGGTAATTTTAGCTTCGGGACGGCCTCATATCGGTATGCAAAAATACCTAAAACAACTGGGTATGACCGGCGACAACGATTATGTGCTGTGCTTTAACGGCGCGCGAGTTGAGCGGGTGAGCGACGGGCGGGTGATCAACAGTAAAATGTTGCGCGGCAAAGACGCCAAGTTGGTTGCCGCTTACGCCAGGCAATTCGGGTTAAACACCCATGCCTTTTCGCCGACGCGCGGTTTAATCACGCCGCAAGCCAGCCATTACACTCAACATGAAGCCGATTCCAACGGGATAGATTTTACCCTGCTCGATTTTGCCGAACTGGACGATGACGAGCCGATTATCAAAAGCATGATGATCGATCCGCCGCAGTTGTTACAAACCATTATTGATGATATGCCGAGTGAACTCCGCGCACGTTACACCATTGTACGCAGTGCGCCGTTTTTCTTGGAGTTTATCCACCCTGAAGTGAATAAAGGCGCGGGGGTAGCCGCGTTGGCGCAACACTTGCAGATTCAGCCCGAAGAAATTATCTGCTGCGGCGATGCCGGCAATGATCTGCATATGCTGCAATACGCCGGGCTCGGTGTGGCGATGGGCAATGCCACCGACGAGCTGAAAGCGATTGCCGACTATATCACCGCCGATCATAACGAATCCGGCGTTGCCGAGGTGATCGAGAAATTTATTTTAGCCTAAGTGCGGAATGAAACTTAATGAAGGATAAATCATGAAAATTGTCATTGCCCCCGATTCGTTTAAAGAGAGTTTGACCGCACTTGAAGTGGCGGAAGCCATTGAAAGCGGGTTTAAGAAAATTTTTCCGCAAGCCGAATATATCAAAGTGCCGATGGCAGACGGCGGCGAAGGCACGGTGCAGTCGTTAGTCGATGCGACCGGCGGACGCTTGCTGGAGGTGGCGGTGACCGCACCGTTGGGCGAGAAAACCACCGCTTTCTTCGGCTTATCCGGCGACGGTAAAACCGCGATTATCGAAATGGCGGCGGCGTCCGGCTTGCATTTGGTGCCGCCGGCACAGCGCAATCCGTTGCTGACCACCAGTTACGGCACCGGCGAGCTGATTAAAGCCGCACTTGATCACGGGGTTGAAAAAATCATTTTAGGTATCGGCGGCAGTGCCACCAATGACGGCGGTGTCGGTATGCTACAGGCATTAGGCGTGGATTTTCGCGACCAACAACAGCAACCACTTGGCTTTGGCGGTGAAAAATTAGCGCAAATCGCAGCGATTACATTGGATCGGCTTGATCCGCGTTTACAACGGGTGGAAATCGAAGTGGCGTGCGATGTGGATAATCCGCTGTGCGGACAACACGGCGCTTCGGCGACCTTCGGACCGCAAAAAGGCGCTACTCCGGCGATGGTGTTACAGTTAGATCGGGCGTTGGCGCATTTTGCCGCGATTGCCAAACGGCAGTTGGGCTTGCAAATCAGCGAGGTTGCCGGCGCCGGCGCGGCGGGCGGCATGGGCGGCGGTTTATTGTTGCTGCCGAACGTGACGTTGCGCCCGGGCGTGCAGATTGTGGTGGAAGCGGTGAATTTGGCGCAGCAATTGCAAGATGCGGATTTGGTGATCACCGGCGAAGGGCGGATCGACGGGCAAACCGTACATGGTAAAACGCCGATTGGCGTTGCCAAAACGGCGAAGCGGTTTAACAAGGCGGTGATTGCGATTTCCGGCTGCCTGCGTGATGATTATGAAGCGGTGTACGCCCACGGTATTGACGCAGTATTCCCGATTATCACCCAATTGGGTTCGCTAGAAGAAACCTTAGCCAATGGACGCAAAAATCTGATTTCAACCGCACAGAATATTGCGCGCATTTATCAAATGACCCGTTGATCGTTCCACTATTTGTTGTCGATAGTTATTAAGAATTGGGTTACTAGCTTCCCTCTCCCTTAATGGGAGAAGGTGTCCGTAAGGGCGGATGAGGGTGAAATTCCCACAAAAACATTTATCACCCCTCATCCTGATTTTAGCTTCTGAACGAAGCTAAAACCTGCCCTTCTCCCACAAGGGGGGAGAAGGGAGGATCTGCGTGGATGACCGTATTTTTCAGGCAAAGTGCGGTTTAAGCGACAGGGAATGCACTATTCGCCGTCTTGCATAATATGATAGCTGATCGGGGTTTGTTCGATTTTTTGCGCCATGCCGCTGATCAGCTTTTTATCCTTCACTTCATCGGCGGTGAGCAGCAAGCGCGTGCCTTCGCTGTGCAAGAAGCGGCTGATCTCCTGATCGCTATAATGGGTGCATTGTTTGTAGGTATCAAAAAACACTTGATTATACATCTGCGATTCTTTTTTCAGATTATCAATATCATCCGGGCGCAGCAGCCCTTCCGAGCCGGTTAAGCTGGAGGCGTGCAGTAAAAATTTGCCGCCCGGCAGTGATAACCGTTCTTCCGCACCGCAGAAAATAATGGTTGCCGAAGAACCGACCATGGATAAATTGACCGTAGTCACCGGAATTTTCGAACTTTTCACCGCCCAGTGGGCAATCTGCCCGCTGTCCATATCGCCGCCGTCACTGTTGAGATACAGATAGATTTTTTTCAACTGCGGATAATGAATATTAATGTCGTCAAGCGCATAGACTAAGTCGGAAACTAAATTCGGCTCGACCGGGGCGGTATAGAAAATCTTTGCGCTTTCGGCGCGGTTATTCTCGACATAATCCTGCGGAATTTTTTTCAGTTCGGCATGGGCGGCAAAAGAGAAGCTCAGGCAGCCGCTTAACAGGGCAAAGGTGGTAAGTGCGGTTTTGTTTTTTAGGATTTTCATGGTGATCTCGCTGTAGAAAATTAAAATGCCGCTTATTATCGAATAAGCGGCAAAAAATAAAAACCGAGATTACCTAATTTTAAGTAATTTTGTGCGCCAATTATATCAATTGGAGTAGTTACAGATCGGCGAATTCGGCAATTTTTGCCCAACCGCGGCTTTCCAGAAAATCGAGCAGCACCCGCGGACTTTGGTTTAGCACCCGCTGCGGCGGAAAATCAACCTCAGCCAATAATGCCAAACTATGGCTGAAATCGCCCAAATAACCGGCATAATGCGAATCGGAACCGATACTGACCCAACCGCCGGCGTCGCGCACCGCGGCGGCAATGGTCAGGCAGTTGTCATAGCTGCCGACGCGCGAATGCAAAAACGAGGAATTATTGACTTCCAAGGCGACATTGTATTCCGCCGCCGCTTGTGCCACCGCCACGGCATCAATCGGAAATTTCGGGTTGCCCGGGTGGGTGATGATATCCACCTTTCCGCTTTTGATACAATTAATCAGCGCTTCGGTGTGATCATCGCGCGAACTTGGCTGAATTGACGGCGGATGAAAGCCCGCCAACACCAAATCCAATGAACGGCGCATACGATCGTTACAATCGGTTTCGCCGTCAGTATTCAAGATATTGGCTTCGATACCGCGCAAAATACCGACGCCGTCAATAAAACGCGGCAGAATCGCCAGATTGGAAAAATGCCATTCGTGCGGCGCGTCGCCCAGTGCCGGACCGTGGTCGGTATTGGCAAACAGGCGGATACCGCGTTGTTTGGCGACGGCGATATACTCATGCAAGGTGCTGTAAGCATGGCTGCTGGCAATGGTATGCGTATGTAAGTCAACCGGATATGTCATGTTTTCCTCTGTTATTTGCCAACTGCACTTTTACGGTCTTGCCACAAATCCGACCGTATCATATACCTTACGCAAGGTTTCGGCGGCTCTGGCTTGGGCTTTTTCCGCCCCTTCGCGTAAAATACGGTTTAACAAGGCTTCATCATTACGGAAATGTTGGAAGCGCGCTTGCAGTTCGGTCAGCATGGCTGACACTTCATCGGCAACCGCACTTTTCAGGTGTCCGTACATTTTGCCGTCAAATTCCGCTTCTAACTCGGCAATGGTTTTGCCGGTTACGCCGGATAAAATATCCAACAAATTGGACACTCCGGCTTTGTTTTCACGGTCGTATTTCACCACTGGCGGCTCGTCGGAATCGGTGACCGCTCTTTTGATTTTTTTCGCCACCGCTTTCGGATCTTCCAACAAACCGATCACGTTGTTGCGGTTGTCGTCGGATTTTGACATTTTTTTGGTCGGTTCTAACAGTGACATCACGCGCGCCCCGGCTTTCGGGATAAAAGCTTCCGGCACAGTGAACGGATCGCCGTACAGCGCATTGAAACGCTGGGCAATATCACGGCTGATTTCCAAATGTTGACGTTGATCATCGCCCACCGGCACTTGATTGGCTTGATACAGCAAAATATCCGCCGCCATTAGCACCGGATAGGTAAACAAGCCGACATTGACGTTTTCTTCGTAGCGCGCAGATTTGTCTTTAAACTGGGTCATACGGCTCATTTCGCCGAAATAACTGTAGCAGTTCAGCACCCACGCCAGCTGAGTGTGTTCCGGCACGTGCGATTGCACAAAAATGGTGCTTTTTTCCGGATCGATTCCGGCGGCAAGGTAAATCGCCAAAGTATCTAAGGTCGCATTGCGCAAGGCTTGCGGATCTTGGCGCACGGTGATGGCGTGCAAATCGACAATACAAAACAGGCAATCAAATTCGTCCTGCATTTTCGCCCATTGACGCAGCGCGCCCAAATAGTTGCCGATGGTTAATTCGCCCGACGGTTGCACCCCGCTGAATACGACTGGTTTTTTGCTCATGGTTATTTTCCTTAGAATTAATTGATCACGTTTAAAATATCGGCAAAATCGTCAAACACCCAATCCGGATTAGATTCGCTGATCGGAATATTGTAATTGTAGCCGTAAGTCAGCCCGACCACCGGACTGCCTGCGCTGTGTGCCGCCAGAATATCATTTTTTGAATCGCCGACAAACAGCAGTTGTTTCGGACAAATCCCGAATTTGCCGCACAGATAGTACAACGGCGCAGGGTGTGGTTTAATCGCCGGTAGCGATTGACCGCCTAATAATTCGGAAAAGAGATGATCGATACCGAACGCCGCCAGCACCGGCTGCACGTGCTTGGTCGGCTTATTGGTCACCACCGCCAACAGATAGCCCTGCGCTTTCAGGGTTTCTAAGGTCTGTTTTACCTTCGGATAAAGGCGGCTTTTATTGCAAATATTTTCACCGTAATAAAACCCGAACCGTTTTTTCAGTTGTCGGATTTGTTCTTCGTCCAGCTCCGCTTTGCTCCATTCCAAGCCGCGTGCCAGTAGCACCTCAGCCCCGTTGCCGATCCAGGTCAGCACCAACTCTTCAGGCGCTTGCGGCAAGCCGACCTCGGCAAAGGCTTGATTAAGCGACAGGGCTAAATCGGGCAAACTATCGACCAGCGTGCCGTCCAGATCAAAGGCAATCAGTTTAAATTGGCTCATGTTTCTCTTCCTTAAATCACATCATTTTTCAAACCGGCAAGCTGTTGGCGCATTTGCGTGATGACCTGCACATAATCCGGTTGATCGAAAATCGCCGAACCGGCGACAAACATATCCGCGCCGGCAGCGGCGATTTCCGCGATATTGTTCACTTTCACCCCGCCGTCCACTTCCAAGCGAATGTCAAAACCGCTTGCTTTAATCCGCGACCGCACTTGGCGCAATTTATCCAAGGTCGCCGGAATAAAGGATTGACCGCCAAAGCCCGGATTGACCGACATCAGCAAAATTACATCGACTTTGTCCATCACATAATCCAAATAAGACAACGGCGTTGCCGGATTGAATACCAACCCCGCCTTACAACCGCAACTGCGGATCAACTGCAAAGTGCGGTCGATATGTTCGCTGGCTTCGGGGTGAAAGGTGATGTAATCCGCCCCTGCCGCCGCGAAATCCGGAATAATCCGATCGACCGGCTTCACCATCAAATGCACATCAATCGGCGCGGTAATCCCATAATCACGCAACGCCTTACACACCGCCGGCCCAAAGGTCAGATTCGGCACATAATGGTTGTCCATCACATCAAAATGAATCACGTCAGCACCGGCTTCCAGCACGTTTTTGACATCATCGCCTAAACGCGCCAAGTCCGCAGAGAGAATCGAAGGAGCAATTAAATAGGGTTGCATAAATCACCTTTTGTCGTCTGAAAATATCGTTTGAAAAGTCATGAAAGTGCGGTAAAGAGGGGTAGTTTACTACTTAATCGGAGGAGAGTTAAGGGATTATCTTGGATAAACGGATTGAATTATGCCAGAGATAACGGTATTTTTATCCGCATTGATTTTGTAATGAGTGAGTATCTGATTTTGGACATAAATCGACAAAAACAAGATGTGCCGCTATTGTCTGATTATCCGTTTGATATGGATTTGGTGGCGGGTCGTACACTCATTGAAAAAGATAATTACCTTGATGATATTATCAATCGTCCGCAGGGGATGAAAGGCTATATTATTAACTTAACGACCAGAGGGCGAGGGGCGGTTTTTGACGGTGAAAAAACATTTTTGGCCGATAAAGGGGATTTGTTACTGTTCTCGCCACAAGCTATTCACCATTATTGCCGGGAACCTGCCTATTATTCGTGGTACCACCAATGGATTTATTTCAGACCAAGAGCATTCTGGATAGATTGGTTACGTTGGTCCTCAACAGAAAATGGTATCGGACGTTTGAGCATTCAAAACAAAGAAGAGTATCAAACTATCTTAGATTTATTTATGAAAATCGAAAAACTTTCAAAGGAAAATGAAGTTTTTGCCAAAGATACCACGATGTGCTTTCTCGAATTATTACTGATAAAATGCGCCAGATTAGATCCTGAGAATGTAGAGCATAAACCGCATAATGCGCTAGATTTGAGGATTGATACGGTATGCAACTTGATTTTAAATGATCTTCAGCAAAACCATAAAATCGATTACTTTGCCAGACGGGTAAATCTGTCAACCTCCAGATTAACTCACCTTTTTTCGGAACAATTGGGCATGAGTCTTACCCAATGGCGGGATAACCAACGTATGGAAAATGCCAAGAAGTTATTGTATACCTCGGATATTTCCATTATGAGTATTGCCAAACAAGTTGGATTTGATGATCAGCTGTATTTTTCAAAAGTATTCAAAAAATATTGCGGAGTCAGCCCGTCCGTCTTTCGTCACTCTAGATAAATTTAAACAAGTGACCGTCATCACAAAAAAATTTCTTCTGCCAAATAGTCTATATAAATAGCCGAATTTTACATATAACTTAGGATAGCTTTCGGCTATTATTCCGACAGACTAAAAAATCACCATGAGTTGTTATGATTTTATTTATTTAAAATCATGGGGTTGTATTGTTTTTTAGTCATGCATATTGATAGGGATGTAATATGCCAATAGCAAAAATAACCATGTTCATAATATATGAGGTGAATAATGAAAAAGCTGACGATTAAAAATCTATTATTGACGGGGCTATTAGGTATGACGGTTCTTGTGCCGAATGTCATGGCAAAAGATGTCGAGATAGTTAATATTTCTAAAATAGCAGGTATGCCATGGTTTAACCGTATGGCGGAAGGGGTTGAACAAGCTGGAAAAGATTTTGCTGTAAATGCTTATCAAATTGGACCTTCCAGTACGGATGCGCCACAGCAAGTCAAATTAATCGAAGATTTGATCGCCAAAAAAGTCGATTCGATTTCGATTGTGCCAAATGATGCAAATGTTTTAGAGCCGGTGCTTAAAAAAGCAAAACAGCAAGGCATTGTCGTGCTGACACATGAATCTGTCGGACAACCCAGTGCGGATTGGGATATCGAAATCATTGATAATGCCCAATTTGCCGCTGATTACGTAGAAGAAGTGGCTAAAGTTATGGATGGAAAAGGCGGTTATGTGATTTACGTCGGCGGTTTGACTGTGCCGCAGCATAATCTTTGGGCGGATCTGTTCGTCAAATATCAGAAAGAACATTATCCGGAGATGTTCGAAGTGACAACTCGTATGCCGGTTGCTGAAAATATTGACGATGCTCGTCGTACCACATTGGATTTGATGAAAGCGCATCCGGATTTGAAAACGGTCGTTTCTTTTGGTTCACAAGGTCCGATTGGCGCCGGGTTAGCGGTGAGAGAGAAACGGATGAAAGATAAGTTCTTCGTTTTCGGTATGATGATTCCTTCCCAAGCCGCTTCTCTGATTAAGAGTGGCAACATCACCATGGGAATTACCTATGATCCTGCTTCAGGAGGTTATGCTCTCGCTGCGGTAGCTGCCAAGCTATTAAAAGGTGATGAAATTATTGATGGTTTTGAAATTCCTAACGTAGGTAAAGCCGTTGTGGATAAAGATAACCGTCTGATTCAATTCCATAAAGTATTAAAAGTAACGAAAGAAAACATCGATAGTCTGTATTAATTGAAGTGTAAAATTATGGATTCTCTTTGGTATGGGAATCCATAATATTTTGATAAGGAATCTTCATTTTAAAGGTGGTTATTATGACTTTTATTACCATGGAAAATATTTCTAAAACCTTTTATGGTGTGAAAGCATTAAATAGTGTCTCATTGACCTTAGATAAAGGTGAAGTGTTGTGTTTGGCCGGGCAAAATGGTTGTGGTAAATCAACACTAATCAAAATTTTGTCTGGGGTCTATCAACCAGACAAAAATGCCAAAATAAAAATAGATGTTGATGAATATAGCCAATTAACACCAAAAGAATCTATTAAAAAAGGCATTCAGGTTATTTATCAGGATCTTTCTTTATTTCCTAATTTAACGGTAGCTGAAAATATTGCAATCAATTTATATCATGATCATTTTTTATCGAGCAAGAAAAATATTAATTCAGTAGCGACAAAGACCTTAAAAAATATTCATGCTGAGTTAGACCTTAATGCCATTGTCGAAACATTGTCTGTTGCTCAACAGCAATTGGTTGCGATTTGCCGAGCACTGGCACAGGAAGCACGTTTGATTATTATGGATGAGCCGACAGCCTCTTTGACGGTGCAAGAGGTACAATCGTTATTACGCATTGTACAGCAGCTTAAAAATGCCGGTATCAGTATCATTTTTGTAAGCCACAAGTTAAATGAAGTCATTTCGGTATCCGATCGGGTAATGGTACTAAAAGATGGAAACCTGGTCGGGAATTATCCGATAGCGGAAATGAATGAGAAAAAATTAGCTTATTTAATGACAGGTATTGAGTTTAATTATGAGAAATTATTACCAATAACAGGATCAGAGCCTCTTTTAACGGTTAATAATTTATCTAAAACGAATCAATACCAAGATATTTCATTCTCAGTACATAAAGGAGAAGTTGTTTCCATTATCGGTTTGTTGGGTTCTGGCAGGACTGAGCTCTGTTTAAGTTTATTTGGGGTGACATCGCCAGATAGCGGAGAAATTATTTTAGATAATAAAAAAATCGAATTTAAAACTAATCGTGATGCAATTGCTTCAGGTATTGGATATGTATCAGAAGATAGAATGGCAACCGGGTTAGTGATGAATTCATCGATTAAGGATAATATTATCTCAACTATTTTTAATAAAATCACTTCAAAAATCGGTTTGATTGATGAGGATCGTGTTACATCATATAGTAATTATTTAATTAACCAGCTAAAAATTAAGTCTCCGGATTCTGAATTGCCAGTGAATACTTTGTCGGGTGGTAATGCACAGCGGGTTTCTATTGCTAAATGGCTAGCTATTAAACCTGATTTGTTAATTTTAGATGAGCCGACTATTGGCGTTGATATTGCTAATAAGGAAGGAATTTTTAATATTGTTAAATCGCTTTCTATTCAAGGTATTTCTGTAATTGTTATCACAGATGAAGTTGAAGAAGCTTACTATAACAGCCATCGAATTTTTGTTATGAAATCAGGAAGAATAAGTCATGAATTTTTAGCGAGCGAAACAAGTGAAAGTGAAATTTTGGAGGCGATCAATGAAAAATAAATCTATTTCGCAAAATTTCTTTTTAATGATAACCATATTGGTTATTTCTATTTATTTAACGCTTAAAACAGATGATTTTCTGACAATAGAAAACTTTTATGACGTGATTAATAGCTATGCAATGTTAGCTATTTTAGCTTGTGGTTTGTTTATTGTGCTTATTTCCGGTGGGATAGATATTTCTTTTCCGGCAATAACAATAATCTCACAATATATTATGGTGTCATTTATCATGCAGTATGATGGGAATTATTTGGTGGTTTTTCTGATTTCTATTCTATCGGGGATTACGCTAGGGTTAATTAATGCTTTCATCGTGAATAAACTCAATGTTCCTTCTATCATTATTACCATATCAACCTTAAATATATTCTATGGTCTCTTATTATATATTACCAAGGGAACTTGGTTGTATGATTATCCGGCTTGGTTTCAAGAGGAAGTTGTTTTATTCAAATCATCAACATCAGATGGATTTGAATATGGTTTGTCTTTTCAGTTCATGTTATTACTTGCTGTCATTTTTCTGACAGGCTTTATCATGAATAAAACTAGTATTGGTCGAAAAATTTATGCATTGGGTGGTAATGCCGAAGCGGCATCAAGAGTTGGTTTTAGCTTATTAAAACTTCATCTTTTTGTTTACGGTTATATGGGATTTACCGCAGGAATCGCCGGAATTGTCCAATCTTATACCGTGCAAACCGTTGCGCCTGATTCATTATTGGGCTATGAGCTGACGGTGTTAGCGGCAGTGGTACTCGGCGGCACTAGCTTGATTGGCGGAAAAGGAACATTGTCGGGCACGATAATGGGGGTGGTGTTACTTGCAATCATTCAAAATGGATTGAATCTTTTAGGGATTTCTTCGTACTGGCAAACTGTCGTTACGGGTCTCATTATCGTCTTCAGTGTGAGCATGACTGCATGGAGTCAGCGAAATAAGATGGGAGTATAATCGTTATGAAAAAGCTTAATGACAATTCCTTTAAATACCTGATGATATTATTGATCGGTATCACGTTAATGTTTAGCTTTTTGATTCCGGATATTTTTTGGTCGTTAAATAATTTCCAATCGATAGCTTCGCAAATGCCGATTTTGGGTGTGCTAACACTGGCAATGGCGATTACGATGCTAACGGGTGGTATTAATTTATCGATTATTGCCACTATGAATTCATGTTCACTGGTTATGGCATTTTATTTGGTAAATAATCCGTCTTCAATTTTAATCGCAATATTATTGGGATTGGTTACTGCGATTATTATTGGATTGGTGAACGGTTTATTAATTGCGGTTGTCAGGGTGTCTCCTATCCTCGCCACGTTAGGAACAATGACGCTATTAAATGGTGTAAATGTTTTATTATCAAAGGGCTCTGCAGTTTCGAATTTTTCCGATAGCCTTCTGATACTAAACAGTGGTGCTTGGTTAGGTGTGCCGATTCCATTAATTATTTTTATTCTGTTATCGATTGGATTGTGGATTATTTTTGATAAAACGACACTTGGAAAATCAATTTATTTTATTGGTAATAACGAACGAGCAACGTATTTTTCTGGAATTAATACTAAAAAGGTTCTTGTTTTAGTCTATGTTATTTCCTCTATCCTTTGTGTGGCAGCCGCACTTTTAATGATGTCTAAACTGAATTCCGCTAAAGCCTCTTATGGAGATTCTTATTTATTAACGGCAATTTTAGCCACAGTGCTAGGTGGAGTAAACCCTGATGGCGGCAAAGGAAAATTAGTTGGTATTCTAATTGCGTTAATCATGCTACAGACATTGGAAAGTGGGTTAAATATTATTGGTGTTAGCAGTTATATCACTATGGCATTATGGGGTGCATTATTAATTGTGTTTATTTTCTTACAAAAATATCAATTTAATTTTCTCACAAGAAAACAATAATTATAGAGGGTTACCATTATGTTAGAAAAATTTGTTATCGGCTTGGATTTTGGTAGTGATTCCGTTCGTTCATTATTGGTAAATTGCCAAAGCGGGGAAGAAGTTGCCACCTATGTGATTAATTATCCGCGTTGGAAAAAAGAGCTTTATTGTGATTCGGAAAATAACCAGTTCCGTCATCATCCTTTAGACTATATTGAATCAATGACGGAGGCGATTTGTAAAATTACACAAACCATCGACGAAAATGTGAGACAAAATATTGTTGGTATCGGAATTGACGCTACAGGTTCGACCCCCGCCCCAATTGATGAACATGGAAATGTTTTAGCATTAAAAGAACAATTTAAAGACAATCCGAATGCAATGTTTGTCTTATGGAAAGATCATACGGCAACGAAAGAAGCCGATTATATTACCGAATTATGCCATAGCGGCAAATATCCGGATTATACGAAATATATCGGCGGCATTTATTCCGCCGAATGGTTTTGGGCGAAGATAACCCATATCCAAACGATTGATACTGAAGTCAGACAACATGCGGTGAATTGGGTTGAATTATGTGACTGGGTACCTGCGTTACTGTCCGGTACAACCGCGCCTGTGCAGTTAAAAAGAGGTCGTTGTACTGCGGGACATAAAAGTTTATGGCATCCGGATTGGGGTGGTTTACCGTCAATTGAATTTTTGCAGGCATTACACCCATCAATTACAGAGAACTTGCAAACACCGCTCTTTACCGAAACTCAGACGGCAGATATTGCCGTCGGTACGATAACTGCCGAATGGGCAGCAAAATTAAATTTACCTTCGCAGGTCGTAATTTCAGGTGGCGCGCTGGATTGCCATATGGGAACCGTTGGTGCCGGCGCATCAAAAAATACTTTGGTTAAAGTGATCGGCACCTCTACCTGTGATGTTCTGATTACGGATTATGAAACGGTAAATAGGCGTTCTATTGAGGGAATATGCGGTCAAGTTGATGGTAGCGTTGTGCCTAATGCCATTGGCTTAGAGGCTGGACAGTCCGCTTTTGGGGATGTTTATGCCTGGTTTGCCAGAATGCTAAGCTGGCCTTTAGATCACTTGCAACAGCAGCAACCGCACTTGCAACCGGATATTGACGCATTTAGGCAAAAATTATTAGTGAATCTGGCAGAAGAGTGGAATAGAAACCCGCGTCTAGAGCATTTGCCATTGACTTTGGATTGGTTTAATGGACGTAGAACGCCTTTTGCTAATCAGAAATTAAAAGGGGTTATTTCAGGTATTGGCTTAGGCACTGATGCGAGTTCAATATTTGGATCGTTGATTGTGGCGACGGCTTTCGGCTCCAAAATGATTATGGAATGTTTGGCTTCTCAACAAGTTCCGGTTGAAAAAATTATTGCATTAGGGGGTATTGCTCGGAAATCAGCGGTGGTAATGCAGACTTGTGCCGATGTGATGGAAAAGCCGATTCAGATTGTAAAATCTGATCAATGTTGTGCCTTAGGTGCTGCGATTTTTGCCGCCGTTGCTGCAGATGTTTATCCGACGGTAGAAGCGGCGCAAACGTTTATGGCAAGTAAAATGGAAAAAACATATTATCCGAACGAGAATCGGAGTCAACGTTATAGTCTGCAATATCAGCAATATAAAGAATGGACGGAAGCAACCGAACCGCTATATAACAAATTTTTTGAAAAAACACATTAATTTTGCATACTATTTTAATCATATTCAAAACTTGTCATATCGCCGCCGGTTTTAAAAATTGGCGGTTTATTTTTAGCAAAAAAGCTACCTGGATCATATTTTTGAACTTTTTTAATTTACACGTGTAAAGATGGTTGCTATAACTCAGATTGTACTTAGGCATTTTAAGTGCATTAGGATTTTAATCAGTCAATTCCAAAATTGGAGATGTGTTATGAAAAAATTATTCAAACGATTTCTTCTAGGTGGTGCAGTTGCAATAACGTGTGGTAGTGCGTGGGCGGCAGATTTGGTTGGTGCTTCATTATTGACTCAACAGCACCCGTTTTATATTGAACTTGCTGACGCAATTAAGGCGGAAGCAAAAGAAAAAGGCGTTGATTTAGAAGTGTCAATCGCCAATCAGGATTTGGGCAAGCAATTAGCCGATGTTGAAGATTTTATTGTGAAAGGTGCGAAAGCGATCATTATTTCACCAGTCGATAGTAAAGGCGTATTGCCGGCAATTAAAAAAGCGCAAAGTGCGGGGATTAAGGTGATTACGGTTGATGTACCTGCTGATGGAATCGAAGTCACATCTTACGTTGGCACTGATAACTATACCGGTGGGGTGAAAGCCGGTGAGCTGATGGCAAAAGTGCTGAATAATAAAGGCAATGTTGCGATTATTGATTACCCGACCGTGCAATCGGTGGTGGCTCGGGTTGATGGTTTTAAGCAAGCGTTATCAAATTATCCGGAGATTAAAATTGTCGCACAGCAAACAGGGATTACCCGTGCGGAAGCCTTAGCCGTTGCACAAAATATGTTGCAAGCTAATCCGGATATCCAAGGCATTTTCGGTTTTGGCGATGATGCCGCATTAGCGGCGGCTGTTGCAGTGAAATCGGCGCGCTTGCAGGATCAGGTTAAAGTAATTGGGTTTGACGGCATGAAAGAAGCCAGAGATGCGGTTGATTCTGATCCGGTTATGGTAGGTGTGATCCAACAATATCCTGACAAAATGGGACGGGAAGCGTTAAATACCGCAGTAAAAGTACTTGCCGGTGAAGAGGTTGCCAAAGAGCAGCCGATAGAGCCGGGTGTTTATACCAAATAGTCGCTTCAACCAAGCTTGTTGGCGGGATAGACTTTCCCCGCCGACAAGTGCGTAAGGACGGGGTGTATGATCGATCAGAATGATATTGTACTGGCGTTAAATGGAATTGATAAATCCTTTGGGGCTATTCATGCATTAAACAATATGAATTTGACGGTTCGGCGTGGACGTGTACATACCTTATTGGGTGAAAATGGTGCGGGCAAATCCACCTTGATGAAAATTTTGGTGGGTGTTTATCAAGCCGATTCGGGCGAAATGTTGTTAAACGGTGAGAACTATCAACCCAAATCTCCGCAAGATGCGGCTAATTCAGGATTATCCATCGTTTTTCAAGAGTTGAGTTTAACCAATAACTTAACCGTCGCACAGAATATTTATGCCAATCACGAACTTTCTCGTTTTGGTTTTATCAATGATCGTAAAATTGAAGAACAAGCCATTGCACTGATTGATTCGTTAGGCTTGCCGATCCATGTTGGGGCAAAAGTTGGCGATCTCTCCATCGCGCAACGGCAATTAGTTGAAATTGCGAAAGGCTTGAGCCGTCCTTCCGACATTATTATTCTTGATGAACCCACCTCTTCCTTATCCGATTCCGAAGCAGAAATTTTATTCTCGATTATTGATAAGCTGACGCAATCTGGAAAAGCGGTAATTTATATTTCTCATCGAATGGAAGAAATCATGCGCTTATCTGATGATATTACCGTCATGCGTGACGGGGAATATGTTCAGACCGTGTTAAAAACAGCAACGACGATTGATCAGCTGATCGCGCTGATGGTTGGTCGCCGTATGGATCAGATCTATCCTCCGCCGCTGACCAAAATGTTTAGCGATTCTACCAATCCCGTCTTAGAAGTCAAAAATCTAAGCGTAAGCAATAAAGTGAATGATGTCAGCTTTGACTTAAAACGCGGTGAAATTTTGGGTTTTTTCGGCTTAGTCGGGGCAGGGCGATCCGATGTGATGAAAGCATTATTCGGCGTGCTTGCTTATCAAGGGGAAGTCTATTTGAATGGCAAATTGGTTCATATCAATCATGTTGATGTGGCAATTCATCACGGCATTGCATTTGTAACCGAAAATCGTAAAGAGGAAGGCTTGGTTTTGTCCGCTTCTGTTCGACACAACACTACGATGGCGGCGTTACCGCACTTTTCATTCAAGTGCGGTTGGCTAAATCATGCCGGTGAAGCCTATGCGGTGAAAAATGCAATTCAACAATTAGCGATCCGCACGCCATCGGGTGAAGTTGCGGCGAATACCTTATCAGGAGGCAACCAGCAGAAGGTCGTTTTGGCTAAATGGCTGACAACGCAACCGCAGATCCTGATTTTAGATGAACCGACCAGAGGTGTTGATGTCGGGGCTAAATTTGAAATTTATAATATCATCAGGCAATTAGCCGCTAGCGGAACGGCAATTTTATTAGTTTCTTCAGAGTTGCCCGAAATTTTGGGGCTGTCTGATCGTATCGTTGTGATGGCAGGGAAACGTATTCAAACTATTGCCGCGGCAAGTTCATTAAATCCACAGCAAATTATGGCGGCAGCAACGGGGCAAATGCTATGACAAAACACGATCGTTTAATGCAGTATTTACGCCAACTGGGCGGTATTTTTCTTTCGCTTATCGTGTTGAGCGTATTTTTCTCTTTTGCCAATCATCGTTTTATGTCATTGGCAAATTTTATGAATATCCTGCAACAAGTCTCCGTTGTGGCGATTGCCGCGTTTGGTATGACATGGGTTATTTTGCTGGGGGAAATTGATCTCTCAATCGGCTCAATCATTGCCGTGAGCGGTATGGTTGGGGCGCAAGTGTTGGCATTGGATTATGGCTTAATTCCCGCTTTGTTGGTGACATTATTTGCCGGAGCGGTGATGGGATTTATCAATGGCGCATTGACGGCAAAATTGGCATTGCCTTCGTTTATTGTGACGGTGGCAACCATGGGCATTTACCGTGGAATGGTCAGCTTGCCGACCAATGGCGCGCCGCAGATGATAACCAATGACAGTTGGACAGCAATCGGCAATGAATCTTGGTTTGGGATTCCGATTGTGATTTGGATTTTACTCATCTTATTCTTAATTAATCATATTGTACTTTCGCGTACCGTTTTTGGTCGCAAGGCTTATCTCACCGGTGGAAATATTGAAGCCGCACAATATTCAGGCATTGCAACGGCAAAAGTGAAAATCTGGATTTTTACATTATCCGGCTTGATGGCGGCAATTTCCGGTATTTTGTTGTCATCGCGCTTATATTCGGCACAAACCAATGCCGGCATGGGATATGAACTTGATGCGATTGCGGCGGCGGTGCTGGGCGGAACCAGTCTTGCCGGTGGGGTCGGCACGATGATTGGCACCTTAGTCGGGGCTTTGATTATCGGTATTTTGAATAACGGCATGAATATGATGTCGGTGCCTTATTTTTACCAATTAATTGTGAAAGGTATCGTGATTTTAATTGCGGTATGGCTTGATGTGCGATCCAAGAAAAAGCGGAGCAAAGCATGAAACATAAAGTATTAACCATTGGCGAAATTTTAGTTGAAATTGTGGCAACCACGAAAGGAAACGGTTTTTTAGAAACTCAGCCGTTACTTGGTCCGTTTCCATCGGGTGCTCCCGCAATTTTTATCGATCAAGTCGGAAAATTAGGAGTGCCTTGTGCCATTATTTCACGTGTCGGCAATGATGATTTTGGTCGCTTAAATCTCAATCGTTTGCAACAAGATAATGTGGATATTCAAGGGATTTCCATTACGCAAGATAGACCAACCGGCAGTGCGTTTGTGCGTTACCGAGAAGATGGCAATCGCAATTTTGTATTTAATATTGCGCATAGTGCCTGTGGCGAATTAGATGATAATCCGCAAATTGCTCGATTATTGCAGGAGTGCAGTCATTTACATTTGATGGGAACCGCACTTTCTTCGCCGGGACTGCGTACGATGGCATTAAAAGCCATGCAAGAGATTAAAGCACGTGGCGGTACACTCTCTTTTGACCCGAATTTAAGGGCGGAAATTATGACGGAAAAATTGCAAGTTGATCTGGAAACGGTATTAAAGCACACTGATCTGTTTTTACCGTCAGGCGAAGAACTCTTTCTCTGTTCTCAAACCCGTGATGAAATAACGGCGATTAACGAGTTGTTTGCTATCGGCATTAAAGAAATTGTATTAAAACGCGGGAAAGCAGGCGCAAGTTATTTCACCCAAGGTAAACAGATCGATATTGCTCCTCATCAGGTCGAAGAATTGGATCCGACCGGTGCCGGTGATAGTTTCGGCGGTGCATTTATCAGTTATTGGATTAAGGGTTCTTCTGCGGAAGAGGCATTACGTTATGCCAATGCCGCCGGCGCAAGAGCGGTCACTTACCTTGGTCCAATGGAAGGCACATCAACACGTTCAGAATTAGAGGCTTTTTTACAAGAAAGAATAAATGGATAAAAACAAATCGCTTTCGTCAATCAACACCATGCAACAGCTTGCGGCTTATGTCGGCTTGTCACGGCAAACCTTATCGAAATATTTTAATGATCCGCAACAGGTAAGCGCACAGGCGCAACAATTAATTCAAACGGCTATCGAAGAAACCGGATTTCGCCCTAATTTATTTGCCAGCAATCTAAAACGGAATAAAAGCCGGGTCATCGGGATTATTATTCCGAGTATCACCGATCCGTTTTATATGCAGCTGGTTTCAAGAATCTCAGAAATGGCGGAAATCGCCGGTTATTTTACTTTTACTTTGCCGTCGAATGGTAAACAGAGCATTGAAGCGGAAGCGGTCGCAAAATTAAAATCCATGAATGTTGCCGGTGCATTTGTTGTCCCGTTGGGAAAATCTTCAGTACAGAGTAAATTGCGTCATATGGAAGATAGCTTGCCGATAGTTTATCTGGATACGCCACCGGCACATTATGCACCGTTTATCGGCACGGATAATCAGCAAGGGATCACATTATTGGTAGATTATTTATGCCAAAAAGGAACGCCGCCGGCTTTTTTGGCCATGCCGGAAATTAATCGCAATGCGAATACCCGTTTGCAGGCTTATTACACTGCAATGGAAAAAAATAAACAAAGTCCGTTTGTTTTGACGGCGAACGGCACTGACTGGCAATTTGAAACATACGGACATCAGCAAACCGCACTTTGGTTAGCAAGTGAGAAGTGCAAAACCTATCAGGCGTTACTTTGTGCCAACGATCGTTTAGCCTATGGCGCATTACTTGCTGCTTGGGAAAGAAAATTGCAAATCGGTAGCGCGCGCGGGCAATTTAAAATCGCCGGACATGACGATCATCCATTAGCAGCCTATACTTGCCCGCCATTGACCACTGCAGCACAACATTATGATGTTATGGCAAAAACAGCGGTAGATACGCTGTTAAATCTAATGGAAAATAAATCACTAACGTTTGTACAACAGTTAATTCCGATGACATTAGTCGAAAGACAATCGGCTTAAAGGGCAAACTATTCTAGATAGCGATATTGAGTGAAATTGAAAACCTTCTACCAATCCCCCTCAATACCCCCTATAATCAAATTGCCCGATTTGACCGATTTTTAATAATGGAAAATTAATCATGAAAGAGAGAGAACGTTTTATTCTGGAGCAGTTGAGTAAGCTGGGGAAGGTGGATGTGAATCAGTTGGCGCTGGAGTTGATGGTGTCGTTGGAGACCGTGCGGCGTGATTTGGGCAAGCTGGATCGCAAAGGGTTGTTGCACCGTACCCATGGCGGTGCTGTGGGCTTGAAGGCGAAGGACTTAGGGCGGTCTTTTCAGAATCGGCAAAAAAGCAACTCTGACGCCAAGCGGTTGATTGCGGAAAGTGCGGTGGAATATGTGTTTGAAAATGTGGTAATCGGGCTTGATGCCAGCACCACCAGTTGGTATTTTGCGCAGGCAATGCCGGATATCCCCTGCACCGTTGTCACCAATGCCATGCATAATATCAATGCATTAGCGACGAAAAGTAATATTAAAACCATTGCGACCGGTGGGGTGTATTCGGCGAAATACGATGCGTTTTACGGCCCGTTATCGGAACAGCTATTGCAACGTTTGCATATCGACATCGGAATTTTTTCCTGTATCGGGGTGGATAACGGTGGCTCGGTGTGGGAGTCAAACGAATTGAATGCGTCGGTCAAACGCAAGATTATGGCGGCTTCCGAAAAGAAATTTTTACTGGTGGATAATACAAAATTAGGGCGCAAAAGTCTGATGAAAATTTGTGATTTGTCGCAAATTGATATTCTGTTTTGTGATGAATTGCCGCAGGGTGAGCTGGCAACGTATTGTGAGCGGCAGAATTTATTGGTTATCACGCCTTAATCCTCTCTTTTTTTCCATTGTATGAAATGCCCGATTTGACCGTTTTAAGTGATTTAAATTTAAATCGGGCATTTTTTACCGCATTTTTTTCTCTTATTTGAGGCTTTTTCGTGATTTTTATCACGAAATCGTACTGTTTTTAAACAAACTGCTTTTCAAGCCGATCATTTCTCTTGAAGATAGATTTCAGAAAAGTCTGAAAAATGTCCATTCTACTTCATGATTAAGAGGAACGGTAAGATGAGTTTAGCAAAATCCCAAGCAGTGAAAATCGGTATTCGTCCGACGATTGACGGTCGTCGTTTAGGTGTACGCGAATCATTGGAAGATCAAACCATGGCAATGGCGCAGTCGGTCGCTGCGTTGCTGTCCAGCCAAGTGCGACACCCTGACGGCAGTTTTGTCGAGTGTGTGATTGCCGACAGTTGTATCGGCGGCGTGGCGGAAGCGGCGGCTTGTGCGGAAAAATTCAAACTGAATAATGTCGGCGTGGTGCTGACGGTCACACCATGTTGGTGTTATGGTTCGGAAACCATTGATATGGATCCGCATATGCCGAAAGCGATTTGGGGCTTTAACGGCACGGAGCGCCCGGGGGCGGTCTATTTGGCGGCGGCGTTGGCGGGGCATTCGCAAATGGGCTTGCCGGCGTTTTCGATTTACGGCACAGAAGTGCAAGAAGCCGGAGACACCACTATTCCGCAAGACGTGCAGGAAAAACTGTTGCGTTTTGCGCGCGCCGGTCTGACCGTTGCCAATATCCGCGGCAAGTCTTATCTCTCGATCGGTGCGGTGTCAATGGGGATTGCCGGTTCTATCGTCAATCAATCGTTCTTCCAAGACTATCTCGGTATGCGCAATGAATATGTGGATATGACCGAAATCAAACGCCGTTTGGATCGCCAAATTTACGATCAGCAAGAAGTCGATTTAGCCGTAAGCTGGGTGAAACAATATTGCCAAGAAGGAATTGATGTCAACACGCCTGAACATCAGCGCAATGCGGAGCAACGAGCCGAACTGTGGGAAAACGTGGTCAAAATGGCGATTATCACCCGTGATTTAATGGTCGGCAATCCAAAACTTGCCAAGTTGAATTACGGTGAAGAAGCGTTGGGACACAATGCGATTGCCGCCGGTTTCCAAGGACAGCGCCACTGGACGGATCACCTGCCGAACGGCGATTTTATGGAAGCGATTCTCAACTCCACCTACGACTGGAACGGCGTGCGCCCGCCGTATATTCTCGCCACCGAAAACGATTCATTGAATGCAGTCTGTATGCTGTTCGGCAATCAATTGACCGGGCAAGCGCAAATCTTTGCCGATGTGCGCACCTACTGGAGCGAAGACGCGGTGGAACGCGTGACCGGTTTCCGTCCTGAAAGCGGTTTTATCCATCTGATTAACTCCGGTTCGGCGGCATTGGACGGCACGGGGCAACACCAAGACAAAGACGGCAAGCCGGTGATAAAACCGGCATGGGAAGTGCGCGAAGCAGACGGCAAACGCTGTTTGGAAAACACCCGTTGGTGTCCGGCGGTGCACGAATATTTCCGTGGCGGCGGCTATTCGTCGCAATACCTGACCAAAGGCGGCATGCCGTTCACCATGACGCGGATCAACATCATCAAAGGGATCGGACCAGTGCTGCAAATTGCCGAAGGTTGGTCTATCGATCTGCCGCCGGCAGTGCATGAAACCCTGAATAAACGCACCAATGAAACGTGGCCGACCACTTGGTTTGTACCACGCTTAACCGGCAAAGGCGCATTCACCGATGTCTATTCGGTGATGGCGAATTGGGGGGCGAACCATTGCGTGGCGACTTTCGGCCACGTCGGCGCAGACTTCATCACCCTTGCCTCGATGTTGCGGATTCCGGTGTGTATGCATAACGTGGAAGATCAACAAATCTTCCGTCCAAGCACTTGGAGCGCATTCGGCATGGATAAAGAAGGGCAGGATTACCGCGCCTGTGCCAACTTCGGCCCGCTGTACCGCTAATTCATAACCTAACACAAGGGCGGCAACCGATGTCGCCCGAGAGATTCAAAGTGCGGTTTTGACAACCGCGCTTTCCCGAAACGGATTGTCCTGAAGCGAATTCCTGCTGTGAACAGGAAGGGGGAGCTTTATGCCTATTGTTCTGATTTTTGACTGCGGCGCAACCAACACGCGCACCATTGCCTTAAATGAAAAAGGCAAGATTTTGGCGGCGCACCATATTGCCAGCGCAACCAAAAGCGGGGCGGAATCGGCGGAATATCATATCTGGGATTTTGCCGAAATCTGCGACAAGCTGGCAGAGTGCGCGCGGCATGTGGTGGTGCAACTCAGTCATCAACATTATGATATTCAAGAAATTATCGGCATTTCCGTAACCACTTTCGGCGTGGACGGCGCGCCCTTTGATCGCGACGGCAAGCAGATTTATCCGATTATTTCATGGAAATGTCCGCGCACCATTCCGATTATGCAAAACCTTGCGGATTACCTCGATGTGGAACAGCTTTATACCCGTAACGGCATTGGGCTGTACAGTTTCAACACCCTGTTTAAGTTGTTGTGGTTAAAAGAAAACCAGCCTGATATCTATCGGCGCATGGATAAATTTGTCTTCATCTCCTCCATGCTGACCCACTGGCTGAGCGGCGTGTTCAGCACCGATAAAACCATGGCCGGCACGTCGATGTTGACCGATCTGCAAAGCGGCGGTTGGGATTCGCAAACCTTATCGCTGTTAGATCTGAATGCCGGACATTTTCCGCCGATGGTGGAAGCCGGTGAGGCGGTTGGCGAACTGCGTGCGGAAATTGCCCATGAAATGGGGTTGCCGAGTGGTATCCCGGTGATCTCTTGCGGACATGATACCCAATTTGCGATTTTCGGTTCAGGGGCGAAACCGAATCAGCCGGTGCTCAGTTCCGGCACATGGGAAATTTTGATGGCGCGCACCGCCAAAGCCGAACCGCACTTTGACTTAATTCATCAAGGTTTAACCACCGAATTTGATGCCAAAACCGGCTACTTCACTCCCGGTGTGCAGTGGTTGGGGTCGGGCGTATTGGAATGGGTCGGCAACCGCTTTTATGCCGACGTGCTGAACACGCCGCACTACTACGAAACCATGATCAGCGAAGCGGAACAGGTTGAGGTCGGCGCGGGCGGAATCGAGTGGCACGGTAATTTCAACAATGCGGAAGATTTCGCCCACCGCGGCAGGATCGGCGGTTTGTCGTTGCACAGCGAACGCGGGCAGATTTACCGTGCGGCATTGGAATATATGGCATATCAGCTCAAGTGCGGTTTGCAGACCCTACAGCAAGTCAGTCGGTTTGAGGCAAGCAGCTTGATTTGTGTCGGCGGCGGCTCGAAAAACCGCCTGTGGAATCAAATCCGCGCCGATGTGTTGGGCTTGCCGATTGAAATTGTCGATGTGGCGGAAGCCACCGTATTGGGCGCGGCAATGTTCACCTTCGCCGGTGCGCAATATTACCAAAGCATTGAAGTGGCGCAACGGCAAATGCAGCCGCAGCGCAAGGTTGTGCAGCCGTCACCGGACAGTGCGGCGTATCAAGTGCGGTTGCAGGCTTACCAGCAGCATATGGCAACGATTAACCCATAAGGAACGATGATTATGTTAAAAGGCATTCACCCGGCAATTTCGCCGGAACTGTTAAAAACCTTGGCGGAAATGGGACACGGCGATGAAATCGTGCTATGCGACGCGCACTTTCCGGCACATCAGCTCCATCACCGCGTGATCCGTGCCGACGGCATTGACGTGGCAACGCTGCTGACGGCAATCAGCCCGCTGTTTGAATACGATCAATATGTTGAAACCCCGTTGGTTATGATGCAGGCGGTCGAGGGCGACAGCCTTGATCCGAGTGTCGAAGCACGCTATCGCGCTGCGATTGAAAGTGCGGTCGGCAGTTGCCCGAATCTCAGCCGCATTGACCGTTTCGCATTTTATGATCGGGCTGAAATGGCGTATGCGGTGGTGGTGAGCGGCGAATTGGCAAAATACGGCAATATTATTTTGAAAAAAGGGGTTACGTCGATTGCGCCGATTGCAGCGATCGCATAGCCGACACAGATTTTAAATTAGTTAAGGATAACATATGAACAGACAAGCTCTCTCCCGAGAAATTATCGACACCTGCTTGGAGATGACCCGTTTAGGGCTGAACCAAGGCACGGCGGGCAATGTCAGCGTGCGTTACAACGGCGGTATGCTCATCACCCCGACCGGCACGCCCTATGAATTATTGACCGAAGATTCGATCGTGTTTGTCGATGCCGACGGGCATTACGACGCCGGTAAATTGCCGTCGAGCGAATGGCGGTTTCACCATGCGGTGTATCAAGCGCGCCCTGATTTGAATGCGGTGGTGCATAACCATTCGCTGAATTGTTCGGCGGTGTCGATTTTGGGCAAAGACATTCCGGCAATTCACTACATGATCGCCGTCGGCGGCACAAACCGTATTCCGTGTGTGCCTTATGCCACTTTCGGCACACCGAAACTGGCGGAATATGTGCAGGACGGGATTAAACAGAGCAAAGCGATTTTATTACAGCACCACGGTTTGATCGCCGCCGAGAAAAATCTGAAAAAAGCCTTATGGCTGGCGCATGAGGTGGAAGTGCTGGCAACCTGGTATCTGCGCTTGTTGGCGATTAGCGATAATGTGCCGGTGCTGCCGGACGAGGAAATCGAAGTGGTGTTGGGCAAATTCAGCACCTACGGCTTACGCATTGAAGAATAACTTAAGTGGAATAACTTAGGCAGGAGGGAACATGGAAAATCCATCGCAAGCAGCGCCACTGCTGTCCATGACCAACATCAGCAAATCTTTTGGGGCGGTGCAAGCCCTGAAAGACGTTCATCTTCAGCTGCGCAAAGGCGAAGTACACGCCTTAATGGGCGAAAACGGCGCAGGCAAATCCACCTTGATGAAATGCCTGATCGGGGTGTATCACCCCGAAGTGGGCGACATTGTGTATAAAGGCAAAAAAGTGCGGTTTGAATCGGTGTTGGAGGCACAGAAAAACGGTATCAGCATGATCTTCCAAGAGCTGAACCTGATACCGCACTTGACCGTTGCCGAGAACATCTTTTTTGCGCGCGAGCCGCTGAAACACGGCTTGGTGGATAAACGCAAAATGAACCGTGATTCGGCGGAATTGCTGTCAATGTTTGATATTGATGTTGCCCCGACCGACATTGTCAATACGCTGTCGGTGGCGAAACAGCAAATGGTGGAAATAGCCAAAGCGTTGTCGTTTGATGTGGAAGTGTTGATTATGGACGAACCCACCTCCGCCCTGACCGAAAAAGAGATTGATCGCCTGTTTGAGTTGGTACACCGCCTGAAAAGCAAAGGGGTGTGTATCGTGTATATCTCGCACCGCATGGAAGAACTGCAACGGATTTGCGATCACATCACCATTTTCCGCGACGGCACTTATGTTTCCAACCACCGTTTTGCGGAAATCACCATGGATCAGATTATCACCAAAATGGTCGGGCGCTCGTTGGATAACCATTTCCCGCCAAAAACCGCACTTATCGAAGATGAGATTATTCTGTCGGTGATGAATGCCGAACGTTACGGCGTATTTAAACCGCTCAATTTTGACTTGCGCCGTGGCGAAATTCTGGGGATCACCGGCTTGGTCGGGGCAAAACGCACCGAATTGGCACGTTCGATTTTCGGCGCTGATCCGCTGGATAAAGGCGAGATTTTTGTCCATCACAAAAAAGTGTCGATCAAAAGCCCTGCCGATTCGATTAAGGCGGGAATCGCCTATCTGTCGGAAGACCGCAAACTCAACGGTATCGCGGTGCGCATGTGTATCCGTGAAAACATTACCATGGCGGCAATGGATAAAGTGTGCAGCGAGTTGGGCGTGATTTCGCACGATGCCGAAGTCAACGCGGCGGATACCTTCGTCAAAAAAATGGAGATCAAAACCCCGACGGTCGAGCAGTTGGTGAATAACCTCAGCGGCGGCAACCAACAAAAAGTGGTGATCGGCAAATGGCTGTTCCGCGACGCGACGGTGATGATTTTCGACGAACCGACGCGCGGGATTGACGTCGGTGCGAAATATGCGATTTATCAACTGTTGGACGAACTTGCCGCTAACGGCGTGGGCGTGATTGTGATCTCGTCGGAGCTGCCGGAAGTGTTGGGGGTGTCCGATCGGATTATTGTAATGCGTGAGGGGCAGATGACCGGCATGTTGGAAACCAAACAAACCGATCAGGAAGAAATTATGCAGTATGCCACCGGCGTGAAAAATATGTTTGCCAGAGACTATGTTCGTTAAAAATGGGGTGATGTGATGAACGATAAACAAAAAGATCTATTAAGAAAACTTGCCTCGTTGGCAGGCTTATTACTGCTGGTGCTGGCATTCACTGTCAGCAATGATTACTTCTTTACGCTGAACAATATCATGACCATCGGGCTGCAAACCTCGACCATCGCCTTGATCGGGATTGGCGCGACCTGTGTCATTTTGACCGGCGGGATTGATTTGAGCACCGGCTCGGTGGTGGCGCTTTCCGGCGTGGCGGCGGCAATGTTCGTCAACGGCGGACTGCCGGTGCCGATCGGTATGATCGCCGGGATTTTGGTCGGCGGCGTGTGTGGCTACGCCAACGGCATTATGGTGACCAAAATGAAACTGCCGCCGTTTATCGCCACGTTGGGTATGATGATGGTGGCGCGCGGGGTGGCGCTGTATGTAACCAACGCTGCGCCGGTGTCCGGTATGCCGGAATCGTTCTCTTATCTCGGCAACGGGGCGCTGTTGCGCATGGTGGAAGAAGGGCCTAACGGCTTGCCGCTGGTGACGTTCCCGGGCATTCCGTATCCGGTGATTATCATGATCGTCATTGCGATTATGTTCACCTTCGCGCTCAGTAAATTACGGGTCGGACGCTATATCTACGCCATCGGTTCTAACGAAGAAGCGGCGCGTTTATCGGGGATTAAAACCAATCAGGTGAAAAACTATGCCTATATCGCCAGCGGTTTGTTGTCGGGCTTGGCGGGGGTGATTCTCGCCTCGCGCTTGGTGACGGCACAACCGAACGGCGGCGTGGCGTATGAGCTGGACGCGATCGCCAGTGCGGTGGTCGGCGGTACATCGCTGATGGGCGGGGTCGGCACGATTCCGGGCACGTTAATCGGTTCGTTTATTATCGGGGTGTTGCGTAACGGTTTGAATATGAATGGCGTTTCAGCCTTTATCCAACAAATTATTATCGGTCTGGTGATTATCGTCACGGTGTCGATTGATCAATTAAGACAAAGCAAAAAGAAATAGCGTGGCAGCACATCGCCAGCTTGGATTTACCACAAGCAGTTCCATTTAAACGCCGTCCATAAAACGGTCTATCATTCCAACAAGGAGCACATTATGAAAAAATTCGCAGTCGCAGCATTGGCAACTTTAGTCGGGTTCTCTGCCTTAATCAGCTCTCCGGTGATGGCAAAATCCAGCGAAATCGCGGTTATTGTCAAAACCGCCAACGCCAACTTTTGGCAAAACGTAAACAAAGGCGCACAGGACGCAGGAAAAGATATTGGCGGACAATACAATATTTCGTTCCAAGGTCCGCAAGCGGAAACCGCAATCGACGAACAAGTGAACATGGTGAACAACGCCGTCAACCGCGGTGTGGCAGGGATTGTGCTTGCGGCGTCCGACCCCGACGCGTTAGTGCCGGCGGTGAAAGCGGCTTACGAACGCGGTATTCCGGTGGTGATGATCGACTCCGGTATCAACAGTGACGGCAAATATTATCAATCTTTCCTAGCCACCGATAATCGTGCCGCCGGAAAACTCGCCGCCGAAAAACTGCTGGAGAAAAACGGCACGAAAGGCAAAGTGGCGGTGATGTCGTTCACTCCGGGGGCTGCCAGTGCGATTGAGCGTACCGGCGGTTTCGTCGATGAAATTAAGAAAAATACCGATATCACCATGGTCGGGCCGTTTTATTCCCAATCCGATATGGTGACCGCACTTAACCAAACCATCGACGTATTGACCTCACACCCGGATTTGACCGCGATTTTCGGCGCGAACGAACCGACTGCGGTCGGCATGGCGCGTGCGATTAAAGAGCGTGGTTATGCCGGTAAATTGGTGGCGGTCGGCTTTGACGGCAACCAAGACCTGCAAAACTTCGTGCGTGACGGCACATTGGAAGGCATTGTGGTGCAATCGTCTTACCAAATGGGCTACAAAGGCGTTACCGCGATTAAAGACGTGATCGACGGTAAGAAAATCGAAAAATTCATCGACACCGGTGTGGTTTTCGTGACCAAAGACAATATTGATTCCGACGAAGCGAAAGACGTGCTGTATTAATTTTATTGGGAATAAGGGGCTGGCGAAATCCAGCTTCAGTATGCTTTATGTTATCGAGGAATTTGATTCGGTAATGTAGGGGCGGATGATATATCCGCCCGTTTACGAAGCTCGATATAAGTATTTAATTAGCATTGAAAAATACAAAGTGCGATTCGGGCGGATATATCATCCGCCCCTACTTTTTCGATGAAATATAACGAGAGAGTTCTTATTTTTATTCGATAATTCAATAACATTGATTATTTAAAAATACTATTTGGAATTCATTCACTTACTATGAGGTATCTGTTATGGCAAATCGTATCATCTTGAACGAAACCAGCTATCACGGCAAAGGCGCAATCGAGCATATTGTGCCGGAAGCGCTCAGCCGCGGTTTCACGAAGGCGTTGGTGGTGACCGACCAAGATTTAATCAAATTCGGCGTGGCGCAAAAAGTGACCGCACTTTTGGATCAAGCCGGCTTAAGCTACACCATTTTCGACCGGGTGAAAGCCAATCCGAGTGTGGATATTATCAAACAAGGCGTGGCGGCATTTAAACAAGCAGGGGCGGATTACTTGATCGCTATCGGCGGCGGCTCACCGATTGACACTGCCAAAGCAATCGGGATTATCATTAATAACCCGGAATTTGCCGACGTGGTTTCGCTGGAGGGGGTTGCGCCGACCAATAAAAAATGCGTGCCGATTATCGCCGTGCCGACCACCGCCGGCACAGCCGCAGAGGTCACCATTAACTATGTGATTACCGACGAAGAACACAAACGCAAATTTGTCTGTGTTGATGTGCATGACGTGCCGACTGTCGCCGTGGTCGATCCGGATATGATGGCAAGCATGCCGAAAGGCTTGACCGCCGCCACCGGCATGGACGCGCTCACCCACGCTATCGAGGGCTACACCACCAAAGGCGCATGGGAACTGACCGACGCACTGCACCTGAAAGCAATTGAACTGATCGCCAAATCGTTGCGCGGCGCGGTCAATAACGAAGCCGCCGGCAGAGAGGGCATGGCATTAGGGCAATACGTCGCCGGCATGGGCTTCTCCAATGTCGGTTTGGGCGTGGTGCACGGCATGGCGCACCCGTTGTCCGCCTACTACGACACCCCGCACGGTATTGCCAATGCAGTCTTGTTGCCGTATGTGATGGAATTTAACCAAGCCGACACCGGCGAAAAATACCGTGAAATCGCCCGTGCCATGGGGGTGAAAAACGTGGACGGCATGAGCCAAAGCGAATACCGCCTCGCGGCGATTAATGCGGTCAAACAATTGTCGAAAGAGGTCGGCATTCCGCAAAAACTGTCTGAAATCGGCGTATTGGAAAGCGACCTGACCGCACTTTCCATCGATGCCTTCAATGATGTCTGTACCGGCGGCAACCCGCGCCAATGCACCCCGGAATTGATTTTAGCAGTGTATAAAACCGCGTTTTGAGATTAATGCGGCAACCGCAAAACGGATACTGAAAAGTGTCCGTTTTTTGTTTTAGCGCCCATTTTCCTGCCTGAAATTACCGTATGCGTGCAAATTCGGTCATATTTCGTTTACATAATCATGAAGAAAACAGGCTATTTCAGTGATACCTATCACAGAATGCTTCCTAGCTGTTAATAAAATAATTATTTCACTTGTTTGGTTGGTGAAATGTTGTTTTTATATAAATGCTGTTTTTTATTTAATGATAATAAGGAGGACATATGATAACGCAATGTAATACAACTTATTCAGCAACGTGGGAATCGGTAAAAACACATCCGTTGCCCGATTGGTATGATGATTATAAATTCGGTATTTTTATCCATTGGGGAATTTATTCCGTTCCTGCTTTTGCGCCGCTCACTTGGGAATTAGGTGAAGTGGATATTGATGAACAATGGTTTTGTAATAATCCTTATGCCGAGTGGTATTTCAATTCAATTAATGTTAAGCGTGGCCCGACCTATGAACATCATGTGAAAACCTATGGCGAAGCATTTGCGTATCGTGATTTTTTGCCGCTATGGAAAGCGGAAAAATGGCAACCGACCGCGTGGGCGGAATTATTTAAACAAGCCGGCGCAAAATATGTGGTGCTCACCACTAAACATCATGACGGTTTTTGTTTATTCCCGAGCCGTTATACCGATTACCATTGTCTGAATTACGGGCCGAAACGGGATATTCTCGGCGAACTGAAAAATGCGGTCGAAGATGTCGGCTTAAAAATGGGCGCGTATTATTCCGGTGTGATCGACTGGACTTACTCTTCAGCACCGATTTTTACCGAAAGCCAAAATATGTCGAATGCCAGTCCGACTTACGCTTATGCGGATTATGCGTTTAATCAGGTATTGGAACTGATCGATAATTATCAGCCGTCGGTATTATGGAATGATATCGGCTGGCCGAAACAAGGGGAGCATATGCTGCCGACCCTATTTTCCCATTATTACAATCGTGTGGCCGATGGTGTGGTGGACGACCGTTGGAACGGCTTGTGGTGCGACTTTACCTCGAAAGAATACAAACACGGTGAAGCCTCGCGCCAGCGTAAATGGGAGATGTGCCGCGGCTTGGGCTTATCTTTCGGTTATAATCAAAATGAACATGATGACGATTTAATTTCGGTGAAAAAATTGGTTTCGCTATTAGTGGAAGTGGTGGCGAATAACGGCAATTTATTGCTGAATGTCGGGCCAAAAGCCGACGGCACAATTCCAAGCGGACAAGTCGAACGGCTGCAGGGGTTGGGCGAATGGTTGCAGACCAATGGCGAAGGGATCTACGGCAGCCGCTGTAGTCGGCGCGAATCTTACCCGAAGCATGAATTAACCTTCCATTTCACTCGCAAAAATCAAGATTTATATTGTTTTGTTGACGGTTTGCATGAAGGGGAAAATCAGTTCGGTTTGCCTTGCCAAACGGAAGTGGTCGCGCTGAATCCGGCAGTCGAATTTTCACAATGTGTTGTGCAGGGAGAAGTGAATATTACACTCAAAAATTATCAAGCGGATTGGCATGTGGTCTGTTTTAAAGCCGTTCAGGGCGAATAATCAGGAGGAATCATGACTACATTTAGCCAAAAAATGATCACCTATATGGATCGCTACGTCACGCCGACGGCACAACGTTTGGAAAAACAACCGCATATTTCTGCGATTCGTGACGGTTTCATCGTGGTGCTGCCGTTTTTGATTGTCGGTAGTTTTATTATGATTTTACTGATTCCGCCGTTTGATCAAAACACCACCAACAGTTTTGGTATGGCATGGTGGCGGTTTGCCACTTGGGCGAGCGATTACGGTTGGACGTTTTTCCAAATGTCGTTTAATGCCATTTCGCTGTTCACCTCGGCCAGTATCGCCTACAACCTTGCCAAAGCCTATCGGCGCGAGCCGTTGCCGGCGGCGTTTTTATCGGTGATGACCTTTTTGTTGATTGCGGCACCGGTTAAAGACGGTGCAATGGACATTAAATTTTTCGGCGGTATCGGGCTATTCTCGGCGATTTTTGTCGCCATTTACACCGTAGAAGTGACCCGTTTGCTGGAATATTTAAATATCCGCATTCGCTTGCCGAAAGAAGTGCCAAGTGCGGTTGCCGAATCGCTGAATATTGTGATTCCTATTTTGGCGATGTTGGTTACTATTTTCCCGTTTTCAATTTATATCGAACACGCGATGGGCGTCACCATTCCGCAGTTAATCATGGATTATATGGCGCCGTTGATTAAAGTGAGTGATTCCCTTGGGGCGATTATACTGTTCGTATTTGCGACTCACTTGCTTTGGTTTTTGGGGATTAACGGTTCACTCGTGTTAATGCAATTGTGGACACCGTTTCTACTGCAAAATATGGCGGCAAATTTAGCCGCATTGCAGGCAGGCGAGCCGCTACCGTTTATCGTGACCAATTCGTTTTGGGATTTTTATATTGTACACGGCGCGTCCGGCGGGGTGATAGCGCTTGCCTTTTTATTGGTTCGCAGCCGTTCTGCCCATTTGCGTTCGATCGGCAAAATCGGCTTAGTCCCGTCCTTTTTCTCTATTGGCGAGCCGATTGTCTATGGCGTACCGATGGTGGTCAATCCGCTGTTCTTTATTCCGCTGATTTTTGCGCCGATGGCAAATGCGGTGATCGCCTATTTGATTTTGGATTTTGACTTGATTCATCGGGTCTATCTGATGGCACCGTGGACAACCCCTGCCCCGATCGGCGCTTATTTAGTCTCCGGCGGTGATGTTTGGGCACCGGTTTTAAGTATCGGATTAATTATTCTGGATATTTTCATCTATTATCCGTTCTTTAAAGCTTATGAGCGAGAGTGTGTGAAGCGAGAGCAAGAGAAGGATCGAGAATTGGCTCAGCAGCAACAGCCCGTTTAATTATCTTTTTCCATTTAATACAAAGCCACCGCAACGGTGGCTTTGTCAGTGATAAATTATCCGTTTTATAATTCAATGTTGAGTTGCCGATAAGCCCGTCTGGCTTTTTCCAGCGCGGTTTCCACGCTTTCGTCTCGCGCTAAAACAACCCCTAAACGGCGGTGGCCGTTCACTTCGCCTTTGCCGAACAGGCGTAGGTTGGTGTTGGCTTCGGCTAGGACTTGCTCTAAATTGCCGAACCGCACTTGGCTTGATTTGCCTTCGACCACAATCGCTTTGGAGGCGGACGGGCTGAACAACTCAATATTCGGAATCGGTAAGCCGAGAATCGCGCGCGCATGCAGGGCAAATTCGGACAGTTCCTGTGAAATCAGGGTGACCATGCCGGTGTCGTGCGGGCGGGGGGAAACTTCGTTGAAAATCACCTCGTCGCCGCAAACAAACATTTCCACCCCGAAAATACCGCGTCCGCCTAAACCGGCGGTGATTTTGCCGGCAATCGCTTCCGCTTTGGCAAGTGCGGTCGGCGACATCGCTTGCGGCTGCCACGATTCGCGGTAGTCGCCGTCGATTTGGGTGTGTCCGATTGGCGGTAAGAAAGTGGTGCCGTGGATGTGGCGCACGGTCAGCAAGGTGATTTCATAATCGAATTTAACGAAGCCCTCGACAATCACCCGTCCGCCGCCGGCGCGCCCGCCCTGTTGCGCATAATCCCATGCCGTTTGTAATTGTTCCGTTGATTTAATCACGCTTTGCCCATGGCCGGAGGAACTCATAATCGGTTTTACCACGCACGGCACGCCAATTTCCGCTACCGCACTTGCAAAATCGGCATAGTTATCGACAAAACGGTAGTTTGAGGTCGGCAAGCCCAGTTCTTCGGCGGCAAGGCGGCGGATTCCCTCGCGGTTCATGGTTAAGCTCGTCGCTTTGGCAGTCGGGATCACGTTAAAGCCCTGTTGCTCCAATTCCAGCAACGTCGCGGTGGCAATCGCCTCCACTTCCGGCACGATATAATCCGGTTGCTCTTTTTCCACCAAGGCTTTCAGCGCGTCGCCGTCCAACATCGAAATAGTGTAGGCGCGGTGCGCCACTTGTTGCGCCGGGGCGTTTGCGTAGCGATCCACCGCAATCACTTCCACGCCCAAGCGTTGCAGTTCAATCACCACTTCTTTGCCGAGTTCGCCGGCGCCTAACATCATCACTTTGGTGGCGGAAGGGGTTAATGGGGTTCCGATAGTGGTCATGGCACTTCCTTTTTCATTTCGCAAATAAACAAAAACCGAGCGCAACGGCTCGGTCTTGATCAAATTAAATCAGGTTTAAATCCAGGGTTAAATCGTCATTTTTATTAATGCCTATTTTGCGCGCTAAAATATGACGGGCAATATCCTGTGCTTCTTGCAGCGAATGGTCGGTGTAAGTGCCGCATTGGTATTTGTTCAATTCGGGAATATCATTTTGGCTTTGTACCTTCAGTACATCTTCCATCGAGGCAAGCCATGCGTCGGCGACTTGCTTTTCCGTCGGGGTGCCGATCAGGCTCATATAAAAACCGGTGCGGCAGCCCATCGGCGAGATGTCGATGATTTCCACTTGATCGCCGTTGAGGTGATCGCGCATAAAACCGGCAAACAGATGTTCCAAGGTGTGCACGCCTTTCATCGGCATAATTTCCAGATTCGGGCGGCAGAACCGCAGGTCAAACACGGTGATGTCATCGCCTTTCGGGGTGCGCATACTCTTTGCCACGCGCACTGCCGGGGCGTTCATTTTAGTATGGTCAACGGTAAAACTGTCCAGTAACGGCATATTTTTTCCTTTTTCGTTTTAATTTAAAAAATTTTCTGATTACGGTGAACTTTCCGTTCGTTGCTCGGTCTTATTATACAAGCAACCTGCAGTTGTTTTCTAATAATTAAGTTGGTTCCTTAGGTTATTTACGCTCTCATTCGAGAGCGTTTTTTTTTGCCCGCGCTTATGCCGGCTTCGTTATGCAGGCTTAGCCGCTGTTTTGCTGTGCCAGATAGCAATCAAAATCGAGCGTGTCCGCCTGTTCGATGGCGTGCTGCCGTGCCAGTGAATCTTGCGCGATTTGTACCAATTGTTGTTGATTTAAAGTGCGGTAAGGCTGCGATAAAAGCTGTTGTTTAAACTTTTCCGCCTGCTGATCGGCAAAGTGCCCGATACCTTGGCGTAGGCAATCCGTTAAGACTTGTGCCGATAAGGTGAATTCCGGATCGGCAAAAGCACGGCGCAGATCTTGGCAAATCTGCACATACCCCTGTTCTTGCCCGACGCAATCCACGACTTCCGCCAGTTGCAGCAAATCATCGACTATCCGTTCGCCCATGGCTTGCAACGAATATTGGCTACTGTCGCAGCCGACGCCGATGGTTTGCCCCGGCTGCCGTCCTGCCAGAATCACTTTATTCCAGTTTTTACGGCAACACAGCTGTTCCGAATCACCCAACGGTTCGGCTTCCGCCAATTCGCACCATAACATAAACAGATCGAGGAAATAAATTTGCCGTTCGCTGATCCCGATCGCCGCATACGGATTGACGTCGAGGGAACGCACTTCCACATATTGAATCCCGGCACGTTCCAAAGCGGCGACTGCTCTTTCACCGGCTTGTGTCACCCGCTTCGGACGGATTTGCGCATAGAATTCGGCTTCGATTTGCAGCACATTGGCGTTGAGTTGGTGATATTTTTTACCGTCCGTCCATTGCCGTTGTTCGATGTGTGCAAAGTGCGGTTCCGGGCGACGGGTGGCGGCGCGCAATGCGCGGGTGTATTGGTTTAATTCATTGTAATTAATGCCTAAATTGGCTTGGGTGTTGGTGGTGTAGCCTAAATCGCTTAAACGCAGCGAGGTGGCATACGGCAGGTATAAAAAGCCGTGCGGCGAACGTTCAAACTCGATATCGGTTTTTCGCCCTTGTAAAAAACAGCTGCAAATTGCCGGCGAAGCGCCGAACAGATAGGGGATTATCCAGCCGTAGCGCAGGTAGTTACGAATGATATTCAGATAGCGCGCCGATAACCGCACTTGCTGTTCGTGCTCACTTAATTCGCCGAAACGTGCCTGCCAATAATTTTGATCAAAGGAAAAATTATAGTGGATGCCGGCGATAGTTTGCATTAATGCGCCGTAACGGTTCTTCAAGCCTTCGCGATACAGGGTTTTGAATTGCCCGAGATTCGAGCTGCCGTATTGCGCCAAGATAATATCGCTTTCATCATTGATAAAACAGGGCATACTCATCGGCCAAAACCGCTCTTGCCCCATTTTTTCCAAGGCGAAGCGGTGCAAGTCGTGCAAAAAATCGGTTAACTCACCGGCTTTTTCCCGCACCGGGGTGACGAACTCCAACAGGCTTTCGGCAAAATCGGTGGTGATCCACGGATGGCATAATGCCGAGCCCAAGTGGGCGGGGTGCGGGGTGAGTGCCAGATGGTTGTCCGGCAGGAAACGCAAGGTTTCCCGTTCCAAACCCCGTTTGAAATGTTGTACTGCCTGCGGATGTTGCTTCAACCAGGCAAGTGCGGTATCCAGTTTTGGTAACACAATAACATCCTCTTAAAAGGCACTCAGACCGATCAATAGCAAATAGCGTAAGCCTTTGCCCAAGGTAATCAGTAGTAATGCCGTGATCCAATGTAACCGTAGCCAACCTGCGGCTATGCAGAGCAGGTCGCCGATGAACGGCAACCAACTGAAGAGCAAGCTGAGGCTGCCGTAACGCGCGAACAGACGCAGTCCTTGCCGTTGGCGGCGGTTGAGCTGTTGCCATTCCGGCACGGCAACCATGCGTCCGATGGCATAACTGGTCATGCCGCCGAGTGCGTTGCCTAGGGTTGCCGCCAACCAGAGCCAAAAAATCTCGCTCGGCTGGCTAAAACTCTGCAGCAGTAACAAGCCGCTAAACACCACTTCCGAGTTGCCGGGCAATAGCGTGGCGCTCAAAAAAGCGCTGGCGAACATCAGTAACCACTGGTTTTGTAACGCCCAATCGGGCAAAACCGTCAACAACCAATCGGCGAGCATATGCGGTGATTATGCCTTTAACAGCCGGTTATCACGCACGTCAAACACATCCATTCCGGCGGCGTGCGCCGCTTCGATTCCAAAATCCCCGTCTTCGAACACCAAATTTTGCGTCGCTTCGACCCCGATTAATTCGGCACAACGTAAAAAGGTATCCGGCGCCGGCTTGTGTGCGGCGACATCGTCGGAGGTGACGGCAATGGCAAAATAGCGGCGTAATTCAAATTTTTCCATTAACAGATCGGTCATCAGCCGATGGGCGCCGGTGCCGAGTGCCATTGGAACTTTACCATGGAAAGCCTGCACAATCGCGAAAGATGGCAGCAAAGTAGCTCGTTCTAACACCAGTTTCATTCCTAATTCGCGTTTTTTCAAGGTGACTTCTTCCAACATACTCATCGGCATGCCGCCCTCACGCATAATCGCTTCGGCAATGGTGTAAGTAGGGGCGCCGCTCAGTTGGTACATCAGTTTGCCGTTTAAGGCGTAGCCGAAATAGTCGCCGGTTTGGCGCCACGCTTCTTCATGGGCCGGCATGGTGTCGATCAGCGTGCCGTCCATATCGAAAATTAAGCCTTGATAACCTCGGATAATTGCCGGGTCGAGAATCAACTTGCTCATAATGCCACGCCCAAATCCAAAATGATTTTGCCGAGGGTGCGCCCTTGTTCCAGTTGTCGGTGCGCTTGTCGAATCTCGGCGAGCGGATAGGTGGCGGCGATTTCAATATTAAGCGCTCCCTGCGCTAATTTCGCCAGCAATTCCGTCAGGGCGGCGGCATTCGGTTGCGCCATGATTTTTTCCACCTGTAGGTGGCGGCTTTCCCCCGCTTGCTGCAATAACGGCACATGAATGGTCGGCACGCAGATCACCCGTCCGCCTTGTTTGACCGCACTTAGCGCTTTGATACCGGCTTCGCCGCCGACCAGATCCAAGAAAATATCGGCATTGACTTCGGGATAGACTTCAAGTGCGGTGTAATCTAAGCAGCGGGTCACGCCCAGCTTCTCGACATAAGCCTGTTTCGCCGCCGAACAAATTGCCACGATGTCAACCGGCAGTTGCTTTAACAACTGCAGCACTAAATGCCCGACGCCGCCGGCAGGCGCGGAAATCAGCACTGTTTGTCCGGCTTGCAAATTCGCCTGTTTTACTAATTGAAGTGCGGTCACGCCTGCGGTCGGCAAGGCGGCGGCTTGTTGCAACGCAACGCCGTCCGGCACGCGCGCGACTAAATCAGCATTGACCGCAAAATAACGGCTGTAAGCGCCGCCGTCGAAAGTCAGCACCGCCACGCGTTCGCCCACTTGGAAGCCGCTGTTCGCCCCCGCTTTGGCGACGATACCCGCGGCGTCAAACCCCAATATTGCCGGAAATTGGCTTTTAAATTTTTCCGCCCCCCAACCTAAGCCCATTCGGGTTTTATAATCCACCGGGTTGATCGCGGCAAAATGGGTTTCAAACAGGATTTGCTCATCGGCAATCTCCGGCAACGGCAAGTGCGGTTGCAGAGTCAAAACATCGGCTGTACCGAATGCGGAAATGGTTGCGCCGTAGTTGGTTAAGGTCGTTGGCATGGTTGGTTTCTCCTTTTAGACGTTCGGCAGTTTGCTACGGTAAAGACTAAGAATACCATTTTCGCCGGCAGGAATAAGGATTTTTTTGTTATATCAAAGATAAAAAGGGGGTAAAACAGCCGCTGTTTCCCGTATTGAACCGAAGCGGCTGCCAGTCTGTCGGGCTGTCGGGGCTAAACCCCTTTATATTGCAGGTATAACACCGTTGCCGCGACCCGCGAGTTGACGTTGAGTTTGCGCAGCATATTGCGGATATGCACTTTCACCGTTTCTTCGGAAATAAACAGGGTTTCGGCGATCTGTTTGTTTGACATACCTTTGGCGACCAGTTCTAAAACCGCACTTTCACGTTCGGTTAAGGATAACAGCGGTTCCGGCGACACTTGGCGTTGTTGCAGTTGATATTGTACTTCCGGGCTATACACTACTTCGCCGCGGGCAAGTTGCTGTAACTGTTTTAATAGCAGATCCGGTTCGCTGTCTTTTAACAAATAGCCGTCGGCCCCGGCATCGACCAAGGCGAAAATGTCGGCTTTGGCGTCGGAGACGGTCAACACCGCAATGCGTGCCGTCACGCCGTATTGTCTGAGCTGTTGCAGGGTTTCCAGCCCGCTTAATCCTTTCATGTTCAGATCAAGAATAATCAGATCCGGTTCGGTTTGCCGCGCCAAGCGGATTCCCTCCATGCCATTGCTGGCTTCGCTAATCGAGCCGAATTCCGGTTCCAATTCGAGCAATTGGCGAATGCCACGGCGCATTAACGGGTGATCGTCAATGATTAGGATACGATAGGATTGCGACATAATTTCCCCACATTTACGTAGATAATACCAATCAAGGTTTTTATTATACCGCTTTTTTCACCGCATTAACTTTACCTTGATCATAATATTGCAAATGTTGTTGGCTGTGAAACGGCACAACTTTGTCTTCGCCCTGATGGCGGATCACTTGGTAGAATTGCGGGTAATTGAAGCTATAGCCCTCGTAGCGGTTTTCGCTATCGAAACGGCTCATGGTATAAATTTTATTAATCTCTTTAATTTTATTGAATTTTTCGTCTTTGCAGCGATAGTAAACCTCCGGATTATTGTCCTCATCCAAAATATACACGTTGAAGCTGTTGTCTTCGTTGTCTTCAAAGAAAAATTGCAAAAAACCTTCGCTGGCAAATTCGCCGATAGCGGCGGGGAAGTGATATTTAGGGTGTTTGGTTGCGCCATTGTCGTATTGATCGCTTTTCGGCGGCGCTGTCGTTTGCTTCAGCTGAGTATTGGCGGTACAGCGGATAATTCCGCCTTCTTCAATTTTCAGCCCGCGGCTTTCATAGGAAAAATTCCAAATTCTGCCGGCAACTTGTAAGCGGTTGATCGAACGTTTATTTAAAATCGCACTGACTTGGGTATTGATACATTTTTTGATTAATTTTTCAGTCACCGCCAGCATTTCACTGCGATAGCGCTTGCTGTAACAATAAACTTGCACTGATTCCAGCGGGTGTGCGCCACGATGGATTTTATGTGCCAATACTTTTAAACAATTTAAAATGGCGTGTTCGCCTGCAAAGTGCAACGTACGGATTTCGTTCCAGCGGTTGCGGTAGATCAGATCAATGCTGCCGACCAGACTTTGTTGTTTGGGTCCGAAATTGAACAGGTCATTCGACAGTACTTCACGCCGTTGATTGCCGCGAATGGTTTCGGTCGGATCATGACTGAGGTTGACGGCGACGAACAGATTGCGCAGTTCGCACGGATGGCTGAGATCGTCGTTACTCGCCGGCGCGACTTGTTGTGGAAACGACAAACGCAAATCGGTGGCAAACTGCTGGATTTTACTCAATTCGATGGTTTGGCTGCGCACCGCCAGCCGGGTTTTGGCGCCCAACAAACCGTTAAAATATGCCCAAGCGACTAATTTGCCGATGTTCGGGGCATACTCGACATAGCGATCCGTCGAGCTGGAAATCTGTTGCAAATTGCAATTGATCAAATGCCAGCCGTCTTTGACCGCACTTGAGTTGCGCACTTCAACCAACATCAATTCGCTTTCGGTGATGTTATCCACAATTTCACGGTTAAACAGCGTGACTTTTTCCGGCAGCACTTCAAACGCGGTATATAATTTGCGAGTTAAAATACTGATGTCTTCCGGCATTAAATCGGCGGATATTTTCTGTTTGCGGGCAAAGGTGATCAGGTTGCGATAACCTTGCATTAGCAGCTCGACCAGATTGGAATAGAAGCTTTTGACTTGCTTGATTTTCCAATCGGCATGGTTGTTTAAATGAGCGATCGATTGTGCCGACCAGTTCCAATCGGCGATTAAGCGTTGCAATTGTTGCCGGCGCGGCGCAAATTGAGGCTGATTGCTCTGATCGCGGTTGGCTTTGATATAAAAGCAGCGGCGCACCAGATCCAAACGGCGGAAATCGTTAATTTTCAGCAAATGTTCGGTTACTTGCTGCAACATTGCCAAATACGGATCGAAATCGTGATCCACTTGACTGCCGGCGAGCAATTGCTGTTTAAATTGTTTGGAAATCAGATTGCTGTGCGGATAGTCCGCCATTAAGGTTTCTAAAAACAGCACCTTTATCACCGATTTATACGGCGAATCAATCGCTTTAAACAGGTGCCACAAGGTTGCGCCGAAATATTCATTGGCGGTTAGCGCCCCCAAACTGCCGAAGTCGACCCATTCGTCACGTCGGATTTTGCCTTCTTCGACCCATTTATTCACCACGGTGTCGTAATGCTCCTCATTATTGATCGGCAAATGCAACCATAACAACGGTTTGCCCGCCAAGCGGATCGCGGAACGGTAGAATTCATCCAACAACAGCATATATTGGCTGCTGCCGCAATGATCGGTGGTGAGGGCTTCGGAATAGGTGATGTTGCGGAAATGGTTTTCATCCAACAGATAGAAATTGGCTTCGACATTCAATCCTTGGATCCATTTTTGGATCTGCAGGGTTTTTTGTAATAATTTATTCCGTTGGCCGGCGCTTAAATCGGTTTGGTGGCAAATCCAAATATCGAGATCCGATAGGCTGTTTTGGGTAATCGAGCCGGTGCTGCCCATGGCATACACGCCGAGCAATGCCGCCTCAGGGTTGCACTGTTGCTGTTGTTGCAGGGCGGTATATTGCGTTTCCGGCAGAACCTGTTGCAGATACCGTCGTTGGTAAGGGCTGATTTGAAAATCAGCAATGCCCGCCGGAGAATCGCTGACGAAACCCGGGAGCAGAGGATCATTGACATTTAATAGCAAGGGCAATAATTGAAAGACGTGGCGAAATTCATCGGATGTGCCGGTCAGAGCCCTTTGATAGCGGGTTTCATCTAGCGCCGCTACTAACTGTTTAGCAGATTTAAGATAACTACTCAAAAAAACAATCTCACAACAATCAATTAGTAATTTGTGACTGAGGTCACATTTATAAAATAATGTGCCAAGCCTAACACTTAACATCTATAAGGTAAAGATCGGCTAAATTTTTTTAGTAAACTAATTAATTGTCAGGGATATTATACGAATAGCGATATTGTTCCTTATGTCTGGGTAATACGTAAAGCCACCTGTTATGCTTTGATTTTATTGAAGATAATATAAATTCATCCGGTTGAGCCGCAGCTGTAAGGTGACTTTGTCACCGACGGCAAAATGCCGGGTTGAATAGGCGGATAACCGCTGGTTTTCCAGTTGCAGTTGATATTCGAAAGTATGCCCGAGAAAATGGCTGGCAACAATGCTTGCAGGCACGCCCTCACCGTCGGTAATAGGGTTCAGGCGTAATTCCTGTGGGCGCACCAGACAACAGAGCGGTCGGTTCGGATCAATCGCCGTGCCGTTTGCCAGGGTCAGCGGCTGTTCGCCATGCAACTCACCCAATACCGAAAGTGCGGTATGCGAGTTAAGCAAATCGCAGGCAAGGTAATTACTGTGTCCCAAAAAATCGGCGACAAAACGACTGCACGGTTGCTGATAAAGTTGTGCCGGCTCACCGAACTGCACGATTTTGCCCTGTTCCATTAAGGCAAGTTTATCGGCAAACACGAACGCCTCTTCTTTGCTGTGGGTAACAAAAATCGCCGGCACTTTTTGGCTTTTCAAAATACTTTTGATTTCGTCAATCAGTTGATAGCGCACTTGGCTGTCGATATTGGAAAACGGTTCATCCAACAACAATAAATCCGGTTTACACGCCAACGAACGCGCAATCGCCACCCGCTGCTGTTGTCCGCCGGATAGTTCGTGCGGATAACGTTTTAAGAACGGCGACAATTTCACCAACTCTGCCATTTCTGCCACAATCGCTTGTTGTTCGCCACGCTTAAGTTTGCCGAGCCCGAAAGCAATATTTTCCGCCACCGTCAGATGCGGAAACAGTGCATAATCCTGAAAAATCATGCCGATATTGCGCTGTTCCACCGGAATCTTCGCCAAATCGCGTTGATTGAGTTCAATTTTGCCTTGCGCCAGCGGCACTAATCCGGCAATCGCTTTCAATAGCGTGGTTTTGCCGCAACCGCTGGCGCCGAGCAGGCAGAGAATATCATCATCGTGCAAATCTAATGCCAGCTTGTGCAGCACCGCTTGTTCATGGTTGTGCGCATCGTACTGTACGCTTAACTCGGTAATTTTTAATGCTTTCATCAGGATTTCTCAGCTAAAGTGGAGGAGGCTTTTTGCGTGGAGGACAACAGCGAGCGGGTGAGGAAAATCACCGGCAGCAAACCGACCAACACTAAAAACACCGCCGACAGTGAAGCTTGTTCCAATTGTTCGTCGGATGTCAGGGTGAAAACGTGGGTTGCTAGTGTATCAAAATTAAACGGGCGTAACAGCAACGAAGCGTTCAATTCTTTCATGCTTTCCAAAAACACCAGTAAAAGTGCGGTCAGCATACCTTTGCCCAATAACGGAAAATGCACCCGACATAACATTTTCTGACTGTTGTAACCCAACGTACGCGCCGCCATATCCAGCGACGGCGCAATTTTATCCAGCGATGTGCCGATACTGCCGATACTCATCGCCGAAAAGCGGATAATATAGGCAATAACCAATGCGAACATCGAGCCGCTGAAAAACAGCCCGATCAACGGCAATTCTAAGCTTTTCAATAAGTTATTTAACAGATGATCCGCCCCGATTAACGGAATCATTAAACCGATTGCCAACACAGTGCCCGGCACGGCATAACCGAGCGAGGAAAACGGCAAACCGTAACGAGCCAAATAGTATCCCGCCCCTTTTGGCTGTTGTTGCAAGCGACGGAAAAATAACAAGATCAATGCCAACAACACGCTGATCAAGGCGGCAATCACCGAGACACGCAAACTGTTGTAGGCATACAGCCAAAACTTATCGTTCCACGACTGTTCAAAATAGTGATACGACCAATAGAGCAGTTTGGCAAGCGGAATAAAAAAGGCGAAAGTGACCAAACCCCAACAATAACTCTGCGCCAGCCACAGCCGCCAACCGCACAGCCGACGCATTGGCTGTTGCCGTTCATAGCCGCGTTGATAGAGTTTCTGCTTACGCCGCCCGTGCCGTTCAACGCTTAATAATAAGAAAATCAACAACAGCATTAACAGCGAAATTCGTGCTGCCGTGCCCAGATCATTCAACCCGAGCCAAGTATCGTATACGGCGGTGGTCAGGGTCGGCACGGCAAAATAGGAAACCGTACCGAAATCACCTAGCGTTTCCATTGCCACCAACGCCGTACCGGTGGCAATCGCCGGACGTGCCAGTGGAAAAGTCACTTTTTTGATTAACTGCCAGCCGTTAATGCCTAAAATCTTCGCACCATGATTGAGATTTTCCGATTGCTCCATTAACGCAATCCGGGTCATCAGAAAAATATACGGATACAGCACCAACGCCAACACTACGCACGCACCGCCCAAAGTGCGGATCGACGGAAACCAGTAATCCAACGCATTTTCCCAACCGAACAGATGGCGCAAAAAGCCCTGTACCGGTCCGGCGTAATCAAGCAAATCGGTATACAGATAGCCGACCAAATACGGCGGCATGGCAAGCGGCAAGCACAGCACCCATTGCAAGGTGGCTTGACCGCGAAAACGAAAGGTGGAGACAACCCAACTGCACGGCAGGGCAAACAACAGACTGCACAGCACAGTGCCGACAATCAATAAAATCGAGTTTTTCAGATAATCAAACAGCACCGTGTTCCACAAATGCGACACGCTGTCGCTGTCATTGGCAGCAACCGCCTGATAGAAAATCGCCGCAATCGGCAACAGAAAAAAGGCGATCAATAAAACCGCACTTAAAAACCAACAAACACGCCAAATATTTTTCATTTTTATTTCATAAAACAGCAGGGCTTAAAAAACAGCAAAGAGCGGTAAAACCGCTCAAAGAATAAAATGGAATTTCAGCCCCGGCGGGGCTGATTTATCCTTAACCCTGCAGGCTTGTGTACAGGGAGTAACATATTACAAATCAAACTTCACTTCATCTACTAATTTTAACGCTTTGTCATAGTTGTCCGCGATGGTTTCCAGCGCGATGGTGTCTGCTTTAAACTTGCCCCAAGATTGGACTTGCGCAGAATACGGCACGCCCGGTTTTACCGGATATTCGTGGTTCAGTTCGGCATAAGTTTTTTGCGCGCTGTTGCCGCTCAGGTATTCCACCAATTTAATGGCATTGGCTTTGTTCGGTGAATATTTTGCCACTACCACGCCGCTGATATTCACATGTGTGCCGTAGCTGTCTTGGTTAGGGAAATTCAAATAGGCCGATTCCGCCCAGCTGCGTTGTTTTTCATCGTCTAACATTTTACCGTAGTAGTAGCTGTTGCCGATAGCATAATCACACACGCCTTCTTTGATCGCTTTCACTTGATCGCGGTCGCCGCCTTGCGGTTTTTGCGCCAAGTTGGCTTTCAAGCCCTCTAACCATTGTTTCGCTTTGGCTTCGCCGTCGTGGGCAATCATCGAAGCGACAAGCGAGACATTATACGAGTTTTTGCCCGAACGCACACACACTTTGCCTTTGTATTCCGGCTTGGCAAGATCGTAATAAGTGAAACTCGGCGGCAGTTTGCCGACGCGATCTTTCGAGCTATAGATCACGCGTGCGCGGGTGGTCAGTGCGAACCACTGGTCTTTAGAGTCACGATATTGTGCCGGGATATTTTCTTCCAATACATGGCTGTGAACCGGCTGTGCCAAACCGGCATTCACCACGTCCATCACCCGTTTAATATCCACCGTCAGCACCACATCCGCCGGGCTGAGTTCGCCTTCGCGTTTCAGACGCTCAACCAAACCTTTGTTATCAAAAATCAGATTGACTTTAATACCGGTATCTTTTTCAAAATTTTGTAAAATCGGCTCGATTAAGTACGGTTGGCGATAAGAATAGACATTCACCTCGGACGCGATTGCCGAAGTTGCCATCACCGCAGAAAATCCCAACGCAATCGCTACATGACTTTTTTTCATTATTACTACTCCATTGCTGTTATCAGATCTAAATTCGGTGTCAGTATAGGGGAAATCGAATCCTAATTCAAAAGAGAATTATTATCATTGAATCAAAAATTTGATCTGGATCACATTTTATGGCTAATCTTGTCAAAACTGAGCGGGCTTTACTTTTTTCTCCGCGCAGGACTGCACTTTCGCGTTAATTAAGGTAGAATCAAAAAATCCACTTCTTTATAGCGACAATATCAGAGGTCAACTATGCCGTTTAATTTACGTAACCGTCATTTTCTCCGCTTAATGGATTTCACCCCGCGCGAAATTCAATTTCTACTGGATTTATCTGCCGATTTGAAAAAAGCCAAATACAGCGGCACGGAGCAACCTCGGCTAAAAGGTAAAAATATTGCGCTGATTTTTGAGAAAACCTCAACCCGCACCCGCTGCGCATTTGAGGTGGCGGCGTTCGATCAGGGGGCAAACGTCTCCTATATTGGTCCGAGCGGTTCGCAAATCGGGCATAAAGAGTCGATGAAAGATACCGCACGCGTGTTGGGCAGAATGTATGACGGCATTCAGTATCGCGGTTACGGACAAGAATTGGTCGAAACCCTCGCTGATTATTCCGGCGTGCCGGTGTGGAACGGGTTGACCGATGAATTTCACCCGACCCAAATCCTTGCCGATTTCCTCACTATGCTGGAACACGGCAACGGCAAACGCTTAAACCAGATGAAACTGGCGTATTTGGGCGACGCACGTAACAATATGGGCAACTCCTTTGTTGAGGGCGCGGCATTAATGGGCTTGGATCTGCGTTTGGTGGCGCCAAAGCAGTTTTGGCCTGAACAAGGGTTGTTAGATGAAGTGGCGGAGATCGCCGCTGAAACCGGTGCGAAAATCACCTGCACCGAACACGTCGGCGACGGCGTAAAAGCGGTGGATTTCCTTTATACCGATGTCTGGGTGTCAATGGGCGAACCGGCGGAAGCATGGCAACGGCGGCTTGAACTGATGAAACCGTATCAGGTTAATCGTCGGTTATTGGCGCTGACCGGCAATCCGCAGGTGAAATTCATGCATTGTTTACCGGCATTCCACGACGATCAAACCACGGTCGGCAAAGAGATGTTGGCAAAATATGGTATGAACGGGTTGGAAGTCACTGACGAGGTGTTTGAATCCGACGCTTCAATCGTATTTGACGAAGCGGAAAACCGAATGCATACGATTAAAGCGGTGATGGTTGCCACCTTAGGCAATTAAAATTAGCCGATTACTATTTTATCGGTCAGGCGTGCTGCCTGACCGCACTTTGACTATGATGAGGACATTATGACAAAAATTATCCATACCGAAAAAGCCCCTGCCGCGATCGGGCCTTACGTACAAGCTGTGGATCTGGGCAATCTGGTGCTGACTTCCGGGCAAATTCCGGTTAATCCGAGCAACGGCGAAGTGGCGCAAAGCATTCAAGCGCAAGCGCGCCAATCGTTGGAAAATGTGAAAGTGATTATCGAACAAGCCGGTTTGCAGGTGAAAGACATTGTCAAAACCACGGTATTCGTGAAAGATCTGAATGATTTTGCGAGCTTAAACGCAGAATACGAGGCCTTTTTTAAAGAAAACAACCACCCGACTTTCCCGGCGCGCTCTTGCGTCGAAGTCGCGCGCCTACCGAAAGATGTCGCTGTGGAAATTGAAGCGATTGCGGTGAGAAAGTAAAAGATAGGTTATATACCATGCGATTTCCGTGTACGCTTTTCAGCGTACACGGTTAAGCACGGATGAGGGGCTTTGCCGACTGTAATATGCGCTATATTGAGCAAACCGATTTATTCAACCCACTTCACCACTTCTGAAATTGGTTTACGGTATTTGGATTTAATCTCTTTGGCACGATAACCGAAGGTTACCATCACCGATACGCCCCATTCCTGCGGCTCAAAGGCGCCGCTTTCGGCAAGAACACGATTGACCTCGGCATAATCAAAACCCTCGATCGGGCAACTGTCGATACCGATCAACGCTGCGCCGGTCATCATATTTGCCAAGGCGATATAGGTTTGCTTGCTGCACCAATCAAACAGCGTGCGTTCGCTTTCCAGTAAATTCATATCATGGGTTTGAAACTGCCGATACATCGCCAAGGTTTTCGTCATTTGTGCCTCGTTAAGACCACGTTTTTCCAAACCTTGACGGAAGAAATCGGAATCATAACGGGCATTTTTCTTGGCTAACAGCACCACCAAATAACTGGCGTCATCCACTTGCGTTGCCATCCCCCAACTGACCATTTTCAGTTTCTGGCGTAATTCAGAATTCTGTACCACCAAAAACTGCCACGGCTCGGAACCGACCGAACTCGGCGACAATCGCCCACATTCCAAAATATAGTCAAAATCTTCACGGCTGACTTTTTTCAGCGGATCATAATGCCGTGTCGCCGCACGAAAATGAAACGTATCTAATACTTGTTGTTTGCTGATTGTATTCATTTACTTGTCCTATTGATTTTTGCGGCGCTCCGTTACACTTTTCCCGCCGATCCCCCAATTATCCATCCCGACCTCGTCGATCACCACCACCGTGGTTTCCGGATTTTTATTGAGCACCCGCGCCAACAGCTCGGTGACCCCTTGAATTAACTCGGCTTTTTGTTCAGCGGTTGGCGCTTCACGCCCGCCGGTCACTTTGATATTTACATAAGGCATGATTTACTCCTAGTTTGATGAGCTGTTGTTAACTGTAGCGTAGATTGCGTGATTATTCACGTGGAATACGAATTTTTAATATCTGCTTGGCTGTCTTGGATAACTAAAATGTTCTAGGATAGCACTTATGAGAAAAAGTCGATTAAGTTGATATAAACAGAGCCGTTGGTCGGTGCAAATAAAAACACTGCGGAATTTTACTTTCATCGCTTACGTGAAATCATTTATCGTTATGATGCGGAAGCCGGATTATCAGAGGGTGAAATTGATGAACGTTATTTTGGTGGAAAACGGAAAGACGGACGTGGTCGAGGTGCAGCAGGAAAAGTGCCGGTATTCGGATTTTTAGCGCGAAATGGCAAGGTTTATGTTGTTGTGATACCCCGATTGAAACCAGACATCCTTGTTTATACAGATATGCTCAAAAATTATGATGTGCCGGATTCTTCGGAATTTAAACATTATCGGATAAATCACAGTGAAAGATTTGTGGAGAAACGCAACCATACTATGGAATTGAGAATTTTTGCAGTCAAGCCAAACGCGATTTACGCCAAAAAAATTGATCTGCACCCCAAAAGTCGGACTCAAAAACCAACTAACTAAGGCGCAGATTTTTATGACAAAACTCCTTGAGGGGAATTGGGGTATTATAGGCATTATGGCAAGTGCGGTATAGCCGATTTCACATTTTCCCTTTCCCTTGATTAAAATGAAATAAATTTTTCAATTAGTGATAATGGCAAATAATGCCGTTTTGTTACTGAAAAACACGCTTTTTGTAAATTATTTCATTGGCAATCCCTCAAAATTTGATCTGTATAGCAAAACCGAAGATTGATGATTGCCAACCCATAAATTGAAACGTATATTTCATAATTGAAATGTCAATTTTCATTTTAAGCTTTGTCTTATTGCTTATTACAAAGATGAGGAAAATCGTATGTTAGCTTTTATATCATTTGTCGGATTCACCGCACTTGTTGCCGTCATTGCCTGGTGGTACACAAAAAATGACGATCTCAGCCATTCGGAAGGCTATTACCTTGCCGGTCGTTCACTGACCGCCGTTTTTATTGCCGGTTCAATGATGTTGACCAACCTTTCCACCGAACACTTGGTCGGTTTGAACGGCTTGGCGTATCGTTCCGGCTTTATTGTTATGGCATGGGAAGTGATGGCGGCGATTACCATCGCCATGTTCGCCTTTTATTTTTTACCGAAGTACCTGAAGCTGGGGATTGCCACCATTCCTGAATTTCTGGAAAAACGCTTCGATAAAGGCACGCTACTCATCACTTCATTACTGTTTTTAGGCTGTTATGTCATTTCGTTGTTACCAATCGTACTCTATACCGGCGCATTGGCATTAGAAAGCCTGTTCAATGTTTCCGCGGTATTCGGGGTTGATAAAACCACTTCCCTATGGTTTATTGTATGGGGGGTAGGCATTTTAGGTTCAATCTACGCAATCTTCGGTGGTTTGAAAGCGGTGGCGGTGTCTGACACCATTAACGGGGTCGGCTTGTTGGTCGGCGGGATTATGGTGACGGTATTGGGGCTGATGTATGTCGGTGACGGCAATGCTTGGACCGGTCTGAAAGAAATTTATCATGCCAATCCGGAGCATTTTAATTCCATCGGTTCTGCCGATTCGGTTGTGCCGTTTTCAACACTGTTTACCGGTTTAATCGTTTCCAATATGTTCTTCTGGTGTACTAACCAATCGATTATTCAGCGTGCATTAGGTGCAAAAAATCTGAAAGAAGGGCAAAAAGGGGTGTTATTCTGCGCCTTCCTGAAGCTATTAGGTCCATTATTGATTATCCTGCCGGGGATTATTGCCTTCCATATTTTCCAAGGGAAGTTGGATATTCCTGATCAAGCCTATCCGGATTTGGTGCACTTGGTCTTACCTGATGCCTTGGTCGGTTTCTTTGCCGCGGTGGTGGTCGGGGCGGTGCTGTCCACCTTTAACAGTGCCTTGAACTCTTCGGTGACACTATTCTCACGCAATGTGTACAAAGTCCAGATTAATCCGGATGCCAGTGACACCAAGCTGGTAAACGTCGGTAAAGTGGTCGGGATTATTCTAGCGATTGCCGCCATGATTGTCGCCCCGCTGGTTGCCAATGCCCCGGATGGCCTCTTCTATCTGATTCAACAACTGCAAGGGGTATTCAATGCACCGATTTTAAGTGTGGTCGTCGTTGGTTTGCTGACCAAACGCGTACCGGCGATTGCAGCGAAATTCGGCTTGATTTTCGGCATGGCGGCATACATTCTGTGCAACTTTATCCTGAAAGTCGATTTGCACTTCTTCCATTTGGTCGGCTTACTGTTTGTCATCAATGTGGTGATAATGCTGTTGATCGGTCATTTCAAACCGATGGCAACGCCATATCAAGAAGTTTATACCAACCAAGTGGATATTGAACCTTGGGCGTATGTCAAACCGGTTGCATTGGTGATTACGCTACTGTCATTGAGTATGTATATCTTCATGGCGAATAACGTACCGACCTTGGTTTGGATTGGTTACTACTGTTTTGCCGCGGCAACCGTCTTGTACTTCCTGTATGTTTTTGTCCAAGAACGCAATAAGCAATTAAAAGCAACGGCATAACCTCGCGTTATCAAGCATAAAACCCCGTCTGGCGTGCCATGATCTGCACCCCAAAAGTTGGACTGCAAAACCAACTGACTAAGGTGCAGATTTTTATGACTAAATATACCCAAGTATTGAAACAACAAATCGTTGAATATTATTTTCAACATCATCAATCTATCAGCAAAACCGCAACACATTTTCAGGTTGCCCAACGCAGTATTCGCCAATGGATTGCACAATATCAATATTCCGGTCTTGATGGGCTAGCCGTCCTAGATATACCACGAAAATATAGGCTTGAAGATAAACTGAAAGCCATTGAATATATACAACACACCGAACTGACCTGGGCGTATCAAACGGCAGTGTTGTTTATCAATGGTTGCAACGGTTCAAAAAATTTGGCATAAATGGACTGATTGATAAGCCCAAAGGACGACCAGCCATGAATAAATCGAAAAAACACGTTAAGCCATTAACGCCGTTAAAAGATTGAACAGTGCACGGCGGAAAACACGCAACGAGCCAGCGTAACCAGTTGATCATGGCGGAGATCAAAGACTTGAAAGAGGGCGTGGCGGCGGTGGAAGAGTGTGTGCGCTCGGAGCATGATATGGTGAAAAGTAATGAAGTGTTTTATCGCCTGATGAAAGCGGATGAATATCAATAATGCCAACACAACGGAAAATTATTGCGATTGTGCCGGCGGTAGGAAGCGGCAACTCTACTTGCACAAGAGTTTGGAAGTGATTTGGCTTTTTAAATAAGACCGATTTTATCTAAATAAATAATCTTATCAACACTATCTATCGTTGTTTAGCAATGAGCAATACTCACACGAGTAATTTTTATATAAAGCCCTGCAATAAATAAACGTTGTTTCTGTCCGCCAGAAAGGTTTGTCCCAATTCTCCAATAATTGTTTCATATCCCATTGCAATTCTCGCGCAAGCGACGTTTGCCGTAAATATATCCGAATTTTCGCTGCGATCGCCCAACGCCGCCGCTTCGGAAACCGCTTTCCGTTGCCGGAAAACGGTTCATGTAAGTTAAGTTGAGGCTTATTTGTTGTTAGATAACAATGAACGGTAAATGATACCGCCGATTATCGCGCCAACGATTGGTGCTAACCAGAATAACCATAACTGTTCAACCGCCCAGCCGCCTTGGAATAAGGCAACACCGGTACTCCGCGCCGGGTTGACCGAGGTATTGGTGACCGGAATACTGATTAAGTGGATCAGGGTTAAGCCCAAACCGATTGCAATCGGGGCAAAGCCTTTCGGCGCACGCTCATCGGTCGCCCCCATGATGATGATCAGGAAGAAAGCGGTTAATACCACTTCAATCACCAATGCCGCGCCTAAGCTGTATTGGTTTGGCGAATGTTCGGCATAACCATTGCTGGCAAAACCGCTGGCAGCTGCGTCAAAACCGGCTTTACCGCTGGCAATAAAATATAATACCGCCGCCGCCGTAATTGCGCCCACAACTTGAGAAATGATGTATGGCAGTAATTCTTTCGCGCTGAAACGACCGCCGACCATTAATCCTACCGAAACCGCCGGATTGAAGTGACCGCCGGAGATGTGACCGACGGCATATGCCATGGTTAATACGGTTAAACCGAATGCCAATGCAACACCGGCAAAGCCGATACCCAATTCAGGATAAGCCGCTGCCAAGACCGCACTTCCGCAACCGCCGAATACCAACCAGAATGTGCCGAAGAATTCGGCAAAATATTTGTTCATACTAGGATTTCCTTTCATTAGCTTACAAACGAGCAAATATTACCCTGTTGGGATTCAGGCTACAACAATATTTACACTCGATGTGATGTTTATATTTTGTACCAAGAAGGAAATAATTGACTAAAATTGATAACAAACCCGCGTTATATTTTATTTTCCGGACGGTTTGCCATTCATAAGGAGTTTTAAGTGGTTGGGTAAAGATATGAATTAAATTTAAAAAAGGATGTAAAACTTGTTTTCTGAATGGAATCAAGGGATACTGAAACCGATGGATATAGTAAAGAAGGGCAGCGTATATGACGGCAGACAATTTTAAGGTCGCGACCATTCAAATGGTTTCCGGCACCGATCTCAATCATAATATCGACACGATGCAGGCGCTCGTGCGTAAAGCCGCGAATGCCGGGGCAAAATGGGTTTTGTTACCGGAATATTGGGCGTTAATGGGGGCGCATGAACAGGATAAATTGGCGATTGCCGAGCCTTTTGGCGAGGGCAGATTACAGACCTTATTATCCGAATTGGCAAAAGAATTGCAGATTGTGTTATTCGCCGGTTCGATTTCACTGCACAGCAGTGAAGAAAACAAAGTATTAAACAGTATGTTGGTGTATGGCGAACAAGGCGAATTACTCTCCCGTTACGATAAAATCCATCTGTTCAGCTATAGCGGTCAAGGCGAAAGCTATTGCGAAGCCGACAGTATCCAAGCCGGGTATCAAGTGCCGCAATTGCAAATCGGCGAAATCAGTGTCGGGCAAGGGATTTGCTACGATCTGCGTTTCCCCGAGCTGTTCCGCACCCAAGCGCCGTATGATGTGTTGATGTTGCCGGCTGCATTTACCTATACCACCGGTAAGGCACATTGGGAATTATTATTGCGTGCAAGAGCGGTTGAAAACCAATGTTATGTAGTTGCCGCCGCCCAAGGCGGGCGCCATCAAAGCGGACGTACGACCTTTGGTCACAGCATGATTATTGATCCTTGGGGCGAGATTATCAGTGGTGTCGGCGAGGGCGAAGGGTTTGCCATGGCTGAAATCAATTTTAGCCGCTTGCGTGAGGTTCGCCGCCAGCTACCGGCATTAAGCCATCGTCAATTATTTGTACGCACTTGATTTTATGTCGGTTGCGTGACAGCTGATCACTTCAGTTGCCCGTGCTGTGTCACGGGCGCTGTTTTTATAGAATTTTTTTACGACTTAGCGGTTTAAAATTCCATTTTTAACCGATTTCAAGTTAAACTATTCCCCATTTCACCACAAAAAGAGAACAGGCAATTATGCGAGTATTGATTATCATTCTGGGCGGTTTGTTGTTGCTGTTTCAGTACAGTTTTTGGTTCGGCAAAAACGGCTATCGCGATAATCAGGCGGTGCAGCAGGAAATCGAACAGCGCACGGCGGAAAACACGCAACTGAGCCAGCGTAACCAGTTGATCATGGCGGAGATCAAAGATTTGAAAGAGGGCGTGGCGGCGGTGGAAGAGCGGGCGCGCTCGGAGCATGATATGGTGAAAAGTAATGAGGTGTTTTATCGCCTGATGAAAGCGGATGAATATCAATAATGACAACACAACGGAAAATTATTGCGATTGTGCCGGCGGCAGGGAGCGGCAGCCGCATGTTGCAGGATAAACCGAAACAGTATTTGCTACTGAACGGCAAAACCATTTTGCAGCACACCTTGGATGTGCTGTTAAGCTATGCACCGATTGAAAAAGTGATTGTCGCAGTGGCAAAAGACGATCCCTATATTGCGCAACTGGCATTAGATCAATCGCCACGCATTCAGTTTGTCGTTGGCGGTGCAACGCGTGCCGAATCGGTGTTTTCCGCATTGCAAAGTGCGGTTGAAAGCGATGATGGCGAGAGCTGGGTGTTGGTGCATGACGCGGCGCGCCCGTGTTTAACCCATCAGGATTTGGATAAGCTGTTGCAAATTGACGATCCGAACGGCGCGATTTTGGCTTATCCGGCAATCGATACGATTAAACGCGCCGACGGTCAGCAACGGATTCAAGCCACCGAAGATCGTTCGCAGTTATGGCATGCTTTAACGCCGCAATTTTTCCCGACCGAACGTTTGTGCGCCGCCTATAAATCGGCGATTGCGCAGAACTTAACCTTAACCGATGAAGCCTCCGCAATGGAGCTCGCCGGGTTTAGACCGCACTTGGTGCCGGGGCGCTCGGATAATTTAAAAATCACCCGCCCGGAAGATCTCGCCTTGGCGGCATTTTATTTACAACGGAGAGAATTTACAACGGAGAGAACTGAAATGATACGCATAGGACACGGCTTTGATGTGCACGCCTTTGGCGGCGTAGGTCCGATTATCATCGGCGGCGTGGCAATTCCCTACGAAAAAGGCTTGTTGGCACATTCCGACGGCGATGTGGCACTGCACGCGCTGACCGATGCCTTATTGGGCGCAGTCGCGTTAGGCGATATTGGCAAGCTGTTCCCCGACACCGATATGGCATACAAAGGCGCGGACAGTCGCGGTTTACTACGCGAAGCCTATCGCCAAGTGCGGTCGAAAGGCTATCGCGTGGGCAATGTCGATGTCACGATTATTGCGCAAGCGCCGAAAATGCGCCCTCATATCGACGCAATGCGCGCTTGTATTGCCGAGGATTTGGCATGTGAGATTGGGCAAGTGAATGTTAAAGCCACCACCAGTGAAAAATTGGGCTTCACCGGACGCGGCGAAGGTATCGCTTGTGAAGCGGTCGCCTTACTCTTTAAGGATAACTAATGTCAGAACTCCAATATTTATACGGCAAGCCGCAACAAAGCGCGCGCCTCAAAGCCGAATTCAGCGATTTTATCGTGCGCGAAGAATTAGGTTATGCACTGAGTGGCGAGGGTGAATTCGTGGCTATAAAAGTCCGTAAAACCAATGCCAATACCCTGTTTGTCGGCGAAAAGTTGGCGGCATTTGCCGGCATTTCGGCGAAAAAGATGAGTTACGCCGGTTTAAAAGATCGCCATGCGGTGACCGAACAATGGTTTTGTTTGCATTTGCCCGGTCAAGAAACGCCGGATTTTAGCCGGTTTGCGCTTGAAGGCGTGGAAATTATTGAGGTTACGCGCCATAACCGCAAAATTCGGGTCGGCAGTTTGCAAGGCAACCATTTTGAGATTTTACTGCGCGATCTGAATGAAAGTGCGGTTTTGAACCAACGCTTGCAACAACTGGCGCAACATGGTTTTCCGAATTACTTCACCGAACAGCGTTTCGGGCGCGACGGACACAACCTGACCCAAGCGTTACGTTGGGCGAACGGCGAAATTCAGGTTAAAGATCGCAAAAAACGCAGTTTCTATCTCTCCGCCGCACGCAGCGAGCTGTTTAACCTGATTGTCTCACAGCGGATTGCCGATGGGTTAAGCCGAACGGTAATCAGTGGCGATGTGTTGCAATTGCAAGGCTCGCACAGTTGGTTTGTGGCGCAGGCGGAGGAATTGACCGCACTTCAAGTGCGGTTGGCGCAAAACGATGTCGGGCTAACCGCCCCGCTGATCGGTTCAAAGGAACTTGCCAGCCAAGATCAGGCGTTGTTGCGTGAACGGGCGGTGGCGGAGCAACATCATGCTTTGGTCGAATTAATGCACAAAGAGCGGTTGCAAAACGCGCGCCGTTTAATCGTGGCAAAACCGCAGCATTTCGCTTGGCAATTTGAGGCGGAAGGCTTGCGTTTGCAGTTTTACCTCGACAGCGGCAGTTATGCCACCGCACTGGTGCGCGAATTGGCGTTGTTGGTTGAAGATGAATAATAAGGGAAATTATGCATATTTTACTCAGTAACGACGATGGCATTCACGCCGAAGGGATTCAAACCATGGCGGCGGCATTGCGTAAATTTGCCACCGTCACCATCGTCGCCCCGGATCGCAACCGCAGCGCCGCGTCCAGTTCGCTGACCTTGGTCGAACCGTTGCGTCCGCTTAAATTGCCGAACGGCGATTACTGCATTAACGGCACGCCGGCGGATTGCGTGCATTTGGCACTGAACGGCTTTTTGTCCGGACGGGTGGATTTGGTGGTGTCAGGCATTAATGCCGGCGCCAATCTGGGCGATGACGTGATCTATTCCGGCACGGTGGCGGCGGCGTTGGAAGGGCGGCATTTGGGCTTGCCGTCGATTGCGGTTTCTCTTGACGGGCGGATGTATTACGAAACCGCGGCGCAAGTGGTGTGCGATCTGATTCCGACCCTGCATGACACGGTGTTGGACCGCCGCGAGATTATCAATATCAATGTGCCGGATATTCCCTATGCCGAATTGAAAGGCTTACAAGTGACCAAACTGGGTTACCGCGAATCGGCGAGCGCAATGGTGAAACAGGTTGATCCGCGCGGCGAAAGCATTTATTGGGTCGGCGCCAGCGGTTTGCCGGAATACAGCGGCGAAGGTACGGATTTTCATGCCGTCGCCAACGGCTATGTCTCGCTGACCCCGATTCAAACCGATATGACCGCCCACCAGTCGCTGCAACGTTTGCAGGATTGGGTCAAACTTGATCGAAGCGCAACGGATTAAAACATGTCGAAATTGGAACAACGCCGCTTGGTAGAACGCCTGCATTCACAAGGAATTCAAAATCATGCCATTTTACAGGCGATGTATGACATTCCGCGCGATTTTTTTGTACAGGAAGCGTTTAGCCGCCGTTGTTATGAAAACATGGCGATTCCGATCGGCGAAGGGCAAACCCTGTCGCAACCCTATATTGTGGCGAAAATGAGCGAATTATTGCAACTAAACGCACAAGATAAGGTCTTAGAAATCGGTACCGGCAGCGGTTACCAAACCGCACTTTTAGCCAAGCTTTGCCGTCAGGTTTACAGCATTGAACGGATTAAAAAACTGCAATGGCAGGCGATCCACCGCTTGAAAAAACTGGAGCTGCATAATGTGCAATTGCGCCATGCCGACGGTTGGCAAGGGTGGGCGGCAAAAGCGCCGTTCGAGGCGATTATCGTGACGGCGGCGGCGGAAAATATGCCGGTGGCGCTGTTGCAGCAATTAAGCGACGGCGGGCGGATGGTGGTTCCGCTCGGCAAAGAGATTCAGGTTTTACAACTGATCACCCGTGTCGGTGATAAATATCATGTTGAAAAGATTGAAGAAGTAAAGTTTGTACCTTTAGTAGCAGGAGAGCTACAGTGAAAATTTTTGGAAAAATGTATGATCAGATGATGCGCTGGTCGCGCCACCGTTTGGCAATTTATTGGCTGTCATTTGTCAGTTTTATTGAGGCGATTTTCTTTCCGATTCCGCCGGATGTGATGTTGATTCCGATGTCTATGAATAATCCGAATAACGCCTTGAAATATGCGCTTTATACCGCACTTGCTTCGATGTTGGGCGGCTTGGTCGGCTATGCCATCGGTTATTATGCCTTTGATATGGTGCAGCAGTATATTGTGCAATTTGGTTATCAGGCGAAATTGGAACAAGTTACCGCATGGTTCAATCAATGGGGAATTTTGGTGCTGTTTGTCGCCGGTTTTTCGCCGATTCCGTATAAAATATTCACCATTGCCGGCGGTTTATTACATATGGCGTTGTTGCCGTTTGCCGTCACCGCCTTTATTTCGCGCGCGGCGCGTTTTATTTTAGTTGCCAAATTATCCGCTTGGGGCGGACCGAAAATCGAGGCGAAATTGCGCCGTTCTATTGAAGTGATCGGCTGGGGCGTGGTAGTCTTAGCCGTTATTGCTTATTTTATTTTGCGTTAATTAAGATTGAGAGAAGGTAAGGATTTGAATATGAAAAATAAACTGTTCGTTTTGCCGACCGCACTTGCTCTTGCCGTGCTGGCGGGATGTAGCAGCAGCGGTGGTGCGCCGGTGCAAAGTGCCGACGGTAATCTGTCGCCGGGCATTATGCAGCCGGTCGAATCCAGCGGCGCGAGCAGCGGCAGCTGGCAGCCGGAAATCCAACAGCAAAACATGCCGGCAAGCATGACGGTGCAACAGGCGATACAGCAGCCAATCGGACAAGTGCAATCACAGGCGCAACAAGTACAACAAAATGTACAAAGTGCGGTACAGCAACCGATTGGACAAGTGCAGCAGGCGCAACAAACGGCAACTGCCGTCGGCAGCCAAACGCGCACCAATAATGTCTCGCAAGACTTTACCATTCCGCGCGACACCACCACCAACGCGCCGATTTATAATCAAATCGACAAAGGTTTCTACAAAGGCGACACCTATACCGTGCGCAAAGGCGATACTATGTTCCTGATTGCCTATATTTCCGGTCTGGATGTGGCGGAGCTTGCCGCAAAAAACAAGATGAGCGAGCCGTATAATCTGCGGGTCGGACAAGTGTTGCAAGTCGGCAACGGCAGTGCGGTTAGCCATGCGCCGGCAGCCACGGCGAGCACACCAGCGGCAGCGACGACCGCAAGCGCCGCAGCAACGGCGCCGACACAACCGGCGGTAACTTATACGCCGGGTCCGAATAACACCCGATATGGTTCGGACGGCACGATTACCGGTCCGGTGAAAGCCTCGGCAGGCAATGTCGCCACTATGGCACAGCAGCAGGCGCAACAAGCGGTAACCGCAACCGCTGCCGTAACACCGCCAAGTGCGGTCAATTCAAACATCAGCTGGCGTTGGCCGACGAATGGTAAAGTCATCCAAGGCTTTTCTTCATCCGACGGCGGCAATAAAGGCGTGGATATTTCCGGTTCGCGCGGACAAGCGGTTAATGCCGCTGCCGCAGGACGGGTGGTGTACGCCGGTAATGCACTGCGCGGCTACGGCAACCTGATTATCATCAAACATAACGATGATTTCCTCAGTGCATACGCGCATAACGAAACTATCTTGGTCAAAGATCAGCAAGAAGTGAGTGCGGGACAACAAATTGCCAAAATGGGCAGCTCCGGCACCAACTCGGTTAAACTGCACTTCGAAATCCGTTACAAAGGCAAGTCGGTTGATCCGACCCGCTATTTACCGGCGCGTTAAAACGGGTTCATGTAATAAGAACGGGCATTTTTGCCCGTTTTTATTTATCCGAAGGAAAAGGGAGACAAAAATGAAGATTTTATTTATTTGTCTGGGCAATATCTGTCGTTCGCCGATGGCGGAGTATATTCTGCGGCATAAGCTTGTGCAAGCGCGTTTGCAAGATTGGGTTATGGTGGATAGCGCCGGTACCGCGGGTTATCATGACGGCGAAGATATGCACCGCGGCACGGCGCAAATGCTACGGCAACACGGCATAGATAAGTGCGGTTTTGTCAGCCGCAAAGTACACAACAGTGATTTGCACGAATTCGATTACTTGATTACGATGGATAACAGTAATTTAGCGGACTTGTATAAACGCTTTGGCAAACAGGCGAAGATTTTTAACATCACTGATTTAGTGCCCGATTTGGGCTTTGATCATATTCCCGATCCTTGGTACAGCGGCGATTTTGCGCAGACCTACACCTTGTTGGAACGCTGTTGTCAGCAATTACTGCAGCAAATCAAATCGCGCTATCGCGAGTAAATATCAATTTTGTGAACTGGCACGAAACTTGGCGGATGAAATGATGGTAAAATAAACAAGTCGTATGATTAGCTAAGGAGTTTGCCATGTTTCCCGAATACCGCGATTTAATCAGCCGCTTGAAGCTGGAAGATGCCCATTTTGCCCGTTTATTTGATAAACATAACGAGTTGGATCACAAAATTATTGCGATTGAAACCAACGTTGAATTAGGCACCCATGAAGAGGTTGAAAATCTGAAAAAAGAGAAGTTACGCTTAAAAGATCAACTGTATCTGATTTTGAAAAATGCTGCCGCGCAATAATAAAATCCCGTCGAATGACAGGATTTTATAGTTGAGCTAAGATGAAGCGGTTAGGCTAGCAAACCTGCCGCTTTGACCACCAATGCCACGGCTTTGCCTTCGGCGGCTTTAATCGTGCTTTCGTTCGGAATTTCCTGCTGTGTGCGATTGACGATCACCGCGGAAATCATACCGGCGCGCAAGCCCAAGGCAGAACACATGGTAAACAAGGTTGCCGATTCCATCTCAAAGTTCATCACGCCCAAATCCTGCCACTCTTTCAATGAACCGCGGAAACGACGGCAAACTCTGCCGCTGTAAGTGTCGTAACGCTCTTGTCCCGGGTAAAACGTATCGGAAGAGGCGGTGATACCGACATAGGTGGTTTCGCCGCTTTCTTGCGCCACTTGGTGTAATACCGAGGTGCATTGGAAATCCGCTACTGCCGGAAATTCCAACGGCGCAAAATGCTGGCTTGCGCCGTCCAAGCGTACCGCACCGGTGGTGACCAAAATGTCGCCGACATTAATTTGCGGTTGAATCGCGCCGGTTGTGCCGATACGCAAAAAGGTGCGCACGCCCAACTGTGCTAATTCTTCCACCGCAATCGAGACCGACGGGCCGCCGATCCCGGTCGAGCAGACTACAATCGGTTTGCCGCCGACATACCCTAACCATGAGGTGTACTCACGGGTTGAAACCAAAAATTTAGGGTTGTCCATCAATTGTGCAATGCGCTCGACGCGTGCCGGATCGCCCGGCGTGATCGCAACAGTCGCGCCTTGTAAATCGGCTTTGGTTAATCCTAAATGAAATACATCAGACATACTCTTTTCCTTCTTATTGTTATGGTGCAAAGAAAGAATGTTACGCCAAATTTTTACGGATTAATATCCCGAAGTATTGGATTTTGCATAGAAATTAACGTTTCTGTGGACTGGATCTCATCTATGAGTTGAATTTTGCTTGCCAACACCGAATGAAGCTCCTCAATGGTATGGGTCATCACCTTAATAAAGATCGAATAATTGCCGGTGGTGTAATAGGCTTCGACCACTTCATCAAAGGTTTGCAGTTTTTTAATCACCGCATCGTAATCTTTGGCGCTTTTCAAGATAATGCCGATAAAACAGCAGACATCATAACCCAACTTACGTTCGTTGATCCGCACTTTGGTGCCTTCGATCACGCCGGATTGGCGCATTTTTTCCACCCGCACATGAATGGTGCCCGGACTGACCCCGAATTTCTTTGCCATTTCCGCATACGGGGTGCGCGCGTCTTTGGTTAACACGCGTAGGATCTGTTGATCCAGCGCATCAATTTGAGCGACATTTTGACTTGTATGTTGCATAAGCCCCTCTAATTTAGGTTTGAATTTAGTTTTTTTTCAAAAAAAACCACCTTAAATTGATAGATGAATACATATTAACAAAAAAAATTAAAAAAGTATTGGAGTTTTTTGTCTGTTTGTTGAATAATGCACAAAAACGAGGTTAAACCCGATTTTTATTTAATAAATCCAGAAAACCATTTAAAAAAGAATAGAAAAATCATGAAAAATTCATTTATTTTGCAACAACAAGAAATCAGTTTTGTTAAAAACACCTTTACCCAAATGTTAAAAGAACACCTGAAAATCGTCGAGGTACAAGGTCCCTTGCTAAGCCAAGTCGGTAACGGCATGCAAGACAACCTGTCCGGGGTGGAAAATGCGGTGCAGGTGAATATCCGTGAAATCCATGGCGTGCGTTTCGAAGTGGTGCACTCATTGGCGAAATGGAAACGCCATACCTTGGGGCGCTTTGACTTCCAACCGAACGAAGGGTTGTTTGTGCATATGATTGCGCTGCGCCCGGATGAAGACAGCCTCGATCAAACCCATTCGGTGTTTGTTGACCAATGGGATTGGGAGCGCGTGATTCCGCAAGGTTCGCGCAATTTGGCCTACTTAAAAGAGACAGTACGTTCGATTTACACAGCGATTAAAGAAACCGAACAAATGGTGGAAGTGCAATTCGGGATCAAAGGCTTTTTACCGCCGGAAATCACCTTTGTCCACAGTGAAGATTTAGCCCGCCGTTATCCGGATCTCAGCAGTAAAGAACGTGAGAGTGCGATCTGTAAAGAACATGGCGCGGTGTTTTTAATCGGTATCGGCGGCAAATTATCCGATGGCAAACCGCACGACGGGCGCGCACCGGACTACGATGACTGGACCACCCCGAGCGAAGGCGAATACAAAGGCTTGAATGGTGATATTTTGGTGTGGAATCCGGTATTGGAATCGGCATTTGAATTGTCTTCGATGGGGATTCGGGTGGACGAAGCCGCCTTGCGCCGCCAATTGACGATTGCCGGTAACGAAGAACGCGCCGAGTTCCCTTGGCATCAGGATCTGTTAAACGGCAGATTGCCGCAGTCTATCGGCGGCGGTATCGGACAGTCGCGTTTGGCAATGTTGTTGCTGCATAAACAACATATCGGACAAGTCCAATCCAGTGTCTGGCCGAAACACATTATGGATCAATACGATAATATTTTGTAATTTTGGTTTTACTTGCAGCACTTTTTTATTTTTTAACTTTTTATTTTTGATTTTTTTACTCGGAAAGCAAATATCCCCATCAGACCCTAACGCTCAGGCGGGGTGTTTGTTTCCACCGCCGCCACCGGCTTGCGGGTGGAAAAATCAAAAACGCCAAGGTTTGGAGGCGGCATTATACGGCGAACCGCTCGAATACATTTCTCTTCGTTACCTCAACCGCACTTTGTTTGTTACAGTTAATCGCGACAAGCAAAGTGCGGTTTTGCGTTTCTCACTTGCCTAATTTGGTGTAAAATCAATTCAATTTTTTATTGCGAGAGATTCTGTTATGACGAAACAAAAGTTAAGCGTGGTGATCTTAGCTGCCGGCAAAGGCACGCGTATGTATTCCGATTTACCGAAAGTGCTACACACCATCGCCGGTAAACCGATGGTGAAACACGTAATTGATACCGTGAAAAAATTGGGGGCGGCAAACATTCATCTGATTTACGGACATGGCGGTGAAGTAATGCAACAGCGTTTGCACGGCGAGCCGGTGAATTGGGTGTTGCAAGCGGAGCAGCTTGGCACAGGACACGCCATGCAACAAGCCGCACCGCACTTTGTCGATGATGAAAATATTCTGATGTTGTACGGCGACGGGCCTTTGATCACGCCTGAAACGCTGGAAAAACTGATTGCCGCCAAACCACAAAACGGCATTGCCTTGCTGACCGTCAAGTTAGACGATCCGACCGGTTACGGACGGATTATCCGCCAAGACGGCAATGTGGTGGCGATTGTCGAACAAAAAGACGCCGACGCTGAGCAGTTGAAAATTCAAGAAGTGAACAGCGGCGTGATGGTGGCGAGCGGCGCAAGTTTTAAAAACTGGCTGGCACGTTTAAACAATAACAATGCACAGGGCGAATATTATATTACCGACGTGATCGGCTTTGCCAACCAAGACGGCTGCCAAGTCACTGCGGTTTCGGCGGCGGACAGAATGGAAGTGGAAGGGGCAAACAACCGTTTGCAGATGGCGCAACTGGAGCGTTACTACCAACAGCAACAGGCGAAAAAATTGCTGTTGGCGGGGGTGATGTTGGTCGATCCGAACCGTTTTGATCTGCGTGGCGAGTTGAGCCACGGCAAAGACGTGGAAATCGATGTGAATGTGATTGTCGAAGGGCACGTGGAACTGGGCGACCGCGTGCGGATCGGCGCGGGCTGCGTGTTGAAAAACTGCCGTATCGCGGCTGACGTTGAAGTTAAGCCGTATTCGGTGATTGAAGATGCGGTGATCGGCGAAAGTGCGGTCATCGGCCCGTTCTCACGCTTGCGCCCGGGGGCGGAACTGGCGGCGGAAACCCATGTCGGCAATTTTGTTGAGATCAAAAAAGCGCTGGTCGGTAGAGGCTCGAAAGTCAATCACCTGACTTATGTCGGCGACGCGGAAATCGGCAGCAACTGCAATATCGGCGCAGGCGTAATCACCTGCAACTACGACGGCGCAAATAAATTCAAAACCGTGATCGGCGATAACGTGTTCGTCGGCTCAGACTGCCAACTGGTTGCGCCGGTCAGTATTGCCGACGGTGCCACCATCGGCGCAGGCGCAACCGTCACCAAAGATGTTGCGGAAAACGAGCTGGTGATCAGCCGTGTGCCGCAACGGCATATTGCCAATTGGCAGCGACCAAGCAAAAAGAAATAATCCGCTTAACCTTCTCCATCGGTAAATGTTATCTTGCTGATGGAGAAATATTCTGCAAAATCACAAAAAAACTGTGATCTTCCTTACGTTTTCAATAATAAAAACCGCACTTGGCTTGCATTCTTTTATGGAGTGCAGGTATCATCTCGCCATGCCGAAATGACATCATTATTCAACCAGAGAACACGCGTCGCTCAGATTAGGAATCGGAATGAAAGCCCTGCCAAATGCCGTTTTACGCCTCAGTTTCACCCTAAGTTTGTTAGCGGTGACGGCGGTTGCGCAAGCAGGAAGCTACCCCGATTTGCCCGAACCGATTAAATTCGGCAGCGGCGCAGTAATCGGCGATACGGTGTATGTCGGTTTAGGTAGCGCAGGCAAGCAGTTTTATGCCTTGGATCTCAGCCACAAAAAAGCGCAATGGCAAAAAATTGCCGAATTTCCGGGGGGCGAACGCCAATATGCGGTCGCCGCCGCATTAAATGGCGAGTTGTATATTTTTGGCGGCTTGCAAGCCGGGGAAAACGCTTTGCAAGTTGTGAATGACGCCTATCGCTATGATCCGCAACAGGATCGTTGGTTGGAATTGAATACGCGTGCGCCACGCGGCATTGTCGGCGCCGGGGCGGTGGTGTACCAAGATAAAATTTATTTGCTCGGCGGTAATAATCCGGAAGTGCTGGGGGCTTATTTGCAAGATTACGCCAAGGCGGCGGATCAACCGAGCAAAACGGCGGTAAAACAGGCTTACTTTCAACAACCGCCGCAGGATTATTTTTTTACCACTGAATTATTGAGCTACCAAGCAAATGAAAACCGTTGGCGTAACGAAGGCAAATTGCCTTTCACCGCCAGAACCTGTGCCGCAGTCGTCGGACAAGGGGAAACGGTATTGGTGGTCAACGGTGCGGTTAAGCCGGGCTTGAATACGGCGAACACTCAGCAGGGACGGATTGGCAAACAACGGGTGGAATGGAAGAAACTGCCTGATTTGCCGGCGGTTGCCGATCATGGGCAAGAAGGGGTAAGCGGCGCAGGCGGCGGTTACAGCCATGGTTATTATTTGGTGGCAGGCGGCACCAATTTTCCCGGCGCGCAACAACAGTTTCGACAGGGAAAACTGTTTGCCCACGAAGGTTTGAGCCAAGCGTGGCACGATGAAATTTATACTCTGAAAAACGGTCGTTGGAAAATGATTGGCGAGCTGAATCAAGCGGTCAGCCATGCGGTCACCGTGTCCTACGACAACAAAATGTTATTAATCGGCGGCGAAAGTGACGACGGCAAGGCATTAAGTGCGGTGCAAGTCCTCAGCTACGACGGCAGCCGGTTAATTATCGAATAACAAACTTTCCTCTATTTAGTTTGTACTTCCCCCTTATCCGCAAGGATAAGGGGATTTTTTTGTTTACGGAATCTCAAAGTGCGGTTGTTGAACCGCACTTGAGTGATGTTACTCTTTATCCTTGGCTAAGAATTTCACTGCCAGATCCGGGAAGTCGGTGAAGATCCCGGTGGCGCCGGCTTGATTCAGCAAGGCGTCAAACATTTGATCGATATTGCCGAAAAACGGCGGTAGCGCGTCTTTACGCACCGTGTAAGGGTGCAATTCTAATTTTTGTGCGGCGATTTCAGCAACCAGCGGCGTGTATTGAATGTTACCCGTAGTCGAGGCTTTATCATCGACCAGCATATACCAACCGGGGCCGACACCGTCGGCATATTTCGCCACTTCCGTCATTGCGCCGGGTTTAAACATCCAATCGTAGTCATAGTTAACCCATTTGCCGGCGGCATTTTTCTCTTCGGTTTCATGCCAATCGGTATAGGCAATCAGTTGCACCAGTTTGATATCCATGCCCAATTGCGGCAGTAGTTCGGTTTTAATCCGTTTTAATTCATTAAAGTCAAATGTTTGCAGATAGACCGCGGAATTTTTATCGGTGTAACCGTATTTTTTCAGCACTTTTAGGGTTTCCAAAGCAATATCTTTGCCTTCTTGGTGGTGCAGCCAAGGCGCTTTGATTTCAGGATAAATCCCGATTTTCTTGCCGCTGGATTTTTCCAATCCCTGAATAAATTCGATTTCATCTTCAAAGGTATGGATTTTGAAATTGGATTGCCAGAGTGGGAAACGGTCGGGATAGACCTGCACTTGTTTGCCGTTTTCCTCTTTGAAATTTTCCGTCATTTCTAAGCTTTGAATCTCTTTTAAGGTGAAATCCGCCACATAATAGCGTCCGTCTTTACGTGCGCGTTGCGGAAATTTTTTCGCCACATCGGTTAAACCGTCGAGAAAATGATCATGGATCACGACCAGACGATTATCTTTGGTCATGGCTAAATCTTGTTCCAGATAATCGGCTTTTTGTCCGAATGCCAAGGCTTTGGATTCCAGGGTATGTTCCGGCAGATAGCCGCTGGCGCCGCGGTGGGCGATAACCAGTTTATCGGTTTGTGATGTCGGGACATTGTTAACACAGCCCGCAAGTGCGGTTGAAGCAATGAGGGCGACAGCTAAATAGTTTAATTTCATTGTCTTTTCCTTTCTGCAGATAAAAAGAAAGACGAAACCGGGTTCGTCTTTCGTGGGAGTGAATTATTTGATTAAGCGATCTTCTTCGGCGATTCGGGCTTTGTGTTTGCCTTCTTCCACCATAGTGATCAACATTAACACGCAAGCCAACACGGCACCGCCGATCATAATGTAGAAACCGCCGTCCCAGCCGAATTTGTCAGCCGCCCAGCCGATCACCGCACTTGCCGCCACCGTACCGCCAAGATAGCCGAATAAACCGGTGAAGCCCGCTGAGGTGCCCGCCGCTTTTTTCGGTGCCAGCTCAAGGGCGTGCAAGCCGATTAACATCACCGGACCGTAAATCAGGAAGCCGATAATGGTCATCATGATAAAGTCGGTCAATTGATACGGATTTTGATACCAAGGCAAAGCAGCGTAGTGTGCCAACTCGGATTCCGGAGTTGCCGGATTGAGCCAGAACACGGTAACAGCGATTGTTACCATCACCATGAATACAAAACCGGTGAGTCCGCGTTTACCTTTGAATACTTTATCCGACATCCAACCGCACAACAGCGTGCCCGGAATCGCCGCAAATTCATAAATCGCATAGGCGGAGGCGGTCGCCTTAATATCGAAGTGTTTCACTTCGCCTAAGTAAACCGGCGACCATTTCAACACGCCATAGCGAATCAGATAGACGAATACGTTGGCAATCGCGATATACCATAACAAACGGTTTTTCAGCACGTAAGTGACGAAAATTTCTTTGGTGCTCAAATCATGTTCGTAGGTTTCTTCGTTATAGTCGTCCGGATAATCGTTTTTGTATTTTTCGATTGGCGGCAGACCGCAAGATTGCGGGGTGTCGCGCATGACGAAGTACAGAATAAATGCTGCAATTAATGACGCGATACCCGGGTAGTACAGTGCTTGCTGCCATACATGACCGAAAGTCACTTTTGCCACTTCAGGATGATTGGCGGCATACACCATACTGGCGATCCCGACCAGAATTGCCGGCACCATCCCGCCGAGGTTATGTGCGGTGTTCCAAATCGAAACAATAGTTCCGCGTTCGCTTTTTGACCACCAGTGCACCATGGTACGCCCGCTCGGCGGCCAGCCCATGCCTTGGAACCAACCGTTGATAAACAACAGCACGAACATAATCAAAATGCCGGAAGTCGCCCAAGGCACCAAGCCCATCAAGGTCATACACATCCCGGACAACGCCAAACCGAACGGCATAAACATTTTCGGATTTGAACGGTCGGAAATCGCCGCCATAAAGAATTTGGATAAGCCGTAAGCCAAACCGGGCGCAATCCCGATAATCCCCAGTTCGGTTTTGGTATAAAGCCCGGCTTCGATTAAGCCTTTTTGTGCTAAATCGAAATTACTACGGGTAAAATAATAGGCGGCATAACCAAAGAAAATGCCCATGAACACCTGCCAGCGCAAGCGGGTATAAGTCGGCTCAATTTTTTCTTGAGGTAATAACGGCTTATGTGCCGCCGGTTTAAAAAAACCTATCATAAAACACCTCTGTTTTAGTGTAATGGTAAAAGTAAGGATTGTGTGCAAAATACAGCAATTTGTATTTGGAAAAGAATAATAACAACTTTTTCATGGATTTCTATGTTCGAATGCGAAAATTGGGATCGTTATCACATTCATTTTAGACGATATTTTTTTAAGCTGTCATCAAACTGTAATAAAAAAGCACACATTGAAGGCAATGAGTGCTTTAACTAATTGAATTAATTATTTTTATTGATTCATTTATTTTTTCCAATTTTTCAACGCGTCGGCAAACGCATTGTTACCGATGTTTGTATTCGGACGTGATGGGCGGGCGCGGTTGTTCGGATTGGAACGCTCGCCGTTGGCGTTGCGTTTTTCGCCGCTGCCGACCGCACTTTTATCCTGCGGCTGTTCGTCTAAACGGCAACTGAGGGCGATACGTTTGCGGGCGACGTCCACGTCCATCACTTTCACTTTCACCACGTCACCGGTTTTCACCACTTCATGCGGATTTTGCACGAATTTGTCGGATAATGAGGAGATATGCACCAAACCGTCTTGATGGACGCCGATATCGACAAACGCGCCGAAGTTGGTGACGTTGGTGACCGTGCCTTCTAAAATCATGCCGACTTTGAGATCGGTGATTTGCTCCACGCCGTCCATAAAGGTGGCGGTTTTGAATTCACCGCGCGGGTCGCGCCCCGGTTTTTCCAATTCGCTTAAAATATCGCGCACCGTCGGCAAGCCGAAACGTGCGTCGGTAAATTCGGCGGCGTTTAATTGGCGCACCGCACTGGCGTTGCCCATTAAATCCCTGATGGTTTGCGAAGTGGCGCTGAGGATTTTTTCCACCACCGGATAGGCTTCAGGGTGCACGCTAGACGCATCGAGCGGATTTTTGCCGTGGTTGATACGCATAAAACCGGCGCATTGCTCGAAGGCTTTCGGCCCTAGGCGGCTGACTTTTTTCAGTTGTTCACGGCTGTCGAAACGTCCGTTTTCATCGCGGTATTTGACGATATTCTGCGCCAAGGTTGCGCTCATGCCCGCCACCCGCGCCAACAACGGCGCAGAGGCGGTGTTGAGATCCACCCCGACCGCGTTCACGCAGTCTTCCACGACCGCGTCCAATTTACGCGCCAGTTGGCTTTGATTGACATCGTGCTGATATTGCCCCACGCCAATCGCTTTCGGATCGATTTTCACCAATTCCGCCAAGGGATCTTGCAAGCGACGGGCAATCGACACCGCGCCGCGCAGCGAAACATCTAATTGCGGGAACTCTTGCGCCGCCAGTTCGGAGGCGGAATAGACCGACGCACCGGCTTCGCTCACCACCACTTTTTGCGCCTGCCAATCGTTCGATTTCGCTAAAATGTCCGCCACAAAACGTTCGGTTTCGCGCGAAGCCGTGCCGTTGCCGATCGCAATCAAACCGACGTTGTATTTTTTGCCCAATTGGTAAATGCTCACCATCGCTTTATCCATTTGTCCGGTGTGTGGATAAATGGTGTCGGTGGCGAGCAATTTACCGGTATTATCCACCACTGCGACTTTCACGCCGGTGCGCAAACCGGGATCAAGCCCCATGGTGTTTTTCGCGCCGGCAGGCGCAGCCATTAAAAGTGCGGTCAGGTTGCGCGCAAACACATCAATCGCTTCGCTTTCCGCCTGTTCGCGCAATGCCGCCATCAGCTCGGTTTCTAAATGCAATGAAATCTTAATCCGCCACGTCCAACTGATCACCTGCCGCCGCCAACTGTCGGCAGGCTGCTGATTGAAATCCGCGCCTAAATGTTGGCGGATAATCTCCTCGCAATGGCTTTGGCGCACGCTGTCATCTTGATCGGGATCGGCATTCAAACTCAGTTGCAAAATGCCCTCATTGCGTCCGCGCAACATCGCCAAGGCACGGTGCGACGGCACGCTTGCCAAACGCTCTTGATGGTCAAAATAATCCTGAAATTTCGCCCCTTCCGCTTGTTTGCCGTCGATCACTTTCGCTACCAATACCGCACTTTTCTGCAAATAGGCGCGCACTTTTGCCAATAATTCCGCATCTTCGGCAAAACGTTCCATTAGGATATAACGCGCGCCGTCCAGTGCCGCTTTGCTGTCGGCAACGCCGTTTTCGGCATTCAGATAAGCAAGTGCGGTTTGTTCCGGCACCTGTTGCGGATTTTGCCACAGGCTGTCGGCAAGCGGTTCTAACCCGGCTTCGATCGCAATTTGCCCTTTGGTGCGGCGTTTCGGTTTATACGGCAGATAGAGATCTTCCAGTTCGGTTTTGCTTTGGCAGCTTTCGATTTTGGCTTGTAGCTCGGTGCTGAGTTTGCCCTGATCGGCAATGGATTTCAGAATGGTTTGACGGCGCTCGTCCAGCTCGCGCAAGTAGAGCAAGCGGGTTTCAAAATGGCGCAGTTGGGTGTCGTCCAAACCGCCGGTCACCTCTTTACGGTAACGGGCGATAAACGGAATGGTGTTGCCTTCGTCCACCAGACCGATGGCGGCTAAAATTTGTTTGGCTTGTACATTGAGTTCTTGCGCAATGGTTTGGCTGATTTGTTGGTTTTGCATAGTGGATCTCTTGGGTAAAAATACAAAAGAGCTCAAATTGCAGATAAAGATGAAATGTAAAAGTAGGGGCGGATTATATCTCCGCCCGAACCGCACTTTGCATTTACCTTTTATTGGTTAATTGTTTATATCGTACTTCGTAAACGGGCGGATATTTAATCCGCCCTTACTTTGTTTCATAAACTACCTTTGCCAATCATTTGAGCGTAGTAGCGGTAATCTAATAGTAAGAATGTTCGCCGTGTTGGTGTTCGGTCACATCACGCACGCCGTTTAACTCGCCGGCGAATTGTTCCAACAGTTGTTTTTCGATACCGTCTTTCAGGGTGACATCCACCATCGAACAGCCGTTGCAGCCGCCGCCGAATTGCAACACCACATAACCGTCGTCGGTCAGCTCGATTAAGGTAATGCGCCCGCCGTGGCTCGCCAGTTGCGGATTGATTTGGGTTTGAATCACATAATCCACGCGCTCGATTAACGGTGCGTCGTCCGCCACTTTCTTCATTTTGGCGTTCGGCGCTTTCAGCGTCAGTTGCGAACCCATGTCATCGGTAACAAAATCCAGTTCGGCGGCTTCCAAAAACGGATAACTCACTTCATCAACAAAAGCGGAGAAACTGTTGTATTTCAGTTCGGTATCCGTGGCTTCAACCGCATTCGGTGGACAATAAGAAACACCGCACTCGGCGTTCGGCGTCCCCGGATTCACCACAAAAATACGAATATTTGTGCCTTCTTCTTGTTGTTCCAACAACTTGGCAAAATGCGCCTGTGCGCTATCAGAAATTTGAATATACATAAGTTACCTTAACAGTTGAGGGTAATATCCGACCTATCTTGTCGGAATTTAGTTAGCGAAATAATACGCCTTAATCGCTTTTTTTTCCAGTTTTTCTGTCAGTGTGCTGTGCTAAGATAGCCGCCACGGTTTAGAACAAGGAGTAAAACATGACAATCCGCTATTTCGGGCAAACCCCGCGTTTTTCGGAAGCCACCGTCGCCAACGGCTTTATTTTTCTTGCCGGGATGGTGCCGGAAAACAGCGATGTGGATATTTATCAACAAACCCGCGATGTGTTGGCGCAAATCGACGGCTGGCTGGCAAAGTGCGGTTCGGGTAAAAACCATCTGCTCGAAGCCACGATTTTCCTTACCGATATGGCGGATTACGACGGCATGAACCGTGCTTGGGACGAATGGGTGAACCCGCAACACAGCCCTGCACGCGCCTGCGTTGAAGCAAAATTGGCAAAAGCCGACTGGAAAGTAGAAATTAAACTGTCGGCGCTGCAGGCTGATCGCCCTTAGCTATTTGGCTTGATATGCCGCTTGTAACCCTAAATAGGAAACAAAAGGCAGAAAATCGCGATCACGAAACAACAACGGAATCCGTCGGCGAATACAAAAACCGGCGATCATCACATCATTACGTTTGCGAATGATAATGCCTTGCCGGCGCAAAGTGCGGTAATCTTGTGCATAACGTTGTGCATTATCAACGCCTAAAATCTCAAAGCACGGCAAGGCGGCAAGTGCGGTCTTGGCTTGGCGATACTCTTTCTCAAGCCGAAAGCCTTGCAGAATTTCCATTAAAATGACATCGGTCAATGCCACTTGTCCGTTTTGTAGCACATCGTCCAACTGATCCGTTTGCGGATTGATCACCCCATTGAAATAATCAATCCATACGCCGCTATCCGCGATAATCATCTTGCATGCTCCGCATTTCGGCAAGATCACCTTCCCAGTGCAACGCACCGCGTAACTCACGGATTTTTTGTTGTCGTTTCTGCTGCACCAGCAACTGCAAACCGGCTTCCACCGCTTCACGTTTACTGCGTAACCCCGATAGCAATAAGGCTTCATTCATTAAATGATCGTTAATCACAATATTGGTACGCATATTTCCCTCCATTAATTTTGCTGTGCGGGTTTTGATGTGTATGCTTTATTTAAATTATACACATAAATTATGATTGCGCTAGGTACGACATAAACACCACACCTGAATTTGTGTGATACCGCACTTTTGCAGCAGTCGGCAGAGCTCCGCCATGGTTGCGCCGGTGGTGATCACATCATCGACAATCGCCACCGAGCGGTAACGGATTTCACTGATTTTCGGGTTTAAGGCAAAGGCTTTTTTCAGATTGTTGCGCCGCTGTTTGCTGTCTAATCCGCGTTGCGGCGGCGTGTGGCGCAACCGTCGTAATAATTGGCTATCACACGGAATGTTTAACCAATGGGAAAGCTGTTGCGCCAGCAGTTCCGCTTGATTGTAACCGCGCTGCCAATGGCGTAGTGCGTGTAACGGCACAGGCAAAATCACTTCCGGCAAGGCTAACCCATGCGTGCGCCGCGCCTGCCATATCGCCAGCAACAGCAAACGCGCCAACATACGGTCAAGCTGAAACTGGCGCTGGAATTTAAACCGATGAACCAACGATGACAACGGCGCTTGAAAATGGCTGACCGTGACCAAACGCTGCCACGGTGGCGGATCGGTCAGGCATTTGCCGCAATGCGGCGTATCAAACGCCAATTCCGCGCCGCAACTGCCGCAATAGCGGAAACGCGTGATCTCGCGATTGCAACGGTTGCAAATGCCGTGCTTTGCTAAAGCGAGGGTAGACCGGCACAAAATACAGCTTGCGCCGAGCCAATTGTCTCCGAATAGATTTGTTATTCGCATTTTGGTTGTGAATCAGTGTTAGATTGAGATCAAAAAATAGCGGAAAAGTGCGGTTTGCGCCATTCAGTAGCGCGATTTTTACGATCAGGATTCCAAAAATCTTTTATACTTAGCGCACTTTTCTATCTGAATCCGGGAGTTTTTATGTTAGATCCGCAACAGGTCAAAATCGTGTTTTTTGATATTGATGAAACCCTGTATATGAAACATCAACGATACTTGCCGTCGTCGGTGGCAACCGCACTGGTCAAATTGCAACAAAACGGCATTACTGCGGCAATTGCCACCGGGCGCTCGTTGTGCTCAATGCCGCACGAGGTCAATCAATTGGTGAAGCGCCTGCCGATTGAGTTGTTAGTGACAATTAACGGGCAATACAACAGTTATCGCGGGCAGCCGTTGCAGACTTATCCGTTGGCATTGGCGGATATTGAACGCATTGTGGCGTTTTTCAAACAACATGGGATTGATTATGCGTTTGTCTCCGAACGTGATGTGGCGGTAAACCGTGTTACCGCGGAAATCGCCAATGCAATGGATCCGATCACCCAAAACTATATTGTTGATACCGACTATTATTTGAAACACCCGGTGTATCAAATGTTGCCGTTTTATACCCAAGCGCAGGATCAACTGATCGCCGATTCCGGTATTTTGCAGCAGCATTTGCGAGTGGTGCGTTGGCATGATTATTCGGTCGATCTGTTTGCCGCCGAAGGCTCAAAAGCGCGCGGAATTAAGACGGTATTGCGGCATTTCGGGCTAACCGCAGAAAATGCGGTGGCGTTCGGCGACGGGCTGAATGATCTGGAAATGCTGCGCGAAGTCGGGTTTGGCGTAGCGATGGGCAATGCCCACCCCGAACTGAAAGCCGTTGCCGATTATGTGACTGCGGATATTGCCGATGATGGTTTATATCAGGGATTACTGGATTTAGGTTTAATTGATTAATCCGGGCAAAGTGCGGTTTGCGGACCGCACTTTCGGCAGGATTGCGCAAAATTTAAACGTTCTGGCCGCTTTTCGCCAATCTCGCCGATTATTTGTTAAATCAGGATTGCGTCATGCGGTTAATCGGTGCAATATAACGCCCATTGTCAATTGCGCCAACGGGCGAGGAAAGAAGTCACGCAATGGGGTCAGTACAGAAAAAATTTACGCCGTTTTTAGAGTTTAACCGCGAACAGTGGGCGGCGTTGCGTAAATCTGCGCCACTGACCTTAACCCAGCAAGATCTAGAGCCGTTACTTGGTTTTAATGAAGAGCTTTCCTTAGAAGAAGTCAGCACCATCTATTTGCCGCTGACCCGTCTGGTCAACTATTACATCGAAGAAAATCTGCGTCGCCAAACGGTGTTGCACCGCTTCTTAGGGGTTGAAACACCGAAAGTACCGTATATCATCAGTATTGCCGGCAGCGTGGCGGTCGGCAAAAGCACCTCGGCGCGGATTTTGCAGTCGCTACTCAGCCACTGGCCAAAGAAACGTACAGTGGATTTGATTACCACCGACGGTTTTCTCTATCCGTTGGCGAAGTTGCAGCAAGACAATCTGTTGCAGAAAAAAGGCTTTCCGGTTTCTTATGACACGCAGCGTTTGATCCGCTTTATTTCGGATATTAAATCCGGCAAACGTAATGTGAAAGCGCCAATTTATTCGCATTTAACCTATGATATTGTGCCGAATCAGTACAATGTGATCGATCAACCGGATATTTTGATTCTGGAAGGGCTGAATGTGTTACAAACCAGTGCCAATCACGGACGCAAGCCGGATCGACTGTTCGTGTCGGATTTTGTCGATTTTTCGATTTTTGTCGACGCCAAAGAATCGCTGTTGAAAAACTGGTACACCAAGCGTTTTCTCACTTTCCGCCAAGGGGCGTTCAGTGATCCGAATTCTTATTTTCATCATTATTCTTCTTTGTCCGAGCAAGAAGCGGTTGCCACCGCACAGCATATTTGGGAGACGATTAACGGATTGAATTTAAAACAAAATATCCTGCCGAGTAGTGAGCGAGCCAATCTGATTTTGGTCAAGGGCGCGAATCATGCGATCGAATGCGTGAAATTGAGGAAGTAGGAAACCGCACTTTTATTGGTTATACTGATGTTCTCTGTTTCTATTCGGTGAGCGTTTATGACCCCATTTCTTGAATTACAAGGTGTTACCTTTCAGGCACAGCAATTGCTGCGTTATCCCGACTCTCAAATAGCAGCTAACCAAGTCACGTTTTTGCAAGGCCCGAGCGGCAGTGGCAAAAGTACCTTATTGCGTTTGATTAATGCCATTGAATCGCCGAGCAGTGGCACGATTCGCTATCAAGGGCAAGATATTGCGCAGCTCGACAGTGTGCAATTACGCCGCGAACTGTTATTGGTGAATCAACGTTTGTTTTTGTTTGCGCAGTCGATTCGGCAAAATTTCCAACTGTTCTACGATTATTTAGACAAATCCCCGCCGGAAGACGCGCAAATCAAAACCTTTTTGCAGCTTTGTTGTGCGGATTTCGCCTTAGAGACCTCGTGTAATGTGTTGTCCGGCGGCGAGCAGCAACGGGTGTTTCTTGCCTTGGCCTTGAGTTTACAACCGAAATTATTGATGTTGGACGAACCCACGTCCGCATTGGATGAAGCCTTGGCGGAACAGGTGCTCGGCGATATTCTGGCTTATTGCCGCAAACAGGGGATTACGGTGCTGGCGATCAGTCATGATCAGCAGTTGGTGCAGCGCCATGCCGATCAAATTATTCCGATTAGCAAGGATTAAGTGATGAATGATGTGAGTATGAATTTACTGAATTTCAGTTTGGTCTATTTATTACTGCTGGTGGTGTTGTATGTGATGAAGAAGAATCATATTCGGCAGTCCAAGTTGTTGTTAATCGCCAGTGTGCGCATGACGTTACAACTCATTATTGCCGGTTGGGTGTTGACCTATATCTTTGGTCACCCAAGTCCGATTTTCACCATGTTATATGTGGCGGCAATGGTGATTTTTGCCATTCATCGGGTGTTATCCAAAAATCCGAATTTGAACCGGCAATTTAAGCAGTCGATTGCGTTGGCAATGACGTTTTCCGGTTTAAGTATTATCGCTTTTTTTGTGGTAGTGGTGACGAATCAGCAACTGTTTAATCCGCAATATGTGATTCCGCTCGGCGGCATGATTATGGGCAATGCCATGACGGCGCTGAATTTGGGGATTAAGACCTTTCGTGAAAGTCTGCAATCCGAACGGGATAAGATTAACACCCTGTTAAATTTCGGAGTTACCCCGGAAAAAATTCTGTTGCCATATGTCAATCAGGCGGTCGAAACCGCACTTTTACCCACCTTGAATTCGATGTTGGGCATGGGCATTATCGCTTTGCCGGGCATGATGACCGGGCAGATTCTTTCCGGCACGCTGCCAAGCACGGCGGTGTTATACCAAATTGCGATTATGATTGCGATCTGTACCGCCGTCAGTTTATCTCTGTTTGCCGCGCTCTATTTCGGCCACCGCACGTTGTATAATCAACGTAATCAAATTCATCTGCCGCAATAATCTTTTGCAAGTAAAAACCCCAAACAGCGTGTTTGGGGTTTGGTTTGTATCTAGCCCATGATTTCGGCTTAATAAGCGGTTGCGTCCTTGACTTCGCGCATATCCGGCAATTGGTGGGCAATCCCTTTGTGACAGTCGATACAGGTGTTGCCGTCTTGAATCGCTTTGCTGTGCATTTTTGCCGCTACGGTTTTTTGTTGGCTGAAATCCATATTGTCGAAGTTGTGGCAGTTGCGGCACTCTTGCGAATCGTTGGCCTTCATCCGTTCCCACTCGCGTTCAGCCATATGTAAGCGACGGGAATTGAATTTCTCAATCGTGTCGGTGTAGCCCATCACGTGCGCATACACTTCACGGCTGGCTTGCAATTTACGAATCATTTTCGGCACGAATTCATGCGGCACATGGCAATCCGGACAAGTCGCTTTCACGCCGCTGCGGTTTTGGTAGTGCGCGGTGTGCAGATATTCCGGATAAACATCATTGCTGTGACAGCTGACGCAAAATTCTTCGGTGTTGGTTTGTTCCATGCCGTAATTGAAACCGACCCACGAGATAATGCCGGCAATAAACGCCACTACTAACAGGGTGCCGACTGCGATTTTACTTGGCGAGCGGAACCATTGCCAAAAGCGTTTGATCAGATTTTTTATCATATGTCCGCTCCTTATTTATCGCCGTAACCCGGTAATGGCTTAAATTCGTTCTCGATAATCGGCGCAACATCGGATTGCGAAATATGGCACTGAACACAGAAATAGCGGCGGGGCGACACTTCGCCACTGACGACGCCGTCACGGCTGGCGAAGTGAGTCGGGCTGATACGGGTTGCGCCGGTCACACGCGAAGCTTGTACGCTGTGGCAATTCAAACATTGGTTGATATTTTTAGTCACTTGATAATTTTTAGTGCTATGCGGCACCATAGGCGGTTGGTTGACGTAACTCAACGCCGCTAACTCGCTCTCTTTCGGTTGATTATGGAATGCCGGTGCCGTATTTTCCGGGGATGTGGCGAGATCTTTCCCTACCGGATAGACATCCTGTGCCAAGGCGGAACCGCACAGTCCACTTAACAATAAACCTGCCAATGCTAATACTTTAGTCTTTTTAATCATCGCTCACTCCTCGCATGATCAAATCTTGTGGTAAATTTAAAAACAGATTCAGGGCAGACATCAATACAACGTCCGCAACTGATACAATCTTTGGATAACACTAATAAATTTTGTTGTTTGCCCTCGTCTTTACTGCCGAAGAGCGGATTTCTTAATACTTGCGGTTCCGGACAAATGTTAAAGCAGTCCATGCAGCGATCACAGCGTTCGCGATCAATCACTTTAACCCGAATAACACCTTTGGCACCGATCACACCGTATGCCGCGCCAATCGGACAGAGGTGTCCGCACCAACCGTGTTCGACGATGAGTAAGTCAAACAGGAACAGTGCCAACAATAGCCAAACGGTTGCGCCGAAGCCATAAATCAAGGCGCGTCCCAGCGCGGCAACCGGGTTGATCCATTCCCACAACAACATGCCGCTGGCGGCACTGCCGATTAAAATCATCACTAAAATGCCGTAACGCAAAGAGCGATCCGGCTTGGCACTTTGGCGGATATTGAGTTTACGTCTTAACCAAGCGGCGCTGTCGGTCACCACATTTAGCGGGCAACACCAACCGCAAAAGACTTTACTGCCTAATACGGCATAAACCGCAATCACAATCAACCCACCCAAAAGTGCGGTCAACTGCGGCCAATATCCCGTTACCAAACTTTCCGCCATAATCAGCGGATCGGTTAAGGGAATCGTATCCAACAACATACTGCTGCTGTAGTTACCGTTTAAGATCCAAATCCCGAACCACGGACCGGACAAAAACATTGCCAAAATGCTCAGTTGCGACAAACGGCGCCAAAATAAAAAGCGGTTTGCTCGCCACCAGCCCCGTTTTTCGCGGGCTTCACGTCCTGCCAGATTAATCGCATTTGCCATTACGGATTCTCCGGTAATACGTTTTGTGGCAAGCCGTTTTCAGGCAGACGAGTCGGCAGCCTAATCATTTCGTCAGGCAATAATGAATGACCGACCTTCTCTTTCTCTTCCCAACCCAAGCGGTAATGCTGACCTAACATGCCTTTCGCCAAAGAGATCGGTAATACTTTAATCGCCGCTTCTTCCAAAACACAGGCTTGCTCACACTTGCCGCAGCCTGTGCAGGCATCGGAATGTACCGTCGGAATAAATTTGGCATGACGGTCACTGCGCTCATTGTGCTGCATTTCCAAGGTGATCGCTTTGTTAATCAGCGGACATACCCGATAACAGACATCGCAACGCAAGCCTTGCCAATTCAGACAAGTTTCATGATCAAGCAGTACCGACAATCCCATTCTGGAATCATCGATATTATCTTGGCTCGAATCCAACGCGCCGCTCGGACAGGCTTTGGCGCAAGGAATATCCTCACACATTTCACACGGTTTATCGCGTGCAATAAAGTAAGGCGTTCCGGCTTCCAACGGTGACAACAGCGAGGCAAGATGTAACATATCATACGGACAGGCTTGTACACATTGCCCGCAGCGGATACAAGCGGCAGCAAAATCTTTCTCATTTTCCAGTGCAAAAGGCGGTCGCAGTGCCACGCCTTCGCGTGCCAAGCTTTGCTGCTGTTGCAAACCCAGTAATAATCCGATAGCGGCCAGACCACCCGCGGTACGGGTGGTATCTTTTAAAAAGCGCCGGCGGTTCGGATTAAGTACGGGTTTACGGATCATGTTTCGACCTATTAGGCTTTAACCACTTTAACCGCACATTTTTTGAAGTCGGTTTCTTTGGAAATCGGATCGGTTGCATCTAAGGTCAACGCGTTTGCCAACTGCCCGACATCAAAGAACGTAGTATAAACTAAGCCGCGCGGCACTTTATTCCGCCCGCGGGTATCCAAGAACGACACCATTTCCCCGCGACGGGACACGACTTTAACTTTGTCGCCGTGACGCATACCGCGTGCTTGCGCATCCAACGGGTGCATATACACCAAGTTGTTCGGGAAAGAGCGGTGCAGTTCGGGCACGCGGCGAGTCATACTGCCGGTATGCCAGTGTTCCAGTACACGGCCGGTGGATAACCACAAGTCGTACTCTTGATCCGGGACTTCCGCAGGCGGTTCGTACGGTACGGCAAGAATAACCGCGCGTCCATCCGGTTGACCGTAGAAATTCACGCCCTCACCGGCTTTAACATACGGATCGTAACCTTCGCGGTAGCGCCATAAGGTTTCTTTGTTTTCCACCACCGGCCAGCGTAAGCCGCGCGCCTTGTGATAGACATCGAAATCCGCCAAGTCATGCGCATGACCGCGACCAAATGCCGCATATTCTTCAAACAAGCCTTTTTGCAAGTAGTAACCGAAATGACGGGATTCATCATTCAGCACGCTGTCGTCCCAGTCACTGATCGGGAATTTATCCACTTGTCCGTTGGTAAACAGGATTTCATATAACGTTTTACCACGATATTCCGGCATTTGCGCCAACAGCTCTTCTTCCCACACTTCTTCCACTTTGAAGTATTTGGCAAATTCTACCAATTGCCACAAGTCAGAACGGGAATCCCCGGTTTTCGGCACTTGTTGACGCCAGAATTGGGTGCGGCGCTCGGCGTTACCGTAAGCGCCTTCTTTTTCCACCCACATTGAGGTCGGTAGAATCAAGTCGGCAGACAGGGCGCTGGCGGTCGGATACGGGTCAGAAACAATGATGAAGTTTTCCGGATCACGCCAGCCCGGCAGACGATCTTCATTGATATTTGGGCCGGCTTGCATATTGTTGTTACACATTACCCACAACACGTTCATTTTACGGTCTTTTAGGGCGCGGTCTTGTGCAACCGCATGGTAACCGACTTTGTCGGAAATCGTGCCTTTCGGTAATTTCCATGCTTTTTCACAGATGTCACGGTGTTTCTCGTTAGTCACCACCATGTCGGCAGGCAAGCGGTGGGCAAAGGTGCCCACTTCACGCGCCGTACCACAAGCAGACGGTTGACCGGTCAAAGAGAACGGTCCGCAACCCGGCAGCGAGATTTTTCCGGTCAATAAATGCACGTTGTACATTAAATGGTTAACCCACACACCACGGGTGTGTTGGTTGAAGCCCATGGTCCAGAAAGAGACGATTTTCTTGTTCGGATCGGCATACAGTTTTGCCAAAGCTTCCAATTGATCTTTCGGCACGCCACTGATTTCATGCGCTTTTTCCAAGGTATATTCTGCAACCAGTTCTTTCAGCTCTTCGAAATTACTGTCATACATTTTACCACTGCCGGCGTTTTGCGCTTTTTGCTCCAGTGGATTCTCAGGACGCAGACCATAACCGATATCGGTCTCGCCTTTTTTGAATTTGGTGTGTTTATTGACGAAATCCCAATTGATGGCGTCATTTTGAATCAAATAGTTGATGATATAGTTCAGGATTGCCAGATCGCTTTGCGGCGTAAAGACTAAGCCGTAGTCCGCCAACTCAAAAGAGCGGTGTTCAAAGGTTGAGAGCACGAATACTTGGCTGTCTTGTTTGGTGAGACGGCGATCGGTGATCCGCGACCACAAAATCGGGTGCATTTCCGCCATATTCGAACCCCATAACACAAATGCATCGGCATGTTCGATATCATCGTAGCAACCCATCGGTTCATCAATTCCGAAAGTGCGCAAAAAGGCGACTGCTGCCGACGCCATGCAGTGGCGGGCATTCGGATCCACGTTGTTAGAGCGCAAACCGGCTTTAAACAATTTGTTCAGCGCATAACCTTCCCAAATCGTGGATTGACCGGAGGTGAAACAACCGACCGCATTGCGTCCGTTTTTGGCAATCGCGGCTTTAAATTTCTCTGCCATGGTGCTGAACGCCATGTCCCAACTGACCGGCGCAAATTCACCGTGTTTGTCATATTGACCGTTGGTCATACGCAACATTGGCTGGGTCAGGCGGTCTTTACCGTACATGATTTTCGGCAGGAAGTAGCCCTTGATACAGTTCAAACCGCGATTCACTTCGGAATCCGGGTCGCCTTGCGAAGCAACCACGCGTCCGTTTTGCGTGCCGACCAGTACGCTACAGCCGGTGCCGCAGAAGCGACAAACCGCTTTATCCCATTTTATTGAATTATCCGCAGCAGCAACATTGACCACCGGAATGCTCAACCCGGCAGCCATGGTTGCCGCAGTTGCGGCGTTGGCTTTCATAAATTCACGACGACTTAGATTCATCTGTTCCCCCACGATTGATTAATCTTGAGCTTGTTGGTGATACACCAAAGAAAGAGCCAACACACCGGAAATATTGCGTGCCGCCTCCATACGTTCTAATAAAACGCCCTGGTTGTGTGACTCCATGACCACCACCAGTTTGCCTGCATTTTCATCAACTGCACTGACATCGGTATATTCCAGCTGTTGTAACGCATTTTTCACAGTACTCATATCTTGCGGACGGCACTGTACGACAACACCGCAAACGTGCCATTCATTTGCATTTTCGCAGGCGGACGCCTCGTTGGTTACAACAGTATTCATTTTCAATTCCCGAAAATTGTAGCTTTTACGGCATTCGGATAAGACGTAAAGCAATTGACATAAATTCAACGTTAAGATTATCCATGCTTTCTGTATAGCCTTAATGCCTCTAAAGAGGTATTTTCATGCTTAATTCAGGAATTGTTGACTTATATCAAGTTACATTCGGCAAAATTATAGTTATATTGTTTTTTATATAACGGATTTGGGCAGAATATAGCACTTGCTTTTTCCCTAACTCATCAGTAGATTTAGTTTATCTTCCACCCAACTTAAAATCTTATGTCTTTCTTCCATTTTAATGCCGCCGCCGCGATGTTGGTTTTTCTGATTATTCTCGGTTATTTCAGCCATAATAATTCAATCATTATTTCTGCCGCCGTACTGTTGGTTATGCAGCAAACCCCGCTAGAACAGTATATTCCATGGTTGGAAAAATACGGGTTATATCTCGGCATTACCATTCTGACTATCGGTGTGCTCAGTCCGTTGGTGTCAGGCAAAATCAAGTTGGAGAATCTCGGCGGCTTACTATTGAATTGGAAAATGATTTTGGCGATTGTGGTCGGGATTTTTGTTGCTTGGCTCGGCGGACGCGGCGTCAGTTTGATGACATCGCAACCGTCGATTATCACCGGCTTGTTAATCGGCACCATTGTCGGCGTCGCTTTTTTTAAAGGCGTGCCGGTCGGTCCGTTGATTGCGGCGGGAATGCTGTCGTTGATTCTGAATCGTTTAGGATGATGTCTACCGCACTTTCGGTTTGACGGGACGGTTTAAAAAACGCCGGCTCTCAATTTTTATTTCTTGAACTGCGTCACAAAAATCACTAGAATGAACGTTCATTCATTTTAGGGGCTTTTGTTTAATGCGACATTCTGAAATTGGGACGGCACAGCAAATTTTGTTGGCGACGGAAATGTTAATGGCCGAGCAAGGGTTGCACGCGCTATCCATGCAAAAGATTGCCAAGGCTGCGGGCATTTCGGTCGGTACGATTTATATTTATTTCAAAAATAAAGATGAATTATTAAGAGAATTGGCCAAATACCTGTTTGCCCGCGTCGATGAGCTGTTGGCTAAAAATCTCGATCCGCAAGCGCCGCTTTTCGATCAATACCGCCAAATGTGGTGGAACTTCTGGAATTTTTTTAATCAGAACCCTCAAATTTTAAAGAATTTTTATCAATATACTACGCTTCCCGGCTTTAATGAACAGGTTAAACGCTATCGCGAAGGGCATGGCTATTGGAATAATTTTGTCAAACTGGGGCAAAAGCAACGGATTGTAAGTCATTTACCGACGGATGTGCTGTTTGCCCTCGGTTTAGAGAGTGCCTTCAAGTTGGCGTTTCGGCAAACGCATTACGCCGAAGTGTATTCTGATGATGTATTGGAAGCCGTCATTAACAAAACATGGCAATCTATTTGCAACTAATTTTATTCTCTTCTTAATCACTTACGGAGTTTTTTATGTCAGACGTTCAAAATAACAAACCGAAGAAATCACGTGCTTTCGTGATGAAATTGGTACTTTTGCTTGTTATTCTGGCTTTTGCTGCCGTTATCGGCTTACAAATGATGAAATCGCGCGGGATGGCGGCGTATTTTGCCAATATGCCGGAACCGATCAATCCGGTCACGGTCACCACTCTGCAAACCCAACAATGGACTCCGGCAATTGAAGCCACCGGGATTATCCGTCCGAATCAAGGGGCAATGCTGAGTTCACAAGCGGCGGGAACGGTGAAAACGATTTTTGTCGAAGCCGGGCAACAGGTGAAAAAAGGCGATTTGTTGATTGAACTGGATTCCGATGTAGAAAAAGCCAATTTAGCGGCTTATCAGGCGCAATTGACTTCGGTGCAGGCAAATTACCAACGCTATGTCACCTTGTTCCGCAGCAAGAGTGTTTCGCAAAGCGATTTGGACAATGCCGAATCGAGCTATAAAGCCTTGGTTGCCAACATTGAATCGGCGAAAGCGACGATTGCCCGCCGTCAGATTTACGCCCCGTTTGATGGTATTGCCGGGATTGTGCAAGTGAATGTCGGCGAATACGTTACCAATGGTCAGGCGATGGTGCGGGTGGAAGACATCAGCACCGCCAAAATTGATTTTTCTATCGGACAAAACAATCTGGAAAACCTGTTTATCGGGCAAAAAGTGACCGCAGTAGTGGATGCCTTTGCCGGAGAGACTTTTGCCGCCAAGATTTCGGCAATCGAACCGGCGATTACCTCTACCAGCGGCTTGATTGACTTGCAAGCGACGGTGGAAGACAGCCGTGACAAACTGTTATCCGGAATGTTTGCCCGGGTGCGCGTCGCCTTGACGACCGAGTATGATCAGTTGGTGTTGCCGCAAGTGGCGATAGCTTACAATATGTACGGCGAAAGTGTGTATCGTTTAACCGCACTTTCCGATGAAGATAAAGAAAAATATGCCGGCAATAAAAATTTGGACAAAATGTACCGGGCGTATTTGGTCACGGTCAAAACCTTGGATCGCAGCGGCATTTATTCCCATCTGGAAAAAGGGCCGTTACAGTTCGGCGATATTATCGTGACCGGCGGTCAACAACGTTTGAGTAACGGCAGTTTGGTGGTGGTTTCCGATAAAGCGGGAATCGGCACGACCCAACCGGCAGAAACACCGAAACTTTAAGCGGCAAGATAGGAAACTACATAGGAAAACACAATGCGTTTTACAGATATTTTTATTCGCCGTCCGGTCTTGGCTGCCGCAATCAGCATTCTGATTGTGATTCTGGGGTTACAGGCGGTTTCCAAGCTGACGGTACGCGAATATCCCAAAATGACCACCACGGTGATCAATGTCAGCACCACCTATGCCGGTGCCGACGCCAGCCTGATTCAGGCATTCGTGACCTCGCAATTGGAAGAGGCGATTGCGCAGGCGGATAATATTGATTATATGTCGTCCTCCAGCAGCCAAAGCTCTTCCAATATTACGGTGAAGATGAAGCTGAATACCGATCCGAACGGCGCGTTGGCGGATGTGTTGGCGAAAGTGAACTCGGTGCGTTCCGCTTTGCCGAGTGATATTGATGATCCGACGATTACCTCGTCCACCGGCGGCTCGGGCATGATGTATGTCAGTTTCACTTCGGAACAGTTAGATTCAAGTCAGGTCACCGACTATATCCAACGAGTGGTGAAACCGCAGTTTTTTACCGTGCCCGGCGTGGCAAAAGTGGATGTCTTCGGCGGCACGCAATATGCCATGCGGATTTGGCTCGATCCGGAAAAAATGGCGGTTCTCGGTTTATCTGCGCCGACGGTAATGAGCGCGCTTTCCAGTAATAACGTGCAAACGGCGGCAGGTAACACCAACGGTTGGTATACCGTCGTGAAAAATAAAGTGAATACCACGACGACGGATATCCAACAGTTAAAAAATCTGGTGATCCGCGCCGACGGCGATAAGTTAGTGCATTTGGGGGATATTGCCACGGTAGAACTGGATAAAGAGCGTGATAGCGCGCGCGCGGTTGCCAATGGCGAAAATGCGGTGGTGTTGTCTATCGAACCCGCCTCTAGCGCCAACCCATTGACAGTAATAGAAAATATTTATCCATTATTAGAAACCATTGAAAAAAACCTGCCGCCGAGTATCCAATCGAAAGTGCTGTATGACCGCACGATTGCGATTAACAGCTCGATTGATGAAGTGGTGAAAACCATTCTGGAAGCAACGTTGATCGTACTGGTGGTGATCACCATGTTCCTCGGTTCTTTCCGCGCGATGATCGTGCCGGTGGTGACCATTCCGATTTCACTGATCGGGGTCATCATGCTGTTGCAGGCATTTGATTTCTCGATCAACCTGATGACCTTGCTGGCAATGATTCTTGCCATCGGCTTGGTGGTAGATGACGCCATCGTGGTGTTGGAAAATGTTGACCGACATATCAAACTGGGAGAAACCCCTTTCCGAGCGGCGATTATCGGAACGCGTGAAATTGCCGTGCCGGTTATTTCGATGACAATCGCTTTGTGTGCGGTGTACTCGCCGATGGCGTTAATGGACGGGATCACCGGAACCCTGTTTAAAGAATTCGCCTTGACCCTTGCCGGAGCCGTGTTGATCTCCGGAGTGATCGCGTTGACCTTATCACCGATGATGTGCGCGCATTTGTTGAAAGCCCATGCCGACCCGAGTAAATTGGAGCAATGCGTTGAAGGCTTCCTGCATAAGCTGACCGAAAGCTACCGCACTTTGCTTGCGCTGACCATGGCAAACCGTTTCTGGGTGCTGGGTTTCGCGGCGATTATTTTTGCGACGTTACCGGTGTTGTTCGGTTCATTATCCAGTGAATTGACGCCGAACGAAGATAAAGGCGCATTATTGGCGATCGGCACCACTTCCGCCAATAAGAATCTGGATTATGTACAGGATTCGATGGCAGCGTATGAAACCCTGCTGAAAGAGACCCCGGAAATTCAATTCTCGCAAGTGATTTCCGGCGTGCCGAGTTCGAATAACGCCTTGGCAATCGCCACCTTGATCGATTGGAACGAGCGCACGCGTAGTCAGGCGGAAATTATGGCGGATTTGAATAACCGTGCCAAAAACATCCCTGAAATTTCGGTCACCGGTTTCCCATTCCCGGAAATCGACACCGGCGAGCAGGGCATGCCGGTTTCTTTCGTGATCACCACCCCGAACAGCTATGAAGATTTGGTGTTGATCGCCCAATCGGTGTGGGAAGCGGCGCAACAGTCAGGGCAATTTATTTTCAGCAATCTGGATTTAAGTTTTGATACCGCCGAAATGAACATGCGTATTGATATGGATAAAGCCAATTCTTATGGCATTACCATGAGCCAAATCAGTACCACACTCGGCAGTTTCTTGTCCGGTGCGACCATTACCCGGGTTGATATCGAAGGGCGGGCTTACCGGATTATTTCCGGGGTGGAACGTAAAAAACGCCTCAATCCGGAGTCGATGAACAACTATTTCTTAACCGCACATGACGGACGTTCGGTGCCGCTAAACAGCTTGGTCAGTTTGGAATTAAAAACCCAGCCGCTAACCCTGCCGCGTTTTAACCAGCTGAATTCCGCCGTTATCAGCGGTGTACCGACCGGTTCGCTGGGCGATGCCGTCAACTGGTTCCAAACCACGGCGGCAGAGATGTTGCCGCACGGTTATACCTATGATTTCCGCGGGGAATCGCGCCAATTGGTACAAGAAGGCAGCTCGCTCGGCACCACTTTCGGCTTGGCGGTGATTATCATCTTCTTGGTGTTGGCGATTCAATTCGAATCGGTGCGTGACCCGTTGGTGATCATGGTGTCTGTGCCGTTGGCAATCAGTGGCGCGTTGTTGGCGCTGAATTTACTCAGCTTCTTAGGCACGGTGGGAACCACCTTGAATATCTATTCCGAAGTCGGATTGATTACGCTGGTCGGCTTGATCACCAAACACGGGATTTTGATGTGTGAGGTGGCGAAAGAAGAGCAGTTATTGCACGGCAAAAACCGAATCGAGGCGATTTCCGAAGCGGCACGTATTCGTTTGCGTCCGATTCTGATGACCACCGCCGCGATGATCGCCGGTTTGATTCCGTTGTTGTATGCCTCCGGTGCAGGCGCGGTGTCGCGTTTCAGTATCGGGGTGGTGATTATTTCCGGTCTTGCGGTCGGAACACTGTTCACCTTGTTTGTATTGCCGGTGATTTATACCTTTATCGCCAGTCAACATAAACCGCTGCCGGAATTTGACGAAAACCAACCGGTTATCGAAGATCACGGACAATTGGATCAACAACATTAATACGTGATCTGGAAAAGGAGCTGCAATTGCGGCTCCTTTTTTGTTGGTTTGAAGAATTGCGCTTGACTAAATCGATCCGCCTGCTACAAATAGTATTGTCTGATTTAACCAATAAAATAGGGGAAATTATTATGCCGCAAACAAGCAAGACGACGGACAGCGCAATAAAACGGGATTGGCTGCAAAAAATCGAATATATCGGCAACAAACTGCCGGATATAACCATGCTGTTTATCTATGCTTTGGTTATTTGCTGGTTGTTGTCTTGGGGGTTGTCTTACTTGGATTTCGATTATATCAATCCGGTGACCAAACAACCGCTGGTTATCGTCAATCTGTTCCAACCGACGGAAATTCTGGCTTTCTTTACGGCGCTCACTAAAAATTTCGTCAATTTCCCGCCGCTGGGGATTACGATTGTGGCGACCATCGGGATCGGGATCGCCGAAGCGAGCGGTTTTATCAATGTCGGCTTAAGCCGTGCCTTAAATATCATTCCGCAAAAAATCGTGACGCCGGCGGTGATTACGGTGGCTGTGTTCGCCCATATCGTAGCGGATTCGGCGTATGTGATTTTAATGCCGGTCGCGGCATTGGTGTTTTATTCGGTCGGTAAACACCCGTTGTCCGGTATTGCCGCCTCGTTTGCCGGATTAGCCGGTGGCTTTTCCGCCAGTTTTACCCCGTCGATTATCGATCCGATTATGCAGAGCTTTACCCAAAATGCGGCGCGGATTATCGATCCGACCTATGAAGTGAATATCTTAGCCAACTATTTTTTAAGTTTCGGCAGCACCTTTTTTGTGATCGGCGTTTGTTGGTACATCACCGATAACATTATCGATCCCCGTTTGAAAAGAACGATGCCGCTGGATAACGATTTAGACAATCGGCACACCGAAATTCAACCGCCGTCGCCGTTGGATCTGAAAGCGTTCCGCTGGGCAAGTGCGGTTTTTGTGTTGCTTGCGGCCGGTCTGTTCTTTGCCGCCGCACCGCAGGATTCGTTGCTGCGTTCGCCTGAAGGTTCGCTGACCAGCCCGAGCGCCCCGATTATGCAGATGATCGTGCCGTTGTTATTGCTGTTTTTTGCCGTGCCGTCGCTGATTCACGGCGTGATCGCCAAAACCTTCAGCGACACGCGCACCGTCACCAAATCGATGGAAAAAATCACCTATACGCTGGTGCCGTTTATCGTCTTTTCCTTTTTTTGCGCACAGTTTCTCTACTCTTTCAACCGTTCGGGGATCGGCACGTTAATCGCCTTGTCGGGGGCGGAATTTTTGAAGTCGCTGCAAATGCCGTCGGCAATTACGATTTTCGGCGTATTACTCCTGACCGCACTTTTAAATATCATCATCACCTCCGCCACCTCGAAATGGGCGATTTTATCTTCGATTCTGGTGCCGATGTTAATGTCGGTCAATATCTCGCCTGAATTGACGCAGGCGGCTTTCCGTATCAGTGATTCGGTGGTCAACGTGTCAACGCCGATGTTTGCTTTTTATCCGTTGTTAATTTCATATTGCCAACGTTATTGTAAAAATACCGGGGTCGGCACGCTGTGTTCGATGATGATTCCTTATACCATCGGTTTATTTATCGTCTTGACACTGGTGCTGTATCTCTACTGGTGGCTGGGCATTCCGCTCGGCTTTGACAGTGGCTACAGCTACCCGAAAGCATAGGAGGAAAGTATGCAACAGCAATTAGTCGAACGTTTTTTCCGTTATTTGGCGATCAGCAGCCAAAGCAATGCCGCCGTTGCCGGCGTGCCCAGTTCGGACGGGCAGTGGCAAATGGCGCAATTACTCGCCGAAGAGCTGAAACAGCTCGGTTTAAGCAAGGTGGAAATCGATCAACACGCTAACGTGACCGCACTTTTGCCCGGCAGCGTGCCGAATGCCACGCCTATCGGTTTTGTGGCGCATATGGACACCGTTGATGTGGCGCTTTCGCCGGCGATCTCGCCGCAAATCCGTGTCTTCGACGGCGCAGACATTCTGTTAAACGAACAGCACAACATTTGGCTGAAAGTCGCGGAACACCCTGAAATTCAAGCCTATTTGGGGCAAGAGATTATTTTCAGCGACGGCACCAGCGTGCTGGGCGCGGATAATAAAGCGGCGATCGCCAACATTATGACCGCACTTTCGCTTATTCGGCAACGGAATATCGCCACCGGCGATATTTATATAGCCTTTGTGCCTGACGAGGAAATCGGCTTGCGCGGTGCGAAATTACTGGATTTAAGCCGCTTTAAACCGGATTTCGCCTACACGATTGATTGCTGTGAATTGGGCGAAGTGGTGTATGAAAACTTCAATGCCGCCGCGGCTAAGATTGTGATTAACGGTATCAGCGCTCACCCGATGTCCGCCAAAGGGGTGATGGTCAACCCGATTTTGGTCGCCCATGATTTAATCAGTCAATTTGACCGCCAACAAACGCCGGAATGCACCGAACAGAAAGAGGGGTATTGGTGGTTTAATCAATTTGAAGCCAATCAAAGCCGCGCCGAGTTACAAATCGCGATCCGGGATTTTGATCAACGCGCGTTTGAACGACGCAAGGCGTTTATTACGCAAGCGGTGGAAAAGACAAAACGGCAATATCCGCAAATTACGATCGCGTGCACGATCAACGATATTTACGGCAATATCGCCAACACCTTAAGCGACGATCGGCGCTCGATCGATTTGTTATTCAGCGCCATGCAGCAGCTCGGCATTGCCGCCAAAGTCACCCCAATGCGCGGCGGCACCGACGGCGCAGCCTTATCGGTCAAAGGCATAACCACCCCGAACTATTTTACCGGCGCGCATAATTTCCATTCCAAATTCGAATTTCTACCGCTGCCGTCGTTTGTCAAATCCTGCGAATTGACCTTGCAGCTGATCAAACAGGCGGCGGGCGGATAAGCCGCCGCTAAAAGTGCGGTCGCAAAACGGAATAACGGCGCGGATTATTCCGTTTTCTTTTGTCGCCGGAATGGGCTGATTTGTCGAGAAAATTTCACAAAAAAAGCGGTTCGGTGATAAACTAACGCACAATTTGAATTATCTTTGAACAGACTTGAATTCATAACCGAATCGACACAGCAGTAGTGAGAGAACAGCAATGACGGATAACAAGAAAAAGGGCGGTTTTTGGTCTTGGTTGGGCTTGGGCAAAAAAGAGCAACAAGAACAGCAGCAAGCCGAGCAAGAGCGGTCAGCGCAAGCGGAACAAGTGCGGTTAGCGCAGGAACAAGCAGCACGGGAAGCGCAGGAACAAGCAGCACGGGAAGCGGCAGCGCAAGCGGAACAAGAGCGGTTGGCGCAGGAACAGGCAGCACGGGAAGCGGCAGCGCAAGCAGAACAAGTGCGGTTGGCGCAGGAACAGGCGCAACAGGAAGCGGCAGCGCAAGCGGAACAAGTGCGGTTAGCGCAAGAACAGGCGCAACAGGAAGCGGCAGCGCAAGCGGAACAAGTGCGGTTAGCGCAGGAACAGGCGGAGCGGGAAGCGGCAGCGCAAGCAGAACAAGTGCGGTTGGCGCAGGAACAGGCGCAACGGGAAGCGGCGGCACAAGCGGAACAAGTGCGGTTGGCGCAGGAACAGGCGGAGCGGGAAGCACCGCCAAAAGAACAGGAAAAACCGAGTGAAGGCGGTTTTTTCAGTCGTTTGTTGAAAGGCTTGGTGAAAACCAAACAGAATTTGGGGGCGGGTTTCCGTAATCTGTTTGTCGGTAAAAAAATCGACGATGAACTGTTTGAAGAGTTGGAAGAGCAATTGTTGATTGCCGATATCGGTATGCCGACCACCACGAAAATTATCCATAACTTGACCCAGCACGCCTCGAAAAAAGAGTTGGGTGACGCTGAACAGCTGTACCAAAAATTGAAAGAGGAAATGGCGGCGATTCTACAACCGGTTGCGCAACCGTTAGTCATCACTGATAAAAAACCATTTGTGATTTTAATGGTCGGGGTGAACGGGGTCGGCAAAACCACCACCATCGGCAAATTGGCGCGTCAGTTACAATCGGAAGGCAAATCGGTGATGTTGGCGGCAGGCGACACCTTCCGTGCCGCAGCGGTGGAGCAGTTGCAAGTCTGGGGCGAGCGCAACAATATTCCGGTGGTGGCACAAAGCAGCGGTTCCGATTCCGCCTCGGTGATTTTTGATGCCATCGAATCGGCAAAAGCGAAAAATATTGATGTGTTGCTGGCGGATACCGCCGGACGGTTACAAAATAAAAACCACTTAATGGACGAATTGAAAAAAATCGTACGTGTCATGCAGAAGCTCGATCCGCAAGCGCCGCACGAAATTATGCTGACGTTGGATGCAGGTACCGGACAAAATGCCATCAGCCAAGCCAAACTGTTTAACGAAGCGGTCGGCTTAACCGGAATCAGCCTGACTAAATTGGACGGCACCGCCAAAGGCGGCGTGATTTTTGCGATTGCCGATCAATTTAACGTGCCGATCCGCTATATCGGCGTGGGCGAAAAAATCGATGACTTGCGCCCGTTTGAGGCGCAGCAATTTATTGACGCACTGTTTAGTCATGAGAGTGAATAACGCATAAAAGAGAGAAAACATGATCCGTTTTTTAAATGTAAGCAAAGCCTATTTGGGCGGCAAACAGGCGTTACAAGGGCTGACTTTCCATCTGCCGGTCGGCAGCATGAGTTACCTGACCGGGCACTCCGGCGCCGGTAAAAGCACGCTGTTGAAATTGATTATGGGCATTGAGCGTGCCAACGGCGGCAACGTGTTTTTTAACGGACATGATATTACCCGTATCAGCGCCGAGCAGATTCCGTTTTTGCGTCGTCAAATCGGCATGGTACACCAAGATTACCGCCTGCTGACCGACCGCTCGGTGCTGGAAAACGTGTCGTTACCCTTGATTATCAGCGGTATGCACCCGAACGAAATCAAACGCCGTGCGTCGGCGGCATTGGATAAAGTCGGTTTATTACACCGCGCCAACCATTTGCCGTTACATCTGTCCGGCGGCGAGCAGCAACGGGTGGATATTGCGCGTGCGGTGGTGAATCGTCCGCAACTGCTGCTGGCGGATGAACCGACCGGTAATCTGGATAAAGCCTTATCGCAGGAAATTTTCCGTTTGTTTGAAGAATTTAACCGTATCGGCGTCACCGTGCTGATTGCCACCCACGATCATGCGATTATCCAACAACACCCGAAACCGACCCTTGTGCTGGAACAAGGGCATTTGCGCGCATTTCAATAGAGGGCAACAGTATGAGTTCACGTCGTTTACAAGCGCCTTTTTGGATGCAAATCCAATATGTATTGAAGTCGGTGTTCGCCGATTTGTGGTTGAAACGGGTCGGCACTTTGCTGACCGTATTGGTGATTGCGGTTTCGCTCACCATTCCGACCATCAGCTATCTGTTGTGGAAAAATACCAAGCAAGCGGCAACCGAATTTTACCCGGAATCGCAGATCAGCGTGTATTTGGATAAAACCTTGAGCGAAACCGACGCCAATTTGGTAGCGGACAAATTGCGCCGGCAAAACGGCGTCGCCTCACTCAGTTATATTTCGCGCCAACAGAGTTTGGAGGAGTTCCGCGCTTGGTCAGGCTTTGGTACCGAGCTCGAATTATTGGACGATAACCCGTTGCCGGCGGTGGTGATGGTCACGCCGACAGAGGAATATCAACAGGCGAATAAACTGACGGATCTGCGTATGAACCTGACTAAAGTGAAAGGGGTGGACGAAGTGCGGTTAGACAGCGACTGGCTGGAAAAATTGGGCGCCATCACTTGGCTGGCGGGGCGGATTGCGGTGGTTTGCACCCTGTTGATGTTGCTGGCAGTGATCTTGGTGATCGGCAACAGTATCCGTTCCGATGTGTACAGCAGCCGCGCCAATATCGAAGTCACCAAACTGCTTGGCGCCACCGAACATTTTGTGCTGCGTCCGTTTTTATACACCGGCTTAATCTACGGCATTATCGGCGGTATTTTGGCGGCGTTGTTAAGTGCAATCACCATCGCCTATTTTTCTACGGCGATTGCCTATGTCGCCGATATTTTTGCGGTGAAATATGAATTGAACGGAATCAATTTGATTGAAACCCTGTTTATCATCATGCTGGCGGCGTTCACCGGCTGGTGCGGCGCTTGGATTGCGGCGAAGAAACATATCAACCGTTTGGACGAGGGGCGTTAGTTGCCCCTTTTATCTTGTTTAACCGCACTTTACTCTGGCTGAAAAAATAATGTCACAACAAACTTTCCAACAAGTCGTCGAACTGCTGAATCAACAGCAAGCGCGTTACCGCGTGGTTGAACACCCTACTGCCGGCAAATCGGAAGAAGTGGCGAAGATTCGCGGCACCGAACTCGGACAGGGCGCAAAAGCGTTGGTGTGTACCTTAAAAGGTAACGGAGTGAAACAGACGGTCTTGGCAATCCTGCCGGCGGATCGGCAAGCGGATCTGGCAAAAATTGCCGCTGCGTTCGGTGCGCATAAAGCCGCGTTATCCAGCCCGGCGGAAGTGATGAGCTTGACCGACTGCGTGTTCGGCGCCATTCCGCCGTTCAGCTTTCATCCGAAGTTGGCATTAATCGCCGATCCTTCTCTCGCCGAACGTTATTCCGAATTGGCATTTAACGCCGGAACCCTAGAACGTTCGATTATTTTGTATACCGAAGACTATTTTCGGATTGCCCAACCTCAATTAGCCCGGTTTATTCGCCTCACTGGCTAGAGGGATCAATGGCGCTATCGGCGGCGTTCCGTCAGAATAGATGAAAACAACCACCGCACTTTGATGTTTCTCGGTGGCGGTGGTTGTTTCCATGCAAGGTTAACGTGCGGTTATTGCAACTGGTCCAATATCGTTTGGTAATCGCTGTTGTGCAGCGGCATATAACCGGTGAAGTGCAACCAGGTGCGCAGATTGCCGTAGTAATGTTGCAAGAACGGTTTTAAATCTTGCTTATCCTTTAACGACGCATTGTTGACATACAAATACAACCGACGGGTTAAAGGCTGATAGCTGCCGTCGGCGGCGGTTTGCAGCGACGGGGCGACCGCGCCGTTACCGTTGTCGATCGCCAATAGTTTCAATTCCTGCCAATGGCGGTGATAGGCGCCGATACCGAAAAACGCGAGTGCGTTCGGATCGTTGGCGATTTTCCCCACCAACTCCTCTTCATTTTCCGACGCGCTGTAGTCGCTGCGGCTGACCCCGGCTTCATCGGTGATTTTATCGGTGAAATAGTCGTAGGTGCCTGAGGCCTGTCCGCGACCATATAAAGCCAGCGGTTTGTCCGGAAAACCTGACCGCACTTGGTTCCAGTTGGTTATCTTGCCTTCGGCGGCTTTCTGCCAGATGGTTTTCAGTTCGGCGACACTCAAATCGTTCGCCCAATCGTTTTTCAGATGCGTGACCACGGCAATGGTGTCCACGGCAAGCGGAAGTGCGGTATAGGCAATGCCGTTTTGTGCGCACAACGCTTTTTCCTGGTCGTTAATCGGACGGGAGGCATCGTTAATATCGCTTTTGCCGCTGCAAAACAGTTGAAAACCGGCGCCGCTGCCGGAGAATTTCACCGAGATACTGGCGTTTTTGTTTTTACGCAGAAAACGTTCGGCGGCTTCTTTAGTAATTGGGTAGACGGTGCTGGAACCGTCAATAATCAACGTATCGGCGCCAATTTCAACATTGCCGGTTTTATCATTGTCGCAACCGACGCTTGCCAACACGGCGGCGGCAAGAGTGAATGCCGTGAATACCTTGCTTTTATGCATAACAAACCTCGTTTAGCCTTTTTTTCTTTTTTCAGCCATAAAACTTTCCCAAAAGGTTTTCAGGCTGCTGTATTTGGTTTCGACCGCATTGAAATAGGTTTCCACCTCATCAATGATTTCATGCTGGCTGTCTTCGATATCCGCTTGCAATTTGCTTTCCAAATCGGCCAATGCTTGTTTTAATTCCCGAATTTTCTGTTCTTTTTCACGAATGGTTTGCAGTGTCATAATCTGTTTCCTTATAAAAGTTGTCCAATGCCGATGATCAGGAGTGGAATGGCAAAGAAAACCCCAAACATATAAGCAAACACATACATTTTATTCTTTAACCCCCATTCGGCGAGGGTGGTTGCCATAATAACCGGTACTTGGCGCAATAACGGCAAAACGTAAATCAGACCGATCCCGAACACATTGAACAGCAAGTGAACCAATGCGATCTGCAAGGCGACTTGCGCCGCCGGACCGGAAATGGCGGTGGCGGCCAAAAGTGCGGTCACGGTGGTGCCGATATTGGTGCCGAGGGTGAACGGATAAACCTGTTTCAGGGTGAACACGCCGGTGCCCGCCATCGGTACGATCAGTGCGGTGGTGGTGGAAGAGGATTGCACCATCACGGTGATTAATGTGCCCGACAACATACCGGAAACCGGGCCGCGTCCGACCGCGGCGTTCAGCACGTCTTTTGCCTTGCCGACCATCACTTTACGTAACACTTTGCCGATTTGGCTGACCACAAACAGAATCAGCACCACGCCCAGTACAATCAGCAATAATCCGGACCAGATCCCCGGCAACCAACCGGTCAACAGTTTTAACAGGTTATCAGCCGGCGCCAGCAGGGTTTTCATAAAATTCATGCCGCTCATGCTCATGTTGCTGTCGGAAACAAACAGCCGTGCCAGATAAGCAGACGCTTTTTGCAACGGTTGGAACAGCAATTCCAGCGGCAATAAAACCGCCACCGCGAGAATGTTAAAACTGTCGTGTACCGTGGCGGCGGAGAACGCTCGACGGAATTCATCGGCACTCTTAATATGCCCAAGGCTGACAATGGTACTGGTCAACGAGGTGCCGATATTCGCCCCCATCACCATCGGAATCGCCATGCTGACCGGCAAGCCGCCGGCAACCATGCCGACGATAATCGAGGTTACGGTGCTGGAGCTTTGAATCAGCGCAGTGGTGACGATACCGACAATCAGCGCGACAAATGGATTCGAGGCAAAGCTAAATAATTCTTTGGCATTGCTGCCGGTGGCGATTTTAAAACCACTGCCGATAGCACCGACGGCGGCTAAAAGTAAATAAATTAGGATAGCGACCAATAACCAGGCTTGCCAGTTTTTGGAGGAGGCGCCGGGTAACGTATGCGCTGCGGTTTGAACGGTATTCATAAGTTGTCATCTTCAAGCTGTTTAAAGTCGCGCAAAGTGTAGCAAAGAAATATGACAGTTTTATGACAGTGACGGCTGAAATGGCGTTCGGCTGCGGTTGGCGGATAGGGGATAGTTCAATTATGGTCAATTTAACAGTGGGTTAAGGCGTGATGCGGCAGTGGTCATATATTTTGCCTGAAAGCGATTTTTATGCCTAAATATTGCTGGTCGAGCACTTGTGGCGTTTCGGCAGTGTATTGCCGCTGATCATAAATGCTGGCAAAACACGCGCGGATTTCTGCCGCCCGTGCTGCGCAGTCTTTGCCGATAAATTGATCGGCATAGCCGATTATCTCGGCAGACAGTTTAAACGGAATTTGGCTTTCCGTCAGCTGGAAATGCAGCTCACCGCGCACGTCGCTGGCTTTGCCGCTGAGTGCCAAATCAATTGCCTGTGCGCCAGCTTGCCCAAATTCAAACTGTGCCAGTTGCGCATTGGCAAAAGACGAGAAGAAAAAACCGGATTTTTCTAAAATAGTATCATCCAGTTTTTGATGTGCCAGATCGGTCAGTTGTGGAAAACGGGGCAAATTGCCAAGTATGATCGTTTTATTATGCTCGAAATCAAACTCGGTACGATTGATAGGGATTTCCAACCGCAATAACGGCAGATTATCTTCATCAATCACATAACCGTCGCTGCGCTCTTCCAAATCAATAAAATAAAGCCGATAAAAATCATCAATATATTGGCGTGGTACACGATAGGTCAGCACAAGGTCAAGGAAAAGCGCGTTGCCACCGTTGGCATAATCCAAATCGCGCCAATTCTCGTCCAAGGTAAAATAACCGGACAACAAGCCTTCGGCTAGCGGCAAGGAATAAGATTGTTGTTGCAATTGGATCGTCAGCATGGGCGGTCTCAAGCGAAAATTAGCAACAGCCAGGTTACACACATGATCGCTAACGCCATCGTCACCGCCGCCGAGCCGAGATCTTTGGCTCTGCCGGACAGTTCGTGGTACTCCGTGCCGACCCGATCGACCACCGATTCAATCGCGCTGTTAAGCAGCTCTACCGTCAGCACCAACAGCACCGAGCCGATCATCAATGCCCATTCGACCGCACTTTTGCCCAGCCAAAATGCCGCCGGAATCAATACCGCCGCCATGATGAGTTCATGCTGAAAGGCGGTTTCCGTCACCGCTTGTTTTAAGCCCTTGATCGAATAGCCGGTGGCTTTGATTAAATGGGTGAAGCCTTTATGTTTTTGCACGTTTGTTCCTTTTTTATTTTTATCTATTTTGCGTAAGTATAATGCGATTTTATTAGCTGAAAATGAGGGGATTTATCTGCCCCCTAAAAAATATTCCTTTTATCCTAGCACGGCAAAACTGTACTAGGTTATGCAGCCTACGGCTGAGTCAGCCGCTTTAGGGCTGTCAGAGCGGTAAAACCGCTCATCAATGCCTAACCGATTGCGACTGTAAGTCGCTGTCGGATTTAACGACTAACTAGACAACCGCCGTGCCTCAACCACGTCGTTAATCCGCAGCAGCGAGGCGAGGATTCGTCCGAGCATATCGACATTGCCCAGTTCGATTTCCATATCGATGGTGGCGGTCATGTTTTTCACATCGCTTTTACTCGACACCCGATGTACGCTGACTTTTTCGTTGGCGAGTACGGTGGTGATGTCGCGCAGCAAGCCGGTGCGGTCGTTGGCGACCACGCGGATCACCAGGTTAAATTTGGTGTGGTAACTTTCGCCCCAAATCGCTTCCACCACCCGCTCAGGACAGGCTTCTTGCAGGTTCAGCACCTGATCGCAATCGGCACGGTGAATCGAAATGCCGCGCCCTTGGGTGATATAACCCAAAATAGGATCACCCGGAATCGGCTGACAACAGCGTGCAATATGGTGCATTAAGTTGCCGACTCCTTCGACCACAATCTGCCCTTTATTGCCGCCGGTTTTGGTTTGTTGCTTGTTTTCCACCTGACGCAGGATATGCTCATCGACTTCCTCCGCCGTCGGGCGCAACAGTTTGCCTTGTAAGTAATTGCTCAGTTGATTGAGGCGAATATCACCGTTGCCGATACCGGCGTATAAATCATCAAGCTGTTTCAAGTTATAGCGCGGTAAGGCATATTCTTCGATCTGCTTGTAATTTAAGCCCAACTTCGCCATTTCCGCTTCTAACTGCTCTTTGCCGAGCGGAATGTTTTTCTCGCGATCTTGGCGTTTAAACCATGCCTGAATTTTGGAACGTACCCGGTTAATGGTAACGAAACCGGTGTTCGGATTCAGCCAATCGCGGCTTGGGTTCGGGTTCTTTTGGGTCAGGATTTCAACCTTGTCGCCCATTTGCAATTTATAGGTGAACGGCACGATTTTATCCGCCACTTTCGCGCCGATACAACGGTGTCCGACTTCGCTGTGAATGGTGTAAGCAAAATCGAGCGGGGTTGAGCCGGCCGGCAGATCGACAATGTCCCCTTGCGGCGTGAAGACGTAAATCCGATCATCAAAAATTTTGCTGCGGGTTTCCTCCACCATATCGCCGGACTGGCTGAGATCATGTTGCCACGCCAATACCTGCCGCAACCAGGTGATTTTCTGCTCGTAACCGGCACGTCCGCCGGTGCTGCCTTCTTTGTATTTCCAATGCGCCGCCACGCCCAATTCGGCATCGTCGTGCATTTGTTGGGTGCGGATTTGCACCTCAATCGCTTTGCCGCCCTCGCCCAGCACCACGGTGTGAATCGACTGGTAGCCGTTCGGCTTCGGGTGGGCGACATAATCGTCAAATTCCGCCGGAATATGTTTAAAATGGCTGTGGACAATGCCAAGTGCGGTATAACAATCTTCCAATTTATCCACAATGATCCGCACCGCCCGAATATCAAACAGTTGCTCGAACGGCAGATTTTTCTTCTGCATTTTTTTCCAAATGCTGTAGATGTGTTTCGGGCGTCCGTACACCTGCGCCCTGTGCGGCAGTTCGGCTTGCAGATCGCGTTCAATCACCGCCACGAAATCCTGGATATAGGCTTCGCGATCGCGCCGTTTTTCCTGTAACAGTTTGGCGATTTTGCGGTAATTATCGGGATCAAGATAGCGGAAACAGTAGTCTTCCAATTCCCATTTCAATTGCCCAATGCCCAAGCGGTTGGCAAGCGGGGCATAGATATTGCTGCATTCGCGCGCCGCCAATATTTTTTCCGGTTCGGAGATAAAGTTGTTTTCTTCGCGCAGAAACGCCACCCGTTCCGCCAGCTTAATCACCACACAGCGGAAATCATCGACCATCGCCAGCAACATACGGCGCACGTTATCCACCTGCAAATGGCTGCCCGACTGGCTGGCGCTGAGTTGGCGGATACCGTCCATATCGACCACGCCTTTCACCAGCTTGCGAATGTCGTTGCCGAAATCCTCTTTGATTTGGTCGTAATTCAGTACCCGACGGCGCACCAACGGGAATAACATCGCCGCCAGCAGGCTGTCGTGATCCATATTCAAACCGCTCAACACTTCGACCATTTCGCTGGCGGCATACAGCAGGTATTGCCGTTCATTGGCTTCCAATTGTTGTAGTTTACTGTCGTTATAATGCCACGTTTCGATTAACGTTTGACGTACATCAGGCGCGAGCGGCAGGCGTTCGCACCAATCTTCAACCACAAATTGCGCCGGTGTCAGCAAATGTGAGGCTCGTATTGCGACCATGCTTTTCCCTTCTCAACTATTATCTCGACGATTATCAACCAACCCGACTAAATAAGGTGATCGACTCCAAATGGGCAGTGTGCGGAAACATATCAATCGCCGCACTTTTTTCAATCCGATAGCCCTGCTGCGACAGATATTCGCTGTCGCGCACCAGCGTCGCCGGATTGCAGGAAACATACAGAATTTTCTCCGCCTGCAATGCGCACAAGTGCGGTAACGCAAACAGCGCCCCGCTGCGCGGCGGATCAAGCAGCACTTTGTTAAAACGGCGCACCGCCCAGGCTTGATCGGCAAAAGTGCGGTCTAAATCCGTTTGGTAAAATTCCACGTTCTCCACTTGATTGGCGGCGGCGTTGGCTTGCGCCTGCGCGACCATCTCCGCGACGCCTTCAATCCCGACCGCACTTGCTACTTTAGAGGCTAACGGCAGGGTAAAGTTTCCCATCCCGCAAAATAAATCCAACACCTGATCTTGCGGCTTCAAATCGAGCCAGTCAAGTGCGGTATCCAGCATTTTTTGATTTAAGAGGCGGTTTACTTGAATAAAATCACGCACCGCAAACGCCAGTTGTTGCCCGTTTGCCAAGCGGTAATACGGCGTGTCGCCATGCCAATGCTGAATGTCATTTTCCTGTTCGCAGACAAACAGTTGTAACTGCCGCTCGCTGGCAAATTGCAGTAACCGCACTTTATCCTCGGCACGCACTTGCCCCAAATGGCGCAATAACATCGCCACGCCGTTATCGGCGGCGACCAGTTCGATATGCCCTAATTGGGCTTTTGCCTGCCATTGCGGCAGCCATGTTTGCAATGCCGCCAACACCGCATTCAAGTGCGGTTCGGCAACGGCGCAATTTCGAATCGGCACAATCGCTTTTGACCGACGCCGGCGCAAACCGAGCATCAGGGTTTTAGTTTTTTTATCGAACAAAATGCTCAAGCGCAAACGGCGGCGATAGCCCCATTCTTCCGCTTGTAGCAGCGGCTGAAAGGCAATCTGCGGCTGCAAACGGCTTAAACGTTGCTGCAACGCCTGTTGTTTCACCTGCCTCTGCAAATCGAGCGGAATATGCTGCATTTGGCAACCGCCGCATTCGGCATAATAACCGCACTTTGGTTCGATCCGCTGTTCCGAGCGTTGTAAGATTTTCTGCGTGACGGCGTGTCCGTATTGGCGTTTTTCCTCCGACACCCGCACTTCCACCTTTTCCTGTGGCAAAGCATTTTCCACAAACCAGGTTTTGCCCTCAACCCGCGCCACGCCGAAACCTTGATAATCGAGGCTGTCGATCGTCAGGATTTTCTTCTTCGGCTGGGGGATTTTTTTGCGTTCAGTATAAAAAAGTGCCATTGCGGAATATGTTCAGGTTAATCCAAATTAGGCGTTATTATAAAAGCGAAACGGCGGAAAGCGAAATAGTCTGTTGGGATAAGTTATAACATTTATGTTGTCAGTGAAGCGAAAAAAACCGCACTTTGTATTGTGTGATCGGCAAAGTGCGGTTGAGATCACTCAATGCATTTAAGCATTCAAAATTTGTTTGATTTCCGCGATACTTAAATGGAATTGGCGCGGGCATTTGTGCCACACATCCAGCATTTTGCTGTATTTATCCCACATCGGCGTTTGTGCGTCGCAGCCGTTCGGGCAGTGGATTAATTCACGGTATTTTTTATCGTTTTCGGCAATGAAGCCTAAATAATTGATGTATTTTTTCTCACGGATACCGCAATAGCCTAAGAATTTGAGACGGTGCGGCGTCAGATCTTCGGTGTGGTGCAGGTTGTTGTAGGACACTTGCAGCGCTTGGTACATTTCCAAGGTATTGATCACGGCTTTACATTCTTCTTCGCTCAGGTCGCTGAATTGAGCGTATAACTCTTTTAATTCCAGTTTGTAACCGCCTTTGATGATACTTTGATAGCGGTGGTATTTGGCGGCATTGTCTTTGTCGAGTAACGCCATTAATTCATATTGATTCACCAGAATCAGGCGCTGGGTCAGGGTCATTTCCATATCATATTCCTTCTATTGAATGGCTGAATGTCGAATAGGGTTAATCAATCTCTTTGAGTTCATCTTCGGATAAGGTTTCTTTAAGTTCCGAGCCTTGTTTGCCGTCGCTGACTTTAAATTCCAGATTCTGGAAATAGGCTTCGCGCACGGTGAGATAACTGTCTTGCGATTGCTCTAACAGCACATCTTGACTGAGCAGATTGGCACGCTTATCCACCGCTTGGATCCCGGTTTTTACTAAAGTCCAAGGTCCGAGCAAGGATAATACCGGGTAGGTGTGATCGACCAAACCGCCCAAATCTTGGCGTGGCGTTGCCGGGCCATACAGCGGCACCATCACATAAGCGCCGGTGCCGACGCCGTAGCTGCCGAGCATGTCGCCGAACGAGCGTGAACCGTCGGTTTGCAAGCCGTCGATCGCGCTGGCGATATCCATAAAGCCGGCTAAACCGAATACCGAGTTGATCCAGAAACGGTTAAAATGCACCATTGCTTTGTTGAACTCGCCTTCAAGCAGGCGGTTGACGAAGCTGGCGGGTTCATCCAAGTTGTTGGCGGCATTGACCAGTGCGGTTTTCGCCGGTTGCGGCACATACTCTTTCCAGCCGGTGGCGATCGGTTTCAGCAAATAGGGATCGGCAACATGATAGTTGAAATCCCACATGCTGCGGTTAAAGCCTTCCAACGGGTCTTGCCGCTGTCCGGTCGTTTCATCAATACTTGAGCAGGCGCTCAGTGCCGTTGCCATCAGCAGTGGCAGCCATAATTTCGCGGCAATGGATTTTTTCATCTTACGATCCTGTTTTCAGATTTAACGTTTTCATTTTAACAACTTTAAGATCAAAGCACAGCATTATTTATTGCAATTTTGAGCTGGGTCAACTTGCCCAAAAGTGAATTTTTATGCATAATATTGCATTATTTTTCAAAAATAAGTCGCTGGATCAATTATTGGGCTTGAATTGTCGCGGTGGCTCAATTACAATAATTTGCTCATTTCTGCTACACTTCCGCTGTGATTCGTACAGGGCTTCGTAAATAGAGAGTAACGAGCATAATATGGGCAAGCCCGATATTGACCCCAAGATTGAACATAAACAGGATTATCCCGGGAGAAATTCATGTCTGAACCAGCCATCTTAGTCTTAGCGGACGGCTCAATTTTCCACGGCACTTCCATTGGCTATCCAGGCCATACCATCGGCGAAGTGGTTTTTAATACATCCATGACGGGTTATCAAGAGATTCTGACCGATCCGTCCTACAGCAAACAAATTGTCACCCTCACCTATCCGCATATCGGCAACACCGGCGTGAATCAAGAAGACTGCGAATCGGACAAGGTTTATGTTTCCGGCTTGGTGATCCGCGATTTACCCTTGATTCACAGTAATTTCCGTAGCGAACAAAACCTATCCGATTATTTAACCGCCAATAAAATCACGGCGATTGCCGATATTGATACCCGCCGTTTGACCCGTTTGTTGCGTGATAAAGGCGCGCAAGCCGGCTGTATTATGGCAGGGGAAATTGACGAAGCCAAAGCGTTGCAACTGGCGAAAAGCTTCGGCAGCATGGCGGGCAAGGATTTAGCGCAGGAAGTGACTTGCGATAACGTCTATCGCTGGGAACAGGGCGAATGGAAATTGGGACAAGGCTTCAGCCGTAAAAACGCGGGGCGTTACCATGTGGTTGCCTACGATTTCGGGGTGAAACACAATATTTTACGTATGCTCGCCGAACGCGGCTGCCAAATCACCGTAGTACCGGCGAAAACCAGTGCGCAAGAGGTGCTGGCGTTAAATCCGGACGGCATTTTCCTCTCCAACGGGCCGGGCGATCCGGAGCCGTGCGATTATGCGATCAGCGCCATTCAACAGCTGTTAGCCAGTAAAAAACCGATTTTCGGTATCTGCTTAGGACATCAACTGCTCGGCTTGGCGGTGGGCGGCAAAACCAAAAAAATGACCTTCGGACACCACGGCGCCAACCATCCGGTGCAAAATCTTGCCACCGAGCAAGTATATATCACCAGCCAAAACCACGGTTTTGAAGTGGACGAAGCCAGTTTGCCGGACAATGTGACCGTGACCCACCGCTCTTTGTTCGACAATTCGGTGCAAGGGATTGAATTGACCACCCAATCGGCGTTTTCTTTCCAGGGACACCCTGAGGCAAGCCCGGGGCCGCACGATGTCGCCGAACTGTTCGACAAATTTGTACATGAAATGGAAGTGGTGCGCCACACCCATACGCCGCAGGTTGTGGTTTAAGCAGGAATATAACCATGAAAACCTATGCTTATCAGTTGGTTAATGTGTTTGCCGAAAGCCATTTCGATGGCAATCCGTTGGTGGTGTTCCCGCAAGCGGACGGACTGAATCAGCAGCAAATGCAACTGATTGCCCGTCAATTTAATTTGTCGGAAACGGTATTTATACAACGCAGCGATAGGCAAAGTGCGGTCAGAAAACTGAAAATTTTTACCCCTGAGTATGAAATGCCGTTTGCCGGACACCCGACCATCGGCGCGGCATTTGTGTTACAACAGCAGCTGGGATTGTCTGACAACTATCAGCTACAAACCGAGGCAGGCTTAGTCAGGCTGCAACATCAAACCGATAACATCACTTTTGCTTTAAGTAACGGTGCGCAGTTAAAGCCGTCGGCATTAGACAAAGCCTGCTGTGCCGAGATGTTAGGCTTACAACAGAATGATATTGCCGCCGAACCGGTTTGGGTGAATACCGGCACGGAACAACTACTGTTGCGATTAAATTCGGCGCAAGCGGTGGCAAATTGCCGTATCAATACCGCACTTTTCCTGCAAAAAGCCGTATCACAAAGTGGGGAAGCGCAGTTGTATGTGTGGTTTGAACAGCAGAATAACGTCAAAGTGCGGTTGTTCTTTTCCGCACACGGCGAAGTGCGCGAAGATCCGGGCACGGGTTCTGCCGCCGCTAACTTGGGCGGTTGGGCGCTTCACAACCAACGCACGCCGTTAAGTTGGCAGATCATGCAAGGCGATGAAATCGGACGACCGAACCGGCTGAGTTTAACTGTGAACGAACAACAGACGATTTATGTCGGCGGCAAGGTAATCCCCGTCGGACAAGGTGAATTTTGGGTTCCTGAAGATTAACGAGAATATTAGCAAGAGAAAAAACTATGCCAAAACGTACGGACATAAACACAATTTTGATTATTGGCGCGGGTCCGATTGTGATCGGGCAGGCGTGTGAGTTTGACTATTCAGGGGCGCAGGCGTGTAAGGCGTTGCGTGAAGAAGGTTATAAAGTGGTGTTGGTGAACTCCAATCCGGCGACCATTATGACCGATCCGAATATGGCGGACGTGACCTATATCGAGCCGATCACCTGGCAAACGGTGGAAAAAATTATTGCCAAAGAGCGCCCGGACGCGATTCTGCCGACCATGGGCGGGCAGACCGCACTTAACTGTGCGTTGGATTTGTCGAAACACGGCGTGTTGGCAAAATATAATGTCGAGCTGATCGGCGCGAAAGAAGATGCGATTGATAAAGCGGAAGATCGCGGTCGCTTTAAAGAGGCGATGACCAAAATCGGTTTGAATACGCCGAAATCCTTTGTTTGCCACAGCGTTGAAGAGGCGTGGAAAGCGCAGGCGGAAGTCGGCTTCCCGACTCTGATTCGTCCGTCGTTTACCATGGGCGGTTCAGGCGGCGGGATTGCCTATAACAAAGACGAATTCAACGCGATTTGCGAACGCGGTTTTGATGCCTCGCCGACTCACGAACTGCTGATCGAACAATCGGTGTTGGGCTGGAAAGAGTATGAAATGGAAGTGGTGCGAGACCAAGCGGACAACTGCATTATCATCTGCTCGATTGAAAACTTCGACCCGATGGGCGTGCATACCGGCGACTCCATCACCGTTGCCCCGGCGCAAACCTTGACCGACAAAGAGTATCAAATTATGCGTAACGCTTCGTTGGCGGTGTTGCGTGAAATCGGCGTGGATACCGGCGGTTCGAACGTGCAATTTGCGATCAACCCTGAAAACGGCGAAATGATCGTGATTGAAATGAATCCGCGCGTCAGCCGTTCTTCCGCCCTTGCCTCGAAAGCGACCGGTTTCCCGATTGCTAAAGTGGCGGCGAAACTGGCGGTTGGTTACACCTTAAATGAACTGCGCAACGATATCACCGGCGGTTTAATTCCGGCTTCGTTTGAGCCGTCGATTGACTATGTGGTGACCAAAGTTCCCCGTTTTGCCTTTGAAAAATTCCCCAAAGCGGATAATCGCCTCACCACTCAGATGAAATCGGTGGGCGAAGTGATGGCGATGGGGCGCACCTTCCAAGAGTCGTTGCAAAAAGCCCTGCGCGGTTTGGAGACCGGTATTTGCGGTTTCAATCTGAAAACCGAAGATATGGAAAAATTGCGGACCGAATTATCCAATCCGGGCCCTGAACGGATTCTGTACGTTGCCGATGCGTTCGGTATCGGTTGGGATTTGGCAGATGTGTATCACTATTCCAAAATCGATCCGTGGTTCTTGGTGCAAATTCGTGATTTGGTGCAGGAAGAACTGGCACTGGAGAAAAAAACGCTGGCGGATCTGGATTACGCCGAGCTGCGCCGTTTGAAACGCAAAGGTTTTGCCGATAAGCGTATCGCGCAGTTAGTGCAATGCAGTGAGAAAGCGGTACGCGATTTACGCCATCAGCTTAATCTCCACCCGGTGTATAAACGGGTTGATACCTGTGCCGCCGAGTTCGCTTCCGATACCGCCTATCTCTATTCTTGCTATGAAGAAGAGTGCGAAGCCAATCCGAGCGACCGCAAGAAAATTATGATTCTAGGCGGCGGTCCGAACCGAATCGGACAAGGGATTGAGTTTGATTACTGCTGCGTACACGCCGCCCTTGCGCTGCGTGAATCCGGCTTCGAAACCATTATGGTGAACTGTAACCCGGAAACGGTTTCGACCGATTTCGACACCTCTGACCGCCTCTATTTCGAGCCGTTGACCTTGGAAGAAGTGCTGGAAATTATCCACATTGAAAAACCGCATGGCGTGATCGTGCATTACGGCGGGCAAACTCCGCTGAAATTGGCGAATGCGTTACACGAAAACGGCGTGCATATCATCGGTACATCGGCTGATAGCATTGACGCCGCGGAAGACCGTGAGCGTTTCCAACAGGTGCTGAATAGCCTGAACCTGAAACAGCCGCCGAATCGCACCGCGCGTAACAGCGAAGAAGCGCTGAAACTGGCAAACGAAGTCGGTTATCCGCTGGTGGTGCGCCCGTCGTATGTCTTGGGCGGACGTGCAATGCAAATCGTGTATAACGATGAAGAGTTGCAAACCTATATGCGCGAAGCGGTGCGTGTGTCCGATGATAGCCCGATTCTGCTCGATCACTTCTTGAATGACGCGATTGAAGTCGATGTGGATTGTATCTGCGACGGCGAAGAGGTGGTGATCGGCGGCATTATGCAGCATATCGAACAAGCCGGTATCCACAGCGGCGACTCGGCGTGTTCCCTGCCGCCGTATTCGCTGAGTGCGGAAATCCAAGATGAAATCCGTCGTCAAACGGCGGCAATGGCGTTTGAGCTGCAAGTGGTCGGCTTGATGAACGTGCAGTTTGCGGTACAAAAAGACACCATTTATGTGTTGGAAGTCAATCCGCGTGCCTCGCGCACCGTGCCGTTCGTGAGCAAAGCCACCGGCGTACCTTTGGCGAAAATCGCCGCACGGGTGATGGCAGGTATCAGCTTGAAACAGCAGTTCGTGAGCAAAGAAGTGATCCCGAATTTGTATTCGGTCAAAGAAGCGGTGTTCCCGTTCATTAAATTCCCGGGCGTGGATACCATTTTAGGACCGGAAATGCGCTCGACCGGCGAAGTGATGGGCGTGGGCAAAACTTTCTCCGAAGCATTCTTGAAAGCGCAAATCGGTGCCGGCGAACGCTTGCCGAAACTGGGTAAAATCTTCTTATCGGTGGAAAATGCCGATAAACCGAAATTGGTCAACATCGCCAAACGCCTGCAGGACCTGGGCTACGGCTTATGTTCGACCTTAGGCACGGCAAAATTCCTACGCGAACACGGTATCGGCGTGCAGATCGTCAACAAAGTGCGCGAAGGCCGCCCGCACATTGTCGACGCAATCAAAAACGGTGAAATCGCGATGGTGATCAACACCGTCGGCAGTATGCCGGAATCGGTTGCCGACAGCCATTCCATCCGTAGCAACTCACTGCAACAACGCATTCCGGTGTACACCACCATCGCCGGCGCGGAAGCGATCAGCCAAGGGCTGAAAAGTCTGAACGATACCGAAGTTTATCGTTTGCAGGAGATGAATTAATACGCAATAAGAAAGTGAAAGTGCGGTCTGAACCGCACTTGATGTCGAGATAAAACTAAATAATCCTTGAAAACTGTTGCCGTTTCGCCAATTGGCGTGAGTAGGTGTCGAAGCAGAGGCAGATGTTGCGAATCAGTAAGCGTCCTTTGGCGGAAACGACAAGTGCGCTGTCGCCAAGGATCAGCAAACCGTCTTCCGCCAACGGTTTTAACAATGCCAAATCTTCGGAAAAATGGCGTTTGAAATCAATACCGTACTGCTGTTCCAGTGGCGCGTAATCCAAACGGAAGTTGCAGATCAAGGCTTTAATCACATCGCGGCGCAGGCAGTCTTCTCGGCTCATGGCGAAACCTTTGTGCAGCGCGTTTTGGTGATCTTCCACGTCGGCGTAATACTGTTTCAGCTCTTTTTGGTTTTGCGCATAATGATCGCCCATTAAGCTGATTGCCGACACGCCCAAGCCGAGCAAGTCCGCTTCTTCCTGCGTGGTGTAGCCTTGGAAATTGCGGTGCAGCACGCCGTTTTGTTGCGCGATTGCCAATTCGTCGTCCGGTTTGGCGAAGTGATCCATGCCGATAAAGCGGTAGCCTGCGCCGGTCAGGGTTTCAATGGTTTTTTGCAAAATGGTTAATTTGCTGTTCGGCGGCGGCAGGGTGTCGTCTTTGATTTTATGCTGTCCGGCAAAACGCGACGGCAAATGGGCGTAGTTAAACACGCTCATGCGATCCGGATTCAGTTCGCTAACCCGTTTTAGCGTCGCCATAAAACTCTCGACCGTTTGGAACGGCAAGCCGTAAATCAAGTCGATATTGGTCGAGGTGAAGCCCAACTCGCGCGCTTTTTTCATTAGTGAGAAAATAAACTCTTCGTCTTGAATACGGTTGATTGCCGCTTGCACGTCTTTGTTAAAATCCTGAATACCCATGCTGATACGGTTAAAACCGATTTGGCGCAGGTGATCCAGCATCGACAGCTCGATTTCACGCGGATCCATTTCAATGCTGATTTCCGCTTCCGGCGAAATGCGGAAATGATCGCGCAACATCTGCATTAAACGGGAAGATTGGGCTTCGCTTAAATAGGTCGGGGTGCCGCCGCCCCAGTGAATTTGGGTCACGGTGCGCGCCGTAAATAATGCGGCGCGCGCTTTGACTTCTTTTTCCAAATAATCCAGATAAATATCCGCTTTATGCTGATGACGGGTGATGACCTTGTTACAGGCGCAGAAATAGCAAAGTTTGTGACAAAACGGAATATGCACATACAGCGACAAAGGGCGCTCAGGGTAACGGCTCGCCGCCTGTAAAAAATCCTGTTCGCTATAGCCATCGTTAAACTCAAGTGCGGTCGGATACGACGTATAACGCGGACCGGACTGGTTATATTTTTGAATCAGATTGAGATCCCACTCGATTTCAGACATTCGGTTTCCTATTTTTGTATTTCCAGATCACTCAACAATTGGCGCAGTTCTAATTTTATTTTGCTTTCTAATTCGACTTCGCTGCTTTCACGGGTTAAATCCAAGCGCATACGCTGGTTTTTCGGCAAGGCTCGGCGGGCTTCGTGGGTCGGCATATCCATCACCACTTGATACAGCTGCTGCATGGCGTGGTATTTTTCGAGCGCATTTGGCATTAGTCCCGGCAGCAGCGCGTTTAAGCGGATGACACCTTCGGATAAATTACAGTCGTCATTCAACATCGCCTTGGCGATAATTTGCACGCTGTCAAAGGTGAAATCTTTGCGTTTTTGCCGTGCGGCGGCAATTTTTTGTTTCTGCTTGCGTAATGCCAACAGCAGCCAAGCGGCATAACTTGCCAAGCCGACAATGATGGCAATGGCGATCAGCAATAAAATCAATGACCAGTTCATTAGCGGAATTTATTAATATCAATAGTGTTGAAAGTGCGGTACAGCGCGTCATCGCTGTCCTCGTCTTCTTCCTCGCTCAAGCCCAATTCTTGCATTAGCTGCGCAATGCGGCTTAAACACTCATCAACAAATTGTTGATCTTTAACGGAAAGGATTTTGCCTGCATCGAGTTGATCCAGCAACTCGTTCAAGCATTCGTTGTTTTCCAGCTGCTCCAACTCCAACATCGGATCGATTTTCTTGACTTCAGTCGGTTCAGGTTTGATCGGCGTAATCACTTTGCCTTTTTCCGGCTTATTCACCATTTCGATGATCAACGGAATTTTTTTACGGCTGCCGACGCGCGGATCGCCTTTGACCGCACTTTGCTTGTGATTATTGCTTTCCGCCGCACTGTGGCGCGAGCCGGCACTCAAGCCTTTGCGTTTTTTCTTGCGTTTTTCTTCACGCGCCAACACGTCCAGCTCATAACGAGTCGGTTTGCGTCCCTTTTTGGCTTTCACTTGTGCCGCGACGGGTTTGGCGTCGGTTTTGCGCACCGGCATTACGTCGCTGATTTTACGGGTTTTCTTCTGGCGAGCCATGTCGTTCTCTTACTCTATTCTTGGGGTTTGTGATTATTCACGAAAATTAAGCGCAAATTGTACCATTCATACCGCACTTTCACACGGAATTAAATCAGCTAAATGCAGAAATTGCCATGAGCTATTAAAGACAAAACCGCACTTTATGAGCCAAAGTGCGGTTGAGATGATTGACAAAGGTCGCTGATAAGGCAGTGTAGGGGCAGATTATATATCCGCCCGAGATTGTTGACAAACTGACTTCTCTCCCTCCGCGGGCGGAGGGAGCACCGTTTTTCGTAAGAAAAATGGGGAGGGAGGTGTAATATGAAAATGCAACATATTTATTTTTAAAATGATTTATGCCTCCCTCCGTCCTTCGGACATCTCTCTTCGTATACGGAGGGAGGGAAATTATTAGAGAAAGAGACTTTGTCATCAGCTTGGGGCGGATATATAATCCGCCCCTGCTTTTATCATAAAAATCAAATTATTTAGTCTTTGTCAGCGATACTAAACCGCACTTTATAAACCAAAGTGCGGTTGAGAGCGGAGGGGTTAAAGTAAAATGCTGCCGATAACCGCAATGCCGAAGCCGACAAAGCCGATGAGGGTTTCCATCACGGTCCAGGTTTTCAAGGTGGTTTTGGTGTCCATTTCCAAGAAGCGGCTGACCAACCAGAAACCGGAGTCATTCACATGGGAGAACGCGGTCGCGCCGGAGGCAATGGCGATTACGATAAAACATAAATCGAACGCGCTTAAGCCGGTGGTCGCGGCAACGGTCGGGGCAATCAAGGCGGAGGCGGTGGTTAGCGCAACGGTTGCCGAGCCTTGCGCCACGCGCAATGCCAAGGCAATGATAAAGGCGGCGACAATCACCGGCATGCCGGTATCGGACAACATTTCCGCCAAAACATCACCGATACCGCTGGCACGCAACACGCCGCCGAACATACCGCCGGCGCCGGTGACCAACACGATGGCACAAATCGGACCAAGCGCATTATCACAGATTTTCTCGATTTGCTCGTAGCTGCGTTGTCCTTTGAGTAACAAAATCGACACGATTAAGGTGATCAACAGTGCAATCGGGGTTTTACCCAAGAAGCGTAAGGTTTGCACCCACAATTCCGCACCGTCCACCACTTTGGTGACAGTGAGGGTGTTTAGTACGGTATCCAGCATAATCAAAAACAGCGGCAGCAATAAAATCAGCAACACCTTTTTGAAGCTCGGCGGATTGAGAGGGGCGGTTTCATTAATCGCATTGGCATTTAAAAAGGCTTTTGGCAGATCCAAATGCATTTTTTTGCCTAAAAACGTACCGTATAAATAGGCGGCGATATACCAAGTCGGAATCGCACACACCAAGCCGACCAGCACCAATAAGCCCATATTGGCACCCAGCAAATCCCCGGACGCGACCGGCCCCGGGTGCGGCGGCAGAAAGGCGTGCATAACGGCAAACGCACCGGCAGCCGGAAACGCATAACGGAACAGCGAGCCGCCGAATTGTTTCGCCACGCTGAAAATAATCGGCAACATCACCACCAAACCGGCATCGAAAAAGATTGGAAAACCGAATAGCAATGAGGCGACACCCAACGCCATCGGCGCATTTTTTTCACCGAATTTATTAATCAACGTATCGGCTAACACTTTTGCACCGCCGGTGATCTCCAACAGGCGACCGATCATCGCACCCAAGCCCACCAACAGCGCCACCGAGGCTAATGTGCCGCCGAAGCCGCCCAACATCGTCGGCAGAATTTTATCCACCGGAATGCCGGTGGCAAGCGCGGTCAGCAAGCTGACGATAATCAGCGCAACAAACGCATGAACTTTGAATTTAATAATCAGGATCAGCAATAACAAAATTGCCGCAAGCATGGTAAAAATCAGCATAGTCATATCCTTTTAAACGGTTAATTACGAGGACAAGCCACTTTCTATGAACGTTATCACTAAAAGTTACCGATAACATATATTTTAACCCAAGTGCGGTAAAGGGATATTTAGTAGAAAAGTGAAAATTTGCGATCTACTTCAAAAATCTAGCCTTGAAATAGGTTTTCTTTTCTGAAGAGAGGAGATAAAACGTGATTTAGATCACTATATTGATTGTTACAGGTAACTATTTTATGCAATTTAAGGTATGTTAAAAAATAAAAACGATTGAAGGAGTCCACTTATGGCATTGACAGAGCAAAAACAGGGCAAAAGTTTTATCTTGATGGGGGTGTCCAGCACCGGCAAAACCTCAATCGGCACGGCACTGGCGCAACGCTTGGGGATTAAATTGATTGACGGTGATGATCTGCACCCGCGTGCCAACATTCTTAAAATGGGGGCAGGGCAGCCGCTTAACGACGATGATCGCGCGCCGTGGTTGGAACGGATTCGCGATGCGGCGTTCAGTTTGGAGCAAAAAAGCGAAATCGGGATTATCGTCTGCTCGGCACTGAAAAAACAGTATCGTGATTTAATCCGTGACGGTAACGAACATGTCAAATTCCTGTTTCTGCAAGGGAATTTCGATTTAGTGCTGCAACGCATGCAACAACGCAAAGGGCATTACATGAAAACCGAGATGCTGAAAAGCCAGTTCGACACCTTGGAAGTGCCGCAACAAGACGAACCCGATGTCATCCCTATCGACATCGACGGCTCGTTTGAGGACGTGGTGGCGCGCTGCGAAAGGGCGTTGAAGCCGTTGTTGTAGTGAAAACATGGGGAAAAATGCCGAGTGTGATTCGGCATTTAGATCAAGTTGGTTAGGCTAAAAAACGTCCTATCACTTGTCCGCCGACTAAAATCCATGTCATTAATAATGAGCAGAAAAATGCGCCGAGATAAATATATCCGGTTTTTAAATAGCACCAGTTATTAATCAATAATAAGACGATAAATTGCGGAATAATCACGGCTAACATCATCATCCAACGTCCGCCGAATTGTGGTAGTCCGATTAAATCGAATCCCGGTCCTATTTGCATAAAATTAGGAATGAAATGGAATAACCAAAGCATGATTAATCCACTAACTGCGATAAATATGGATTTTAATGTCCATATTAATAACGTTGAAGTAAAGCTATTATACGTTTTTGATTTCATTTGAACGTTTAATATCAGTCCGTTATATACATAGAAAAATAATAGAATTGGCAGCCAATAAATTAAAAATAAATTAAACCGTTCCGGTGTGAGTGGTTTTAAAAACGGCCATAAAAAGCGTAATTCCACGCCCCAATACCAATAAACAAAAGAAGCCAACAGATATAACCAACCGATTAAGATGATACTCAGTGTAAAAAAGCGTGTGATAATAGTTTTGGTCGGAATACCGCGCTGACGGCTAAAAATGCCGAATTCGGCTTGAAGTGCGGTAGAAAAGTGCGGGTTGGATTTTCGCCAAAGCAGGAAAAACGCGATATTTAATACCGCACTTAGCGTAAGCCAAGTAATAATGCCATTGCCCATTTCTAGCGGCATGAACGGTAATATTGCAGCCAATGGTTCGTTTGCTCCGCCCCACTGTGTTAATAAGGGATAAAGAATAATGGTTAAGAGGATATTCAAGGCTGCAAATAGCCGCCATGTTTTAGGATTAACCGCTGTTTTGTCGCTGACGGCTTGTGTTATATGAGAAAAATAGGTTGTTTTTAATAATCCGCTGGCAAGAAATAAAGCGGAAATCAGCGCGGAAAAAAGTGCGGTTAAACCGGCAAACTCTTTATACCAATAGGTTTGTTTTTCACTGTCAAGCCAATGGGTTTTATCGCCATTTTGTAATGTAGCATTAAACCATTCGATTGCCTTGCGATTACTCTCTTCGGCAATCATCACGCCAAGATGCGTTCCCTTGACTAAATCCACTCTTCTGGCACTGCCATCTTGAAAATTGCCGTAAGTATGCGCCCATTTTAACGGTACGCCTTCCGGCTGTGAAAATACCGTTTGCCGATTTTTATTATTAATCAGCTCGCTGACAGGAAACTCTCTTTCGCGATAGCCGCCGATTTCTTCATAAAGCCCTTGTGTTAAAAGGTAATTATTAATGGTTGGATCACCGCCGTTGCTACTTAAGCCATTGACTGCTTTATGATCGGGATTCAGTTTTGCCACGCGGATAGCATTCAGCGCGCCAGTGGAGTGTCCAAAAATACCCAGTGCATTTTGATCCACAAATGGCAGTGATTTTAGATATTGATAGCCATTATTCGAACCACTCATTGTTTTGTTACTTGCCGGTAAAGTGGTTGAGAAACCGTGTCCGAACTGATCGATTGCCAAGATAACAAATCCGCGTTTGGCTAATTCCAATGCGCCAAATGTACTGGTCGCCTCTTTATCGCTTTGATAACCATGCAGGGCGAGCAATCCGGGCGCAGGGGTTTCTGCGGTGGCGGTGATCGGACGGTATAATTTTACCGCCATCGGTTGCATTTCTTCCGTCATAATGCTGAATGTCTGCACGTCAATACGTCCGAAATCCTTTTCGATCAATGACGCAAAATAGGCACTGCCAAAAGACAGTAATGCGAATAAGAGCGCAAAATAAAGGTTTTTAGTTTTCATCATCGCCTCCAATTTCGGCAAGAATAGTCACTTGCGCGCTGTCAATGCCTTTTACCAGCAGTGGCAAGGCAAAAATCCGCCGTAGATTTTGGGGGTTAAGTGCAGCTAATTTCATATCTTCGATAATACAAATAAAATGCGAACTGAACATGCCGAGCATAATTTGATGGGCTTTTACTCCATGCTCAGGATTTGATGGCGAAGCAAGGGAAATAAAATCAAAACCGATAGCTTTTAAATTCGGCGCATAGTCAATTAAATATTGCGCGCAATTAATACTCACGGCACAGCCTCTAGCCGCATAAATTTGTGGTGAAGAAGCGCGGATTTTTTCTAATCCGGTGCGAATAATTAAACAATCCGCTTGCTGAATTTGAGTTAAATAAGGTGTGAGATCTTCTGGCTCAATTAAATCGGCTTCTTTTTTAGGCAGATCGATTAACAGTGGTTTCTCATAAATAAATTGCTCCAATGGTAATTCAGAGATAGTTTTTCCATTTGGATTAAAATGATTGGGTGCATCAAAATGTGTACCAAAATGGTTAAATAAATGAATTTTGGAACTGTTGTAAACATCACCGTTATTGATATTCGTGCAGGTTTCAAGCGTCATCGTCGGTTCTCCGGGAAATCCCGGATCATGGATATCGAGTGGGTGAGATAATAATTGATATGGCATAAATCACTCCTTTAATTTAGTTCGGCATTTTTTGCCGTAAAAGCCAAAGGTTCGCTTCCGGGCTATTAAATACCGCGTCCCATGTGTTGTGGGGATTATTATTCAAAATGCCGTTATCGTAGGCCTTATTAAAACTGAATTCGGTATAACGGACGTGTGGGTTTTTAAGTTGTTGGTGAAGAATTTGATAGTTAATCCGAGAACCGGCAACCGGGGAAACTTTATCTTCTTTGCTGTGAAAAAACCAAATCGGGGTGTTGGCGAGTGAGGCTAGATTTTCTACGGTTGCGTTGCCGTCGATCCATTCGACGGAATAAGCTTCGCGTCCGCTCATCAGTAATGCGGCGGCAAAAAAGTGCGGTCTATCAAGCAGTAGGTAGAGTGCGCCCTCGGCACCGCGTGATAAGCCGACCAAATAAATCCGCGCAGGATTGATCTGCGGATTCTCTTGGAGTGTTTTATCGATCATCGCCAACAGTAATGCACGACGATTTTCCGTCTGCCAATGTACGCCGCCGCGTTGTCCTTTTTGTACGTCATCAAAGGGGTCGAAAACGCCGGCATATTGCGGCGCAAGGACAAAGCCGTCTTCATAGTTTAAGGTTGAAATCGCGCCTGCGCTGGAGAGGAGCTGTGCCGTATTATCCGTTCCTAGTTGCCCGGAGCCATGTAGAAAAATCGTCAAAGGATATTTTTTCTGATCGGATATTGGTTGGGGAGAATACAGTCGATAATGCAGATTATTTTTAGGGTCGTTTAAATAGACTTGATTGGCGGCGAATTGATCGATAAGCAGATTTTTAACGTTTTGTGGTGCGGCCGTTACCTTGACCGTTTCAGGCGCAAGGGTTTTGCCATTGGTTAATTTGAGCAAACCTTGCCGCTGAATCACATATTCCAACCGCTCTTGATAAAATTGCGGTATGCGGTTGCTTTGTACGATTTCACGCTGCGTAATTTCTTGCTGTTCATTTTTGGCACGGAATGACATCGGTTCGCTATTTTCGGTTTTTAGCGAATATAAATCGGCATTTTTATCCCATTTATTGAGTTCAAGAATCAGATATTTTCCGGCATTGGGTCTAAGTGCGGGTTCCGGTCTATCGTTACTATAAGCTCGGAGGATTTGCCGAGTCCCTTGAGTTTGATTATCCAACCGCACTTCGACTTGATAAAGATCTTGTAACTCATCGCCACTCAGCAAGTTATCCTCATACTCCAAGCTAATTGCGCTGATTTTTTGTCCTTTGGCGCTGACTTCGGTGATTAAGGTCGCCTGAACGGATTTGGTTTGTTGCGGTTGATCCGGCGTTGTATCTGCGCTGACATAGGGTGAAACGATGAGAGAGAATAAAGCAATAAAAAGAGATTTAAACATGGCAACCATCCTGATAAGAGAGATTAAAAACGCAAACGGGTAATCAAATGATTACCCGTTTAAAGTGTGGCTTAAAGTTTCCTGTTTTGTGTTTGGACGTAAACGAGAATCAGCGCTAGTACACCCAGCGGGAAGACTAAGTCGAAGATTGAACCGTCTTGTCCCCAAACCAAGTTGGATAAAATCACGGCTGTTCCGCCAATTGCCCAAGCGATAGTGGTCGGGATAGACCAGACAATCATTTGTTTTTTCACATCGTTGATACCCATCATCCGGTTTACTACCCAGAACAGACTGTCATTGAAATAACCGAAGAACAGCGAGCCCATGGTGGCGGCTTGAGCGGCAAGCAACATATTGACACCTGGAATTTCCATTAAGATCGGAGCGGAAATCGAAGCGGCGGTGATCATCGCAACCGTACCCGAACCTTGGATAAAGCGGACTAAAGTCGAAACGATAAACGGAATTAAAATTGGCGAGATCGGCAAATTAGCCACTTGTTCCGCTAATTGTTGACCCGCACCGCTGTCGCGTAATACCGCACCCAATGCACCGCCGGCACCGGTCACCAGTAAAATAATCCCTGCGGTTTTCACCCCTTCTTCTAAGTGAAGTGCGGTGGTATTTTTGTCGGCATTTGGCAATAATGCATAGATTGAGACCAAAACACTCAGGGCTAAGGCGATGATCGGGCTGCCGACAAAGGCGATCACTTGATAAAGGGTTGAATCTAAAATCCAAGCAAATTGCGCTTGTTTTGCCATTAAATCGACAATCGCTTTAATAAAGATCAAGACGATAGGTAACACGATCGGTAGCATGGAAATGCCTAAGCCCGGTAGGTTTTTCTTCTCTCTGCTTTCGATATAGCTGTCGTATTTTTCTTTTAATTCTTCATCGGTGAAAGCTTGTTGGTTAAAGTCCGGATATTTTTTATCCAACCATTTGGCATACAGGACGATACCGATAACAGCCGGAATAGCGAATACCATGCCGATTAACAGCATTGCGCCGATATCGACACCGAATAGTCCGGCGACACCTAACGGACCGGGGGTTGGCGGCACGGTATGGTGGGTGACCACTAGACCTCCAGCCAAGGCGACCCCTAAGGTCAAGAGCGAACGTTTACCATTTTTTGCCAACGCTTTGGCGACCGGGTATAAAATGACGAAAGCGGAATCAACGAAAATCGGAATGCTGACCACATAACCAGTGATGGCTAATGCCCACTCTTCTTTTTTCTTGCCTAAGAATTTAATAAAGCTGTATGCCATTTTTTCGGCGGCGCCGGATACTTCTAAAATACTGCCCATCATCACGCCGAGACCAATTACGATCCCGATACTGCCGAGCGTGCCCCCAAAACCTTTGGAAATCACCCCCAACGTTTCGGTGGCATTCAACCCGCCGACGATCCCGGCAATTGCGGAGGCAATCAGCATCGCGATAAAGGCATGGACGCGGGTTCTTAAGACTAAATAAACCAGTACGGCAACGGCAACAATAAGACCAATAATGGGAATCGGTAATCCAAACATAGGGTTATCTCCTATAAGTCATGCTGAATAAATTGATGGATAACATCGCTAAAGTTGTTATCGACATAAAAGCCTAATTTCGCCGCTTGGCTGCAATCAATGCGCGCCGGCCAACTGGCGACAATATCATTAATTTTTTTATCAAATTGGAATTCGATTTTTTCTAAAACGGCTTCTCCTTTAATCGCGGCAAGATCGCGTAACATGGACTCAACGCTGACGGTAAAGCCCGGTAGATTGATGACATGCCAGTCTCGTGAGGTCAATGGCGGTAACGTCAGGGCATGGATAAAATTGCGGATCACGGTATTCGGGCTTGAGATCCACAGCAGTAATTCTTTTGCCACCGGACAAACGGAATGTTCTCCGTTCAGTGGTTCGCGGATAATGCCACTGACAAATGACGAAGCGGCTTTATTTGGCTTGCCCGGACGAATACAGATTGTCGGCAAACGTACCGCAATGCCATCGACAAACCCCTTACGGCTGTAATCATTGATTAACAGTTCACACATCGATTTCTGTGTGCCGTAAGTGGATTGTGGCGTGACGGCGGTGCTGTTGCTGATCACGTCAGGCAAATCACCGCCGTAAACCGCTAAAGAGCTGGAGAATATAAAACGGATTTTCGAATTAACCCTGCGGCAGGCTTCCAACAGATTTTTAGTGGCGAGGAAATTGATTTCATAGCCTAAATCCGGATCTTCTTCGGCGTGGCTGCTGACAATCGCCGCCAAGTGGAATACCGCACTTGTGTCTTGGGTAATGATTTCATTTAAACCGTCAGGATGGCGCAAGTCCATTTTAATGCTGCGAACGCGGCTGTCATTATTCGGAATAACCGGTTCGTTCACATCAACTAAAATCAGTTCTTGAATTTGAATCGAATGTTGTTGCAACAACATGTTGGCAAGCCGTTGCCCTAAAAAGCCCTGACCGCCGGTAATTACAATTTTCATTTTTGAACCCCCATTATTTATACTGTTCGAACCAAGACAAACCCTCGGTGGTCACGCCACGCGGGTTATATTCACAACCGACCCAACCGTCGTAACCGATTTCGTCCAGTTTGGCGAAGAGGTGTCGGTAGTTGATTTCGCCTTCGTCAGGTTCGTGGCGATCCGGCACGGAGGCAATTTGCACGTGGGCGAATTTGCCGTTTAAGCGCTCGGTTAAACGGGTCAGGTTGCCGTCCACATTTTGTGCGTGGAAGTAATCCAACTGCACGAACACGTTGTCGCGATCAATCAGCTCGACCAGCTCCAACGTCTGGAATTGACTGGCGGTCAGATAGTTCGGTTTGACTTGCGGGCTGAGGGCTTCCAATAAAATTTTGATGCCGTGCGGTTTGAATTTATCGGCGGCATAGCGTACGTTGTCGATAAAGGTTTGTTTGTATTTGGCATAATTTTCGCCCGGCGGGACGACGCCGGACATAATATGCACATTCGGGCAGTCGAGTGCCAACGCATACTCCAATGCCAGATCAATATCGCGCCGGCTGTCGGCTTCGCGTCCCGGAATGGCGGAAACGCCCCACTCGCCGGCTTGCACATCACCGGCGGCAGTATTGAACAGCACTTGTTGCAAGCCGTTTTGTTGCAGTTTGGCTTTTAACGTTTCTTTCGGATATTCATAGGGAAACAGGTATTCGACATACTTGAAACCGGCTTGTGCCGCCGCCTCGAAACGATCAAGAAACGGCAGTTCGGTAAACATCATGGATAAATTTGCAGCAAACTTAGGCATCTTATTTTCCTCTGTTTTTCAAATCATTAACTTCGTCATCCGTCAGATAACGGACGTTTTGCCCTTTTAACAGGAACAGCAGTTTGGCGGTTTCTTCCAATTCTTCGCTGTTATCCACTGCGTCGAATAAATCTTCACCACAGACCACCACACCGTGGTTGGCAAGCAGGAACGCTTTGCCGTCCAGCGCTCTTGCGCTTAATTCGCGTGCGATTTCCGGCGAGCCGGGGCGGTAGTAAGGAATCACCGCCAGTTTGCCGACCCGCATTACATAGTAGGGGGTGAAGGCTTTGATGGCGTTGTCGCTGTCTAAACCGTCCAAGCAGGAAAGTGCGGTCAGGTAAGTGGAATGCAGATGGACAATGGCGTTGCATTCGGGGTTGCGTTGGTACATCGCCAAGTGAAACACCGATTCTTTCGAGGGTTTTTTGCCTTCCAGTAAGTTGCCGTCGCTATCCAGCACGGATAAATCTTCCGCCTTTAAACGCCCTAACGACGAGCCGGTCGGGGTCACTAAAAAACGGTTACCACTCAGGCGCACGGAAATATTGCCGGCACCGCCGACGCTATAACCGCGTTCATATAATGAACGAGCCAGTTGCACCAACTCCTGTTTTAGCTGTTGTTCAGATGAAAGTGCGGTCATACAAACATCTCCTGCGCATAGGCAAAAAAGTTTTCACTGCCGAAGTTGCCGGATTTCAGCGCCAGGAAAATCTCTTCATCCAGCGCTTTGAGCCAAGGCACGCCCGGCGCGATTTGTTTGCCGATATGGAAACCGTCAAAGCCGAGTTGTTGCACCACAATGCTCGAGGTTTCACCGCCGGCGGTAATGAAGTTTTTAACCCCGTGTTGTTTTAATTTGCGAGCCAACTGGGCGAAAGTTTGCTCAATCGCATGGCTGGCGTTGTCTGCGCCGAATTGTTGCTGAATCGCTTTTAATTCTTGCGGCGGCACAGTCGCATACACCATCGGTGCATGGGCGTCGTCCAAATGCGCAAGCACCCATTGGCATAATTCCTCGGCATAGTTCGGATTATTCAAACTCTGTTCCACCTCAAGCAAACGGTGGGCGGCCTGTGATTGGTAAGCGGCAACCTGTTTATTGGTCATGACGGAGCAAGAGCCGGACAGAATCACACTTTTGGCTTTGCTTGGCAAAAGTGCGGTTTTTGCCGCTTGTGTCGCCTTTGTTTTGCTTTTATGCGCCGCCATATATGCCGCCAAGCCCGATCCGCCGGTCACCAGTTTGAAATCGTCAACCGCCTCCGCCAACACCGCCAGCTGCGAATTGTCAGTTGCATCGACCACGGCGTAGCGGCAGCCTTGCTGTTTGAGTTGTTCGAAACAATGTCTGACCTTTTCTGCGCCTTGAATCACCTCGGCATAGCTGACCAAGCCAGTTTTGCCGCTGGCTTGTCCGTCCATCAAACGCACTAAATTGGCGTCGGTCATCGGGGTGATCGGGTGGTTTTGCATGCCGGATTCATTTAACAAGGTTTGTCCGACAAACAGATAGCCGTTAAAAATGGTTCTGTCGTTAATCGGCAACGCCGGGCTGATCACGGTGAAATCGGTATCAAGTGCGGTTAATAGCGCATCGGTGACCGGACCGATATTGCCTTTGGCGGTGCTGTCAAAGGTGGAGCAATATTTAAAATAGAACTGGGTCGCCCCGTTGTTTTGTAGCCAGTTCAGGGCTTGTAACGATTGTTGTACCGCCTCGATCGCCGGATTGGAACGGGATTTGAGGCTAATGACCACGGCGTCAACCGCACTTTGCAATGCTCGTTGCGGCACGCCGTTCATTTGCACCGTACGCAGCCCGTTTTCGACTAAGAAACTGGCAATATCGCTTGCGCCGGTAAAATCATCTGCAATCACACCTAACATCATTATTTCTCCTCTTGTTGCGGCAAGGTGATACCGTCGAAAATTTTGATCACGGCGCTGTCGTCCTCTTTGCCGTAACCGGCGTTGCTGGCGGAGGTGAACATATTAAATGCGGTGCTGGCAAGCGGCAGCGGGAAGCGCAGCGATTTGGCGGTGTCGGTGACCAGCCCTAAATCTTTGACGAAGATATCGACCATCGAGAGCGGGCTATAATCGCCGTCCACCACGTGTTTCATACGGTTTTCGAACATCCAAGAATTACCGGCGGCGTTGGTGACCACGTCATACATTAAGTCCAACGGAATGCCGGCGCGAGCCGCCAGTGCCATGGCCTCCGCACCGGCGGCAATATGCACGCCGGCTAACAGTTGGTGAATAATTTTCACCGTCGCACCCAAGCCGATTTCTTCGCCGATGTTATACACTTTGCCCGCGACCGCACTTAGCACCGGTTGCAACTTCTCAAAAGCGGCAACTGAGCCGGAAGCCATCACGGTCATCTCGCCTTGCGCCGCTTTTGCCGCGCCACCGGAGACCGGAGCGTCCAACATCACCAGATTTAATTCTGTTAATTTTTGTGAGATCTGTTTGGCGTCTTGTGCAGATATGGTAGAAGACACCATCACCGCCGTACCGGGTTTAAGTTTGGCGGCAAGCCCGTTTTCGCCGAATAAGACAGCTTTGACTTGGGCGGCATTGACCACCAGCAGCAATACTGCGTCCAGTTTGTGAGCAAATTGATCGGCATTAGCCGCCGTCTCTTTTGCCCCTGCTTGTTTTAGTTTTTCCAATAAAACAGGGTTTAAATCAATGCCATAAGTATCTAAACCGGCTTTGACGCAAGAAAGGGCTGCGCCCATGCCCATTGCGCCGAGACCGACGACTGCAACTGAATAGCTCATAAAAAATCTCCGTTCAATTTAACGTTAATAGTCATTTGGTTAGCGTATAATGCCTGAATTAGGAAAGGAAAACTGCGATGGGGATCACAAATATTCACAATTAATGTTATTTATTGTGAATATTTGGGTTTTTTAAATCAATATTTGGATTTGTTACCTATAAAGTGTTATTATTTCACGAAAATTCACAATAAATTGAAAGGATTCATACATGATTCCGGCAGAAAGACAAAAGCGAATTTTGACCTTGCTGACTGAACACGATTTAATCAGCATTGCCGAACTGGTCGAGATTATGCAGGTGTCGCATATGACCGTGCGGCGGGATATTCAAAAATTGGAAGAGCAAGGCAAAGTGGTGTCGGTGTCGGGCGGGGTGCAGTTGTTGCAACGTTTGTTTATCGAGCCGACCCACGATGATAAATCCCTCTTGTTTCAAGCGCAAAAACAGGCAATCGGTACGCAGGCACTGCAATTTTTGGGCGGCAGCAAAACCATCTATCTCGATGCCGGCACAACCACCCTGGAGATTGCCTATCAACTTGCGCAACGCGAGGATTTGTTGGTGATCACCAATGATTTTGTGATCGCCCACTTTCTGATTAAAGAGGGCAAATGCGATTTGATCCACACCGGCGGTTATGTGTGCAAAGAAAACTATTCTTCCGTCGGCGAGCTGTCGGCACAGTTTTTGCGTAATATTTCGATTGATGTGGCGTTTATTTCGACTTCATCTTGGAATTTGAAAGGCTTAACCACGCCTGATGAGAAAAAACTGGCGGTGAAACGGGCGATTGTCGAGTCGAGTAAGAAAAATATTTTGGTCACCGACGCCTCAAAATACGGCAAAGTGGCGACCTTTTGGATTTATGGTTTAGATGTGTTCGATACCATTATCACTGACCGCACTTTACTCGAAAGCGTGCAAAAAAATATTCAGAATTTGAATATCGAGCTGGTGTTGGCATAGAAAATCGCTATCGGTTTTGTTGCCGATAGCGATGGCTAAAACCGCACTTTGAGGCAATTTAGCTGCCAATCAAACGATACAGATCGGTATCTTTACGATCCAAATAGTGGAGCGATTGGATACGGCGGATAGTGCGCGAGCGTCCGCGGATCAGCAGGGTTTCGGTGGTGGCGATATTGCCTTTGCGGTGAATGCCTTTCAACAAATCGCCGTTGGTGATACCGGTGGCGGAGAAAATCAGATTGTCGTCGCGCACGATCTCTTCCAGTTGCAATACTTTATTCACTTCCACGCCCATCGCTTCACAGCGCGCGATTTCTTGTGCGGCAAGCGCACGGTTTTCTTCGCTGTCGCCTTTCACTTGGTTGCGCGGCAGCAACCGCACTTGCATGTCACCGCCCAAGGCGCGGATTGCCGCACCGGCAACCACCCCTTCCGGCGCCCCGCCGATGGCGTACAGCATATCGACGTTGTTATCCGGCAGGCAACATAAAATCGACGCGGCGACATCACCATCCGGAATCGCCAACACTTTCACGCCCATTTGCTGCATTTTGGCAATGGTTTCTCGGTGGCGCGGTTTGTCGAGGGTGATCACGGTCAGTTGTGACAGCAGTTTCCCCAGTTTGGAGGCGACGCGGCGCAGGTTTTGCTCCAGCGGCAGATTGAGGTCGATCATGCCTTTCACTTCCGGCCCGACCACCAGTTTTTCCATATACATATCAGGTGCTTGCAAGAAAGTGTTTTCGCCGCCGGCGGCAAGCACGGACAGCGCATTGGCTTGCCCCATTGCGGTCATGCGTGTGCCCTCGATCGGATCGACGGCAATCGAAATGGCGTCGCCGCTGCCGTTACCGACTTTTTCACCGATATACAACATCGGGGCTTCGTCGATTTCGCCTTCGCCGATCACAATTTCACCATTGATATCAATTTGGTTGAGCATAATGCGCATGGCTTTTACCGCGGCTTCGTCGGCGGCGTCTTTATTGCCGCGCCCTAACCAAGCAAATCCGGCAAGGGCGGCGGCTTCGGTAACGCGGGAGAATTCGATTGCAAGGGATCTTTTCATTTTGTGTGACCTATATTCATTCGTTGAGGGTGAAAGTTGAAATGTAGCCGATGGATTGGTGATCCACACAAAACGGTATTTTAGCATAAATTCCGTTGGCTTGCGGGAATTGATTGGGCGAATTCGTAAAAAATGCCCTGCTTGTCAATTTCTATGTGAAATCTGTAGCCAACTAGGCTAGAATAGCTAAAATTTCATTTGGCAATTATTACTTATTAAGGATTTACTATGTCTTTCGAACTTCTAGAACAACTCGATGAAAAAATTAAACAAGCTGTGGAAACCATTCAATTACAACAATTGGAAATTGAAGAATTGAAAGGCAAGCAGGATAATACGCAAAATGAATTGAATCATTTGCGTGCTGAGCGTGATTCGGTTGCCGGTGAAAACGAGCACTTGAAAAACGAATTAAATAATTGGAAAGAAAGAATCAGTTCGTTGTTAGGCAAAATTGATAACATCTGATTCAGCCGACCGCACTTATTGTTTCAAAGCCGAGATCCTGTTCTCGGCTTTTCTATTTTCACTCCTTTTTTGATAGAAATCACACTCCATATTGAGCATTTATTTAATTTGATAAAATAATGTGATCTAGCCCCTGATTTTTGATTTTTCCGGTTGTATCTTGTTTACGCTTGTGCCAAGCTTAATATCCAAGCACATTAACATGTTAAAAATATAAAAAAGATAAGATTACGTTATATTTTTTACTTAAATGTTAAGTTCATTTGCAGTTTTTTTCTCGACATCAAATAAAGATTTTGATGTCTGATATGATCGAAATGGAGATAAGACATGAGTGTTTTGCTAGATACGGTGACTATAGAAGCGTTGTTGGGCGGCAGACATGCGGATCCTTTTTCCGTATTGGGAATGCACGAAACGGATAACGGGATTGAAGTGCGGGTATTGATGCCGGACGCCTCCAGCATTTCGATCATCGACAAAGAAAGTCAGCAAGAGATCGTCGAAATGGAGCGTTTGCACGACGACGGTTTTTTTGCGGCGGTGATTCCGAAGCGGCATGACTTTTTCACTTATCAATTAAATGTCTTCTGGGGCAATGAAAACCAAATTTTAGAAGATCCTTACCGTTTCCGCCCGATTTTATCCGATTTGGATAATTGGTTGCTTGCCGAAGGAACCCATTACCGTCCGTATGAAAAACTGGGCGCGCATTTCACCGAAATCGAAGGCGTTGCCGGGGTGAATTTCATTCTGTGGGCGCCGAATGCCAAGCGGGTTTCCGTAGTCGGCGATTTCAACTTCTGGGACGGACGCCGTCATCCAATGCGTTTCCACCCTGAAAACGGCTTGTGGGAAATTTTTATCCCGCAAGTGGCGCTCGGCAGCCTGTATAAATATGAATTGTTAGATGCGAACGAAACCCTGCGCTTAAAAGCCGATCCTTACGCTTTCGCCTCCCAACTGCGCCCGGACACCGCTTCACAAGTCAGTGCCTTGCCGGATATTGTGCCGATGACCGAGGCACGCAAAAAAGCCAATGCCTTTGACGCGCCGATTTCGATTTATGAGGTACATCTCGGTTCATGGCGGCGCAATTTGGAAAATAATTTCTGGCTGAATTATGATGAAATCGCCGATCAATTGATCCCGTATGTGAAAGAAATGGGCTTCACGCATATTGAATTAATGCCGATTAACGAATTCCCGTTTGACGGTTCGTGGGGCTATCAGCCACTCGGCTTGTATTCCCCGACCAGCCGTTTCGGCAATCCGCAGCAGTTGCGTTCGTTTATCCAAAAAGCACATGATGCGGGCATTAATGTGATTCTGGATTGGGTGCCGGGGCATTTTCCAAGCGATACCCACGGCTTGGCGTATTTTGACGGCACCGCACTTTACGAACACGCCGATCCGAAAGAGGGCTACCACCAAGATTGGAACACGCTGATTTATAACTACGGGCGCAATGAAGTGAAAAACTTCCTCTCCGGCAACGGGCTGTATTGGCTGGAACGTTTCGGTGTCGACGCATTACGGGTTGATGCGGTGGCGTCGATGATTTACCGTGATTACAGCCGTAAAGAGGGCGAGTGGATTCCGAATCAATACGGCGGGCGGGAGAATCTGGAAGCGATTGAATTTTTAAAACACACCAACTACGTGATCGGCAATGAGATTGACGGCTGTATAGCGATCGCGGAAGAATCGACCGCATTCCCGGGCATTACCAATCCGCCGGAAATGGGCGGTTTAGGTTTCCACTATAAATGGAATATGGGCTGGATGAACGATACGTTATCCTATATGAAGCTCGATCCGGTCTATCGTCAGCACCACCATAACCAATTGACTTTCGGTATGTTGTACAACTACACCGAAAATTTTATTTTACCGTTGTCGCACGATGAAGTGGTGCACGGCAAAGGTTCGCTGTTAGATAAAATGCCGGGCGACACATGGCAGAAATTTGCCAATCTGCGCGCTTATTACGGCTATATGTGGGGACATCCGGGCAAAAAATTACTGTTTATGGGCTCCGAATTTGCGCAAGGACGCGAATGGGATTACCAAGAAAGTCTCGATTGGTTCTTGTTGGATGACCAAAACGGCGGCGGTTGGCACAGTGGCGTACAAAAACTGGTGAAAGACCTGAACCATTTCTATCAACAAACCCCGGCAATGCACCAGTTGGATTTCGATCCGCAGGGCTTTGAATGGTTGGTGGTCGATGATTGCCAAAACTCGGTATTCGCCTTTGCCCGGCGTGATCGCGACGGCAATGAAGTGATTGTGGTCAGCAACTTCACCCCGGTGCCGCGTGAACATTACCGTATCGGCGTCAGCCAAGCGGGCGTCTATCATGAAGTGCTGAACACCGACTCCGATTTCTATCACGGTTCGAATGTCGGCAACGGCGGGGCGTTACACAGCGAAGCGATTGCTGCGCATAATAAAGCGCAATCGATTTCCCTGACAGTGCCGCCATTGGCAACGATTTACTTACAGCGTCAGCGCTAGGATGGACGGTAGTAACGGGGTGTTGACGGCATGATTGGCAGAGTGAAAAAAGGCATGGCGCAGCCAATGGGGGCGTCGTTACAGATGATCGACGGCGTAAACGGCGTGAATTTTGCGCTGTTTTCCGAACATGCCGATTTGGTTGAATTGTGCCTGTTTTCGTATAAAGGTAAAGAACACCGTTTCAAAATGCAGCAAGACGCCGACCATATTTGGAGTTTATGGTTGGCGGGCATTGATGTCGGGATCAAGTATGGCTTCCGTGTCTATGGCGAGAGTCAACCGCACTTGGGACGATATTTTAATCCGCAAAAACTCTTATTGGATCCTTATGCGAAGGCGGTGGATCGCAAACCGCACTTTGCCACGGAAGAACAAGCTCAATTATTTGATTTGACAAATGATTTGGATAATGCCGAGGTGGCGCCGAAGGCGATTGTGCTTGATTCCGCGTTTGATTGGCAAGAAGACCGCTCACCGAATTACACCTGGGCGGAAACGATTATTTACGAACTGCACGTGAAAGGCTTCAGCCAACTTAACCCTGCGGTTCCATCGGCATTACGCGGCAGTTATGCCGGTTTGGCACATCCGGCATCTTTGGATTATCTGAAAAAATTAGGCGTGACCACGCTTGAATTAATGCCGGTGGCGTTTCACGCCGATGAGCGGCATTTGCAGCAACGCGGTTTATCCAATTATTGGGGCTATAACGTGTTGGCGCCTTTTGCCGTTGACGACGGTTATTGGTCGGGACGCAACGGCACAACCCCGGCGAGTGAATTCAAGCAGATGGTCAAGAGTTTGCACCAAGCGGGGTTTGAGGTCATTCTGGACGTGGTATTTAACCACACCGCCGATTCGGATTTGGCGCAACCGACCCTTAGCCAGCGCGGCTTGGATAATGCCAACTATTATTGGCTGACCGAAAACGGCGATTACCATAATTGGAGCGGCTGCGGCAACGTCTTGAACCTGACGAATGCCAACACTTTGCAATGGGTGCATGACTGCTTGCGTTATTGGGTGCAGGAATGTCATGTGGACGGTTTCCGTTTTGATTTGGCAACCATTATCGGACGTGAGCCGGAATTCAACCGGCAGGCGCAAATTTTCCAACGCATTGCCAATGATCCGGTTTTAAAAGATAAAAAATATATCGCCGAACCGTGGGATATCGGGTGGGGCGGTTACCAACTGGGCAACTTCCCGGATTATTTTGCCGAATGGAATGACCGTTTCCGTGATGATATGCGCCGTTTTTGGCTGCGCAATGAGGGCAACACGGGCGGGTTTGCCCAGCGGTTTTGCGCCTCTTCGGATATTTTTCAACATGATCACAAACTGCCAAGCGCTTCGATTAATTATATTTGTTCCCATGACGGTTTCACCCTCAACGATTTAGTCAGCTATCAGCATAAACACAACCGGGCAAACGGCGAAGAAAACCGCGACGGACACGGGGAAAATTTCAGCCATAATTTTGGCGTTGAAGGCGAAACGGATCAGCCGGCGGTGCTGCAACAGCGCCAAGCGGCGGTGCGAGCGCTACTGGCGAGCGCACTTTTGGCTAACGGCACGCCGATGTTAATGGCAGGCGACGAAACCGGGCATTCGCAGCAGGGCAATAACAATGCTTATTGCCAAGATAACGAGATCACGTGGATTGATTGGAGCAAACAAGACCGGGATTTGTTGGCTTACACCCAAGCCTTAATTGCATTCAGAAAGCAGATAACCGCACTTTCACGACACGACACTTGGTGGAATGACGATCAAGTGCGGTGGTGGAATTGCCACGGCGAACCAATGAGCGTCGCCGATTGGCAAGATCCGCACAGTATCGGTTTTCAAATCGAATTGGAACAGCGTTGGCTACTGATGGTGAATCGTGGCGTAATGCAATCTTTCCATCTGCCGCCCTGTTCTGCAGGCGAGGGCGAATGGGAACATAAACTCACCTCAGCTTGCCGTCGGGGTGGAAATGACAGGGAGGTCATAATGGCTCAGCCGGGAATTTATATTTTCTCTCGCAGAGGATAGTTTCTCTATCGAGTAGATTTCAGTTTATTTTCATATTTAGGAGAACATTATGGACGATATTTTAAAGAACTCACCTAGCATGATTCGGATTACCGATGATACCCTTGTGCTGATTTTGGCCGGCGGACGAGGTTCTCGCTTACACGAACTGACGGATAAACGCGCTAAACCGGCGGTGTATTTTGGTGGTTCTTGCCGAATTATCGACTTCGCCCTGTCTAACTGTATCAATTCCCATTTGAATCGTATCGGGGTGGTCACCCAATATATGGCGCATTCCCTGTTGCGTCACTTACAGCACAGTTGGTCTTTCCTGCCGCGTGAGCGCAATGAGTTTGTCGATATGTTGCCGGCACGGCAACAGCTGGATGACAGCACTTGGTATCGCGGCACTGCCGACGCGGTGTATCAAAACGGCGCGATTATGCGTGATCACTACAAACCGAAATACGTTCTCATCCTTGCCGGGGATCACATTTATAAAATGAACTATGCGCAAATGCTGTTGGATCACGTTTCCAGCGGGGCGAAGTGTACTGTCGGTTGTATCGAAGTGGAAAAAGAGAAAGCCCATGAATTCGGCGTAATGGGGGTGAATGAAAATCTGCAAGTTACCGATTTCATTGAAAAACCGAAAAATCCGCCGACCATGCAGGGCAAACCGGACACCTCGTTGGCATCAATGGGAATTTATGTGTTTGATGCCGATTATTTGTATGACATTTTGGATCGCGAATTTGCGAAGCCGGAATCCAGTCATGACTTTGGTAAAGACATCATTCCGCAAGCTTTGAAAGAAGGTGTGTTGTATGCGCATCCGTTCAGCCGCTCTTGCATGGGGCGCAATCCGCAAGGCGAAATCTACTGGCGTGATGTCGGTACGCTCGATGCGTTGTGGGAAGCCAATATCGACTTGGTCACCGAACATCCGCAACTGGATCTGTTCGATCAACGCTGGCCGATCCGCTCCACGCCGAAACAAACGTTCCCGTCAAAATTCTTCTATAAAAACTTACGCAAATCGCGTGCGTTGGATAATTCTTTGGTCGGCGGCGGCTGTTTGGTAAATGACGCGGTGATCAGCAATTCGGTGTTGTTTGACAACGTCAGCGTGCGTGAAGGCGCAAACGTGGAATATTCGGTGATCTTACCTGAGGTGACGATTGGCAAAAATGTAACGATTAAAAATGCGATTATTGACCGCCACAGTGTGATTCCGGACGGTATGGAAATCGGGGTGGATATGGCGCTTGACGCCAAGCGCTTCCGTGTCAGCAGTACCGGTAAAGTGGTGTTGGTGACATCGAAGATGTTGAATAAATTGAAAAAAGAAGAAGAGTAACCGTTTTTTCTTCTCTCTATGACGAAGGAAACATAAATTGAAATCATCTCCGCTCAGCGCAGAGATGATTTTCTATTGTTAGCAGAAGATAAAATACAGGATAGCAGCCCATGAAAATTTTACACGTTTGTTCCGAGCTTTACCCGTTATTGAAAACCGGCGGTTTAGCCGATGTAACCGGCGCCTTACCCTTTGCGCAACAGCAAAACGGCGATGACGTACGCGTTTTGATGCCGGCATATCCGGCGGTGGTTGCCGGTTTACCGCAAAGCGGTGTCGTCGGCACCTTTGATACTTTTGCCGGTGAAGTGACCTTGCGTTACACCGATTACAACGGTTTGGGCATTTATTTGATCGACGCACCGCACTTGTATCAGCGCGAAGGCAATCCGTATCATGATCCGCACTACAATGATTACGGCGACAATTATCTGCGTTTTGCCTTGCTGGGTTGGTTCGGCGCGGAATTGGGCGACAAGCTGGATAGCTGGTGGAAAGCCGATGTGGTGCACGCCCATGACTGGCACGCCGGGATGGCGTGCGCCTATTTGTATGCCAAAGGCAGACCGGCAAAATCGGTGTTCACCATTCATAATTTAGCCTATCAGGGGCAATTTCATTATCGGCATCTGGCTGAAATCGGCTTGCCGCCGGAGATGTTTAATGTTAACGGGGTCGAATTAAACGGGCAAATTTCTTATTTGAAAGCCGGTTTGTATTACGCCGATCACGTTACCGCCGTCAGCCCGACCTATGCCCAAGAAATCACAACCGCGGAATATGCCTATGGATTGGAAGGTTTGCTCAACACCTTGCAACAGCAAGGCAAGTTGAGCGGGGTGTTGAATGGCGTGGATTATACCATTTGGAATCCGGAATCGGATTCGCACCTGCCCGCCAACTACAAACTGAAAAGCATGGCCGGCAAAACCCGTTGCAAAACCGAGTTGCAAAAGGTATTTCGGTTGCCGGAAGACAAAAATGCCTTACTCTTTGTGATGGTGACCCGCCTGACGGCGCAAAAAGGCGTGGATTTGTTATTACAGGCGCTACCGCAAGTGCTAACCGAAGGCGTGCAGTTTATTTTGTTGGGTTCCGGCGACAGTCAATATGAACAGGCGTTTTCACAACTGGAATTGCAATACCCGCAACAGGTTAGCATCGAAATCGGTTATAACGAAAAATTATCCCATTTGGTGATTGCCGGCGGCGATGTCATTCTCGTGCCGAGCCGCTTTGAACCTTGTGGCTTAACGCAGCTATATGGGTTAAAATACGGCACGCTGCCATTAGTGCGAGCGACCGGGGGGCTGGCGGATACCGTGGTGGACAGCGATAAAGAAACAATCAAAGTGCGGTCGGCAACCGGATTTGTATTTGGCGAAGCGTCAGTGGACGGTTTAGTGGACGCATTTGAACGGGCAAAAGTGCTATGGAAAGCCAAACCGCAGTGGTACAAAGTGCGGATTAACAGTATGGAAGCTGATTTTAGTTGGCGATTGGCAGCGGAACAATATTCTGCCATCTATCACCGTCTTTTTAATGTATAAATAGTTATCGGGTAAAAGCAGGAAACCTTATGAATCATATTGTTACACCAAACGGCACACTGCCGAGTGTGGAAAGTTTTAAAGAAACAATTGTGCAAAAACTTATTTACGCAATTGGGCGCGACCCGGGCGTCGCCAGTCAGCGCGACTGGTTAAACGCAACCTTGTATGCGGTGCGCAATTTGGTGGCAGAGAATTGGCTGAAAACCCAGCGAGCCACCCAATCGCAAGATGCCCGGCGGGTATATTATCTGTCAATGGAATTTTTGATGGGGCGTACCTTGTCCAATGCCATGATGTCGGAAGGCGTTTATGATATCGTGCGCGAAGCCTTAGAACAGCTGGGCTTGGATTTGGAAGAGATTATCGAAAAAGAAGTGGATCCGGGCTTAGGCAACGGCGGTTTAGGGCGCCTGGCAGCCTGCTTTTTAGATTCTATCGCAACCTTAAATTATCCGGGAATGGGCTACGGTATCCGTTATGAATACGGGATGTTCCGCCAAAAAATCGTGGACGGACAACAAATCGAACGCCCCGACGCCTGGTTGGAAAAAGGCGTGCCGTGGGAGTTTATCCGCCCGACCAAACGTTATAAAGTCGAATTCGGCGGGCGTATCTATCAGGAAAACGGCAAATGGCGTTGGGTGGATACCTCGCAAATTATTGCGCTAGGTTACGATCAAATTATCCCCGGTTATGAAACCGATATGGCGAACAGTTTGCGTTTATGGGCGGCTAATGCCGGCGATGTGTTCGATTTAACCAAATTTAATCAAGGCGATTATTTTGCGGCAATGGAGCGGCAAAACCGCTCGGAAAACGTATCACGCGTATTGTATCCGGATGATTCCACCTATTGCGGACGCGAACTGCGTTTACGTCAGGAATATTTTTTGGTTTCCGCCTCCTTGCAAGATATTATCAGACGCCATCAATGGCAGCATAAAACACTGGAAACCTTAGCCGACAAAGTGGCGATTCACCTTAACGATACCCACCCGGTATTGGCAATTCCCGAATTAATGCGCATTTTGATCGATAAAGAAGGATTCAGTTGGCAAAAAGCGTGGGATATTACCTGCAAAGTGTTCTCTTATACCAACCACACCTTGATGAGTGAAGCGCTGGAAACCTGGCCGGTGGATATGATGGGCGCGATTCTGCCGCGTCATTTGCAGATTATTCTGGAGATTAACGAGTATTTCCTGAATAGTATCAAAGCGTACACCGAAAAAGATCCGGATTTAATCCGCCGCGTCTCTTTGATTGACGAAAACGACGGGCGCAAAGTCCGCATGGCGTGGCTTGCCGTGGTGGCTTCGCATAAAATCAACGGGGTGGCGAAACTGCATTCCGACTTAATGGTCAAATCCATTTTTGCCGATTTCGCCAAAATCTATCCTGAACGTTTCTGCAATATGACCAACGGTATTACGCCTCGCCGCTGGATTGGCGTGGCTAACCCGGGCTTGTCATCGGTATTCGACAAATATATCGGCAAAGGTTGGCGTAAAGATCTCAGCGAACTGGAACAGCTGAAACAGTATTCGGATTTCCCGAAATTTATGGACGAAGTGCGGTCGGTGAAAAAAGCCAACAAAGTCAAATTGGCAAACTACATCGCACACAATCTGAATATCGTGGTTAATCCCGACGCGCTGTTCGACGTGCAAATCAAACGGATTCACGAATATAAACGCCAGCACTTAAACCTGTTGCACATCATCGCACGTTACAACGAGATTCTGCGTAATCCGGAAAAAGACTGGACGCCGCGGGTGTTCATCATCGCCGGTAAAGCGGCTTCGGCGTACTATGCGGCAAAACAGATTATCCGTTTAATCAACGATGTTGCCAACGTGATCAACAACGATATGCGCGTGCATGATAAGTTGAAACTGGTGTTTATCCCGAACTACAGCGTCAGCCTTGCGCAGTTGATTATTCCGGCCGCCGATGTGTCCGAACAAATTTCATTGGCGGGTACGGAAGCCTCCGGCACCAGTAATATGAAATTCGCCCTCAACGGCGCTTTAACCATTGGGACGCTCGACGGCGCAAACGTGGAAATTTTGCAAAATGTGGGCGCAGACAACATCTTTATCTTCGGCAACACGGTAGAGCAAGTGGAAGCGTTACGCCATCAAGGCTACCATCCGTCGACTTATTACGAAAACGATCCGCAACTGAGAGAAGCAATGCAACAGGTCACCAGCGGCGCATTCAGCCCGAACGAACCGAGCCGTTATCAATCGTTCTCGCCGTTCAGCGACTACTACCAAGCCTTTGCCGATTTCCGTAGCTATGTGGATACGCAACAACAGATCGATGAGGTTTATAAAGACCAAAACCTTTGGGTTGCCAAAGCGATTCAAAATATCGTCAATATGAGCTACTTCTCATCAGACCGCACCATCAAAGAATATGCGGATCAAATCTGGCACTTGCAACCGGTGAAGCTGTAAAGTGCGGTTTCCCGTTGAAATAACCCTGAGCCTGGCAATTGCCAGGCTTTTTTGTGGGCGAGAGCTTAGAATCAAGTGTGGTTAACCTTCAAAGCGTAACGTTGGTTAACGCCGGTAATACGCAGTAAATGAGGCTTTATCAATGGTGTGGGCGTTCACCAAAAAGCCGCCAAGTGCGGTGGTGGTGTCTTGGTTTACATCGAGTTTCGCCACATTCAGTGCGTGGACGGTGAAAATATAACGGTGCGCTTTGTCACCTTCAGGCGGGCAAACGCCGCCCCAGCCGTGGTAGCCGTAATCGGTTTTCAGTTGGAATGCGCCTGCCGGTAAAGTGCTGCTGTCAATCGCACCGGCATTGGCGGTAAGCTCATTGACTTGTGCCGGAATATTGACGACGTACCAATGCCAAAAACCCGAGCCGGTCGGCGCATCAGGATCATACACCGACAGCGCAAAACTTTTTGTGCCTTGCGGTGCGTTTTTCCAATTCAGTTGCGGCGATTGGTTATCGCCTTGGCAACCGAAGCCATTGAATTCAAAGGTTGGGGGAATATTCTGTTCCGCTTGCAGTTGCGGACTACTCAGTTGAAACGGCTGACGGTCGCCAGCAAATGCGTTTGCTGCGCTGAATGCCAGCAGTGAAGCGGCGGTTAATGTGATTTTCAGTGATTGCATAAAATACCTTCTGATATGGTTAAAGTGCGGTGATTATCCGCCAAAAAAGGCAATCGGCTTATGCGCGGCAGTTCAGATTTTAGCCCTATTCAGCCAATCCGTGCGTTTTGATTTGCGAAGGCAAAATGGCGAAGTGTTGTTTAAATGCGGCGCTGAAACGGCTTTGCGATTGGTACCCGCAGCGAGAGGCAATCTCGGCGAGGCTGTCTTCCGTGCCGAGAATCAAGGAAAGTGCGGTGTCGAGCCGTAGTGCCTGTAGCCATTGGCGGAAAGCCGTATTTTCTTGCTGTAAACGGCGTTTCAGCGTGCTTTCGCTCATATGAAATCTGTCGGCAATCTCGCTGAGTGTCCAGTGGCGGCTGAGATCCTGTTCGACCAACGCCTGCATTTTATCCGTCCAACTGAGTTTTTCCGCCGGCGGAAACACAAACTGATGTTCGGCAAGTTGCAATAACAGTTCCAAGGTGCGGTGCCGTTTTAATGTTGGGCTGAGTTGCGGATCGCGCAAACCGTCCCAAGTGCGTTGAAAGCAATCGCTGAGTGCCGGGGTATAAATGCGCTGCCGTATTTGAGGCCCAAGCGTTTTAAATTGCGGGTAGAGTTGATAAAACAGCGCAATCGTTTGCGGGGAAAGGTGAATGATATTCGAGCGGTAATCGGTTTGCAAAGTGCGGTTAATCATTTCCCAACGACTGTCTTTCAATAATACAAACAGTTCATTCTGTCCGATTTGACGTAGAACGCCCTGTTGTAACAGCACTTTCTGACCGCACTTGACCTGCCCGATCATGTGCTGGCGGATTTGCACGCGGCGCAGATGATGGCTTTTATCCGATGAAAGGGAAAAGGCAGAACAGCGGTCCATCATGCGCCTACAATAATTTCACCAGTCGGTTCAAATCGCTTTGAATTGCGCCGGCGGTCATGGCGGGGCCGGAGCTTGGCCCGTGAATGATCAGCGGTTTATCGCGATACCATTGGCTGCGGATAATGAACAGATTTTCCCCCGGCAGGGTTTGGCTGAGCGGATCGTCAGGATCAAGTTCTTCCAAACCGATGGTGGATTGCCCGTTGGCGTGGAAACGGGCGACGTAGCGCAGGCTCAAACCGTCTTCCTGTGCGTTCAGATACCGCTCTTCGAGAGTTTGGTTTAATGGGGCGAGTGATTCAAAAAATTCATTGAGCGAAAGTTGTTCGGCGTTGCCGTCTAACAAGGATTCCACTTTAATCTTTTGCGGATCAATGTCATAACCGGCACTGCGCGCCGCAATCAACAGCTTGCGCATTGCGTCGGTGCCGCTCAGATCTTCGCGCGGGTTGCGCTCGCTCAAGCCCTGTTGCCATGCCTGTTCGATCAGCTCGGCAAAGGTGTGGAGATGTTGATCGTATTGATAAAACAGCCAGGTCATGGTGTCGGAAAACGTGCCTTCAATCGACAGAATGGTGTCGCCGCTCTCGACTAAATCGCGCAAAATGGTGTTAATCGGCAGACCGCGCCCGATGGTAGCGTTGTACAGCCAATGGCTGCCCGATTGTTGAAACGCATTTTGCAGTTCATGGAATTGCGCCAACGGAAATGCCGCGCCGCGCTTATTGGCGCTGATGACATGAAAACCGTGTTTGGCAAAATTGAGATAATGCTTGGCGACTTCATCACTGGCAGTGATATCGAGCACAACCAATTCATCAAACGGATGGGCGCTCATCCAATTCAGCAACTGTTTTGGTTCCAGCTCTTGCGCCTGTTGTTCAAATGCCTCATCTAACGTGCGGTTTTGTAATGAAGGGAGTAAACCTTGGTAACTGAGCCAACCTTTGGTGCTGGATACCAGCCCGATTAAGGTGAAATTAAATTTACTGCGCGCCGACAAGGCTTCCCGCTGTTGGCGATAGAGATCGATCCAGGTTTTTGCGATGGTGCCGTTGCCCAGCACCACCAAACCGACGGTTTTGTGCGGGCGGAACAGATCATCGTGCACATTACGCAATAAGTCGCGCCCGACCGTTTGGCGCAAGATGGCAACGACGCTGATTTGATCCGGCGATTGCCAGATAAATTCCAACGGCTGGGTTTTCAACATTTGCAGAAAACGCATCATTTGCAAGGAATTGCGGCAGACCCCGTAGCCGACAATCGCCAACAGTGCCAAATCATAACGGATGGATGACGAATCGACCATCAGCGGCAACTGTTTGAATTGAATATAAACATTATCAATATACTCGATTGGATAAGCTAATTTGACGGTTCGCTGTTGCCGATCGAGGTGTTGTGCTAACGGTGTAAGCTGTTGTGTTGCTATCCATTGTTGGCATTGTTGTTGCCATTGTTCGAACTCTTGGTTTGGCGGCACGACCAATTCAATCAAACCGATTTGGTTGTGATGGGTGACGATTTTGCCGTGCTCGCTGGCGGATAGGGCGTGTTCGATTCGGGTTGAGCCGTGTTCCGGTTGTAAACTGCTGCGTAACAATAACGTCATCTGGTGGCTTTTGACCGGTTGCAGGGTACGGGCGTGCAAAACCGGGGCTGCCAAGCGCGCCAGTTCGGTGGCTTCGTCCACCCGCAGGAAACTCAGCAGATTGGCATTATTGATTTGGTGCGGATCGGCGCTGTAAACCCCGGCAACATCACTCCAGATCGTGACTTTATTCACATCGGCCAACGCCGCAATTTGGGTTGCCGAGTAATCCGAACCATTGCGTCCCAACAGCACGGTTTCTTTTGCCCGGTTTTGACAGATAAAGCCGGTGATAACCAACCGTTTGCCCCCGGCTTGTGCCAAGTGCGGTTGCAACCGTAGTCGGCTGCGTTCAAAATCCACTTGCGGCAACCGCGCTCTTTCGGCATATAAAAACAGGCGTGAATCCAAATAATGGTTTTCCAGCCCCAGTTGGTTTAAATAAGCGCTGACCAGTCTTGCGGTCCAAATTTCGCCGTGTCCGACCACTTCGGCATAGATGGCGTCACTGAGCGGTTTATCCAGCAGGGAAGAGAGGGATAAAATATCTTCTAAAAACTGTTGTGAAACGCTTTCGGGGTGGTTGAGCAGCCGGTTGGTTTGGGTCAGATAATGGAATTTGATTTTTTGCAGTTGCTGATTGGCACTGACCGGATCATCCGCCGACAGTGTTATCCATTGAATCAGATTATCGGTCAGTTTGCCCATCGCCGACACCACGATTAAATCTTGCGGCTGGGTATGCTGTTTAATGATGTTGGCAACGTTACGGATATGTTCGGCATCCGCCAAGCTGCTGCCACCGAATTTATGCATTTCTCTCGTCGAGCTGACTACCATAATTCTCTCGCAATCGGTTGTTCTGATTTTAGCGTAGTTTATCAGTTTTCTGCCGCTATCAAAATAAGCGTATTTTATTTTTAGCAGTCTTTACGTCCAGATTGTTATTTTCGTGATTTTTGTTAAAATAGCCAAAGTTTTTATAAGGATTTTTAAAAGGATTCAATATGGCGGAGTGGAACGGCAAATATATCAGCCCTTATGCGGAACACGGCAAAAAAAGCGAACAGGTGAAAAAAATCACGGTGTCGATTCCGATTAAAGTGTTGGAAATTCTCACCAACGAACGCACCCGCCGCCAAATCCGCAATTTGCGCCACGCCACCAACAGCGAATTGCTGTGCGAAGCCTTTCTGCATGCGTTTACCGGACAACCGTTGCCGACCGATCAGGATTTGATGAAAGAGCGCAGCGATGAGATTCCGGAAGCTGCCAAAGCGTTAATGCGCGAGTGCGGTATTGATCCGGAGACATGGGAATATTAGGCAATCACACTAAAAAAGCGCGTCAATGGATATGCTTCAGGCTAATGACAAAGTCTCTTGCTCTAATTATTTCCCTCCCTCCGCATGCGGAGGGAGAGAAGTCAGTTTGTCAGCAATCTCAAGCGCGTCAATGGACGTGCTTTTCATATGAGCATTAATGACATTACGGCAATTCGCCGCTTTTGCGTTTGTCGATGAAGTCTTTGGTTTCACGCACAATCACGCCGGACAGGAACAACAACGCAATCAGGTTCGGAATCGCCATTAAGCCGTTGAATACGTCCGCGGCTGACCAAACCAAATCTAGTTGCAACACTGCGCCCGCCATCACCGTTGCCACGTAGACGATACGGTATAGGTTGACATATTTATCACCGAACAGATAAGCCGCGCATTTTTCACCGTAGTAACACCAACCGAGAATGGTGGAATAGGCGAAGAAAATCAGCCCGAAGGTGACGATCCAGCCGCCCGGTCCCGGCAGCATTTTATTGAAGGTCAGGGTGGTCAATGCCGCACCGCTTTGCCCGTCGCTATATAAACCGCCCATCACTAATACAATGCCGGTGATACTGCACACGATAATCGTATCTAAGAAGGTGCCGGTCATCGATACCAACGCTTGGCGCACCGGATGATCGGTTTTGGCGGCTGCGGCGGCAATCGGCGCCGATCCCATCCCCGCCTCATTGGAAAATACGCCGCGCGCCACCCCGTAACGCACCGCATTGCCCAAAATCGCCCCGCCGACGGCGTTCGCGCCGAAAGCATGGTCGATAATGGTGGAGAGTGCCGGCATAAACAGTTCGGCATTGACGATAATGATTGCCAAACCGCCGAGAATATAGGAAATCGCCATAAACGGCACGATAATCGACGAGGCGCGGGCGATACTTTTAATCCCGCCCAATACCACAATAGCGGTCAGCAAGGTCAAGATTACGCCGGTCACGGCGGTATTCACCCCGAATGAAGTGTGAATCGCATTGGCGACCGAGTTGGATTGCACCGAACTGCCGATACCGAACGAGGCAATCGTACCGAACAAGGCAAACAGCAACGCCAGCCATTTCAGCTTCATGCCGCGTTCGATGTAATACATCGGACCGCCGGACATTTCGCCTTTATCATTGACGATCCGATATTTAACCGCCAACACGCCCTCGCCGTATTTGGTCGCCATGCCGAAAATCGCGGTCAACCACATCCAAAACACCGCGCCCGGTCCGCCGCTGACAACGGCGGTGGCAACGCCGGCGATATTACCCGTGCCGATGGTGGCGGAAAGTGCGGTCATCAGCGCGCCGAAATGGGAAATATCGCCGTGATGATCGCTGCCGTCCTCTTTTTTCGGGTGGGGGCTAAACGCTTGTTTCAAGGCAAACGGCAATAAACGGAACTGTAAAAAAATCAGACGGAGGCTGAGGTAAATCCCGGTACCGACCAACAACGCCAGCATATAAGGCCCCCAGACATAATCGCTGAGGGCATTAAAGAAATCTTGAACAGATTGCATAGTGTTTTCCGAATAATAAAAGGCTGAAAATTAGCGTAACGGCTGTAATTGTAGGGTTTGCTGCGTTTGAAGCACGCGGAACAGCAGATCGATATTCGGATGTTTGCCCGGATTCCGTTCGGCGTCGGCAACGTGTTCGGCAAACCAAATCAAGCCTTGTCGCGCCGCTTGCGGATGAAGCTGTTGCGCAAAGTGTTCCGCCAAGGCGTTGTACAGCCGCAGCGATCCCAATTTACCGGCAATCGCCGGAATATGGTGAATTACGTCGCCCGCGGCATTCAACACGTTTAAACCGCTTAAATTTTCGACGCGCGGCATGGTTGCCAAATAATCTTGAAATGTCATAACAGTTCCTTATAAATCAAAATGAAAAAAGCGTTAATTTGCGCTATCAGCCTAACGGACGCACGGAAATCTCACCGATATGAAAACGCTGTAATTGCCCGTCGGCGGTTTGCAGCAATAATTCGCCGCTGTCGCTATCAATCCCTTGCCCAATCCCGTGTAATTCCGTATTCGGCAGCAGCAGTTTGATCGGTTTTTGGTAAAAATGATCGTATTGTTGCCAACGTTGTAAATAGGGGGTGACGCCGTGTTGTTCCACTTGCAGCAAAACGTGCTGTAAATTGTTGGCGAGGGTGGCGACCAGTTGGTTGCGTTCAATCCGAACCGCACTTTCGTTTAAATTCGCCCAAGCCTGTTCAATTGCCGCGCCGTCGGCTGGGCGCATACTCAAATTTAAGCCGATCCCCATCACCAACGCCTGTTTTTGTGCGGCGAAGGCACGGCTTTCAATCAAAATGCCGCCCAGTTTGCGCCCGTCAAAATAAATATCGTTCGGCCATTTGATACTGATATTCTCCACGCCCAATTCGCTTAGGGTGTCGGCAAGACAGATCCCGATGACTAAACTGAGCGCTTGCAAACGCTCGGCAGGCTGCCGGAAGTGCCACAGCAAGGAGAAATAGAGATTTTGCGCAAACGGCGAATGCCATTGGCGCCCGCGCCGTCCGCGTCCGGCGGTTTGCCTTTCGGCGGTGCAAATCGTCCCCGACGGCAAGGTTTTGCGCTGCAATAAAAATTCATTGGTGGAATCCACGCTGCGCAGCACCAATGCCGTTCCGTAAGTCAACCTGCGGTTGATTGCGGCTTGATCGAGTAAATTCAACGGTTCGGACAGTTGGTAAACCTGATCTGCCGAGCACCTAACGTTTAAGCCCCAAGTTTGCAGCTGGTGCAATACTGCCGCCCGTTGCGGTGCGTTCATCGCCGGCAGCAAGTGCGGTTTGCCGTCCGCGAGTAAGGTTAAAACCGATTCGAGTTGCGCTTGTTCCGTCATTTAGCCGATTGCCTGTTCGCTGTCGATCTCACCGTCGGCATTGAAAAACCGCACTTCCGCTTGCAATGCCACCTGAAATTTGGCTGACACCTGTTGCCGCACATGGCGCGCCAGTTGTAACACATCATTTGGCGTGGCATTGTTGCGGTTAATTAGCACCAACGCTTGCTGCTGGTGCACCGCCGCGCCGCCGATTTGACAGCCTTTCAAGCCGCATTGGTCGATCAGCCAACCGGCTGCCAGTTTGACCGTGCCGTCCGCTTGCGCAAACGCCGGCATATTCGGATAATCGGCAAGCAATTGTTGGTATTGCGCTCGGCTGACACTTGGATTTTTAAAGAAGCTGCCGGCATTGCCGAATTCGTTCGGATCAGGCAGTTTACTGCGCCGCACTCGACACACTTCGTTATAGATTTGTTTTGCGCTGACGGTTTGCGAATCCAATTGGGCAAGGGAACCGTATTGCAGTTGCGGCCGCCAGTTTTTAGCCAACTTTAAGCCGATTGCCACGATAGCGTAATCCCGCTGGTAAGGCGCGTGCTTGAAAATACTGTCGCGGTAGCCGAAGCCGCATTCTTCACGGCGGAAACGCCGGATTTGACCGCACTTCAGATCTAACACGTCGACATAATCGCACACATCATCAAATTCCACCCCGTACGCGCCGATATTTTGAATCGGCGCAGTGCCGGCACAACCGGGGATCAACGCCAGATTTTCCAGCCCGTTGTAACCCCGTTCGACGCAAAAAGTGACTAAATTATGCCAGTTTTCGCCGCCGTTAACGTGCAGATAATGAAAGTGTTCATCTTGCTTGTGCTGAATGCCTTCAATCCGGTTCAGCAGCACGACACCGTTAAAATCGGCTAGGAATAAGACGTTGCTGCCTTGTCCTAACAGCAGGCGAGGTTGATCGGCATAGGTTTGCCAAACTTGTTGCAATTGCCCGACGGAGCGGATTTCAATAATCGCGTTGGCTTGTAGCGATAGTGAAAAAGTGTGAAACGGTTGTAAACTTTGCATAATTTTTTAGGGGTAACCAATGAATTTGTTTAGTTTACCGATCAAATCGAGATGAGCAATCAGAAATTTAGCAAAATCGGATTTGCCTTGTCGCTGTTTCCGTCGGAAGTGATTATAATAAAAACAATTCTAAACCAAGAAAGGTTGAAAACGTGCATAAATACCGCGGCGAACTGATTTTATTGCTGGTCAGCATACTGGCGGCATCCGGTTGGCTATTTTCCAAATATGCCTTGCAAGAGCTGCCGCCGGCGGGATTTATCAGCGTGCGTTTTCTTGCGGCGGCGTCGCTGTTTCTGCCGCTTGCCTACCCGCAATTGCGCCGTTTGTCACGCCGACAACTGAAAAGTGCGGTCACGGTCGGTGCGGCGTTTAGCCTGAATTTGTTTTTGTGGGTGCAGGGCATGAGCTATACCGAAAACATGGGCGAGGGTGCGTTTATCGTCAGTTTGTCGATGTTGTTGGCGCCGTTGATGTCATGGCTGATTTTCCGCCATCGCCCGCAACGGATGTTCTGGTTCTGTCTGCCGCTTGCCGCCGCCGGGTTGTTTTTATTAGCTTCGGGCAGTGGGTTGCATTTGTCGCTCGGCAATGCGCTGTTCTTGTTGTCGTCCACCGTGGCGGCGACCTCGTTTGTACTGAACAGCCAATTTTCCAGAACCGTGCCGGTGTTGCCGCTCACCACCATCCAATTGGCCATGGTCGGTATTTTTTGCGGGATCTTTTCTCTCTTATTCGAAAGCTGGCAATTTCCGATTAGCGGCAGCACTTGGGGCTGGGTTGCCATTAGCGCGGTGTTCGCCACCTCGTTCCGGTTTTTGCTGCAAGTGATCGGGCAAAAACACAGCCAAATCACCAATGCCGCGATTATCATGATCTTAGAACCGGTCTGGACACTGCTGTTAAGTATCAGTTTACTCGGCGAAATCCTTACTTGGCAAAAAGCCCTCGGCTGCGGTTTAATCCTGACCGCACTTTTCGCCTACCGCCTGCAACCGCAGTTTCGTTACCGTCAATTATTATGGCAGCAGAAAAAGCGGCGTAAAAGCAAACGGCGTTAACAAACCGGCTTATCTGCCGAATGAGCCGAATATCAGATTATTTCAGAACCGATTGTATAGCGCCAATATGGAACGATATTGATGACCATCTTGATTGACCCGGACTTGCTCGAGCTTGAACCGCACTTTGCGTCTGATCCAGCGCAAAAACAGTGGTGCGTCTATTTTTTGTTATGTCAAAACAATGCGTTGTATTGCGGTATCAGTAATCAGCCGAAAGTGCGGTTTCACGTGCATTTGAGCGGCAAAGGCGCAAAATTTACCCGTATGCATCCACCGCTGGAAATGCGTTTGATTTATCACGGCTTATCGCGTGCCGACGCCAGTCGCTTAGAAGCGAAAATCAAGCGTTTAAAGACGGAACAAAAACGGCAATTGTGGGATAGGCTGGCAAAAAGAAAGGCGGAAAATTTCCGCCCTTGAGTTTGTTTGTGACACTAATCGAATTAGTGCTTATGTTTACCGCCGCAGCAGCCTTCGTGGCCGTGGTGGTGTCCGTGATGATCGTGCTCATGTCCGTGGTGATCATGGTTGTGTCCGCAACCGCAGCCGTGACCTTCTTCGTCACTGTCGTGTCCGCCGCAGCAACCGCCGCCTTCGGCGTGGATATGACCGTGGGCGATCTCTTCCAAGGTCGCTTCGCGGGCGGCAACGATTTCCACGTTAAACAGTAATTCCTGACCGGCTAACATATGGTTGCCGTCAACCACGACATAATCGTCGCCCACTTCGGTAATCACCACCGGCAACGGACCGATGTCGGTATCAGCGATAAAACGCATGCCGACTTCCAAATCGTCAACGCCGACAAACACATCTTTCGGTACGCGTTGCACCATATTATCGTTGTATGCGCCGTAACCTTCTTCCGGTTTCACCCGTACTTCCAGTTTTTCACCGACTTCACGGCCTTCAAGGGCGTTTTCCAAGCCGATCACTAAGTTATTGTGTCCTTGCAGATACTCTAACGGTTGATTTGCCGGCGCTTCATCGACTAACACCCCATCTTCAGTACGAACTTGATATGCGATACTGACTACAACATTTTTTGCAATTTTCATCGGCTACTCCGCCTTAATTAATGGATAAAAGAGATAGAAAGCAGGATTATACGCTAACCCTGCCGATAAGTTAATGGACGTTATTCATTTATCAGATCAATAGAGGCGTTCAGCTGAATTTTCAAGTCCGCCACGCCGCTTTGCACCTGCATGGGTTCGGCTTCGCTGCTGGCAAAGACGGCTTTGCGTTCATAATAGATTGTTTGCTGGTCGTTACCGGATTCATTCACACTGCTAATGTCTAAATTAGCCACACGATAACTTTTGGCAGACAAATTTTTACTGATCAACTCGGCTTTTTGTTTAAACGCTTGTAACACTTCTTCGGTTAGCGCTTGCTCTAATGCCAGTTTCCGTGTTTGGGAGACGGTGAAATTGGTGTTTTGCACCGCCAGCTGTTCGCCGGTGGCGGCGATTAATTCGGAAAGTGCGGTAAAATCTTGGCTTTCCAAGGTGATTTCCGCGTAATCCGTCCAGCCGCTCGGTTTGCCCTGTTTATCGTAATTGATATAGGTGCGGCGGTTAGTCATGCCGGTTTGAATATTGCGTTTTTTGGCTTCTTCTACTGCCAGATTCAGCTTTTGTGTGACGGTTTCGCTGATCGCTTTTAAGGTTTTGCCCGACTCCTGCGCATACAGCACCACCTGCATCGTGTCGCGTTCGACTTGGCGCAACACTTCGACATTGAAATTCACCCGTTGCGGTTCGTGGTCTTTGTCAGCGGCAGCCTGTGTCGGAAGTGCGGTTGCCAATAAGAACATACCGCTGCCAAGTAGGGTTTTCAGCTGTTTTTTCATCTTTTGCGTTCCTTATTTAGACCTGTAACCAAAAAGTTACCGGCCCGTCATTGGTTAAACTGACCTGCATATCGGCGGCGAAAATGCCGGTTGCAGTGCGGATCTGGGCGCGACATTGCTCGCTGAAATAAGCGTAGAGCTGTTCCGCCGATTGCGGCGCAGCGCCGTTGGAAAAGCTCGGGCGCAGGCCTTTGTGGGTGTCGGCCGCCAATGTAAACTGAGACACCACTAACACGCTGCCGTTCACTTGTTTGACGTTTAAATTCATTTTGCCGTTGTCATCGGCAAAGACGCGATAGGCTAGGACTTTCTCCAGTAACTTATCCGCTTTTGCCTGATCGTCTTCTTTTTCGACCCCGAGCAGCACCAATAAGCCATGCCCGATTTCACCGACAGTTTGATTTTCGACGGTGACGGCGGCACGGGTAACACGTTGAATTAACGCAATCATTTTTCATTTCCCGCTTGGGGCGCAGCGGTTTTTGCCACCGCAGTGCTTTGCGCTTTACCCAGTTCTATTCTTTTGACCAGACGTTGCAAGTCGCCATGAAATTTTTGTTGTTTCTGCTGGTACTCTTTGTGTAGATCCAAATCGCCTTTTTTCACCAAATGGAAATCTTCCAACACCGCAGTAAGTTGGGCGCCGAGCAGGACAAAGGTCCAACTGAGCTGAATCCACAACAACAAAATCGGCAGGGTTGCCAAAGCGCCGTAAATCAATTGGTAAGAAGGGAACATGGTCATATACCAAGTGAAAGCGCGTCTGCCGAGGGTAAAAAAGACCGCCGCGACCAATGCGCCAATCATGGCGTAACGCAGGTTGACTTTGGTATTCGGCACCACGGTATAAATCAGGGTGAATGCCAGCCAAGTCAGCACAAACGGCACTAGGCTAAGCAGTTTCGTCCCGAGCGGCAGCACGCTGCCATGACTGAAAAATTGGATTGAGAAAATATAAGAGCTGATGATCAGGCTGACGGCAAGAAATAGCGGCCCCAGGGTGAGAATCATCCAGTAGATCGCAAACGAAAACAACAAGGTGCGTGAATTGGTGTTCGGCCAAATATCATTTAGGGTGTGATCGATCGAAGAAATCAACATCAAGGCAACCACAATCAAGCCGATAATCCCGACGCCGCTCATTTTGGTTGAATTGGTGACAAATTCATTCAGATACTGTTGTAAAATACCGCCGGTTTCCGGGGCGAAATTATCAAAAATCAAATTTTGAATTTGCCCGCTCACTTCCTGAAACACCGGGAAAGCGGAAAAAACCGCCAAAACGACGATCATCAACGGCACCAGTGCCAACATGGTACTATAGGTCAGATAACCCGCCGCCATCGTCAGTTTGTTTTGATTAAAGCGGTGCCAAAACAGTTTTAAAAAAAGCAACGTCTGGGAAAAAAAGTGTGCCATTTGATTATCCTTTGCTTAGTCAGACAGCCAATTACGCAAAATCTGCTCGCCGTATTCGCTAATAAACGATTCGGGATGAAACTGCACCCCGTAAATCGGCAAAGTGCGGTGCTGCATTGCCATCAGCGTGCCGTCTTGGTCGACCGCCGTTGCCTGTAAGCAACTCGGCAGGCTGTCGTTTTTCACCGCCCAAGAGTGATACAGTCCTATCTTAAAGGATTGCGGCAGATTTTTAAACAGTAACGAATCCGCGGTTTGGCGCAAAACCGCACTTCGTCCGTGGCGGATCTGCGGCAGGTTATACAGCTCGCCGCCAAAAAACTGGCATAAGGTTTGGTGCCCCAAACACACGCCGAGAATGGATTTTTGCCGGTGATAACGTTGTAACATCGCAAACAACTGCGGATACGCCGACGGTACATCCGGACCGGGCGAAATCAACAGATGGCTAAATTGCGCCACCGCGTCTAAATCCACGTTTTCGGTATCACACACTTGCATTTCCACCTCAAGCCTGCGCAGCAGATCGACCAGATTGTAGGTGAAGGAATCGTGGTTGTTGATGATCAGTAGCATGGTTATCCTTATAACTTGTTAATCAAGCCGAAAATCAGGGTGTAGATTTTTCCAATGGCGTTGTAAAACAACCTTATGTTGCTCGTCCATCGGTAAATGAACCAATTGATTGCGCCATTGTTGCCGTGCCAGTTGCAAAACATCGCGTAAATGGACTTGAATTGCTTGCCACGGCGCGCCGATCCGCTTTGTCCACTGTTCAAAATGTGAAAAATTGAGTTGATACCAATTTTTTTCTTTCCCCAAATTCAACGCAATCTGTGCCTCTTGCGCAATATACGGCAGGGTGCAGACAATATCATACGCCGGTGCCAACCGCACTTGCCGTTCGGGATAAAACAAACTCCAATTTTTGATATGCGCATCGCCATTCGCCAACAAAATATTGACTAATAGACGGCGTGCCATTTGTTGTAATTCGGCTAAACCCTGTTCCGCATAGCGATAAATCACCGCACCGATTTGTTCATAATTGATTTTATTGTATTTATTATGCGGATACAGCTCGAAAATTTGCGCAAAGTCTTCACTGTGGATACGTTGCGGCTTATGCGCCAGTAAAGTGCGGTCAAAACGTTTGATTGCATAAGCATACTCTTCATTTTGTGCGAGCGCGATCTCGGGCAAGCCGTCTAAATCCGTGAGTGCAATTAATTGAATTTCAGGAATCACCACCCCGGCCAATTCGGCCAATTTCATCATACTGTATTCATTTTGCGGCACGGTACGACGTAGCGAAAACGGGGTTTTGATAATCCAATCATCTTCACCATGCAACTGATTTAGATAAAAACGCTTGTCCTGCTTGTGTCCGGAAAATTTCATCTGCACACCGGCAAGGGAAAATTTTTGTTGGTGCTGCGTTTGTAGTTCAATTTGTTCAGGTTGTTGTGTGCCGATTTTCGCCCATTGCGGCAATTCGTGGGTTAGCGGTGTCGCCACCAACGCACCGGGCAAGTTTTCACCTAATTGCGCAAGCAATGGAAATTCATTTTCAGGGGGAATTTTCAGACTTTGCGCAATCCAGTCACGCAAAATACCCTCGGGCAGCAGATTGGACAATAACGGCGTCATTCGATGGTGGTAGAGATGGCTCACATTGCTGGTAAAATAATCGGGACGAAGCCGTTGGGCAAGTGTGATCAGCGGTTGTTTTTCCGCTGGTAACAGTTGATATTCAGGGGCAAAAATCAGGCGGTTATGGTTACCAGCGTAATTGAGTAAAACACCGATTTGCGTTCCATGCAAGTGCAGGTTGAGGGCTTGTACTTTGCTCATGTTTCATCTCCCAATTCAGCTAAAAAAGCCGCTAATTTAGGTTCGGCAGCTTGGGTATGCTCAACGATCAGTTGTTGCAATGTCGTGCTGTCCAGTTTAGCGAGCTGCGCAAGTAAGCCGATTTTCTCTTTTTCTGCGATAAATAACTGCAAGTCGAAACCTTCTAAAATGCGCAGCAGTGTTGAGGCGCGCAGATCCTGACCGGCTTCAATCCGCTGATATTGTTGCTGGCTCATGCCGATTTTAAACAACATATCTTTCTGATTGATCCCGAGCTGTTCACGTCGCTGCTTTAAGACCGCACTTAGTTGATTTATGCTTTGCATATTATTTATGCCAAATAGTGAATGATTAATACTCAATTAGGTATTCGCTTTACTAAGCGATACCTAATTTGTACTATAGCATAAAACATTTTTTAAGTTGTAATTTTAATTTAAAACAACTTTTTTATTGTTTTATTCAATCCCTACCAGCTTATGCGTTTGTAAACTCAACTGCCACTTTGGGCGTTTGCCTGTCAGGGATTCAGGGCGTTGATTGAGTTCGCCCAGTTTGCGAATCGTATCCAGCAGGTTCATTTCGCCTTGTTGTTCGCAAGGGGAGAGATAATAGTGGCTTGCTTGAATTTGTCGTTCGATCTGTTCGCAAAACGGCAGGATTTCGCCGTCATTAACGATCCGCACTTCATCGGCAGAGGAGAGGCAACGTTGTTGGTATTTGTGCCGATACAGCAGTTTCGGGCTGGTGGCGATGTAGTCGATTTGCGGCGGAATCGGTTTTAAACCGTTAGTTTCGATTGCCAAAAAATAACCGTCGGTTTTCAGTTGATCGAGCAGTACGCTCAGTTTCGGCTGAATGGTCGGTTCACCACCGGTGATGATAATGTTAGTTGCCGAATATGACCGCACTTTTTGCAAAATCTGCGCCAAGCTCCAGCGTTCAAACTGGCTGTAGTTGGTGTCGCACCACGGGCAGGCAAGGTTGCATTTGCCGAAGCGGATAAAAATGCTTGGCATGCCGGTGTTGAACCCTTCCCCTTGCAGGCTTTCGAAGATTTCGACAATGTTGTAGTGGATTTCGCGCTTCATCAAACGTCCGTATATTCACAAAATGAGGTCGGTGTTTCCCATAGGCGGACGGCGGAAATCGGCAAACCGGCGTGTTGCAGGCGTTGAAAGATAAACTGTGACATCTGCTCGGCGGTGGTGCGGTAGGGCAGGGCGAACACTTTCGAATCCAATTCTTGCAACAACGCCGCCACCTTGCACTCTTTCGCGCTATTTTCATCAAAGATAAACGCATGATCCATCGGTTTGAGGATTAATTCGTCCACTACGTTTTTCAGATCACTGTAATCCATCACCATACCGCACTTTGCTTCATCGGTCAGCAGCGGCGCGCACAGTTCCACTTGCAGCTTATAGGTGTGTCCGTGCAGGTTTTTGCATTTGCCGTCGTGTCCGTCGAGCATGTGCGCCATATCGAAACTGAATTCTTTGCTGATTTTAAACATGGTTTGCCTCTTTTTCCGCCAGGTATTCATTCAACCCTTTTTCGCGCAATTTGCAGCTCGGGCACTCGTGGCAACCGCCTTCGATGCCGAGATAGCAGGTGTGGGTGTGTCGGCGGATATAGTCCAAACCGCCGAGCTGATCGGCTAATGCCCAAGTCTGTTTTTTGTCTAAATACATCAATGGTGTTTGGATATTGAAGTTGTAATCCATTGCCAGATTAAGGGTGACGTTCATCGATTTGACGAACACATCACGGCAGTCGGGGTAGCCGCTGAAATCGGTTTCGCATACGCCGGTGATGATATTGCGAATGCCCTGTCCTTTGGCGTAAATCGCGGCATAGAGTAAAAACAGGGCGTTGCGTCCATCGACAAAGGTATTCGGCATATCGTCGTTCTCTTCGATGACCGCACTTTGATCCATCAGCGCATTGGTGGTGATGGCTTTGATTACGCTGGTGTCGATCAGGGTTTGTTTCACGCCCAGATCCTGTGCGATCCATTGCGCTTTTTCCAGTTCAATCGCATGGCGTTGCCCGTATTGAAAGGTCACGGCTTCGACGTTTTCTTTGCCGTAGTGTTGAATTGCCTGTAGCAGGCAGGTGGTGGAATCTTGTCCGCCGGAGAAGATCACCAGTGCTTTTTGTTGCATCGCATTGTCCTAGTTTTTTTGCGTGGGAGGGTTACGAACCACGGTGGTTAAAGGGCAAGCATTTTACAGGATTTTAGCGGAGAAGCATACCGCACTTTGGTTTTTTCTCATTCATCTTAAAATCGCTATCGGGTTTCGCCGATGGAAACTTACTTTTTTATCACTATCGTTTTTTCGCCTCGCGGCGACCATACTTTTATACGCTACGCTCACCCTAATGAACTGCTTTTCTTCGCTTAGTGTGAACTTGCTTAACGGAAAATTTTTAATGCGCCCGCTACGCGGGCAAACTCGCTTCGCTCAAACAAAAAAATTTCCCTACAAATTTCACACATGCTCAGGCAGTTCACAAGGGAACCCAAAAACACGACGCAGAACACCAGATTTTAATTGCAACAGAAGTATTGTAAGGGAAGTGTAGGAGCGCATTGAATGCGCCCAGGATATAACGACTTAATTATAAATAAAAAAATCAAAGTGCGGTGCGGTTGGTTTTCAATTCCCCATCTGGAGTGCCTGAGCGTTTGCGTGAAGATTTCAAGGTCAATTTGTCGTGTCCGAAGCCTGCGTAGCAGGCAAGTTTACAAATTGACCGTAGAAATTAGCAAAGGCGAAGATTAGCACTACAATTGGGGTGTATTTTTTTGCTTACTTTTTTTGTACAAGCAAAAAAAGTAAGTCGCCATCGGCGAAACCCGATAGCTAACTTTTAGATAAATGAGAAAAAAGTACGGTCGCCGCGAGGCGAAATAGCGATAGTGATAAAAAAAGAAAATCGCCATCGGCGAACCCGATAGCGACTTTAAGATGAATGAGAAAAAACCAAAGTGCGGTTATAAAAAACAGCAATTATTCGTCCATATAACCCAAGCTCCGCAGTGCGCGTTCGTCGTCTGCCCAGCCGGATTTCACTTTCACCCACAGCTCTAAATGGACTTTGTTCTCAAACAGTTTCTCCATATCGGCGCGTGCTTCAATGCCAATGGTTTTGATTTTTTGCCCTTGATGGCCAATCACCATTTTTTTCTGCCCTTCGCGCTCGACCAAAATCAAACCGTTGATCTCATATGTGCCGCGCTCGTTGGTTTTAAATTGCTCGATTTCGACCGTAACCGAATACGGCAATTCCTCGCCCATAAAGCGCATTAATTTTTCCCGAATGATTTCCGAAGCCATAAAACGTTGCGAACGGTCGGTGATGTAATCTTCAGGGAAGTGATGAATACCCGGGCGTAACGTCTGTTGCACCAGTTTTTTCAGCTGATGGACATTGTTACCGCGCTGGGCGGAAATCGGCACGGTGGCTTTAAATTCAAACCGCTGATTCAACGCGGTGATAAACGGCAACATTTCGTCTTTGTCTTTCACGTTATCAATTTTGTTAATCACCAAAATCACCGGCGCTTTTGCCGCACGCAGTTTGTTCAGCACCATTTCGTCATCATCGGTCCAATGGGTGCCGTCCACCACGAAAAAAATCAGATCAACGTCGCCGATCGCGCTGCTGGCGGCTTTGTTCATCAGGCGGTTGATCGCGCGTTTTTCTTCGATGTGTAAGCCCGGCGTATCGACGTAAATCGCCTGATATGCGCCCTCGGTGTCGATACCGACAATGCGGTGGCGGGTGGTTTGCGCTTTGCGCGAGGTGATCGAAATTTTCTGTCCCAGCAGTTTATTCAGCAGGGTGGATTTGCCCACGTTCGGGCGGCCGACAATCGCGATAAAGCCGCAGTAGGTTTCGCCCGTCGTTTCGCTTGCGGCGGTTTGGTTTTGTAGGTCGGTGGTTATCTCTGTCATAGCATGCCTATTTGGTTAAATTAAGTTGTTGCAAAATGGCTTCTGCAGCGGCTTGTTCTGCCTTGCGCCGGCTTTGCCCCTGTCCGACCACGGTTTTATCCAGACTGCTGACCCGGCATTCGACTTTAAACAGTTGTTTGTGCGCCTCCCCTTGAATATCAATCACTTCATATTCCGGCAGCGGTTGGCGGTTGCCTTGCAGGTATTCCTGCAAGCGGGTTTTCGGGTCTTTTTGGTTGTCGCCCGGTTTAATCTCGGCGAGGAAGGTTTTATACCACGCGCGCACCACCGGCATAATCTTTTCCAGACCGCTGTCGAGGTACATTGCGCCGATAATCGCTTCCACGCCGTCGGATAAAATCGAATCACGGCGATAGCCGCCGCTCTTTAACTCGCCTTGCCCCAGGCGCAGATAGTTGCCCAATTCGAATTCGCGTGCCAAAATCGCCAGTGTTTTTTCACGCACCAAGGTGGCGCGCATACGGCTGAGATCGCCCTCATCGACTTTATCAAACTGCTTAAACAACGCTTCGCCAATGATAAAATTCAGAATCGAATCGCCTAAAAATTCCAAGCGCTCATTGTGTTTGCTATCGGCGCTACGGTGGGTCAGCGCCTGTTTCAACAACGTAAGATTGTTGAATTGATAGCCGATTTTGCCTTGTAATCTGTCCAGATGTTGTATCATGCCGCACCTTACTGAATTGAGGTGAACAGGCGTTCGGTGCGAATACCGCTCGGCCATTCATTGGCTTTTTTATCCAAGCTCAACCAAATCCAACTGGCTTTGCCGACCAAGGCTTTTTCCGGCACAAAGCCCCAAAAACGGCTATCATCGCTGTTATCGCGGTTGTCGCCCATCATAAAATATTCGCCTTCCGGCACAGTCCATTCGCCCGGCGGATTGCCCGGCTGTTTATAATATGCCGCATCCACATAAAAACGTACCGGATTGAGCAGAATTTGGTGGGTCACCGCACCTTTTTCGTTCATCTCGATTTGCGCATTGCCGTGATAGAAAAAGTCGGGGTTGGCTTTGGCATCGCTGTATTGATAGACTTCCGGCTCACACACCGCCGTACCGCACTTTGCCGGGGTGACGGTCAGCGCGCCGCTGGCTTGGTCATATTTGATATGATCGCCCGGTAAACCGACCACGCGTTTAATGTAATCCACCGTCGGTTGCGGTGGCGCTTTAAACACCACCACATCGCCGCGTTTTGGCTCGCCGACAGGGATTAAGGTATTTTGGAAAATCGGATCTTTCACGCCGTAAGCATATTTTTCCACAATCACGAAATCGCCGATCCGTAAACTCGGCTCCATTGAGCCGGACGGGATTTGGAACGGCTCGAACAGGAAAGAGCGCACCAACAGCACAATCGCCAACACCGGAAACAGCGAAGCGACAAACTCGCTGCCTTCGGAAATCGGCTCGACTTGGGCACGCTCTTCTTCGCTCAACGTTTTGCCGCTGCGTTGTTCCAAACGGGTGATTTGCCGTTGGCGTTTCGGCTCGACCGAAAAACGGTTATAACACCAGGTTGCACCGGCGATCAGGGTGAACACGATTAACAGAATGGAAAAAGTGTTCGGCAGTGCCAGATGATCCAGCACTTTCCATAATACATAGCCGCAGACTAACAGAATCGGCAGAAAAAATTTCGACATTCGCTTTCCTTATTTATCTTTGCCAACGTGTAAAATGGCTAAAAACGCCTCTTGCGGCACTTCCACATTGCCGAGGGACTTCATGCGTTTTTTACCCTCTTTTTGTTTCTGTAGCAGTTTTTTCTTACGGCTGACATCACCGCCGTAACACTTCGCCAACACGTTTTTACGCAACTGTTTCACCGTCGAACGGGCGATGATATGGTTGCCGATCGCCGCTTGAATCGCAATGTCAAATTGCTGACGCGGAATCAATTCTTTCATTTTTTCCACCAATTCGCGCCCGCGATACGGCGCATTGTCTTTATGTACGATTAACGCCAGCGCGTCGACCCGTTCGCCGTTAATCATAATATCCACCCGCACCATGTTTGCCGCTTGGAAACGCTTGAAGCTGTAATCCAACGAGGCATAACCGCGCGAGGTCGATTTCAGGCGGTCGAAGAAATCCAGCACCACTTCGCCCAACGGAATTTCATAAGTTAAAGCCACTTGGTTGCCGTGATAGACCATGTTGGTCTGCACGCCGCGCTTTTCGATACACAGCGTAATCACATTACCCAAATATTGCTGTGGCAACAGCATATTACATTCGGCAATCGGCTCGCGGATTTCGGCAATGTTGTTCAACGGCGGCAATTTTGCCGGGCTGTCAACGTGTTCAACCGTGCCGTCGGTCAGCTCCACTTCATACACAACCGTCGGCGCGGTGGTGATTAAATCCAGATCGTATTCCCGTTCCAACCGCTCTTGGATAATCTCCATATGCAGTAAGCCCAAGAAGCCACAGCGAAAACCGAAGCCAAGTGCGGTCGAGTTTTCCGGTTCGTAGAACAGCGAGGCGTCATTCAAGCTGAGTTTGCCCAGCGCGTCGCGGAACGCTTCGTAATCGTCGGAGCTGATCGGGAACAAACCGGCGTACACTTGCGGTTTGACTTTTTTAAAGCCCGGCAGCGGCAGTTCGGCGGATTTGTGTTGCAGGGTTAAGGTATCGCCGACCGGCGCACCCAAAATATCTTTGATACCGCACACAATCCAGCCCACTTCACCGCACTTCAGTTCGGTGGTATCGACCTGTTTCGGGGTGAAAATCCCCAAGCGATCCACGCCGTAGGAAATGCCGGTGCTCATCACTTTGATTTTGTCGTTTTTCTTCAATGTACCGTTTTTAATCCGCACCAACGACACCACGCCGAGATAGTTATCGAACCACGAGTCGATGATCAAGGCTTGCAACGGTGCGTTAGGATCGCCCTCAGGCGGTGGGATTTCTTTGACGATCACTTCCAGCACGTCTTCGATTCCCACGCCGGTTTTCGCCGAACAGCGCACCGCGTCGGCGGCTTCGATGCCGACGATATCTTCGATCTCTTCCGCCACGCGCTCCGGATCTGCCGCCGGTAAGTCGATTTTGTTTAAAATCGGCACAACATTCAGATCCATCTCAAGTGCGGTATAACAGTTCGCCAAGGTTTGCGCTTCCACGCCTTGCCCTGCGTCCACCACTAACAACGCGCCCTCACAGGCAGCAAGCGAACGTGATACTTCATAGGAAAAATCGACGTGGCCCGGGGTGTCGATAAAGTTCAATTGATAGGTTTCGCCGTCTTTGGCTTGATAGTTCAAGGTCACGCTTTGCGCTTTAATCGTGATCCCACGCTCACGCTCCAGATCCATTGAATCCAGAACCTGCTCCGCCATTTCGCGATCACTCAAGCCGCCGCAGGTTTGAATCAAACGGTCGGACAGGGTCGATTTGCCGTGGTCGATATGGGCGATAATGGAAAAGTTACGAATATTTTTCATCTAAAAAGGGTTCTCTATGCCAATTTTTATTTATCAGTTAATTGGCGGATTGTACCTGAATATTGGCTTGGGTGCTATAGACGTGATAGGCTAAACGCAAGGATTATTCGTCGAGCGGCGCAGATAGTCAAAGTGCGGTTCGGCATGGGGGAAACGAAAGGAGAACGCGATGAAACTGTTTATTTATCAGCATTGCCCGTTTTGTGTCAAAGCGGCGATGATTTTCGGCTTGAAGAACGTGGCGGTGGAAAAAGTGGTGTTGATGGAAGACGATATCGACACCCCGACACAAATGGTCGGGCGCAAAGTGGTGCCGATTCTGCAAAAAACCGACGGCAGTTTTATGCCGGAGAGTATGGATATTGTGTGCTATATCGATCAACTGGACGGCAAACCGCACTTGAGCGGCGCAACCAATCCAGCGATTAGCGACTGGTTAGAGACGGTGAAAAATCTGGTCTCGCCGTTGATTATCCCGCGCTTCACCCAAGCGCCGTTTGCTGAAATTGCAACGGAATCGGCGAGAGAACGCTATATCCAACGCATGACAAACTGGGTCGGCGATCTGGGGCAACTGCTTGCCGACACGCCGTTATATTTACAACAACTGCAACCGCACTTGCAAACATTAGCCACCTTGATTCAAAGCGAAAGTGCGGTCAACGGCGAGTTATCGGAAGATGATATTCACCTGTTCCCAACCTTGCGTTCCTTAACCGTTGTTAAGGATTTGGTGCTGCCGCAAAAAGTGCGGGCTTATGTGGAAACCATGGCGAAACAGAGTCAGGTGGAGTTGTTGGATAGCATGGCGGTTTAATGGGAAAGTGCGGTTAAACCGCACTTTGCCTTTAACCGATTGAACTATTGTTTCAACACATACGCCGAGGCGCGTTTGTGACCGAATTCGTCGGCTTCCAGATACACGCCTTGGATTTCCGGTTCGAAGCCCGGCAGCTCGTTGATACCTTGTTCCAGCGCTAAGAAGTAATCCAACACGGCACCGTCCCACACTTCGCCCGGGACGATACACAACACGCCCGGCGGGTATGGCAATGCGCCTTCGGCGGCGGTGCGCCCGCGAATTTCAGACAGCGGCACCAATTCCACTTGGTTGCGGATAAAGGCGTTGTGGCATTCGTCAGGGGTGATGTGCATTTTCGGCCAAGCGTCACGCAGGAACATTTGCTGTTGCAGTTCGTTTAAGCGGTGTTTGGCGTAGAAATCGTGCAGTTTTTGGCACAGATCTTTAATCCGCATTTTGCCGTATTGCGGATAGGCTTTTGCCAAGGTCGGCAGCATATCGATCACCGGCGTGTTGTCTTGAATATGCTCTTCAAAACGGGCGATATTGGCGACCAAATGTTGGAATTTCGCCATGGTTTCCGCCGGGGTTAATAAGAACAAAATCGAGTTCAAGTCGGCTTTTTCCGGAATCACCGAACGTTCGCGCAGGAAATGCGCCAAAATCGTTGCCGGGATACCGAACTCTTCATATTCGCCGGTTTCCATATTGATCCCCGGCGTGGTGAGTAACAATTTGCACGGGTCGATAAAATACTGCTCTTCGGCATAACCGTCGAAATCGTGCCAGCGTGCGTCTTTGGCGAATTGGAAGAAGCGGATATTGTTGGCAATATCTTCGGTTTTATGGTTTTCCCATGATTTGCCGTCCACCATCGGCGGCACGAACGGACGAATCAATTTACAGGTTTTCAGCAACATTTTGCGCACTTCCACGCTGCTGAGCACGCATTCCTGCCACATCCGTTTTCCGGCTTTGCCGGCGTGCATTTTGGCATTGACATCGAGCGAGGCGAACAGCGGATAGAACGGGCTGGTCGAGGCGTGCATCATAAAGGCGTTGTTGAACCGTTTATGGTTGCAATACCGCGTTTGCAGGCGGATATGGTTGTCTTTTTTATGGATTTGCGAAGCCTGCGAAAAACCGGCTTGCTGTTTATGCACCGATTGGGTCACCAAAATGCCCGGGTCGTTTTCGTTCAGTTCTAATAATAGCGGCGAACAATCACGCATCATCGGAATAAATTGTTCGTAACCGACCCACGCCGAGTCAAACAGAATGTAATCGCACAGATGTCCGATACGATCAACCACTTGGCGCGCGTTATAAATCGTGCCGTCGTAAGTGCCTAACTGAATTACCGCTAAACGGAACGGACGTTTGTCGTTGGCACGTTCCGGCGCGACTTTGGCGATTTGCGCGCGGATATCGGCTTCTTCAAAACAGTGTGACGGAATGCCGCCGATAAAGCCGTAGGCGTTGCGGGTGGTTTCCATATACACCGGTGTTGCGCCGCTGATGGTCAATGCGCCTTGGTGCACCGATTTATGGTTGTTGCGGTCAAACAGCACCAAATCGCCTTTCGTGACTAGTGCGCCGATTGCCACTTTGTTGGCGGACGAGGTACCGTTGAGGACGAAATAGGTTTTGTCGGCGTTAAACACCCGTGCCGCATGGGCTTGCGCTTGGAAAGCCGGGCCTTCGTGGATCAGCAAATCGCCCAAACGCACATCGGCATTACAGGAATCGGCGCGGAACAGGGTTTCGCCGAAATAGAGATAGAAGCGGCGACCGGACGGGTGTTTGCGGAAAAATTGTCCGCCTTGGTGTCCCGGACAGTCAAAGGCGGCGTTGCCGTAGTCGGTGTATTCTTTCAAGGCTTGGAAAAACGGCGGGTCAAGGGTGTCGATATAATCGGCGGCGGCGGCGTTGATCAACTGCCCGTTGTAGTATTTTTGGTCTTCCGCCAGCTCGATCACGCCGTACAGCTCGGTCAGCCACTTGTCCGGCACGGTTTCGCCGTATTCAATCGCGGCGAAAATCGGAATGGCAAACCCCAAACGTTCCAGCTCTTCCCACACTTCGGGCAGATCGTTAATCGTGGTTACCACGGCACAGACATTGGTGAAATCGGTCATATCAATGTCCATAATTTTGTAGTCAGACAAAAAGGCGAATTCTGTGCCTTGACTGGCGGCAATTTTCATCGGCGTTTTCCTATCGGCAGACGAGTAATAAAAAGTGAAAAGTGCGGTGCTTTTCGTATCAATTTTGCAACGGCAAAACCCGCGCAAACGATAACAAATTTAGTCGGGGAGGGAAAGCCTGCAACGTGAAAAAAGCGGCAAAGTGCGGTATAAGAAATAATCAAATTATTTTACGGAAAGTGCTTGCAATCTGTGCGCTGATTCTATAGAATCTGCGGACTTTCGTAAGAGAGTCGTTTGGTGTAATCATTTATCAAACGAGTGACAGCCTGAGGTTGTTGCTGACAATGTTCCCGATAGGGGAGCTAAAATAGGCTTAATCGCACTTCATTTTCACGTTTATGCAGTAGGGAAATTGAGGTGTCGGTTTTTTGTTATCTAATTTTTAGAATGGAGCTCTGGTCTCATGCAGAACCAAAGAATCCGTATCCGTTTGAAAGCGTTTGATCATCGTTTGATCGATCAATCCACTGCGGAAATCGTAGAAACAGCTAAGCGCACAGGTGCTCAAGTTCGTGGTCCAATTCCATTACCGACCCGTAAAGAGCGTTTCACCGTATTGATTTCTCCGCACGTCAACAAAGACGCGCGTGACCAATACGAGATTCGTACTCATAAACGTTTGGTCGATATCGTTGAACCAACGGAGAAAACTGTTGACGCGCTTATGCGTTTAGATCTGGCTGCCGGCGTTGACGTGCAGATCAGCCTAGGTTAATTAGGGAATTATTTAAGAGGTTAATACAATGATTGGTTTAATCGGTCGTAAAGTTGGTATGACTCGCGTCTTCACAGAAGCCGGTGTGTCTATTCCAGTTACCGTAATCGAAATCGAAGCCAACCGTGTGACTCAAGTGAAAACCCTTGAAACAGATGGCTATTCTGCAGTTCAGGTTACTACTGGCTCTAAAAAAGCAAGTCGTGTAACTAAGCCAGAAGCAGGTCATTTCGTTAAAGCAGGTGTTGAAGCTGGTCGCGGTTTATGGGAATTCCGTACCGAAGGTGAAGAGTTCGCTTTGGGGCAGGAAATTAATGTTGATGTCTTCGCAGACGTTAAAAAAGTTGACGTAACAGGTACTTCTAAAGGTAAAGGTTTCGCCGGTACAGTAAAACGCTGGAACTTCCGTACTCAAGATGCTACCCACGGTAACTCTTTGTCTCACCGTGTTCCGGGATCTATTGGTCAAAACCAAACTCCGGGCCGTGTATTCAAAGGTAAAAAAATGGCAGGTCACTTAGGTGCTGAGCGTGTAACCGTTCAATCCCTGGAAGTGGTTCGCGTTGATGCTGAACGTAAATTATTATTGGTCAAAGGTGCCGTTCCAGGCGCGACCGGTAGTGATTTAATTGTTAAACCCGCTGTTAAAGCTAAAGCATAAGTCTAGGAGATAGGAATGGAATTAGTAACTAAAGATGCACAAAGTGCATTGACTGTTTCTGAAACTACCTTCGGACGTGAGTTTAACGAAGCGTTGGTACACCAAGTTGTTGTTGCTTATGCAGCAGGTGCTCGCCAAGGTACTCGTGCACAAAAAACTCGTGCTGAAGTAGCAGGTTCAGGCAAAAAACCATGGCGTCAAAAAGGTACGGGCCGTGCGCGTTCCGGTAACGTGAAAAGCCCTATCTGGCGTTCAGGTGGTGTGACATTTGCGGCTAAGCCACAAGATCACAGCCAAAAAGTGAACAAAAAAATGTATCGCGGTGCAATTAAGAGCATTCTTTCCGAATTGGTTCGTCAAGATCGTTTGATCGTGGTTGAAAAATTCGAAGTTGCCGCCCCGAAAACAAAAGTGTTGGTTCAAAAATTAAAAGAGATGGCACTGGAAGATGTGCTGATCATTACAGCGGCTTTAGATGAAAATCTCTTCTTGGCTGCACGCAACCTTTACAAAGTAGATGTGCGTGACGTTCAAGCGATTGATCCGGTAAGTCTGATTGCTTTCGAGAAAGTCGTTGTTACCGCTGAAGCTGTTAAGCAAATTGAGGAGATGTTAGCATGATTCTAGAAGAACGTTTGCTGAAAGTGCTGAAAGCACCTCACGTCTCTGAAAAAGCGACTAATAACGCTGAACAGTCAAATACGATTGTTTTCAAAGTAGCGAAAGACGCAAACAAAGTGGAAATTGCCAACGCAGTTGAAAACTTGTTTGAAGTGAAAGTCGATTCTGTCCGTACAGTGGTTGTTAAAGGTAAAACCAAACGTCACGGTGCGAAAACAGGTCGTCGTAGCGACTGGAAAAAAGCGTATGTAACCTTGCAAGAAGGCCAAAATTTGGACTTTCTTGACAGTGCAGAGTAATCAGAGGAGTAGAAAATAATGGCTATCGTTAAATGTAAGCCGACCTCCGCTGGTCGTCGTCACGTAGTTAAAATCGTTAACCCTGATCTACATAAGGGTAAACCTTATGCGCCACTTTTAGATACCAAATCTAAAACCGGTGGTCGTAACAACTTCGGACGTATCACTACCCGTCATATCGGTGGTGGTCACAAACAACATTACCGTATCGTGGACTTCAAACGTAACAAGTTAGATGTACCTGCGGTTGTTGAGCGTCTGGAATATGATCCGAATCGTTCTGCAAACATCGCATTGGTGTTATATAAAGACGGTGAACGCCGTTATATCTTAGCACCGAAAGGTTTGTCAGCAGGCGATCAAATCCAAGCGGGAACCCAAGCGCCAATTAAAGTGGGCAACGCATTACCAATGCGTAATATTCCGGTTGGTACAACTGTGCATAACGTAGAATTAAAACCGGGCAAAGGCGGTCAAATCGCCCGTTCTGCCGGTGCGTATGTGCAAATCATTGCTCGTGAAGGTAACTATGTAACTCTGCGTCTTCGTTCAGGCGAAATGCGTAAAGTGTTATCTGAATGTCAGGCAACTATCGGTGAAGTCGGAAACTCCGAGCACATGCTGCGCGTACTGGGTAAAGCCGGTGCGAACCGCTGGCGTGGTGTTCGCCCAACCGTTCGCGGTACGGCGATGAACCCGGTAGATCACCCTCATGGTGGTGGTGAAGGTCGTAACTTTGGTAAACACCCGGTAACACCTTGGGGCGTTCAAACCAAAGGTAAGAAAACTCGCCACAACAAACGTACTGATAAATATATCGTACGTCGCCGTGGTAAATAATTTTAATTAATAAAGAGGATAAGCCATGCCACGTTCTCTCAAGAAGGGTCCATTTATTGACCTACACTTGCTGAAGAAGGTAGAGAAAGCGGTGGAAAGCGGGGATAAAAAACCAATTAAAACTTGGTCCCGTCGTTCAATGATCATTCCATCAATGATCGGATTGACCATCGCCGTCCATAATGGTCGTCAGCACGTTCCTGTTTTTGTGTCCGATGAAATGATCGGCCACAAATTGGGTGAATTTGCCCCGACTCGTACTTACCGCGGTCATGCCGCTGATAAGAAAGCTAAGTAAGGAAGGAAGTAAAAGATGGAAACTATTGCAAAACATCGTTTCGCTCGCACTTCAGCTCAAAAAGCTCGCTTAGTTGCTGATTTAATTCGCGGTAAAAATGTTGCTCAAGCTCTGGAAATTTTGACTTTCACTAACAAAAAAGCTGCGGCTTTAGTGAAAAAAGTTTTAGAGTCTGCAATTGCGAACGCAGAGCACAATGACGGTGCAGATATCGATGATCTTAAAGTTGCTAAAATCTTCGTTGACGAAGGTCCAAGCATGAAGCGTGTGATGCCACGCGCTAAAGGTCGCGCAGATCGTATTTTAAAACGTACAAGCCACATCACTGTGGTTGTGTCTGACAAGTAGGAGAATAACAATGGGTCAAAAAGTACATCCTAATGGTATTCGCCTAGGAATTGTTAAACCTTGGAGTTCAACCTGGTTTGCGAATACAAAAGATTTCGCTGACAACTTGGAAGGCGATTTCAAAGTACGTAAATTCTTGAACAAAGAATTAGCTAACGCTTCTGTTGCCCGTATCGACATCGAGCGTCCGGCGAAGAGCATTCGTGTGACCATTCACACCGCTCGTCCGGGTATCGTTATCGGTAAAAAAGGCGAAGATGTTGAAAAATTGCGTAACAAACTGGCTGAAATCACTGGTGTGCCTGCGCAAATCAACATCACCGAAGTGAAAAAACCCGAACTGGATGCGCGTTTAGTCGCCGAAAGCATTGCTTCACAATTAGAGCGCCGTGTTATGTTCCGTCGTGCAATGAAAAAAGCCGTACAGAACGCAATGCGCTTAGGTGCTCAAGGGATCAAAGTTGAAGTAAGCGGTCGTTTGGGTGGTGCAGAGATTGCACGTTCTGAATGGTATCGTGAAGGTCGCGTGCCTTTGCATACATTACGTGCAGACATCGATTATAACACAGCGGAAGCTCATACCACTTACGGCGTTATCGGCGTAAAAGTATGGATTTTCAAAGGTGAGATTCTTGGTGGAATGGCTGCAGTTATGCAATCAGAACAACAACCTGAAGCGCAGCCGAAAAAAGCGCGCAAAGGTCGTAAGTAAGGAGATTGAATAAATGTTGCAACCAAAACGTACAAAATTCCGTAAAGTCCACAAAGGTCGTAACCGTGGCTTAGCGGCAGGTACCGACGTCAGTTTCGGTACATTCGGTCTGAAAGCAGTTGGTCGTGGTCGTTTGACCGCACGTCAAATCGAAGCGGCTCGCCGTGCGATGACCCGTGCTGTTAAACGTCAGGGTAAAATCTGGATTCGTGTATTCCCGGATAAACCAATTACTGAAAAACCATTGGAAGTCCGTATGGGTAAAGGTAAAGGTAACGTTGAGTACTGGGTAGCCTTAATCCAACCGGGTAAAGTGCTATATGAAATGGACGGTGTGTCTGAAGAAATCGCAAGAGAAGCCTTTGCATTAGCAGCGGCGAAATTGCCAATCAAGACCACATTCGTAACTAAAACGGTGATGTAATGAAAGCTCAAGAACTACGTACAAAAACTGTTGAAGAGCTGAATGCTGAATTGGTTAACTTGTTAGGTGAGCAATTCAAATTGCGTATGCAAGCAGCCACCGGTCAGCTTCAACAAACCCATCAGTTAAAACAAGTGCGCCGTAGTATTGCGCAAGTTAAAACTGTTCTAACCGAAAAGGCGGGTGAGTAATGACTGATAAAATTCGTACAGTGCAAGGTCGTGTTGTCAGTGACAAGATGGATAAATCTTTCACTATCGCAATCGAACGTATGGTTAAACATCCGCTTTATGGGAAGTTTATCCGTCGTACCACCAAATTGCACGTCCACGACGAAGCTAACGACGCTAACGTTGGTGATTTAGTAGAAATTCGCGAATGTCGCCCAATTTCTAAAACCAAATCATGGACTTTAGTTCGTGTGATTGAAAAAGCAGTAATCTAATTATTGTTTTGAATCCAAAATAGAAAACCGCACTTTCAAAGTGCGGTTTTTTATTGCCGTTTCTCCTGCCGCATAAGCCGATAAATCTTGGCGATAACACGAAAATCCAGTTGCTTTCCTTTTGACCGTTTGATACAATCCGCACCCTGTTTGCATTGGGTAAACAGGTTCGTCCCGAAAGGGTTTATTTTGATTTTAGCGGAGCACTAATATGATCCAAGAACAGACTATGCTGGACGTTGCTGATAATTCAGGCGCTCGCAGCGTAATGTGTATCAAGGTTCTAGGTGGCTCACACCGTCGTTACGCTGGTATTGGCGACATCATCAAAATTACTGTGAAAGAAGCAATTCCTCGCGGTAAAGTAAAAAAAGGTGATGTATTAAAGGCGGTTGTTGTGCGCACCAAGAAGGGTGTACGTCGCCCAGATGGTGCAGTTATTCGCTTCGATGGTAATGCCTGTGTTATTTTAAACAATAATACCGAGCAACCAATCGGTACACGTATTTTCGGACCAGTGACTCGTGAACTTCGCTCAGAGAAGTTTATGAAAATCATTTCATTGGCCCCGGAAGTAGTGTAAGGAGAGTGTCATGGCTGCAAAAATCCGTCAAAACGATGAAGTAATCATGCTAACCGGAAGCGCTGAAAAGGGCAAAGGCAAGCGTGGTAAAGTAACAAAAGTTATGCCTAACGGTAAAGTGATCGTTGAAGGTTTAAACATGGTTTCCAAACATGAGAAACCGGTTCCGGCTTTAGGTAAAGCCGGTGGCATTGTGAAGAAAGAAGCGGCAATCGACGTTTCTAACGTAGCAATCTACAACCCTACAACGAACAAAGCTGACCGCGTAGGATTCCGGTTTGAAGATGGCAAAAAAGTCCGTTTCTTCAAATCTACTGGTGAAACAATTAAATAATACTGGAGTATAGCGATGGCGAAACTGCATGATTATTACAGAGATACAGTAGTAAGCGAATTGAAAAATAAATTCGGCTACAAATCTGTCATGCAAGTCCCACGAGTCGAAAAGATAACCCTGAATATGGGTGTGGGTGAAGCTCTGACCGATAAAAAACTGTTAGATAACGCGGTAGCGAATCTGGCGGCAATCAGCGGTCAAAAACCTTTAATCACTAAAGCACGCAAATCCGTTGCAGGCTTTAAGATTCGTCAGGGATATCCAATCGGCTGCAAAGTGACCCTACGTGGCGAACGTATGTGGGAATTCTTTGAACGATTGATTTATATTGCGGTTCCTCGTGTCCGTGATTTCCGTGGTTTAAACGCGAAATCATTTGACGGCCGTGGAAACTACAGCATGGGTGTGCGTGAGCAAATCATCTTCCCTGAAATCGATTACGATAAAGTGGATCGTGTTCGTGGTTTGGATATTACTATCACAACGACTGCGAAGACAGATGAAGAAGGTCAAGCATTACTGGCTGCCTTTAACTTCCCATTCCGTAAATAAGGCAGGTTACAAATGGCTAAAGTATCAATGAAAATGCGCGATTTAAAGCGCGCTAAATTGGCTGAAAAATTCTATGCTCAACGTATCGAGCTGAAAGCAATTATTTCAGACGCAAATGCCTCCGACGAAGATCGTTGGAACGCGGTGTTGAAGTTACAAGCTTTACCACGCGATTCCAGCCCGTCTCGTCAGCGTAATCGTTGCCGCCAAACCGGTCGTCCGCACGGTGTGTTGCGTAAGTTCGGTTTGAGCCGTATTAAGGTCCGTGAAGCTGCTATGCGCGGTGAGATCCCGGGTCTTAAGAAAGCAAGCTGGTAATCAACCACTTTATTTTGGAATCATGGGAGTAAAGACACATGAGCATGCAAGATCCAATCGCAGATATGCTGACCCGTATTCGTAACGGTCAGTCTGCGAACAAAATCGCGGTCAATATGCCTTCGTCCAAGCTAAAAGTGGCTATCGCCAATGTGCTTGCAGAAGAAGGTTATGTTGAAAGCGTGAAAATTTCCGAAGGTGCTAAACCTGAACTGGAAATCACTTTGAAATATTTCCAAGGCAAACCTGTTGTAGAAAGTATCCAACGTATCAGCCGTCCCGGTCTGCGTATCTATAAACGTAAAGACGAGTTACCAAGTGTAATGGGTGGGTTAGGTATCGCTGTCGTTTCTACATCTAAAGGTGTGATGACTGACCGTGCCGCGCGTAAAGCCGGTTTAGGCGGTGAGATCATCTGTTACGTAGCTTAATAGAGAGGTAGGAAGATGTCTCGTGTTGCTAAAGCACCCGTTAATATTCCTGCCGGCGTTGAGGTAAAACTTAACGGCCAGCTATTAACGGTAAAAGGTAAGAATGGTGAGTTATCTCGTACCATTCACAATGAAGTTGAAGTTAAACAAGAAGATGGTGCGTTGACTTTTGTTCCTCGTAACGAAGGCAAAAGCGCAAATGCACAATCCGGTACAACTCGCGCGCTTGTTAACGCAATGGTTATCGGTGTTACTGAAGGCTTCACTAAGAAGTTAAGATTGGTGGGTGTAGGTTACAGAGCTCAAATTAAAGGCAACAGCATTGCTTTAAGTTTAGGTTTCTCTCACCCGGTTGAGCACGCATTGCCGGCAGGTATCAAAGCGGAATGCCCGTCACAAACTGAAATCGTTTTGACCGGTGCAGACAAACAGCTTATTGGTCAAGTTGCAGCAGACATTCGTGCTTATCGCCGTCCTGAGCCTTACAAAGGCAAAGGGGTACGTTATGATGATGAAGTCGTACGTACCAAAGAGGCTAAGAAAAAATAATAAGGTAACACTATGGATAAGAAATTGGCTCGTATCCGTCGTGCAACTCGCGCACGTCATGCGATGAGAGAACAAGGAGTAACCCGTTTGGTTATTCACCGCACTCCTCGTCACATTTATGCGCAAGTTATTGCACCTAACGGTTCAGAAGTACTTGCCGCTGCTTCAACTGTTGAAAAAGTCATTAGTGAGCAAGTGAAATACACCGGTAATAAAGATGCTGCTGCAGTAGTAGGTAAAGCTGTTGCTGAAAGAGCGTTGGCTAAAGGCGTACAATCCGTTGCCTTTGACCGTTCCGGTTTTAAATATCATGGTCGTGTGCAAGCATTGGCCGATGCGGCTCGTGAAGCTGGTCTACAGTTCTAATAGAGGAATTTGAGATGTCAAACATCGAAAAACAAGCTGGTGAACTGCAAGAGAAGCTAATCGCGGTAAACCGTGTATCTAAAACAGTTAAAGGTGGTCGTATTTTCAGCTTCGCTGCATTGACAGTGGTAGGTGATGGTAACGGTCGCGTAGGTTTTGGTTACGGTAAAGCCCGTGAAGTTCCGGCAGCGATCCAAAAAGCGATGGAAAAAGCCCGTCGCAATATGGTTAATGTAGCGATTACAGAAGGTACTTTACAGCACCCTGTCAAGGGCGCTCACACTGGTTCACGCGTATTTATGCAACCAGCCAGTGAAGGTACCGGGATTATCGCAGGCGGTGCGATGCGTGCAGTATTAGAAGTTGCTGGCGTGCGTAACGTATTGTCTAAAGCATACGGTTCAACCAACCCAATTAACGTTGTCCGTGCAACTATTGATGCATTGGCAAATATGAAATCACCAGAAATGGTTGCTGCGAAACGCAGTAAAACCGTTGATGAAATTTTGGGGTAATTGATCATGGCAAAAACTATCAAAGTAACACAAACCCGTAGCTCAATCGGTCGTTTACCGAAACACAAAGCTACGCTTCGTGGTCTTGGTCTTCGCCGTATCAACCACACAGTCGAGTTAATCGATACGCCGGCTGTCCGTGGGATGATCAACCAAGTTTCATACATGGTTAAAGTAGAGGAGTAAGAGAATGCGTTTAAATACTCTGTCTCCGGCTGATGGAGCTAAAAAAAGTGCTAAACGTCTTGGACGTGGTATTGGTTCCGGTTTAGGTAAAACAGGTGGTCGCGGTCACAAAGGACAAAAATCCCGTAACAACGGTGGTGGCGTTCGTCGTGGCTTCGAAGGTGGTCAAATGCCTTTATACCGTCGTTTACCGAAATTCGGTTTCACTTCACAAAAAGCACTGGTTTCGGCTGAAATTCGTTTGAATGATTTAGCGAAAGTAGACGGCGAAGTGACCTTAGAGTCATTGAAAGCCGCGAATATTATTTCAAATAATATTCAATTCGCTAAAGTTATTCTTGCCGGTGAAGTTAAAAGTGCGGTAGTTGTACGCGGTTTGCGTGTAACTCAAGGTGCTAAAGCAGCAATCGAAGCTGCTGGCGGCTCAGTTGAGGAATAATTAATCAATGGCAAAACAACCAGGTTATCAAGCAAAAAGTACCCAAGGGGGTACAGGTGAACTGAAAAGAAGATTACTGTTTCTGTTAGGCGCATTAATCGTATTTCGCATAGGTTCATTTATTCCGGTTCCTGGTATTGATGCCGCTGTATTAGCTCAGTTGATCAATCAACAACAAGGTACCATCATCGACATGTTTAACATGTTCTCAGGTGGTGCCTTGAGCCGTGCTTCAGTCTTTGCGTTAGGGATCATGCCGTATATCTCGGCATCGATCATTATCCAGTTATTAACTGCGGTACATCCTGCGCTGGCAGAATTGAAGAAAGAAGGGGAAGCCGGTCGTCGTAAAATCAGCAAATACACACGTTATTCAACGTTGGTATTGGCAACGATTCAGGCGATTGGTATTTCTACCGGCTTGCCGAGTATGATTCCGGGATTAGTTCCAAACCTTGGTTTGGGCTTTTATATCACTGCGGTCGTGAGTTTGGTCACCGGCACCATGTTCCTGATGTGGTTGGGCGAACAAATTACCGAACGGGGAATCGGAAATGGGATTTCTTTAATTATCTTTGCAGGTATTGTCGCCGGATTGCCTTCTGCCATTGGTCAAACCATTGAGCAGGCGCGCCAAGGACAAATGAATGTACTGGTATTATTGTTGATTGCAGTTATTGTCTTTGCTGTGACTTATTTTGTTATCTTCGTAGAAAGAGGACAAAGAAGAATCGTCGTAAACTATGCCAAACGCCAACAAGGCCGTCATATGTTAGCGGCGCAAAGTTCGCACTTACCGCTTAAAGTCAATATGGCAGGGGTTATCCCGGCTATTTTTGCTTCAAGTATCATTTTGTTCCCGGCCACGCTAACCCAGTGGTTCGGACAAGGTGCTAACATGGAGTGGTTGTCGAATTTATCGTTGTTGCTAGCGCCGGGCGAGCCGATTTATTTGGTGCTGTATGCGGTGGCAATTATTTTCTTCAGTTTCTTCTACACGGCAATGCAATATAATCCACGAGATACTGCGGATAATCTGAAAAGATCCGGTGCATTTATTCCGGGTATTAGACCAGGTGAACAAACGTCGCGTTATATTGACAAGATCATGACTCGTTTGACTTTGATTGGCGCATTATATATTACGTTTGTTTGTTTAGTGCCTTATATTATGACCTCCGCTTGGAACGTCCAGTTCTACTTCGGTGGAACCTCACTTCTCATCGTGGTTGTGGTAATTATGGATTTCATCGCACAGGTTCAAAGTCACTTGATGTCGACGCAATATGAATCTGCGCTGAAGAAAGCAAACCTTAAAGGGTTCGGGCAGTAATCGCCCATAAGACAAAAGGGAAAAGCAATGAAAGTTCGTGCTTCCGTAAAAAAAATGTGTCGTAACTGCAAAGTGATCAAGCGTGACGGTATCGTTCGTGTGATTTGCAGTGATCCGCGTCACAAGCAACGTCAAGGTTAATCTCTAATTTTCCTTGCAAAGAATAAGCTGGGCAGTTATACTGCTCAGCTCATTTCGTCCTTGATATACTGTTTGAGTATCCTGAAACGGGCTTTTCAAGATCAGTATATCAATTAACTTTAAATAAATAGGAGTGCATAGTGGCCCGTATTGCAGGCATTAACATTCCTGATCACAAACATGCTGTAATTGCGTTAACTGCAATCTACGGAATCGGTAAAACCCGTTCAAAAGCCATCTGTGCTTCTGCCGGTATTGCCGAAGATGTAAAGATCAGAGAATTGTCTGAAGAGCAGATCGATATTCTGCGTGACGAAGTTGGTAAATTTACCGTTGAAGGTGATTTGCGTCGTGAAGTAACTTTGAACATCAAACGTCTGTTAGACTTAGGATGTTACCGTGGTTTACGTCATCGTCGTAGTTTGCCAGTACATGGTCAACGTACTAAAACAAATGCGCGTACCCGTAAGGGTCCTCGTAAGCCGATCAAGAAATAATCGGGGTAAATGATAATGGCTAAAACACCAGTTCGTGCACGTAAGCGTGTAAAAAAACAAGTCGTAGATGGCGTGGCACATATCCATGCATCTTTCAATAACACAATCGTTACCATTACAGACCGTCAAGGTAATGCTTTAGCATGGGCTACAGCAGGTGGTTCAGGTTTCCGTGGTTCGCGTAAATCTACCCCGTTCGCTGCACAGGTTGCTGCTGAGCGTTGCGCCGAGATCGTAAAAGAATTCGGTTTGAAAAATTTGGAAGTTATGGTTAAGGGCCCCTGGTCGTGAATCAACAATTCGTGCGTTGAATGCTGCGGGTTTCCGTATCACCAACATTACTGATGTGACTCCGATTCCACATAACGGTTGTCGTCCACCGAAAAAACGTCGTGTTTAATGGCGTTATAGGATAGTTGGAGAAAGAAAATGGCAAGATATTTGGGTCCTAAACTCAAGCTAAGCCGTCGTGAAGGTACTGACTTATTCCTTAAGTCCGGTGTCCGCGCGATTGAATCAAAATGTAAATTAGATACCGCACCTGGTCAACACGGTGCTCGTAAAGCGCGTTTATCCGATTACGGTAGTCAATTACGTGAGAAGCAAAAGGTTCGCCGTATGTACGGTATCTTAGAGCGTCAATTCCGTAATTACTACAAAGAAGCTAACCGCTTAAAAGGTAATACCGGTGAAAACTTGTTGGTATTATTGGAAGGTCGTTTGGATAACGTTGTTTACCGTATGGGATTTGCGGCAACGCGTGCTGAAGCTCGCCAATTAGTGAGTCACAAAGCAGTTGTTGTGAATGGTCGTGTGGTTAATATTCCATCGTTCCAAGTTTCTGTTGAAGATGTCGTTGCTATTCGTGAAAAATCGAAAAAACAAGCACGTATTAAAGCATCATTAGAATTAGCAGAGCAAAGAGAAAAACCAACATGGTTGGAAGTTGATGCTGCTAAAATGGAAGGCGTATTCAAACGTATTCCTGAACGTTCTGATTTATCAGCAGACATTAACGAACATCTGATCGTTGAGCTTTATTCTAAATAATAGAGCTTAGAAGCAAAGAGAGGATAAAATGCAGGGTTCTGTGACAGAATTTTTAAAGCCACATTTAGTCGATATCGAGCAATTAAGCCCGACGCACGCTAAAGTGACCTTAGAACCGTTAGAACGTGGTTTCGGCCACACATTAGGTAATGCGTTACGTCGTATTCTGTTGTCATCTATGCCGGGTTGCGGCGTAACTGAAGTGGAAATCGACGGTGTGTTACATGAGTACAGCAGTAAAGAAGGCGTTCAAGAAGATATTCTAGAAGTGCTTCTGAACTTAAAAGGTCTAGCGGTTAAAGTACAGAATAAGGACGATGTGTTCCTGACGCTGAGCAAATCTGGAATCGGACCTGTTGTTGCTGGCGATATCACCCATGATGGAGATGTTGAGATTGTTAATCCGGAACATGTGATTTGTCATTTGACTGATGCCAATGCATCAATTAATATGCGCATTCGCGTGCAGCGTGGTCGCGGCTATGTGCCTGCCTCTGCGCGCAAACATGTTCAAGACGAAGATCGTCCGATTGGTCGCCTATTGGTTGACGCTTGTTACAGCCCGGTAGATCGCATTTCTTATAATGTTGAAGCTGCCCGTGTTGAACAGCGTACCGATTTGGATAAATTGGTTATCGAAATGGAAACCAACGGCACTATCGATCCGGAAGAAGCGATTCGTCGTGCAGCGACAATTCTAGCAGAGCAACTTGATGCATTCGTTGATTTGCGTGATATTCGTCAACCTGAAATTAAAGAAGAAAAACCGGAGTTCGATCCGATTCTTCTGCGTCCGGTGGACGATTTAGAGTTGACAGTTCGTTCTGCTAACTGTTTGAAAGCAGAAACAATTCACTATATCGGTGATTTAGTCCAACGCACTGAAGTGGAGCTGTTGAAAACCCCTAATCTTGGTAAGAAATCACTTACTGAAATTAAGGACGTGTTGGCTTCACGCGGACTATCACTGGGTATGCGCCTTGAAAATTGGCCTCCGGCAAGTATTGCTGAAGACTAATTTCGGTATGGATTAAGATTTTTCTGAGAAGGATAAGGTCATGCGCCATCGCAAGAGTGGTCGTCAACTAAACCGTAATAGCAGCCATCGCCAAGCGATGTTCCGTAATATGGCAGGTTCTTTAGTTCGTCATGAAATCATCAAGACGACTTTGCCTAAAGCGAAAGAATTACGTCGTGTAGTTGAACCGTTAATTACTTTAGCTAAAGCAGACAGCGTTGCAAACCGCCGTTTAGCTTTTGCTCGTACTCGCGACAACGAAATCGTTGCGAAATTATTTAATGAATTAGGTCCACGTTTTGCTCAACGTGCCGGTGGTTACACCCGCATTTTGAAATGTGGTTTCCGTGCAGGCGACAACGCGCCAATGGCTTACATTGAGTTGGTTGATCGTCCGGAAGTAGCGACTGAAGAAGCCGCTGCGGAATAATCATTATAAAAAATAAAAAGCTCACCGATTGGTGAGCTTTTTTGTTTTCTGCCTATATGAAACCGAAATGAAGGTTAGCGATCATCAACGCCTTGCAATAAGTATTCTCCATCCAGCGTAGCAAGGCTGCGGAAACCCACATTGACAACTTGATAACTCGTTTTATGAGCAAGTGCGGTATAGTCAAAGTTTTCATGGTGGTGTCCGTGAAAAATTTTTTTAACCCCCATTTTTTCGGCTAGCGCATTAAGCACTTGAAAACCCGACGGATGTGGTTTAGGGGCTTCATGGCAAATTAGAATATCCGCTTGTTGTTGCTCCAACTGCTCAATATCCGATAAAAAAATCGACGTGCGGTGGCGCAACGGTAAGCCGCCCTGCCAAATTTTATCCGATGGGCAATATTGGCAAAAATGGATCGGATCGAAGAACAGCGGTTTATTCGGCGGCATCCAGATCTGCCCGCGGAATACGCCGCCTAAACCGGCAATTTTTTGTCCTTGAATTTCGACTACCCGCCCGTGCAAATTGCGTTCTTTCCACGTGGTTCCCCATAAGGCTTGAAATGCGGCAACGGTTTTACTGTCGTGATTGCCGTGGATAAACCATAAATCGCAATGCTCCGATAGCCGTTCTAAGACAGCACCGTCGCTTAATTGCAGATCGCCTAAAATCACGAGGGCAACGTCCTGCTCTTGTTGCTGCAAAAAAGGGAAAAGATGTTCAAAACTGCCGTGCGGATCCCCGGCGAATAACAACATGGTTACAGCTCCCGTCCGTTATCATTTTGCAGCGTCGGCAAATCTTCCTCATTCAACACTTTTTCGACAATCTCTTTCGCCATATCGTAGCGCTCTAAATAGCTTGGCGATTCAATTTCAATATACGGCACTTTATATTTATCCAACAAGCGTTTGAGCAGATCTTGGAATTTTTGGCGCGATTTTTGATCGCCCAAACTGCGCAAGCCGTCGTCCACCCATTTGGTGTTGTTCGATAATAAAATGGTAATATCAAACGGATATTCCTTAATCATCGAATCTAAAAACGGGTGCGCTTTGCCTTCATATTGGATACAAAATGCCTGCGTAGTGATGAAATCGGTATCGATAATCGCGACTTTGTGCGCATGACGCACCGCATAATCAACATAGCGTAAATGCCCGATTGCCATTAACGGATAGTCGGAAAATTGCATTGCCTGTTCATCGCCGCCGAGCTGCTCAAACACATATTCACGCCCGTATTCCCAGGCTGAGGTGGTGTTAAATACCGTCGCCAGTTTATTCACCAATACACTTTTACCGCTGCTTTCGCCGCCTAAAATGGCAATGGTTTTGGCGAAAAACGGCCGCACCTCTTTCGGAATAAATTTCCAGTAATGGAAGGGATGGTTGCGGATTTTGGTTGCCGAAACATTGAAAAATTTCCGCTCCGGATCAACCAGATTGACCTGCAAGCCTAAATATTTCTCATACGGCTCTTGGTCTTGCGGTTCGCTGCTGAACACAATGGTTGGTGCAACGTTTTTCTGGTCAAACAACTGCTTAACCCGTCCAGCCCATGCTTCCCAGCCGTTGGGATAACTCGGCAAGCCGTCCTCAACCAAATGATGGATAAAAATATGCTTTTGCTGATATTTGAAAATCTGCTGCATCCAACGCAAACGATCTTGCGGGGTCGGCATTTTTTTCATTTTGCTGTCGTAAAACAGCTTCAGATCGCGCTCACTTTCGCTGCATACCACCACATGAATTTCATCGACCTTACTAAACGCTTCATAAATCATGTTGATATGCCCGGTATGCACCGGATAGAACTTACCGAAAATCACGCCGATTTTTTTATCTTCGACTTCGGTGATGTTCAACACTTTATGCAAGGCTTGCAGTTTAATCGCACTCGGATTTTTAATTTTGCCGCTGACCAATTGGTTAAAATAGGCGCGAGTCACCCCGGCTTGCTCGCACACCTCGGCGACTTTCAGGTTGAGTTGTTTGCGTTTTTGTTGCAGATAAGCAAAAGACATAAGCTGTTCTCTAATTATGGATTATTCGGCATTTTCTGCGGGCGGACTGGTTTCGGTAAGCGCTAACTTACTTTCTAACTCGTCTAAACGTTGTTCAAGTGCGGTCAGTTTCTCACGGGTGCGGATTAACACTTGGGTTTGCACCTCAAAATCTTCTTGTGTCACCACATCCAATTTAGCTAATTGCGCCTGAATCACCTGCTTCACTTTGGCTTCCATATCTTCACCAAAATTTTTAACGCCTTGCGGTAGCGCATCATGAATTTGTTGTGCGAATTGCTCTAGTTTTTTCGGGTTCAGCATGGTCTTGGTTCCTGAATAATGAATATTTCCCTATTGTACGAAATGGACTGATTAAAGGGAACTTTTTTATGTCAGCCGTTTTTTTCTCGATTGCTTTTGATAAACAGTAGGCACAGCATTTTTTTTCGTTATAATAAGCGGGCAATTCTCAGGGCGGGGTGCAATTCCCCACCGGTGGTAAGGGCGCGATTGTTTACACGACAACCGCACTTAAGCCCACGAGCGCCTGCTACGGCAGGGTCTAGCAGATTCGGTGCAAATCCGAAGCCGACAGTCACAGTCTGGATGGTAGAGAATAAGGGCTTTCCCGTTCCGGGAAACTCCGCTTTTTATTGTGATAAACCGCACTTTGATCTGCTGTATGTTGGTGTGGAGCGGCACAATGCCTCTATTTCGCCCTGATTCTGGTAGCGTATTCATTTACCTTATTTATTTAAAAAGGAATTTACCATGAGTCAGTCTTTACTCACCCAATTCGGCGACAGCCGACAACGTGTCCTTGCCGCAATCGAAGCCTTTAAGCAAGGCAACGGCGTTCTGGTTTTAGACGATGAAAATCGCGAAAACGAAGGCGATCTGATTTTCCCCGCCGAAACCATCACCACCGAACAAATGGCGAAGCTAATCCGTTACGGCAGTGGCATTGTTTGCTTATGTATTCCGCAAGAAACTTGCGATCGTTTGCAGTTACCGCCAATGGTAACGGAAAATACCAGCGTGAATAAAACCGCCTTCACCGTCACGATTGAAGCGGCGCAAGGGGTTTCGACCGGTGTTTCCGCGGCGGATCGGGTGACCACGGTTAAAGCCGCGATCAATCCAAGTGCGGTTGCGAGCGATTTGCATCGCCCCGGACATATTTTTCCGTTAAAATCACAGGCGAACGGCGTGTTGGCACGGCGTGGACATACTGAAGCCTCGGTAGATTTGGCAATCTTAGCCGGTTTTCAACCTGCCGGTGTGATTTGCGAGATTACCAATGATGACGGTACAATGGCACGGGCAACGGAAATCGTCGCCTTTGCCCAACAGCATGGCTATCCGGTGGTGACAATTGAAGATTTGGTTGCCTACCGCCTAAACCATGAACAGGCAACATCAGCCTAGGTGCTGATATTATCTTGAAAACTCATGCTTATTTTAAGGACTCAAGCAATGAAAAAACTTTCGGCTTTTTTTACTGCCGCGACCATGCTGTTTGCTGTCAGCAATGCAGCGAAAGCAGATAACGACACGGTTTATCTTTACACTTGGACCGAATACGTGCCAAGTGGATTATTGGATAACTTCACCAAAGAAACCGGGATTAAAGTGATTGTTTCCAGTTTGGAATCAAACGAAACCATGTATGCCCGTTTGAAAACCTTGGGCAAAAACGGTGGCTATGACGTGATTGCGCCGTCAAACTATTTTGTGTCTAAAATGCGTAAAGAAGGCATGTTGTTGCCGTTGGATCACAGCAAATTGCCGGTGTTAAAAGAGCTTGATCCGAATTTGCTGAATAAACCGTACGATCCGAACAACGAATATTCGCTGCCGCAAATTTTAGGCGCGCCGGGTATTGCGTACAACAGCGACGTGATTGATTCAACCAAAATCGCTTCATGGGGCGATTTGTGGAATCCGGAATATAAAGACAAATTACAACTGTTAGACGATGCGCGCGAAATCTTCAACCTTGCGTTGTTGAAACTGGGCGAAGATCCGAATACCACTGATCCGGAGGTGATCAAAAAAGCCTATGAAGAGTTATTGAAATTGCGTCCTAACGTGTTGGCGTTCAGTTCCGACAATCCGGCGAATGCCTTTGTTGCCGGGGAAGTGGATTTAGGTATGCTGTGGAACGGTTCAGCCTATATCGCCCGCAAAGACGGCGCACCGATCAATTTGCTATGGCCGAAAGAAGGTCCGGTATTATGGGTGGACACCTTAGCGATTCCAGCCACCGCACAGAATCCGGACGGCGCGCATAAGTTGATTAACTACCTGTTAAGCGCCGAAGTGGCGAAAGAGTTAGCCTTGGAAATCGGCTACCCGACCCCGAATCTGGAAGCGCAGAAATTGCTACCGGCGGAAATGGTCAACGACAGCTCGCTGTATCCACCGGCGGAAGTGCTGCAAAAAAGCTACTGGCAAGATGATGTCGGCGATGCAGCGATTATCTACGAAAACTACTATCAGCAGCTGAAAGTGGCGAAGTAAGAATCTGATTTAGACAAAGTGCGGTTTAACCGCACTTGAGATTGCAGACAAACTGACTTCTCTCCCTCCGCGTGCGGAGGGAGTACCATTTTTCGTAAGAAAAATGGGGAGGGGAATATGAAAATGCAACATATTCATTTTTAACATTCTTTATGCCTCCCTCCATCCTTCGGACACCTCCCTCCGTATACGGCGGGAGGGAAATGATTCGAGAAAGAGACTTTGTCATCAGCCTGAAGTGCGGTTTAACCTCACTTTTGTCTATTTGGCATAAGGCAATGTGATGTCGAAAAGCGAGCGTTTGTTTACCCTGTTACAGATTTTGCGCGGACATAAATACCCGCTCACCGGCGCGGTTTTGGCGGAAAAGCTGAATATCAGCCTGCGCACACTCTATCGTGATATTGACAGTTTGCGGGCGCAGGGGGCGGATATTGAGGGCGAGGCCGGAATCGGCTATCTGTTACGCAAGGAATTTGAACTGTCCAAGCTAATGTTGACGGAAAGCGAAATTGAGGCGTTAGTGCTGGGAATGCGTTGGGTGCACCGTTCCGCCGACAGCGAATTAAGCCAAGCGGCGAAGAACGGCTTAAGCAAAATCTCGGCACTGTTGCCGCCGCATTTGTCGCAACAACTGGAAAACAACGCCTTATTTATTGCGGTCAGCAACAATCCGCCCCCCTTTCTCGACGATGTTTTTATCAAACTGCGCCACGCTATTCAGCGCCAGCTGAAAGTCAAACTGACTTATCGCAATGAAAAACAAAAATATTCGCAGCGCATTATTTATCCGTTTGCAATCGGCTTTTTTGAGCAGGCGCAATTAGTCGCCGCATGGTGTGAGCTGCGCCAAGAGTTCCGCCATTTTCGCCCCGACCGAATCATTGCTATCGAATTGTGCGACGAACATTACCAACCTGACCGCACTTTGCTGCTGCAGCGTTGGCAAAAACGAGACGGCGACTGTACCCACCGCTAAATCACTGCTGACAGAAATTGTCATCCGGCTGAGGTATAGTGTCTTGGCAGTGAAATAACCCTCGAAACACAAGGAGCAAATAATGCAAACCCTGACCCTCTATACCCACCCGATGTCACGCGGCAGAACGGCGCGCTGGATGTTGGAAGAAACCGGCTTAGCGTATGAAACCGTGCTGTTTACCGATTTTAGCGGCGCAATGAAAGCGGCTGATTATCTGGCGATTAACCCGATGGGCAAAGTGCCGGCATTAAAACACGGCGACACCGTGATCACCGAATGTGCCGCAATTTGTGCTTATCTAGCCGATCTTTGCCCGCAAAAACAACTCGCCCCGACCTTGAATGATCCGCAACGCGGCGTGTATTACCGTTGGTTGTTTTTTGCCGCCGCCCCGTTGGAAGCCGCGATGATAGAAGTGGCATTGCAATTGAAACCGAAAGAGAGTGATCGCACCGCGTTGGGCTATGGCAGTTTGCCGTTGTGCCTGACCGCACTTGAACAGACATTAAGCCAACACGATTTTTTGTGCGGCAACCGTTTCAGTGCCGCGGATTTATATCTTGCCGAGCTATTGGATTTCGGCATTAATGCGGTTAAAGTCATTGAAGCAAACCCGGTTTTCACCGCCTATATCGCCCGCCAGCAAGCTCGCCCTGCTTATCTTCGCGCCAGCAAAATTGATGATGATCTGTTTGCGAAAATCCAAGCAAACGGGTAAATTGATTTATCGGGCGGTTTGAACCGCACTTTTGTTTTTATGTTTTATTTCAGGGGGCAACATGATCCAAGCGCGTTGGTCGAATTCATTACAAAGTGCGGTTTATCAAGACGGGTTAGCCGTGCGAATCGCGGTGTTTGTTGAGGAGCAGGGCTTCTCGATGGAGATCGAAATTGATGACGTTGAAGCAGATTGTGAGTATCTGACGCTCTATTCCGCTGATAATCAGCCGCTCGCCACCGCACGGATCTATCCTTATGCCGATGGCGTCTATAAATTACAACGGATTGCGGTGTTGCAATCGCAACGCGGCAAGGCGTTGGGCGAACGCTTGATGGCGGAAATGGAACGGCGTGCGCAGGCGCAGGGCGTGAAACGCTTGATTTTAGGCGCGCAGGATTCGGCAATCGGCTTTTATCAAAAGTGCGGTTACCAAGTCTATGGCGACGGCTACGACGAAGAAGGCGTGCCGCACCATATGATGGAAAAACGGCTTTAAGCGCGATGGCGCACTTCAATCACCAAGCAGCGTTGGCTGAGTTCGGCGATCAGTTGATTGAGGGTATCAATACTGTCTTTATCCAAATTTGCGTCCCATTCATCAAGCAGCAACATGCGAACGGCATGCTTGTCGCTGTTTAAGTCGTCCGCCAATTCGTGCAAATTGCGTTTTAGGGTTTGCCCTGTGGACAGCGCAGTGTTATCGGCGAACAGCAATTCGTGCTGTGCCGGCAGATAATAGGCTTGCTCGCCCAGTTGCTGTTTTAGCCAACAGAGATAGCTGGATTTACCGCAGCCGTTTGCGCCGCGCAAGGTAATCCGACCGCACTTGAGGGCATGGTTCGGCAAAGTCGCAAGGCTAAATTCGCCGTCGCAATTTTGCGCTTGCGCCTGCAATTTATCCCATTGAATGCGCCCGTTGAGGCTGTTTTGCGGCACGGCAACCGCACTTTGCAAGCCTTGCAGTTTCGCTTTCATGCCCGACCAACCGGTTGCCACCGAAATCAAGATATCGGTATATTGTAAAATCAGCACCTGCCGCGGCAAGGTCGCCACCAGCACCGCCAAAAGTGCGGTGTCGTTTTGGTGTTGATAAAACAGAATCGCCGTCCACGCCAGCACCGGGCTCATCATCAGCAACATACCCAACGACGAGGCAAGATGATTCCAGCCACGATTGCTGACTGCGGTTTTCAGTGCTTCGTTTTGATTTTGTTGCAACGCCTGATTGAAATAGTGTTGATTGTAACGGTTGCCGAGCAGCACGTTATCCCACGCCAGCGACAGCGTGCGCTGCAATTTCGTGCGCCCTTGCTGCGCCGCTTGCCCGCGCTGATAAATCCGTTGTTTAAAAGCAAATACCGCCAACGCCGCTAACAGCACGCCGAGCAGATAGGAGAGCATTATCGACGGGGCTAAAATCCACGCCAACACCGCAATATTAAAACTGACATTCAGCAACAGCGACACGCCGTCAAACAGAAAACGGTAGCTTTCATCGATCGTCAAAAATCCCTCAGAGGCGATAAACGGCAACCGTTGATCTTTCAGCGTGCGATCATTGCGCAAACCGGCTTGATTGTTGAAGTTTTTTTGAAAAAGTGCGGTGTAGCGATTGAGCGCAGTGAATTTGGCTTTTTCCAACAGCATTGCGGCGAAACTCGCCGGTAGATAGACGATCGTCAGCGACAGAATAAACAGTACAAAGTAAACGCCGAACGCCCCGCCAACGCTGATGTTCTCCGCCACTTTCGCAATCCAATAGGTCGATGACGCAACAATCATTTGCTGCACCAACAATAGCAACAACGCCCAACGAAACGCGGCGTTATTCAATAAACGGAAAGCAAAGTGCGGTTGTGGCATGGTTTACCTAAGGATATTTAACAGCGGAATATCGAAAAATATTAGAGAAAAATCAAGTTAAAGGCAATTTTTGTACAATAATAAAATAGCGAAGTGTGAGTGTGATCGTTAAAACCAGCGTATAATCTTTGGATTGAATTAACTTTTAAGTTATACTTGTCAAAAAAAGACAGGATATTGATATGTTTGAACTACAGTTTCACTCGGAGGCGGTAGCGGAAATAACCGCACTTGAGCCGGTTATGATTGAGCTTGCATTAAAACGTTTAGGAGAACTGAGCCATGAAAATTAAACCGATTGCATACCAAGAATTAAAAGCGAATTTACTCGCTGATCCGGAGGTCAATACCATTTATCAAACCGAAAAACGTGCTGATGAGTTACAAGCGTTATTGCAACAAATGCGGGCTAAGGCAGGGTTAAATAGCCGACAAGTGGCTGAACGCATGGGCATTTCGCAGCCGGCAGTCAGCAAATTGGAGCGCAATGCCAGCCGTGCCAGCGTGAATAGTTTACAGCGTTATGCACAGGCTTGCGGTGTAAATTTAACCTTTAATTTCTCTTAACCCCGCCCCTTGCGCACCCAATAACGATAAGGGGTTTGTGCGGTTTCGCTGTGCAGCAGGGTGTGATCCATAAACTGGCAAAAGCTGGGAATATCGCGGGTGGTGGCGGGGTCGTCCGCCAACAGCAGCACCACCTCGCCGTCTTGGCGATGGCGAATGCTTTTGCGCAGCAACATCACCGGTTCCGGGCAGCGCAATCCGACGGTATCGAGGGTTTCATCAATTGCAATCTCATTAATTTCCACTTGGTTCATAAATTCTTGCTTATTTGTTGGATTTAGGCGATATAATACCGCAGATAACGCAATTTTAGGAGTTTTTGATGTCGAATTCGCAACAGGCGCTTTTTCAACGGCACTTGCACGGCTTGCAAACGCTGGTGCGGGAGATTTTACACGGCAACCGCTTGGACGGGATTTGGATTCACGCCGGTGAAGAACGTTACCATTTTCTCGACGATCAAACCAAACCGTTTAAAATCAATCCATTGTTTAATTATTTTGTGCCGCACACCAGTGCGGTCGGTAGCTGGTTATATCTCGACGGCGTGAACAAACCGCACTTGTATTTTTACCAACCCGATGATTATTGGTATCTGCACGAAGCTGCACCGCAGGCATTTTGGACGGACGAATTTGACTGGACGATTCTGAAACACGCCGACGAGATCAAAACCTATTTTAGCCACCTTGACCGCACTTTATATCTGGGCGAGGAAGAGGCATTGGCGCAAGCGTTCGGTTTTAGTCAAATTAATCTGCAAAAAGCCCTGAATTACTTGCATTATCAACGCAGTATCAAAAGCGAGTATGAGCTGGATTGCTTGCAACGGGCGCAATTTGCCGCCTTAAAAGGACATCAGGCAGCACAAGCGGCTTTCTTCGACGGTCAATCGGAATTTGAGATTAACCTAGAATATCTGCGCGCCAGCGGACAGTCGGACTCGAATGTGCCGTATGCCAACATCGTGGCGATAAACCACCACAGTGCGGTGCTGCACTACACCCGATTACAACAAACCAAGCCGCAAACGCAACGTAGTTTTTTGCTTGACGCCGGCGCGAGCTATCTCGGTTATGCCTCGGATATTACCCGCAGTTACAGTTTCAATCCGAATGATGAATTTGCCGATTTGGTGCGCACGTTGGAGCAGCACAAACTGGCGATTATCGCACAAATGCAGGTTGGTTATAATTATCTTAGCTACCACACCATAATGCAGCAACGGATTGCCGAAACCTTGTGGGAATTTGACTTGGTGAAACTGCCGGCGGAACAGATTTTTGAAGCGGGGATTAACCGCACTTTCTTCCCGCACGGCTTGGGGCATTTTCTCGGTTTGCAGGTGCATGATGTCGCCGGTTTTCAACAAAATCGGCGCGGCACGCATAAAGCGCCGCCCGAGGTTTATCCGAGTTTGCGCTGCACCCGCACCTTAGAGCCGAACATGGTGTTGACGGTCGAGCCGGGATTGTATTTTATTCCGCTGTTGCTTGAACAATGGCGTCATCATGCGTTGGCGGGCAAATTTAACTGGCAGAAGATCGAACAGTTGCTTGCCTACGGCGGCGTGCGTACCGAAGATAATATTGTGATCACCGCCAATGGCGCGAACAACCTGACGCAAAACGCGCTGACCGCACTTGGCAACAGATAGCCGATTATGCGTTACCTGATTCCGGCGGCGGGCGTCGAATTTAGCGAAGAAATTAAAAAAAGCCGTTTCATCACCTATCTGCAAGCGACAGAGGGATTGGAACAGGCGAAAGCGTTTTGGCAACAACTGAAACAGCAACACCCGAACGCACGCCATCATTGTTGGGCGACGGTTGCCGGGCGACCGAACGATTCGCAGCAATTGGGTTTTTCCGACGACGGCGAACCGTCCGGCACGGCAGGCAAGCCGATGTTGAATATCTTGCTCGGCAGCGGTATTGGCGAAATCAGTGCGGTGGTGGTGCGTTATTACGGCGGCATTCAACTTGGCACCGGCGGGCTGGTGCGGGCTTACGGCAACGGCGTGCAGCAGGCGTTGAAATTGCTGAACACGATAGAAAAAATCGAACGCCAAGTCTTTGCGCTCAGTTGCGATTACGGGCAAATCAATTTGGTGCAGCAATTGCTGAAGCTGCACCAAGTCGAAATTATCGAACAACAGTTCGCCCAGCGGATTGAATTACAGCTTGGCATTAGCGCAGAACAGTTTGCCGAATTCAGCCGTGCGTTGAATGATCGCAGCGGTGGCAGTTTGCGCCTGCTGGCTTTAACTTAAAGGAACGACAACCCCGTGCATATCCAGTCTATTATTCGTATCGTCGGCATTTTGGTGATGTGTTTCTCGCTCACTATGCTTGTCCCTGCCTTGATTGCTTTGCTTTACAGCGACGGCGGCGGCCGTGCCTTTGTCGAAACCTTTTTTATCACGTTAGCCGTGGGCGCATTGCTGTGGTGGGCGACACATAACCATAAACACGAATTGCGTTCGCGTGAGGGATTTTTAATTGTGGTGCTGTTTTGGGTGGTGCTGGGCAGTGTCGGTTCGTTACCGTTCATGTTATTTGAACACCCGCAACTGAATGTTGCCAATGCGTTTTTCGAATCCTTTTCCGGCTTAACCACCACCGGCGCAACGGTGATTGTCGGCTTGGACAGCTTGCCGAAGGCGATTTTATTTTACCGCCAAATGCTGCAATGGCTCGGCGGCATGGGGATCATCGTGTTGGCAATTGCGATTATTCCGTTGTTGGGTATCGGCGGCATGCAGCTTTACCGTGCCGAAATGCCGGGGCCGCTGAAAGAGCAAAAAATGCGCCCGCGTATCGCCGAAACTGCCAAGGCGTTATGGGTGATTTATTCTACCTTGACTTTGTTATGCGCACTGGCTTATTGGTTGGCGGGTATGGACGTGTTCGACGCCATCAGCCACAGTTTTTCGACGATTTCGATCGGCGGTTTCTCGACCCACGATGCCAGCATGGGCTACTTTAACAGCACGGCGATTAACTTGATTGCCGCGCTATTTTTATTTATTTCCGGCTGTAACTTTGCGCTGCATTTTTCCGCTTATTTTGAGTTGGGCAAAAGCAATATTTTCAAACTCTATTTCACCGATCCCGAATTTAAAGCCTTTCTGTTTATCCAACTGGCGTTGGTGACGATTTGCACCGTCGCTTTAATCGGTTATAACCATTTTTCCGGTTACGGCGAAGCGTTGGAACACGCCATTTTTCAGTCGTTGTCGATTTCCACCACCGCCGGGTTCACCACCTCCTCGTTCGACAGTTGGCCTTCGTTTTTACCGATGTTGCTGTTGATGACCTCGTTTATCGGCGGTTGCGCCGGTTCGACCGGCGGCGGTTTGAAAGTGATTCGGGTACTGTTACTGTTGGTGCAAGGCAAACGCGAGATGAACCGTTTAGTACACCCGAATATTGTGCAGCCGATTAAATTGGGTAACCGCGTGCTGTCCGAACGGGTGATTCAAGGCATTTGGGCGTTTTTTTCCGCCTATCTGCTGATTTTTGTGATCTGCTTATTGGCGGTTATCGCCTGCGGTGTCGACAGTTTTGATGCCTTTAATGCGGTGGTGGCTTGCTTAAACAATCTCGGTCCGGGCTTGGGCAGTATCAGCAGCAACTTCGTTGCAATCCCCGACAGCGCAAAATGGATTTTAACCTTCGCCATGATCTGCGGGCGGTTGGAAGTGTTTACCTTATTGGTGTTGTTTACCCCGGTGTTTTGGAAAAGTTAATCGAGAGCCTAAAATGAAAACCTTAATTATTTATTCGAGTGTCGATGGGCAAACCCATAAAATTGCGCAAGCGATTGCCGCCGAAATCAAAAACCAGAATCGGAATCGGAATCAAAGTGCGGTGGTGGATTTAGTGGCACTCGCCGCAGCCGAGCAGCGGGATTTGGCGCAGTACGATCGGATTATCATCGGCGCGTCGATTCGTTACGGGCATTTTAACAAGGCGTTAGAGCCGTATATCGCCCGCCATGCGGCGTTATTAAATGCGAAAAAAACCGCCTTTTACAGCGTGAATTTAACCGCGCGCAAAGCGGATAAAAATACCCCTGAGACCAACGCCTACACCCGTAAATTATTGCAACGGATCGACTGGCAACCGAGCCAAAGTGCGGTTTTCGCCGGTGCGTTGCGTTATCCGCAATACCGTTTTTTTGACCGTTTTATGATCCGTTTGATTATGAAAATCACCGGCGGCGAAACCGACACCAGCAAAGAGGTGGAATATACCGATTGGGCGAAGGTGGCGGCGTTTGCTAAAGGATTAGACGCTTTAGGAGTTGAAGATGGAATATGATTCGGTAGATAAAAAAATACGACGTTCCCGTTGCATAGAAATTCTTAAATTTTGGTATAAGATCGAATTTTTTATTCCTTTCGATTTACAAAGGACGGTGCTGGAAGCCAGTGACGCCGAAAGGACGATACATTGTTTTTCGCAAGCCGATTTACAGTCGTCAGAAATTCGATTGTGGCAAGCTAATACCGCGCAAGACGGTTATAAAATTACTGGATACGAAATCTATTTTGGGATTTTTGATAAATACGAGCTGTCAAAAATAACGCAAAAAGTGGTCTCTGAAGAGCTGGGGTTAGAAAACGAGCTTTTTGAAGAGGAACGGCTGGATCTTGAGGGAAAAACGTGTTTTGCAAAATTGAAGTTGAATCAAGAAGGTGAATTGCTTCTGGATGATATTGCTGTTTCGGCAGCTCCTTGGGCACTGGGGCAAATTCAGAAAGGCGGGCTAAGCGGATTATCATCTGAGCAATTTGATTATGATTTGGATCAACTTAAATTAAAGCTGGTTAATTTTCAGTACGACTATTTACAGCGTGCGACAGAGGAAAATCAACAAAAAGGCTTATCCGGTCTGGATTTATTATCTTTACAAACACTTTTTTATCAATGGGCGGATTATCAACCTCACTTGAGCAACCAAGATTCAATGACGATCGTTATTCGAGCCTTGATGACGCCGATTAAAAAATCGGATTCTGCCACCGCCACCGCTCTTAGTGATAGCAATAATAATAGAGAACAGCAAGAAGAAGACCTTGATACCCAAGAAAATTTAATTAATATTTTTAATAGTTTTTATATTAAAGAGCTTAAGAGCGTTATTATGGCATTGAAAAATGGCGAAAGTTGTTCTGTGTTAGAGGAGTATCTGACGCCATTGAGTAAAGCGCAGCGGATTGATTTGTATCAGCTTGAAGGACAAAAGCAAATTGCGGAGAGATTACGTCCGCGTTATCTCAATGCCGGACATTGGCCGGATTGCCCGACGCATAGAATGAGTTTAATGCAGCAATTTGCGATTAACAGTATTTTTACGCAACTGAAGCAAAGCGGAATATTTTCAGTCAATGGGCCGCCCGGAACCGGTAAAACGACACTGTTGCGCGATATTATGGCAGAGAATATTGTCCGTCGGGCCCATGAATTAGCGCAGTTTAATCGTGTTGTCGATACTTTTTCCGGAAAGCGGCAAGTCGATTTTCACGGTGGCAAATGTGTGACGATTTCATTATTAAAAGAGTCACTGACCGGCTTTGAAATGGTTGTTGCCTCGTCAAATAATACGGCTGTCGAAAATATTTCTAAAGACTTACCCAAAGCAAAATCGCTGGGGATGTGGAAAATTAGTGAGGATAGCAATAATTTATCTGAACATGCTCAATCCAACGAAGCACCGCTAACCTATTTGCAAACAGTTGCCCATAATATTGCGGCTAAAAACAATAAGGGTGGTTATAATCAGCTTTCGGATGAAGAGTTGCCTTGGGGATTGATTGCATGTTCGCTCGGAAATAAAACCAACCGGCAGAATTTTGTGAATAAATTCTTTTTTGATGGCGAAGGTAGCCTTGATTCAACCGCTAAAGGGTATGATTGCAATAAACATCAATCGATATGGCATTGGCGTCGAGATTATGCTAAGAAAAAAGGAATATCTTTTGCTCAAGCAAGAAGCGATTTTTTAGCGATAGAAGCTGAAGTGAGTACATTAATTCAACAACTCGATCACTATGCCCAACTGCGTATTGAGTTAGATGGTCAAACTGAAGTTGATTTTATTCGGCAAATTTTGCAACAAGAGAAGAGCGCCAAAAAACAGTTAAGTGAGGTAGAAAATAACCTGTTGCAAGTGGAACAGCGCAGGGAAATCATTAGCGCTGAATTACGTTTGTTGATAAAAGAGAAAAACGCAATTGAGCAAATCCGACCTAATTGGTGGTGGTTGAAAAAGATTTTTAAATCTAATGATTGCATTCACTACATCGCGGTGTTGAACGAGAAGAAAGAAAAGTTGCAGATATGCAACGAGCAGGAGATCCAGTTAGAAAAAGAATGGCTTAGTTTAAAAAAGAGTCAGCATTCAGCCTTGCTTCATTATCAAACGCTACGGCGGCAGTTAGTAGAAAGACGGAAATTATGGCAGGTCAAAATGCAGGAATTGGAACAGTATCGGCATACTTTTCCGGAGGCCGAAGCGCCGTTTGACAGCTGCGCGTTAGAGCAAGATAAATGGCAGATTCAGGGAGTATGGTTTGATAAAAGAGTAAATATCAAACGCTCGCAACTTTTTAAAGCCGCCTTACAATTACATGAAGCTTGGTTAGCAGAGGTCACACAACAAGGGAATGGTTTTGCAGGAAATCTTCTGGCAATACAAGATTTTTTATCCGGTAAACATATATTGAAAACGGAAAATATCCTGCCGATTTGGCAAAGTTTATTTATGATAATCCCTGTTATTTCCAGTACTTTTGCCTCATTTTTTACTCAATTCAGAGGGCTGGGGGCAAAAAGTCTCGGCTGGCTGTTTATTGACGAAGCCGGGCAAGCAATACCGCAGGCTGCTGTCGGCGCACTATGGCGTAGTCAAAGAGCCGTTGTAGTCGGTGATCCGTTGCAAATTGAACCTGTATTTACCGTTCCGACTAAATTAATCGAAGCGATAGCTCAAATTTCCAACCAAGATATCACCAGGCAGGTGGCTCCGCATAAAATATCAGTGCAGTACTTGGCTGATATGGCGAATCAATATGGAGTCAGTCTTGATGATGATTGGCTTGGCTGTCCGCTAAGAGTTCATCGCCGCTGTGTCGATCCGATGTTTTCGATCGCCAATCAGATTGCTTATCAAGGCAAAATGGTCTTTTTCGAACCGATAGATCGACTGAAACGGTTGCCGCCGAAAGGAAGTTTGGATTTAGGAAACAGCGCCTGGGTTGATATTGGCGGTGCGGCTAATAATAAGCAATCGGTTAAAGAGCAGATTGAACTGGTATTTGAAGCCGTTGTAATTTTATATAATAAATTGAATGAGCTGCCGCCAATTTACATTATTTCTCCTTTCAAACAGATTCAAGCGGAATTGGTTAAGAAAATGGTAAATCATGACGAATGGAGCCATTGCCATTCGTTAATAAGGGAAGCGCCGTTGAAATCGACCTTGAAAAAATGGTGCGGTAGCCGTATAGGAACTGTGCATACTTTTCAAGGCAAAGAAGAAAGTATTGTATGGCTGGTGCTTGGCTGTGATGAGCTCAATCTTTGTGCGGCGGGTTGGGCGGCAAGCAAACCTAATTTATTAAATGTGGCTTTAACCCGTGCTAAGCACCGCTTTTTTATGATCGGTGACATGACAATATGGGGCAATCTGCCATTTTTCACGGAAGCGAATAGCCTATTACCTAAAATAACGGCAAAAAAATTCTTAGACAATGTGTCAACGTGTTTGGACAGTAAGGTATAAAACGTCATTTTTTGCCCGTGACGCCTTATCAAGATTGCTATTTTTTAGATATGCAACCGATAAATCACCTGATTACTCGAACCGCGCCACAGCAGTTTCGGATCGGCGAGGCTCTGCTCGAATTTGCCGTCGATCAACACATCCACATAACCCACCAACGCCTTTTGCTCGGGGCTGAGTTCTTGCAAACGATAACCCGTCCACAACCAAATATCCTTGCCCAAACACTCGCGTTTAATCCGTTGCACCAACGGCAAAAGTGCGGTCAGGTTTCTCGGGTGCAACGGATCGCCGCCGCTCAGGCTCAAGCCTTGCCGCTTGATCCGTGTGTCTTGTAAATCGGCAATAATCTGATCTTCCATCGCTTGATCGAACGGCACTCCGGCACAGAACGACCAGCTTTTTTGGTTGTAACAGCCCTTGCATTGGTGTTCGCACCCTGCGACAAACAGGGTGCAGCGCGTGCCTTCGCCGTTGACCACATCAACCGGATAATATTGCAGATAATTCATGTTCAGACCGTACTTTTATAGGTGTTTCACCCGCCGTTTCACCTCTTCCTGCTTGCCGCTGTTGAACGGACGCGCGTCGGGACTGCCGAGATAGCCGCACACCCGACGGGTCACCGACACCGTGTTACTGTCGTGATTGCCGCAGGACGGGCAGGTGAAGCCTTTGCTGGTGCAGTCGAATTCGCCTTTGTAACCGCAGCCGTAGCACTCGTCAATCGGCGTATTGGTGCCGTAATACGGCACGCGCGAATAGCTGTAATCCCACACGTCCTCCAACGCTTTCAGGTTGTGTTGCAGATTCGGGTATTCGCCGTAGCAGATAAAACCGCCGTTGGCGATTGGCGGATATGCCATTTCAAAATCCAGTTTATCGTACGGATTGACTTTCTTCTCCACGTCCAAATGGAAACTGTTAGTGTAATAACCTTTGTCGGTTACGCCCTCGATAATGCCAAAGGTTTTGCTGTCGAGGCGGCAGAAACGGTCGCACAGATTTTCACTTGGGGTGGAATACAGGCTAAAGGCATAGCCGGTTTCTTGTTTCCACGTTTCGACCGCACTTCGCAGGTGTTGCACGATCGCCAACCCTTTTTGCCACAGACTTTGTTGATCATAAATATGGCTGCCGAACAGCGCATTGATGGTTTCGTGAATGCCGATATACCCGAGCGAAATCGAGGCTCTGCCGTTTTTGAAAATATCGGCGACACAATCATCGGCGTTTAAACGCACGCCGCACGCGCCCTCCATATATAAAATCGGCGCAACCCGCGCTTTGGTTTGTTGCAAGCGCGCAATCCGCGTCATCAGCGCTTTTTTAGCAATGGCGAGGCGCTGATCCAACAATTGATAAAACCGCACTTCGTCACCTTGCGCTTCCAGCGCAATACGCGGCAGGTTCAAACTGACGACGCCGAGATTATTGCGCCCCTCGTGGATTTCCTGTTGATCCTGTTCATATTTGCCTAAAAAGCTGCGGCAGCCCATCGGCGCTTTGAACGAACCGGTGACTTGCACCACTTGATCGTAATTCAAAATATCGGGGTACATGCGTTGCGTGGCGCATTCCAGTGCCAGTTGTTTAATGTCGTAATTCGGATCCGTCGGATGTAAATTTAGCCCTTGTTTTAAGGTAAACACCAGTTTCGGGAAAATGGCGGTTTTATGATTTTTGCCTAAACCGCGAATTCGGTTTTGCAAAATCGCCTGCTGAATCAGACGTGATTGCCAACTTGTGCCCAAGCCGAAACCGAAGGTCACAAACGGGGTTTGCCCGTTGGCGGTGTGCAGGGTGTTGACTTCGTATTCCAACGATTGAAAGGCGTCAAAACACTCTTTTTGCAAGCGTGCTTTGGCGTAGCCTTCCGCATCGGCAATTTGCCATTCTGCCGCCACCACCAAATGTTTTTCATAACTTTTCTGCACATAAGGCGCAAGCACTTCATCAATCCGATTGATGGTTGTGCCGCCGTAAATATGGCTTGCCACCTGCGCGATAATCTGTGCGGTGACGGCGGTGGCGGTGGTGATCGATTTCGGGGTTTCAATCTCGGCATTACCCATTTTAAAGCCCTGCTCGAGCATGCCTTGCAGATCAACCAACATGCAGTTGAACATCGGGAAGAACGGCGCGTAATCCAAATCGTGATAATGAATTTCGCCTTTTTCGTGTGCCGCCACCACATCGGCGGGCAAGAGATAGCGTTTGGCGTAATGTTTTGCCACGATACCCGCCAGTAGATCGCGCTGGGTCGGGATCACTTTGGCGTCTTTATTGGCGTTTTCATTCAGGATTTCCAGATTGCTTTGCTCAATCAACCCCTCGATCTCTTGCGTCAATTGGCTACGTTTCTCGCGCGCCAAATCGCGGTCGTGGCGGTATTCGATATAGGCACGCGCAATTTGAGGATATTGGCTGCGCATTAGTTTTTCTTCGACAATCGCTTGAATATGCGCAATATCAATCTGCTTTTGATAATGGCTGAAAATCTGCTGGCAAACTTCATTGCTGATATGCGAACAAAACGCCTCGTTGTTGATACCGCAAGCAACCGCCGCCTTACGAATCGCCTGTAAAATCCGCTCCGCCACAAACGGCGTGCTGGCACCGTCGCGTTTGATGACCTGTAACCCTGACATAAAAGCCCCTTATATTGATTAAATCAAAAAGCTAAAACACTATATATAGATGTTTTATTATTTGAAAGCACTATATCTTGAAAATTTGATCTGTGTCAAATAAAAATGCTTCTCAAAAATTAAGGGGTGATTTGTATGGGAAATAAGAAAGCAAAGAATAAAGTGCGGTTTTACGCATTAAGCAAGGCTTGTACCACATCAGGAATGATTTTCGGTTCAGGAATAAAAACTTGTTTATGCCGATTTAATTCGCCTTTTTCCAACACAATGCTACTTTTGGCGACTTTGAATTGTTTGCTGAGGAATTTTAACAGGTGCGCGTTGGCTTGTCCGTCAATCGGCGGGGCGGTGATGGTGATTTTCAGCTCGTCGTCGTGTAGCCCGACCAGCTGATCTCTGCTCGCTTTGGGTTGCAGCAAAATTTTCAGCCGCAATCCGTTTGGGTGTGTTTCAACCGCCGCCATCGGTTATGCAAGCAGCCACAAGGCGCCGAAGAGATCCATCAGCAACTTGTTGCCGAAAATCAGGATAAACGCCAACGCCATCACCGAGAAATCGATCATGCCGGTATTCGGCAGAATGCGGCGAATCGGGGCTAGCAGCGGCTCAGTGATACGGTACAGTTGGTATTCCAGCGGGTGATTGCCTTGCGAAAACCAGCTCATTACCGCACGGATCAAAATCGCCCAAAAGATAATCTCGCCAAACGCCTTAATCATCGCCAATACACCGATCAGTGCGAACTGCGGCAAACTGGCGCCGTCAAAACCGCCGGTTAATAGCGGATATTTCAGCATATTCAGCACAAAAGCGAATGCTAACGCAGCAAAATCAATATTCTTGCGCGTTGGGATCAATTTGCGTAACGGCGCCAACACCGGCTGCGTCAGTTTCACCACGACTTGCGACAGCGGATTGTAAAAATCCACCTGACAATATTGGAACCACGCGCGCAATATCAGAATAAAGGTATATAGCCCCGCCACGGTCTGCACTAAAAATTGTAATGTGTTCATGATTATCCTTCAAAAAATAGCAAAAGTGCGGTCTGAAAACCGCACTTTAATAGATAAGATCAAATTTCAATAATTCAAGGCGCAATTACTGAATCGGATAATCCCACCAGATATCGAACAGTTCGCTGGTTTCGATTTGTTGCAGGTTGTTTGCGCTGAGCCAGTTTTGTACCAACGTGCGGTGTGAATCGTCGCAGTTGCCGACTTTTTCCAAACAAACCAACCCTTCCCAATGTAGGTAGCCGCTGCCTTCGTAGGCTAAGCCGTGTGGCTTGATCACTTCGTCGATAAAACGATCCAAAGTGGCGTCGATTTCTTCAACCGAAGTGTTGTCGGCGAATTGCCAGCGGACAACAAAGCCTAACTCTTGGAATTCGGCAAGGTGCATTTTTTTGCGCTGTCTGCGGTTACGCTGAATAGCCATACTATTTTCCTTTTTTAGTTGATAATGAATAAAGTTTATTTAACGATAAATAAAATACAGATCCCAAACCCCGTGTCCCAGTTTTTGTCCGCGCTGTTCGAACTTGGTCAACGGGCGGAAATCCGGACGCGGGATATAATCGTTCGTTGCCGATTGGTTATGCAATTCATCGCTGTGTTGCAGGGTTTCCAGCATATGCTCGGCATAATTCTGCCAATCGGTCGCCATGTGAATAAAGCCACCGCACTTCAGCTTTTGTTGTATCAAGCGGATAAATTCCGGCTGCACGATCCGACGTTTATGGTGTTTGCTTTTTTGCCACGGATCAGGGAAAAACAATTGTAATCCGCCTAAGCTGTGATCGGCAATACTGTCGCGCAAAATTTCCATCGCGTCGTGGCAAATTACGCGCAAATTCGTCACCTTTTCCTGCACCGCCAATGCCACGCAGGCACCGACGCCCGGAGTATGCACTTCAATTCCGAGATAATTGCGATCCGGATTATTTTTCGCCATTTCCACCAACGACGTTCCCATGCCGAAGCCGATTTCCAACACCACCGGATTATCATTGCCGTAAATCGCGCTGAAATCGAACGGCGTGGCTTGATATTCCAAGCCGAAATCCGCCCAATGGTTGTTCATCGCATTTTTCTGATAATCGCTCAAACGCCCGGTGCGCAGCACAAAGCTACGCACTTTGCGCATATAACGCCCGTCGGCGGTAAATTCCGCGGTTTCGACCGTTTTGCGCTTCTGATCGGCAAAGGTGGTTTGCGGTTGTGTAACTTTTGACATGATAACGAAATAAGATCCCTTTCTATTTGATAGGCGCATTATGCAAATATCTGTGGGGATTACAACTGTTTTCGCTATTTCTTTGGCAATCAAGGGTGATCAGAGCCTGATTTCTTACGTTAAATAGACAAAGCTTGACGTAATCCTTGTTAGAATGCGCACCACCTCAGTTAAGCAAATAAGAATAGGATGTATTTATTTTTGATTTGAGGCTTAACCTGCGGAATATTTCATTAACATGATGATAAGAGAAATAACATGATGAAAAGTATTTATAATAAAACAGCAATTACCCTTTTCCTATCCGCTTTTTTAGTTGCTTGTGGCGGCGGCGGTGGATCGTCTGCGGCTGATACGACTCCAATTGCTTCCAATTTGGTTGAAAATTCAGGTTCAAATTCAGGCTCTGCAAGTTCATCTGAGCAAACTGAACTGGCGGCTTTAAAAGAGAAAGAGATTCGTAGCCAAGCATCAAATAAGCAGCAATCTGAAAACACTGCGTCAGAAAATACAAGTACAAATCAGGTTAATACTGGCGTATCTGAAGATAAAGAAGAAGAGCCAAAAGATAAACCAGAGGATCAAGTTCCTCCGGCGGTAGATCCTGTACAACCACAACCACAACCACAACCACAACCACAAGTGATACCTACTTATGATGGGCAATTAGTCATGATTAAGTATGGTTATGGCTTTTCAGCATGGGAAGGTGAAAGAAAAGGATATTATGAAGTTAAATTAGATAATAATAAATTTGAAACGGTCAAAACCTCAGAAACACCATCAACTATTACTATTGTAGATGGTGATAATAATACAAAAGTACTTTCTTTAGCAGATGTTGGTTATTATGGTTATATTGCAACAGATAATGAGGTCGCTGCAGGGGATGTATGGAGGGACGCTACTCAGCGTGCTCGTGAATTTGATATGTTTTATGGCTATAATAGTGATAAAAAAGATACAGTTGCTCCATCGGTCAGTATGAATTATGAAGGCAAGTTCCTTTATTCGACGAACACTAATGATTTTGCTAGTGCTGAAGCAAATTTGAGTTTAACTTATAATGCAACCACAAAAGGCATGAGTGGTACAATTCAAAGTAATGATACTGGCGGTGGTCAGCTATTTTTAGACTTGGCTGGATCGGATGTTACTGAACCTGATTTTACATTGCAAGCGACTGTAAATAAAAAGCAAAATCAATATGATCTAATTACTAAAGACGGTGAGTTAAAAGGTGATTTCTTAGATAAGGGTAAATTTATTGTTGGAAAAGGAAGCTCCAATGATAATGGGGCTGAGTGGCGAGGTGTTTTCGGCGCAGAAGGAACGCCACAATAGTCTCAAGCAATCAATATGTTACCGAACCGCACTTCAACGTGCGGTTTTTTCTATCCTTTCAATCGCTTTCCTTGCTGCCAAACGCCCTCTAAAATCGGTTCGCCAATCTCTAGCGGAAAGTTTTTCGGCAGCCGTTGCTGACATTGTTCAACCGCACTTTGATAGTTTGTAGCAACTTCGTGCAATATTTCTTCGACGAGTAGCGGGCGCAAACCTGCCAGTCTGCCGGTTTCGAGAAAATGGCGGATTTGGATTTTATCCCATAAATAGTGTTTGTTTTTTCCGTGCCATGCCATTGCCATTTTGATTTTTTGCCGTTGTAAGCCTTGCGGTTTTAACAGTGGAAACGCAGAGATGACATCATAAAACGGCGTTAGACGGTAGCGGTTATCTTTTTCCAAAAACAGACTGTAGTTTTTCGCATGTCCGTCAATCGCCGCCATCAACCAAAAGATAATCTGTGCTTTAAAAAAGCGCAGACGATCTTCAAGACTGTCTGCCGAGCCTTTTAACAATTCGAGAATGGATAAGATACTCGGTCCGCCGTCCGCTTCGTATTTTAACGCAGGGGCAATTGCCAAGGCTTGACACATATCTTCCTGCGGCAAGCGCACTAACCAACGTCCTGAAGCCGCCCAGCGGCGATCAAAACGTTCAACCGACAACACTTTGCAATCGTCAAAATACAAAATTTCCGCATTGGCGACGGGCAAGCCAAAGGCTGTCAACAGTTGCAAACAAAGCCATTCATTTTCGCAACTGTCGGATAAATCAAGCTGTCCTTGCCCGACAATACCGATCGGCAATTTCATAATATGGCTGGTCGGCGTGGTGTTGAGCGGCTTGCACCATTGGTTGTGATGATATAAAAGTGCGGTTTTTTCCTGCGCACCGGCAAGGGAAATCCGAAAATCTTGGTGTGCATTATCCATTCCCAACGGTGAAAATTGGTAGTTTTTTAATAATGCCGCAATATCCGTTTCACTTAACGGCACGGCGTCGATTTTCCTGACCGAATAAGGGCGTTTTCCTTGCGGATAAAGCTGAATTGCGCCAACACAGTCATGCCCAATGGCACCGAGTAAATCAAACGGGTGTTTGGTGGCAACTTGGAAACGCTGTTGAATACGTGAACGGATTTGTTCATTATCAGGCAATAAATTATCGAAAAAATTATAGACGGGGCTACCTTTATAGACTTTTTCCGATAACGGCAGCGACAACGAAATCGGACGCGCCTTAGCGTGGTTTAACCAAGTGGATTCGTATTGAAATTGGCTTGCGCCGTCGCGGCTTTTTGTCCACAGCCCGACTTCAATACCGTTCATCGCAATCGTCAAGCGGTTCATCACCAATCCTCGTCATCAAAATCAGGGGTCGGCTCTTGCACTTGATCACTTGTCGGGGTTGCGGTTTTATTACGTGGCGATAGCGTGATTTCTAGTTCTAACGCCGACAGCAAATTAAACAAGGTATCGACTTTGCTGCGTTCAGGCTGGTTTTCAAAAGCGGAAACCGTCGCTTGCTTCACGCCGGCGAGCAAAGCGACTTGCGATTGCGACAACTTATTCTGATAGCGAAATTCTTTTAAGGCATGCGCTAACATTTTTGCGGTGGTAATTGCCATGATTTATCCTCTTTAGCAGATATTTAATAAAATAACCGCTAAAAAGGATAAAGTCAAGTTTATCCTTATATAGGGATAAATAAAGAGGTTTCTCTACCGCACTTTTTCATCTTTAATCACTAAAGTGTGGTTAGCCGATTAGGTTCGCATTAAGCGTAAGCCATTTCCCACCACCAGTAAACTGGTGCCGACATCAGCGAACACCGCCATCCACATTGTGCCTAGCCCGGCAAGCGTTAAAACAAAGAAGAGGAGTTTAACCGCAAGGGCGAAGCTGATGTTTTGCTTCAGAATGGTGTGGGTATTTTTTGATAAACGGATAAATTCAGGGATTTTGCGCAAATCATCGTCCATTAAGGCAACATCAGCGGTTTCAAGTGCGGTATCCGTTCCCATTGCGCCCATGGCAAAACCAATATCTGCACGGGCAAGGGCGGGCGCGTCATTAATGCCGTCGCCGACCATGCCGATTTTTTGCTGTTTAGCTTGTTGTTCAACCGCACGTTGTATCACCTTTAATTTATCTTCAGGCAATTGATTGCCAAGGGCTTGATCAATGCCGACTTGTGCCGCAATCGTATTGGCGGTGTGTTGATTGTCACCGGTCAGCATTAGCGTTTTTACGCCTAAGTTGTGTAGTTCGGCAATGGCTTGGCAGCTGCTTTTTTTCACGGTATCAGCAACGGCAAATAGCGCCAACACTTGTTTGTTATCCGCTAATAGCACCACGCTGTTACCCTGTTTTTCCAATAGCTCGATTTGGCTTTGTAGCTCGTTCGTGGCTTGTTTGCGTTCTTCGATTAAGTGAATATTGCCCAGCACATAGTCCGTGCCGTTAATTTGCCCTTGTACGCCGCGTCCCAAAAGTGCGGTGAAATTGTCCACATCGGCTAATGCTGGATTTTGTTCATTGCCAGCAGTTGTAATCGCCTGTGAAACCGGGTGATCGGAATGAGCGGCAAGGCTGGCGGCAAGGCGTTGTGCTTCCGTCAATGGCATGGCGGCAAGTGCGGTCATTTCGGTTTGTACCGGTTTGCCGTGGGTTAAAGTTCCGGTTTTATCCAACGCCAAGGTTTTTAATAACCGCCCTTGTTCTAAATAAACGCCGCCTTTAATCAAAATCCCTTTGCGCGCCGCCGCTGCCAAGCCGCTGACCACTGTGACCGGCGTGGAAATGACCAAGGCGCAAGGGCAGGCGATCACCAATAAAACCAATGTCTTATAAATCCATTCAAACCAAGCGCCAGCCATAAATAGCGGCGGAATGATGGCAACCAACAATGCAATCACCAGCACCGCAGGGGTATAAATTTGCGCGAAGCGATCGACAATGCGTTGTGTCGGCGCTTTCACACTTTGCGCCTCTTCCACCGCATGGATAATGCGGGCTAGGGTCGAGTTGTTTGCGGCGGCGGTGACTCGGTATTCAAACGAACCGCTTTGGTTGATCGTGCCGGCGAATACCTGATCACCCACCGTTTTATTCAGCGGCAGACTTTCGCCGGTAATCGGCGCTTGGTTGACCGCACTTTGCCCCCAGGTGATCGTGCCGTCGAGGGCGATTCGTTCACCCGGTTTTACCCGTACAATATTGCCCACAGCCACGTTCTGCGCTGTAATCTCTTGCCACGAACCGTCAGCTTGTTGTACGGTGGCGGTTTCGGGGGCGAGCGCCATTAATTCGCCAATTGCATTTCGGGCACGCTCAAGGGACTTGGCTTCGATCATTTCTGCCAAAGCAAACAATACCATCACCATCGCCGCTTCCGCCCATTGTCCAATCAGCAAGCCGCCGGTTACGGCAATGCTCATCAAGGCGTTGATATTTAAACTGCCGCAGCGAATCGACCACAAGCCTTTTTTGTAAGTTTCCAATCCGCACAACAACACCGCTGTCACCGCCAAGATTGCCCCAATCCCATTAGCCCAAGTGGGCAAGCCAAACCAAGTTACGGCTTCTGCACCTAATGCCGATACGCCAGCTATCGCCAGTGGCAATAGCGGTTTTTGCGGTTCGACGGTTTGGGCTGGTTTGCCGTCGCTATCCGGCAATTCAGGCTCAAAACCAAGGGCGCGGATTGCGGCTAATATCTTCGGCAAATCATGTTCGCCGTGGGTGACGCGCAACATTCGTTGGATTAGATTGAATTCCAACGCGTGTACTTCTGCCATTGCGCCTAATTTTTTGCGAATCATGCCTTCTTCGGTCGGGCAGTCCATTTGCTTGATCCGCATGGTGGTTTGTACCCCGCCTGCGACCGTTTTGGCTTGCGCCAACTCGGCAAAGTGCGGTTGTGCCGATTGATGACGTTGCTGAGAGCAGCAGCCTGACATAATCTTTTCCTTCAATCGTACGGTTGTTGTATGATATTAAACACCCTGTAGCAGCTACAGGGTCAAGCGGGGGAAAAAATGAAAATCGGGGATTTGGCTAAACAAACCGGCTGTGCGGTGGAAACCATTCGTTATTACGAACGGGAGGGATTAATGCCGGCGGCACCGCGCAACCGCCTGAATAACTACCGTGAATACGGCACGCGACATTTGGAGCGCTTGGTGTTTATCCGCCGTTGCCGCGCTTTAGAAATGACACAGGATGAAATTCGTGAATTGCTACAAGCCAAAGCCGACTCCAATGCCAGTTGCGCTTCGATTAATGATTTGATTGATCGGCATTTGCTGCACGTTAAAGCACGGATTGCGGAGTTACGCGCGTTGGAAGCGCAATTAGGCGAATTGCGCAGCCAATGCGGCGAAGTGCACCGTATGCAGGATTGCGGAATTTTGAAAGGATTGGAACGGCTGAATTGCGCTGACGTTGCCCATTCGGTTAGTCGTGCGCATAAGGTGTGTGGTAATCGATAGTATCGGGCATGGTAACATCTGACATTAATTGAAAAAACACATTCTGACGAAAATGCAACGCTGCGGAAGTGTGATTTTCATGGCGTTGTGAGTGCAGTTGCGGTAAAGTGCGGTTTTTTGATTCGCAATAGAGCCGTTATGTTAGCCCAATCTTCAATTCATGCCCCTTTCGCACGTGCGGTACTCGACTGGTACCGGCAATACGGACGCAAAGATTTGCCGTGGCAGCGTAATAAAACCCTATATCAAGTTTGGTTGTCGGAAGTGATGTTGCAACAAACCCAAGTGGCGACCGTGATCCCCTATTTCGAACGCTTTACGGCGACTTTTCCGACGGTGACGGCATTGGCAGATGCGGCGATTGATGAAGTGCTACACCTCTGGACGGGCTTGGGTTATTACGCGCGGGCGCGCAATTTGCATAAAGCGGCGCAGGTGATCCGCGATCAACATCACGGACAATTTCCAACCGATTTTGAACAAGTGTGGCAGTTGCCCGGGGTTGGGCGTAGCACCGCCGGTGCGATTTTATCTTCTTGCCTGAATGCGCCTTATCCGATTCTGGACGGCAATGTGAAACGCGTATTGGCGCGCCATTTTGCCGTAGACGGCTGGGCGGGAGAGAAAAAAGTCAGCGACCGACTGTGGCAATATAGCGAGCAAGTCACCCCGAACGAGCAAGTGGCGGATTTTAATCAGGCGATGATGGATCTGGGCGCGATGGTGTGTACCCGTTCGAAACCCAAGTGCGGTCTGTGCCCGCTGCAAGTTAGTTGTGTCGCCAATCGGCAACAGAATTGGCAGGCTTATCCGGGCAAAAAGCCGAAAAAAAGCTTGCCGGAAAAACAGGCGTATTTCTTATTGTTGCGGGACGGCAATCAGGTGTTATTACAGCAGCGCCCGCCGCAAGGCTTGTGGGGCGGACTGTATTGTTTCCCGCAGTTTGAACAGAAAGCGGATTTGCTTGCCTATTTACAGCAACAGGATATTCGGGATTACCGACAATGGACCGCTTTTCGCCACACGTTCAGCCATTTTCACTTGGATATCGTACCGATTTATGCGGAGAAAACCGCACTTCGGATGAATGACCGCCCCCGATCATACCCTTTGTCAGAAAAAGTGGCGGAAAGCCAACCGGAATACCGCACGGATATACCCGAAACAAAGAATTATTGGTATAATTTTCAATCACCGCCAAAAATCGGTTTGGCGACACCAATGAAAAATTTATTATTACAATTGCAGGCAATGCAACCAAGGCAGAAATAATTTGTCTAATTAATGATCTAATGTAAAAAAGTAAAAAGGACTAGCAAATGGCACGAACAGTTTATTGCGAATATTTGAAACAGGAAGCCGACGGGCTGGATTTTCAGCTTTATCCCGGTGAACTGGGCAAGCGGATCTTCGATTCGATCAGCAAGCAGGCATGGGGCGAATGGATGAAAAAACAGACCATGTTAGTCAATGAGAAAAAACTGAATATGATGAACGTTGAACATCGTCAGCTACTGGAAAGCGAAATGGTCAATTTCCTGTTTGAAGGCAAAGACGTTCATATCGAAGGCTATGTTCCCCCAAGTCAATAAGCGGCGAGTTGAAGGTTTACCCATGAAAAAATATTTACTGGTGCTGTTGATCCCTTTTTTAGTGGCGTGTGGCTCTTCCTCCAAAAAAAGCAGTGGAATTGATTATGACGACGCTTTTGCCAAAGATTTACGGGGGTTGGATATTCTGACCGGGCAGTTTTCGCATAACATTGATCGCAAATGGGGAGTGAACGAACTGTTGGTGGCGAGCCGTAAGGATTATGTCAAATACACCGACCAATATAACACCCGCAGCCATATCAGTTTTGACGAAGGCAAGATCACCATTGAAACCCAGGGAATGGACGCATATCGCCTGAAAAAATCCATTGTGCATACCTTGATGATGGGTTCGGACGCCAACGGAATTGATCTGTTTGCCGACGGTGATGCGCCAATCAGCTCACGTCCGTTTTTAGCCGGACAGGTGGTGGATCACCGTGGCGCGACGATTAGCAATCTCGACAGCGCCAATGCTTTTGCCAATCATTTATTGCAAAATAGCCTGCAAACCCGGCGCTTGAGTAACGGGCAGTTGGTAGAATATGTCACCATTCCGATGATCGCCAACCATATCAACGTACGCGCGCAAAAATATGTGCCGTTCGTGCGCCGCGCCGCGCGTCATTATAATATTGACGAAAGCCTGATTTTGGCGATTATGCAAACCGAATCGAGCTTCAATCCGTATGCGATCAGTTATGCCAATGCAATCGGTTTAATGCAGGTGGTGCCGCATACTGCCGGACGTGATATTTTTCAGATTATGAAGAAAATGCCGGGACAGCCGAGCAAAGAATATTTGTTTGATCCGCACAAAAACATTGATGCCGGTGTCGCCTATTTGTCTTTGTTGCAAAATAACTACCTTGCCGGGATCACCGATCCGTCTTCTAAACGCTATGCGATGATTTCCGCGTATAACAGCGGTGCAGGGGCGGTGTTGCGCGTGTTTGATCAGGACAAAACCATGGCGATAGAAAAGATCAATCGCTTACTTCCCGAGCAAGTGTACCGCACTTTGACCACCCGACATCCGTCTGCTCAGGCGCGTAATTATCTGGTGAAAGTGGATTCGGCGCAAAAGAAATATCGCGTGCGTGCTAATTAATAATCAGTTTACGGATTAAAAACAGACACTTTGCACACAAAGCATGCAAACGAATGGGGCGATGAAAGTTTTTTTAAAATAGAGGTTGACTTGAAAACGAAAAAAACGTTTAATACGCACCACTGATGAGTTGCCTCGATAGCTCAGTCGGTAGAGCAGGGGATTGAAAATCCCCGTGTCGGTGGTTCGATTCCGCCTCGAGGCACCACTTTTCCTCCTTAGTTCAGTCGGTAGAACGGCGGACTGTTAATCCGTATGTCGCTGGTTCAAGTCCAGCAGGAGGAGCCATTATTTACGACCCGTTGAGTTTACTCAGCGGGTTTTTTCTTGTCTGAATTTCAATGCCGCTGAGAGCCAGCCATAAAAAACCGCACTTTGAAAGTGCGGTTTGGCTGCAACATAAATAATGCGGTTATGGCTAATTGCTCAATCCCAACAGCGCGTTGCTGATTTCATTGTCGTTATAGAACTTGGTGACGACATCTTGGAAAGAGCGGTTGATGATTTTCTGAATGCCTTCGTTATTCACGCCGAATACGCCCTCTTGCGAGTTGGTCGCGCCGAAACTTTTCGAGAATGTGCCTTTCGCGCCTTGAACTTCCACCACGATATTCACTTTGCTGTCAATTTTATATTTCAGATTGCCTTCGCTCACTTGCGCGCCGAAATCGGTAATACGCACAATCACATTGCTGTTTGAAGCAGATCCGCCGGCGATACGGAAGCCTTTGCTATTCAGACCTTGCTGCACCACTTGTTGAAACAGCTGTGCTACTTCCGGGCTGGCAATCAGGTGTTGTACGTTGCCGCCGGAGGTGTAACTGGCAACGGTTGAGCTGGCGCGTTGGTCTTGGGTGACCACATTGGCAACAACCCGTTGGTTGGCGGTGTTAAATTGAGCGCTTGGCGCCGGCGGGGTGAAGGTCAGGGTGTTATTTTGGGTTTGGCAACCGCTCAGTAACACCGCACTTCCCAATAGCAATGCGGAGGAAAGGGTTTTTAGCGAGGATTTTTTCATGTTATCTCCTTAAATATCAAATTTAAAATATCAGGCGAGAATTATTGTTGCAAACTCACGTAATAAAGTATAGCGTTAGACCGCAAAAATTATGCTTTTATTCACATTTCAGCTTAGGAATTTTATGGATCAGCAACAGATTGCCGCACTTTTACAACAAGCCTTGCAACCGGATTATCTTGAGGTGCTAAACGAAAGCCATATGCACAGTTCGGGCAAAGGGGCAAATTCGCATTTTAAAGTGATTATTGCTGCTTCGGATTTCGAAACGCTGCGTGCCGTGGTGCGTCATCAAAAAATTTATCAACTTATCAATCCGCAACAGAACGGGATTCATGCCTTGGCTATTCACGCGTATACCCCGCAAGAGTGGTCGAAAAAACAGCGGCAGGTTATTTCTTCCCCGAACTGCATGGGGCATGGCGATTAACTCTTTGTAGGTAAAATAGTAACAATCCTGCTACATTCGGGTATAAAAAGTGTGATCAGATCAAAAAAAGTCGTGGTTAAAGTGGAATTTTAGCGGCTTAATTGGTTACAATAAGTCGTTTTTATTATCAAAAAATTAACCATCAAAAATGACGGGAAGCAAGGCGAAGCATTTGGATAAGCAGCCTGTTGTCTTTTTTGATATTTTCCGGAATTTGAGTTTTAAATTTTATGTTTGAGTGGTAAGTGTTTAGCTGTTGTGGGATTCCCATGTTTAGACCTTTCCCCATTCATTGCTCAAAAAGAGGTTGCCGATACCGCGTTTTCAGAACGTAAGATTGGCAATTGTGATGTAAACCTAACTAAAAAGTAGTGCTAACAATATGATTACAATTAAGAAAGGCTTGGATCTTCCAATTTCAGGGAAACCGGCACAGGTAATCCAGAATGGTCCTGCCATTACTGAAGTTGCGGTGCTTGGCGAAGATTATGTAGGTATGCGTCCGTCGATGAGTGTTCGCGAGGGTGATGTTGTCAAGAAAGGACAGGTGCTTTTCTCTGATAAGAAAAACCCGGGTGTGGTCTTTACTGCACCGGCAAGCGGCACTGTCACGGCGATTAATCGTGGCGCCAAGCGTGTATTACAATCGGTTGTAATTAAGGTTGAAGGTAATGAGCAAATTACGTTTAACAAATACGATCGTCAACAACTGTCGTCATTAACCGATGAACAAGTACGTGAAAATTTGCTGCAATCCGGTCTTTGGACGGCATTGCGTACACGTCCGTTCAGCAAATCGCCGGCTACGGATGCCGTACCTGCCGCGATTTTTGTGAATGCCATGGATACCAATCCGTTGGCGGCAGATCCTGTGGTGATCATTAACGAGCAAGCGCAAGCATTCCAAGACGGTCTGTTGGTGCTCAGCCGCTTGAATAATGAAAAACTGTATGTGTGTAAAGCTGCCGGGACGCAAATTACCCTTCCGCAAATTGCCAAGCTGCAAACCGAAGAGTTTAGCGGTCCGCATCCCGCCGGATTAAGCGGTACGCATATCCACTTTCTTGAGCCGGTTAGTGCAACCAAATCCGTTTGGTATTTGAATTACCAAGATGTGATTGCCATTGGCAAACTGTTTACCAGCGGTGAATTGTCGGTTGAGCGTGTTGTCGCTCTCGGCGGTCCGCAAGTGAAAAATCCCGGGTTAGTGCGCACCTGTTTAGGGGCGAACCTTTCACAATTGACAGCCAATGAACTGCAAGACGGTGAAAACCGTGTGATTTCAGGTTCGGTATTAAATGGTACAACTGCGGTCGGTCCACATAATTATTTGGGACGTTATGCATTACAAGTTTCCGTGATTGCCGAAGGACGCGAGAAAGAGTTTATCGGCTGGATTATGCCGGGCGCAGATAAATTCTCAATCACCCGTACCGTGTTGGGACATTTTGGTAAAAAATTGTTTAACTTAACTTCGGCCGTGAACGGCGGACACCGTGCGATGGTGCCGATCGGTGCTTATGAGCGCGTAATGCCGTTGGATATTATTCCGACCTTGTTACTGCGTGATTTAAGTGCCGGCGATACTGACGGTGCGCAAGCGTTAGGTTGTTTGGAACTGGATGAAGAAGATCTGGCACTTTGCACCTTTGTTTGTCCGGGCAAAAATGAATATGGTCCAATCTTGCGCGCGGCGTTAGATAAGATCGAGAAGGAAGGTTAAAATGGGTTTAAAACATCTTTTAGAGAAAATCGAACCTGCGTTTTTGCCGGGTGGAAAATATGAAAAGTGGTATGCGCTGTATGAAGCAACCGCCACGTTTTTATATACACCGGGAACGGTAACCAGTAAATCTTCCCACGTACGTGATGCAATCGATTCAAAACGTATGATGGTATTAGTCTGGTTAGCGCTGTTTCCGGCGATGTTCTACGGTATGTACAACGTGGGCGCGCAATCATTATTGGCATTAGGCAGTTTGGCCTCACCTGAGGTGTTTGCGCAAAATGTGGCGCAAAATATTGCCAATGACTGGCACTTTGCTTTGGCGGATATGTTCGGGGTATTATCGCCGGATGCGGGCGTCATCGCCAAAATCGTACTGGGTGCAATTTTCTTCCTGCCAATCTATGCCGTAGTGTTTTTGGTAGGTGGTTTCTGGGAAGTATTATTCGCCATGATCCGTAAGCATGAAATCAACGAAGGCTTCTTTGTCACCTCAATCCTGTTGGCATTAATCGTTCCGCCAACGTTACCGTTATGGCAAGCGGCACTGGCAACCACTTTTGGGGTTGTTGTGGCGAAAGAAGTGTTCGGCGGTGTGGGTAAAAACTTTATGAACCCGGCGCTGGCGGGGCGTGCATTCCTATTCTTCGCTTATCCGGCGCAAATTTCCGGTGACGCAGTGTGGGTTGCCGCCGACGGTTTCACCGGCGCAACCGCACTTTCGCAATGGAATATGGGTGGCGAAAGTGGTTTGATTAACAATGTTACGCAACAACCAATCACTTGGATGGATGCTTTCATCGGTAACATTCCGGGATCGATTGGGGAAGTATCAACCCTAATGCTGATTTTAGGCGGCGCATTCATTATTTTCGCCCGTATCGCTTCTTGGCGTATCGTTGCCGGTGTGATGATCGGGATGATTGCGATGTCAACGCTTTTCAACGTCATTGGTTCTGACAGCAATCCGATGTTTGCAATGCCGTGGCATTGGCATTTGGTGCTGGGCGGCTTCGCCTTGGGGATGTTCTTTATGGCGACGGATCCGGTATCGGCCTCTTTCACGAATAAAGGAAAGTGGTGGTACGGCGCATTAATCGGCGTAATGTGCGTGTTAATCCGTGTGGTTAACCCGGCATATCCGGAAGGCATGATGTTAGCGATTCTATTTGCTAATTTGTTTGCACCGTTATTTGACTACTTGGTAGTTCAAGCAAATATCAAACGTAGGAGAGCTCGCAATGTTTAAGAAAGACAGTTTTGCAGGCACGATTCTGGTTATTCTTCTCGTCAGCTTAGTCTGTTCGATTATTGTTGCCGGCTCTGCGGTGAGCTTGAAACCGGTGCAGGAAGAACAAAAATTACTGGATAAACAAAAAAATATCCTTAGCGTAGCCGGTTTGTTAAAACCGGGAATCAATATTAAGCAGGTTTATGCGAAAAATATTGAGCCGCGTTTGGTTGATTTGAATACAGGCGAATACGTACCTGAACAAGCCGGATTTGACGCGGCTGCGGCGGCTAAGAACCCGCAAACCAGCATTGCCCTGCCGGCCGAAGAAGATTTGGCGAAGATTCGTCGCCGTGCCAATTTGGCAGAAATTTATTTGGTGAAAAATGATCAAGGACGAGTGGAAAAAATCGTACTGCCGATTTACGGCTCGGGTCTTTGGTCGGTGATGTACGGCTTTATGGCGATTCAGCCGGATGGCAATACGATTGACGGTATCACTTATTATCAACACGGGGAAACCCCGGGCTTGGGCGGTGAAATTGAGAATCCAGGCTGGCAGGCTCAATTCCCGGGCAAGAAAATTTATGATGCCCAAGGGCAAGAGGCGTTATTTGTTGCCAAAGGTGGTTCGGCCAATAAAGAACACGGAATTGATGCGTTATCCGGCGCCACGCTAACAGCGAACGGTGTCGACGCCAGTTTCAAATTCTGGTTTGGTAAAAACGGCTTCGGCCCGTTCCTGAAAAAACTTAGAGCAGGAGAATTAAACAATGGCTGAGTTAAAAGGTAGAAAAGGCTTATTGTTATCCCCTATCTTGGATAACAACCCAATTGCGTTACAAATCCTCGGGATCTGTTCTGCGCTGGCGGTGACAACCAAGTTGGAAACGGCTGTGGTAATGGCGATTGCAGTGGTATTTGTTACTGCGTTTTCCAGTTTCTTTATTTCTTGCATTCGCAATTTCATTCCGAACAGCGTGCGGATTATCGTACAAATGGCGATCATTGCCTCTTTGGTTATCTTGGTTGACCAAATTTTGCGCGCTTACGCTTATGATATTTCCAAACAGCTCTCGGTATTCGTCGGTTTGATTATCACCAACTGTATCGTTATGGGACGTGCGGAAGCGTTTGCGATGAAAGAAAGCCCGATTGACAGCTTCTTGGACGGGGTCGGTAACGGTTTGGGCTACGGTGCGATTTTAATCGTGGTGGCGTTCTTGCGTGAACTGATCGGTTCCGGAAAATTGTTCGGCGTAACGATTTTGGAAACCATCAATAACGGCGGCTGGTATCAGCCGAACGGTTTGTTCCTGTTGGCGCCAAGCGCATTCTTTATTATCGGTTTCGTGATTTGGTTATTAAGAACCTACAAACCGGAACAAGTGGAGAGTAAATAAGCATGGAACATTATATCAGTCTTTTTGTGCGTTCGATTTTTATCGAAAACATGGCACTGGCTTTCTTCCTTGGAATGTGTACTTTCCTTGCGGTATCGAAAAAAGTATCGACCTCTTTCGGTTTGGGGATCGCCGTTATCGTGGTATTGGGTATCGCAGTACCGACCAATAACATCGTGTATAACCTGATCTTGAAAGACGGTGCTTTGATTGAAGGCGTGGATCTCAGTTTCCTTAACTTTATCACCTTTATCGGTGTGATCGCTGCGTTGGTACAAATTCTGGAAATGATTTTAGATAAATACTTTCCGGCCTTGTACAACGCCTTGGGGATCTTCCTGCCGTTGATTACCGTAAACTGCGCAATCTTCGGCGGCGTATCTTTCATGGTACAGCGTGATTACAACTTTGCCGAATCAGTTGTGTACGGTATTGGTGCAGGTACGGGTTGGATGTTGGCAATCGTAGCGTTAGCCGGCTTAACAGAAAAAATGAAGTATTCCGACGTGCCGAAAGGCTTGCGTGGATTGGGAATCACATTTATTACTGTTGGCCTGATGGCGCTTGGCTTCATGTCATTCTCCGGCATTCAGTTGTAAAGAGAGGAATAGCAGATGGAAATCATTTTAGGTATCGCAATGTTTACCGTGATTGTTTTGGTTTTGGTGGTGCTGATTTTGTTCGCCAAGTCAAAACTGGTCAACTCCGGTGACATTACTATCGGGATCAACGAGGATCCGAGCAAAGCGATTAAACTGCCTGCGGGCGGTAAGCTGTTGGGCGCACTGGCGAGCGAAGGCATTTTCTTGTCTTCCGCTTGCGGCGGCGGCGGCTCTTGCGGTCAATGCAAGGTTAAAGTATTACACGGCGGCGGTGATATTCTGCCAACCGAACTTTCCCATATCAGTAAAAAAGAAGCCAAAGAAGGCTGGCGCTTATCTTGCCAAGTCAATGTCAAAAGCGACATGGAAGTGGAAGTCGAGCCGGAAATCTTCGGTGTGAAAAAATGGGAATGTACCGTTATTTCAAACGATAACAAAGCGACTTTTATCAAAGAATTGAAACTTGCCATTCCGGAAGGGGAAGAAGTTCCGTTCCGTGCCGGCGGTTACATTCAGATTGAAGCCGAGCCACATACCGTAAATTATAAAGACTTCGATATTCCGGAAGAATACCATGAAGACTGGGATAAATTTAACTTATGGCGTTATGTGTCGAAAGTCGACGAGCCGATTATCCGTGCTTATTCCATGGCATCTTATCCGGAAGAAAAAGGCATTATCATGTTGAACGTGCGGATTGCGACACCGCCGCCAAAACAACCTGATGCACCGCCAGGGCAAATGTCTTCTTACATTTGGTCATTGAAAGCGGGTGATAAAGTGACGATTTCCGGACCATTCGGCGAATTCTTCGCTAAAGATACCGATGCGGAAATGGTGTTTATCGGTGGTGGTGCCGGTATGGCGCCAATGCGTTCGCATATCTTTGATCAGTTAAAACGCCTGCATTCAAAACGTAAAATGTCGTTCTGGTATGGCGCACGTTCTAAACGCGAAATGTTCTACGTGGAAGATTTCGACACCCTGCAAGCGGAAAACGACAACTTTAAATGGCATGTAGCCTTGTCTGATCCGTTGCCGGAAGATCATTGGGACGGCTACACCGGCTTTATTCACAACGTATTGTATGAAAACTATCTGAAAGACCACGAAGCGCCGGAAGATTGTGAATACTATATGTGTGGGCCTCCGGTGATGAATGCCGCGGTAATCGGTATGTTGAAAAACCTAGGGGTTGAAGACGAAAACATCCTGTTGGATGACTTCGGTGGTTAATGGAATCACATTCAGAGATAGAAAATGATTTTAAAACAATCAATTAACTGGCTGGCCCGGCTCGGGCTAGCCTTTTTTATTAGTATCAGTGTTGCCGCCTGCGGTGATAAAACAACGGAAGTGGCTTTCAATGGTAAAACCATGGGCACCACTTACAGCGTCAAATATTTGGCTGACAGCAGCAAAAACTTGCCGGAAGCGCAAGCGGTGCAGCAAGCCATTGACCGCACTTTGCAAGAAGTGAACCGGCAAATGTCGACTTACCAGAAAGATTCGGAAATCTCCCGATTTAATCGGTTGCAACCGGTTGAAGGTGCATTTCCTATTTCAGCGGAATTTGGCAAGGTGGTTGCCGAAGCAATCCGTTTACACCAATTAACCGACGGAGCATTGGATATTACCGTCGGACCTTTGGTGAACTTATGGGGCTTCGGACCGGAAAACCGCCCGGAAAAGATTCCGACCGATCAGGAAATCGAGGCACGGCGCGCTTGGGTCGGTTTGGATAAATTAATCCTACAGCAGCAAGACGGGCAATATCGGTTAAGTAAAAGCATTCCGAATCTGTATATCGACCTATCGTCAATTGCCAAAGGCTTCGGCGTGGATCAATTGGCGGAATATCTGGAATCGCTCGGCGTGACGGATTATCTGGTTGAAATCGGCGGGGAAATCCGTGCCAAAGGGCGGAATAAAGCGAATAAAGCATGGCAAATTGCGATTGAAAAACCGGAATTTGACGGTTCAAGAGCGGTACAGTTGATCATTGGTTTGCAAGACATGGCAATGGCAACCTCCGGCGATTATCGTAACTATTTTGAACGGGACGGCGTACGTTTTTCCCATGAGATTGACCCGCATAGCGGCAAACCAATTCAACATAATTTAGTCTCGGTGACGGTGCTCGATCCGTCCAGTATGACCGCCGACGGCTTGGCGACGGGATTGTTTGTTTTGGGCAGCGACAAGGCATTGGCGGTTGCCGAAAAAAATAATCTGGCGATTTACTTGATTATCAAGACAAATAACGGTTTTGAGACTAAAATGTCATCGGCATTTAAACGGCTCACGGCGCAATAACCGTCAGCATAGGATTAGGAATGAAGTTATGAACGTATTTTTTATCACCTTCGGTATTTTTCTTGTGGTGATTCTAGCGATGTCAATCGGCTATTGGGTTAAACGCAAGTCTATCCATGGCAGTTGCGGCGGTATTGCCACCCTTGGCTTGGAAAAAGTGTGCGATTGTCCGGAACCTTGCGATAACCGTAAAGCCAAAATGGCAGCCGAAGCGCGAAAACAAAAATTAGAGCAACAAGAGCGAATTATCTAGTCGCCTATTGGTCGGGCGATCTCGTCCGACCAACCGATTATCTTGTAATATCAAACAATTGGATTTGTAATGACCTTGATTTCAGCAACATTTGAGAAATTAAATCCTCTCGGCAACGCAAAAAAAGCAGCGAATGCCACCAAAAAAGTCATCGTCGGAATGTCCGGCGGCGTCGATTCGTCGGTTTCCGCCTATATCCTGCAACAGCAAGGCTATCAGGTGGAAGGCTTATTTATGAAAAACTGGGAAGAGGACGACGACAGCGATTATTGTACTGCGGCAGCAGACTTGGCGGATGCGCAGGCGGTCTGCGACAAGTTGGGCATTCACTTACATAAGATCAATTTTGCCGCGGAATACTGGGATAATGTATTTGAACATTTTTTAGTCGAATACAAAGCGGGACGTACGCCGAACCCGGATATTCTGTGTAACAAAGAGATCAAATTCAAAGCCTTTTTGGAATATGCCGCGGAAGATTTAGGCGCGGATTATATTGCCACCGGGCATTATGTGCGCCGTTCCTTTGTCGATGAAAGTGCGGTCGGTGCTAAGGTGCAACTGCTGCGCGGTTTGGACAGCAACAAAGACCAAAGCTATTTTCTTTATACCCTGAGCCACCAACAAGTGGCGCAAAGTCTGTTCCCGGTCGGCGAACTGGAAAAACCGGTGGTACGCCAAATTGCGGAAGAGCTGGGGCTGATCACTGCCAAGAAAAAAGATTCGACCGGAATTTGCTTTATCGGCGAACGTAAATTCAAGGACTTTTTGGCTCGCTATCTGCCGGCACAGCCGGGTGAAATCCGCACTCTTGACGGTGAAGTGATCGGACGCCATGACGGTTTGATGTATCACACCCTCGGACAGCGAAAAGGCTTGCGCATTGGCGGGGTGAAAGGCAAAGACGAGAATGCGTGGTATGTGGTCGAGAAAGACCTAGTTAACAACGTGTTAGTTGTGGCGCAAGGGCTGGATAATTCCGCGTTATTGTCGAACGGCTTGATTGCCCAACAGTTGGATTGGGTCTCGCGCGAACCTATTCGTCAAGCGTTGCGCTGCACGGTGAAAACCCGCTATCGGCAAGATGATATTGCCTGTGAAATCCTGCCGCTTGACGACGGCAAGATCGAAGTGCGGTTTGACCAACCGCAAATCGCCGTCACCCCGGGGCAATCCGCCGTGTTCTATCAAGGCGAAGTTTGCTTAGGCGGCGGCATTATCGAAAGTACGGTTAAATGAGTGATAACCGAATGGCAACCGCACTTTCAGCCTTGACGATTCGCCCAATGCAAACGGACGATTGCGCACCGGTTGCCGAATTGTGGCACAACACACCCGGCATGGGCATGAGTGCGGTTGATGACAACGAACAAGCCGTCAGCGCTTTCCTTGCCTTTAATCCCGATCTGAATTTTGTTGCCGAGCAAGATAAACAACTGCTCGGCGTCATCATGTGCGGCTACGACGGTCGCCGTGCTACGATTTATCATATGGCGGTGGCGCAAAATCAGCAAGGCAAAGGGATTGGTAGCGCACTGCTGCATAAATTGGAACAGCAACTGCGCAGTAAAAATATCACCCGCGGGCGTTTGTTAGTGTTCGCCGACAACCAAAGCGGCAACGCTTTCTGGGCAAAGCAGGGTTGGACTTGGCAACAAAACTTGAATTATTATTCGAAAGATTTTAGCAAGCGCGCCTAATCCGAAGAATAATAGGCTCACATTGAATCCACACTAGACAGCTTAAAGGCAATGATAATTTGCCTTATGGCGATATTGTAAACTTTTAAAAATAGTGGAACAGTGTTATAGTTTCGCCAGTTTGATTGAGACTTCCGCACCGATATAAGGATGACATTTACCCACTATGGCAGACTACCACGATCTCACTCTCGCACTTGCCGGCGTTTGTCAGTCGGCGAAGTTGGTGCAGCAATTTTCTGAACGCGGCAGTGCGGATCAAGCGGCGTTTGCCGCTTCGTTGAATTCGCTTGTGAATACCGCGCCGAGTTCCACTTTAGATGTGTACGGTAATGATGTCGCCAATTTACGCTTAGGTTTAACTACGTTATTAGAACAAGTGTCCGGCGGCAAGGGTGAGTTGGATATGAATGTCGGGCGTTATTGGATGAGTTTGCTTGCGTTGGAAAGTAAGCTGGATAAAACCCCGCAAAGCAAACAATTGCTTGGTCATCGGATTCAAGGTTTAGCACGCCAATTACAACATCTTGATTTGCTCGACGAACAGATGATCGCCAGTATCGCCGATATTTATGTCGATGTGATCAGCCCGTTGGGGGCAAAAATCCAAGTCAAAGGCTCGCCGTTATATCTACAGCAAAGCGGTATCCAAAACCGCGTGCGTGCCACTTTATTATGTGGCATTCGTTCGGCGGTGTTGTGGCGGCAGCTCGGCGGTTCGCGCCTGAAATTGCTGTTCAGCCGCAATAAATATTACCAACATGCACAACAGCTTTATTCTTCCCTTTAATTTTACCATATGGAGCTTTCCCCAATGGAACTTACTGCTTTAACCGCACTTTCCCCGATCGACGGCCGTTATCAAGACAAAGCCGTTGGTTTACGTTCAATTTTCAGTGAATTCGGTTTGTTGAAATTCCGTGTGACGGTGGAAGTGCGTTGGTTGCAGAAATTGGCCGCAACCGCTGAAATTGCGGAAGTGGCAGTCTTGTCCGCGCAAGCCAACGACTATTTGAACCAAATCGTTGCCGGGTTTTCCCTTGCCGATGCGCAGCGGATTAAAGAAATCGAGCGCACCACCAACCATGATGTGAAAGCGGTGGAGTATTTCTTGAAAGAAAAATCCGAAGCCCTGCCCGAACTGGCGGCGGTGAGCGAGTTTATCCACTTTGCCTGTACTTCCGAAGATATCAATAATTTATCCCATGCGTTAATGTTAAAAACAGCGCGTGATGAGGTGATTTTACCGGCGTGGCAAAAACTGATTGACGAAATCAAAGGTTTGGCAGAACAATTTAAAACCATTCCGTTGTTGTCACGCACCCACGGGCAGCCGGCTTCGCCTTCAACGGTCGGCAAGGAGATGGCGAATGTGGTTTACCGTTTGCAGCGCCAGTTTAAACAACTGCAACAAACCGAGATTCTCGGCAAAATTAATGGTGCGGTCGGTAATTACAATGCGCATTTGTCGGCTTACCCGGAAATCGACTGGCATACATTCAGCCGAGAATTTGTCGAAAGTCTGGGCGTGAATTGGAATCCGTACACGACCCAAATCGAGCCGCATGATTATATTGCGGAAATGTTCGACAATATCGCCCGTTTCAACACCGTTATCATTGATTTTGACCGTGATATGTGGGGTTATATCGCCTTGAACCACTTTAAACAACGCACCATCGCCGGCGAAATCGGCTCGTCCACCATGCCGCACAAGGTCAATCCGATCGATTTTGAAAACTCGGAAGGTAACTTAGGCTTGGCAAATGCGGTGATGGCGCACTTGGGCGCAAAACTGCCGATTTCCCGTTGGCAACGCGATTTGACCGATTCGACTGTGCTGCGCAATTTGGGCGTCGGCTTGGGTTATACTTTGATTGCCTATGCCGCCACTAGCAAAGGGATCAGCAAACTGGAAGTCAACGAAGCGCACTTGCGTACCGAACTGGATCAAAACTGGGAAGTGCTTGCCGAGCCGATCCAAACAGTAATGCGTCGTTACGGGATTGAAAAACCGTATGAAAAATTGAAAGAGCTGACCCGCGGCAAACGGGTTGATGCCGCGGCAATGCAAACCTTTATTGACGGCTTGGCGATTCCCGAGACGGAAAAAGTGCGCTTGAAACAACTGACCCCGGCAAGCTATATCGGCGCGGCGGTGGAGTTGGTGGAAAAACTGTAATTCTATAAGTGCGGTTAAGCCAGACCGCACTGTTGGATTTTCTCGACAAAACGAAAAGATTGACGCTATAATTCATAGCGTTTACATTCACTATTTTAAAAAGGAATATAAAATGGGTTTAGAAAAAGTCCCTGCCGGTAAAGAACTGCCGGATGATATTTATGTTGTGATTGAAATTCCGGCAAACGCCGATCCGATTAAATACGAAGTGGATAAAGAGTCCGGCGCGGTGTTCGTTGATCGCTTTATGGCGACGGCAATGTTTTATCCGGCGAACTATGGTTATATCAACAACACCTTGTCATTAGACGGTGACCCGGTTGATGTATTAGTGCCAACCCCTTATCCGTTGATTCCGGGTTCGGTAATCCGTTGCCGTCCGGTCGGCGTATTGAAAATGACCGACGAATCCGGCGAAGATGCCAAATTGATCGCCGTGCCGCACAGCAAATTAAGCAAAGAATACGATCACATCCAAGACATCAATGATGTGCCGGCATTGCTGAAAGCACAAATTCAACATTTCTTCGAAAACTACAAAGCACTGGAAGCCGGTAAATGGGTGAAAGTGGACGGTTGGGAAGGCGTTGAAGCCGCCCGCGAAGAGATTAAAACCTCGTTTGAGCGTGCACAGAAATAACGTTGTTTCTTTCCCTTGTTACGGAAAGTGGGTTTATTGATCAGATACCGCTCTTGCAAAAGTGCGGTATTTTTTTAAATTGTGAGGAAGTGATGATGAGAAAGCAAATCAAAACATGGGCATTAACTGCCGTATTCTCCGTGGGTTTGGCAGCTTGTGCCGACACTCAAACCATTAACCAACAGGCGGCGAGCAGTTATACCCAAACCGTCAACGAAATGAAGCAACAAGGGGTGATTGATACCACGTCCAACACCGCAAAACGGATTAATACCGTGTTCCAGCGGATCAAGCCGTATGCGGAAAAAGCCAACGACACCGGCGTGCCGTTCCAATGGCAAATTACGGTGATGAAAAGCAATGAACTGAACGCGTGGGCGATGCCCGGCGGTAAAATGATGTTTTATACCGGTTTGGTCGATAAACTCAAATTAAATAATGATGAAATTGCGGTGGTGATGGGGCATGAAATGGCGCACGCCTTGAAAGAACACGGCAAACAAAAAGTGAATTTCAATATGGCGACCGGCTTATTGGGCAGTGTCGGCAGCGCGGTGTTGACCGCCACCACCGGCTATGATTTTAGCAGCGTAGTCGGTTTGACCCAAGAATACGGCTTGAACAAACCGTTCTCACGCGGCAATGAAACAGAAGCGGATGAAGTCGGCTTATTGCTGATGGCGGAAGCGGGTTACAATCCGGAAGCGTCGATCAAATTATGGCAAAAAATGAGTGCGGCCAGCGGCGGCTCCGGCGGTGCTTTAGAAGGTTTAATCTCTACTCACCCGACCAACGCCGATCGCGAAGCTAATCTGCGCCGTTTAATGCCGGAGGCGATGGCGGTATATAACAAAGCGAAAAAAGCGGGTTGATGAGTTGAATAAATGGCGTTTTGCTTTGCTGTCAGCGGCTAGCCTTGCTTTGGCTGGCTGCCTTAGCAGCCAAGATTTAAATCAAAAATCCGCAAAAAATTATCAGCGGATAGTCAATCAGATGGAGCTGTTCGGTATCGTTGAGCATGATTCGACAACCGCGGTGCAGGTGACGCACACTTTTTCCCGTTTGTTTCCGATCGCAGAGCAATATAATGAAAGTGGCCGGGCATTGGATTGGCAGATTGCGGTTTTTCGCAGCCCGGAAATCAGCGCTTGGACAATGCCCGGCGGGAAAATGGTTATTCACAGTGCGTTGGTAGATAAACTGCATTTAAGTGATGACGAACTGGCAATGATTCTGGCGCATGAAATGGTGCACGTGGTGAAAGAACACGGCAAAGAACAGGTGAATCTCGATCGGGCGACAGGTTTGCTTGGAATCTTCGGCGGCACCGTGGCTTCTACTGCGTTCAGTTATGTCGGTTCTGCTTTGGCTTGGGTGCCGGAATATGCCATCAGTAAACCATTTTCACGCAGTAGTGAGTTGGAGGCGGATCGATTAGGATTATTGATAATGGCTGAAGCCGGCTACAATCCACAACACGTGACTCGGCTATGGCAGAAGCTCTATGAGTTTTCTGCCGATGACGCCGGATTTTTACAGCAGTTGGTTTCCACTCACCCGAGCTATCAAGAACGGGAAGCGAACATTCAAAAAGTATTGCCACAAGCCTTGGCGCTTTATCAGCAACAAAGTGCGGTTAGCCGCACTTCGGACCGCTGATCAAGTCTATTGCTCAAATCATTTCCCTCCTCTCCCTCCCGATTTATTTCATGAATGGAGGGGGTTACCAAAGTGCGGTGATTAAGTGCGGTCGAGTAGGGAAAAACCAGGAAAACATGGTTTTTTGATCATAAAAAATCGGAATCTGATCGAGATTCCGATTTTTCAATTTAAGCGGCAATGATTACAGTTTTGTCACTAGCATCGCTTCCAATTTTTCTTGATCGGCGGCGAATTTGCGGATGCCGTCGGTCAGTTTTTCCACTGCCATCGGGTCGCTGTTGTGCTGCCAGTAGAATTCGGCTTCGGTCAATGGCTGCGGACGCTCTTTGACGTTGCCTTTGAATTCCAATTTGCGCACCAGCGGCTCATTGCTTTCTTGCAGCTCTTTTAACAAGCCCGGAGCGATAGTCAAGCGATCACAACCGGCAAGTTCGATAATTTCGCCGATATTGCGGAAACTGGCGCCCATCACGACGGTTTTATAATCGTATTTTTTGTAGTAATCGTAAATTTCGGTGACGGAAATCACGCCCGGATCTTCATGCGGTGCGTATGCTTTTTTGTCGCTGTTGGCTTTGTACCAGTCTAAAATTCGACCGACGAACGGGGAGATCAGGTAAACCCCGGCTTCGGCACAGGCGCGGGCTTGCGCTTGGGAGAATAATAGGGTCAGGTTACAGTTGATACCTTCTTTTTCCAACACTTCGGCGGCGCGGATCCCCTGCCAAGTGGAGGCGATTTTGATCAGAATACGATCATTGCTGATACCGGCTTGATTATACAGTTTGATCAGTTTGCGTGCTTTTTCAATGGTGGCGGCGGTGTCGTAAGACAGGCGTGCATCCACTTCGGTGGAGATACGTCCCGGCACGATTTTCAGAATTTCTAAGCCGATATTCACTGCTAATTTATCTTCGGCGTCGATCAATTGTTGTTTCTTGTCGTTGCTTTGTTGTTTGGCATAGGCAACGGCGTCGTCGATCAAGGGGACATATTGCGGCAGGGATGAGGCGCTCAGAATCAATGACGGATTGGTGGTCGCGTCTTGCGGCTGATAGGTTTTGATGGCTTCGATATCGCCGGTGTCGGCGACAACCACGGTGATTTTGCGTAATTCTTGTAATTGCGACATAGTTTTTCCTCGTTAGATTTAATTGACATGAAATGAATCGATAATTTTTATTCTACCCCCATTCCCTTGGGATGTTCCAATGATTTCTCCGATAGATCCTTTTTTTTCCACTATTACTAATAAAAATAGGATTTGTCGTCGGGTTCTCAACATTGCCGGCAGTTCAAATTTGCAACAACATTTGCTAACCCTGCGATTGTGATAAAAATATTCGCATGATCAATAGTTGGATTTCGAGTACAATCAGGGCAATTTCTCTGTTTTTAACGTATAGGTTACGGAATGAAAAAGAACAGCTATAGCCTGTTGGCGAGCCTTGTGGTGACGGCATTATACGGTACGTTGCACGGCACCGCGGCGCAAGCGGATTTAAGACAGCAATGTTTGCTGGGCGTACCGCACTTTAACGGTGAGCCGGTGCACGGCAATCCGAATGAATTGCCGGTATATATTGAAGCGGATCGCGGTGAAATGCGGCATGCGACCGAGGCGACCTACCAAGGTGATGTCGACATTAAGCAAGGCAACCGTCATTTGCAATCGCAACACGCCAAAATTACCACTCAGGGCAGCGGCGAGCAGTTGCAGCGTTTCGCCCATGTTGACGGGGAGTTGTCTTATCGTGACGAGCAGATCGATTTGAGCGGGCGCAATGCCAAGATCAATTTGAACAGTAAAGACAGCGATATTGAAGCGGTGGATTATCAGTTTGTCGGGCGGCAAGGGCGCGGCACGGCGGAACAAACGGAAATGCGCGAACGCTACCGCACTTTGCGCAATGCCTCTTTCACTTCCTGTTTGCCGAACGACAATGCGTGGTCAATTGAAGCGGACGAAATCCGGCAAGATTTGCAGGAAGAAGTGGCGGAGATGTGGGGCGCCCGCTTTAAAGTGTTGGGCGTGCCGATTTTGTATTCGCCGTATTGGCAGCTACCGATAGGCGACCGCCGCCGCAGCGGGTTGCTGATGCCGGAATTCAGTTCTTCTAGTCGAGATGGTTTTAGCTATGCCCAACCGATCTATTGGAATATTGCACCGAATTATGATGCGACGATAACGCCGAAATATATGTTTGATCGTGGGTTACAATTGCAAACGGAATTTCGCTATCTCACCCGATTGGGAACGGGAACGCTCGCCAGTGAATATTTGCATAAGGATCGGCTGAAAGAGTATCTCGGCGAGAATAAATCCCGTCATTTGTTCTTTTGGCAACATTCTGCGAGTTTTGGTGACAATTGGCGTGCGAATTTAGACTATACCCGGGTGAGTGATAAGCGCTATTTCAATGATTTTAGTTCGGTGTATGGCAACAGCACCGACGGTTATGCCAATCAACGCTTTACTGTGGGTTATTATCAGCCGAATTACAATCTGAGCGTGTCAGGGCGGCAATTCCAGATTTTTGACGAGACCGATATCGCTCCGTACCGTGCTTTGCCGCAAATTGATTTTAATTATTATCAAAACGGGTTGGCGGACGGTTGGTTGGATTTCGCCCTATATTCGCAGGCGGTGCGGTTTGATAATGACAGTAATTGGTTACCGAAGGCTTGGCGTTTCCATATTCAGCCCGAGTTGAACCTGCCATTGAGCAATGATTACGGCAGCTTGAATTTGCAAACCAAATTATACGCCACCCACTATCAGCAGACCAAAGGCAAAGGCGTTGGCGCAGAAGCGGTGGAGCGCAGTGTCAACCGCGTGTTGCCGCAATTCAAGGCGGATTTGCAAACCGTGCTGTTTAAGTCGCAAACTTTTCTGGACGGTTATAGTCAAACTTTAGAACCGCACGTGCAGTATTTGTACCGCCCGTATAAAAACCAGAGCAATATTGGCGCCAAGGATATTTATTCCAATTATTTAGGCTTGGGTTATGACAGCGCTTTGTTACAACAGGATTATTTTTCACTGTTCCGTGATCGCCGTTACAGCGGTTTGGATCGGATTGCTTCCGCCAATCAGGTCACGGTCGGTGGCACCACGCGTTTGTTTGACCAAAACGCCGATGAACGCTTTAATCTTTCGTTGGGGCAGATTTATTATTTAACGGCGTCGCGGATTGACGAGCGTTTAGACACCCGCACCAACCGCCACTCGTCGGCGTGGGCGTTGGAATCGAACTGGAAAATCAACCGTGCGTGGAATTGGCGCGGCAGTTACCAATATGATACCGACTTGAACAAAACCGCACTTGCCAATATGGTGTTGGAGTATAATCCGAGCGGCAATAATCTGGTGCAGTTGAATTATCGCTATGCCAGCCAAAGTTATATCGACCAAAACTTGCAAAGCGGTTCCAATTTGTATAATCAGGACATTAAGCAAGTCGGCGCAACCGTGGCGTGGGAGTTGGATGACAACTGGGCCGTGATCGGACGCTATTACCATGATGTGGCGCTGAATAAAGCGGTGGAACAGTACGGCGGGGTGCAATATAACACCTGTTGTTGGAGCGTCAGTGTCGGTGCACGCCGCTATTTGACCTCGGCGCGCAACGAGGTGAATTACAGCAGTGATAAGGTTTTTTATGACAACTCGTTCTCGATCAATTTTGAGATTCGGGGGTTAGGCAGCAATGACAGCAGCGGTTTGCGCAGTATGTTGCACAAAGGCATGTTGCCGTATGTGAAACCGTTCAGTTTAGAATAAATTAAAAACAAGGAAATCCATTACCCATGAAAAAATCGGCAATTTTATTGAGCGCATTGGTCAGCACGGCGGCATTGGCTTCAAATGCAACCATCCAGCAGAATTTATCCGCATTGGGCATGAGCAATATGCAAATTCAAGCCACCCCGTTAAAAGGAATTCAGTCGGTGGTGTCCGACCAAGGCATTTTTTATGTGTCTGACGACGGCAACTATATTTTGCGCGGCGATCTGTTTGAATTGAAAAACGGTGAATTGGTTAATTTAAGCGAAAAAATGCTGTTGGATAAATTAAATGGTTTTGCTGATCAGATGATCGTCTATCCGGCGAAAAATGAACAATACGTGGTCACGGTGTTTATGGACATCACCTGTCATTACTGCCATTTGCTGTATAGCAAGAAGAAAGAGTATAACGATTTAGGCATTACCCTGCGCTTCTTGGCATTCCCGCGCGGCGGCATGGATACACAAACTGCCGGGCAGATGGAAGCGATTTGGCAGGCGGCAGATCGTAACGAAGCCTTGGATCAAGCCGAAAACGGCAAACCGCCAAAAGCGCTGAAAACACCGGATATCGTGGCGCGGCATTATGCGTTGGGGCGCCAATACGGCGTGCGCGGCACTCCGACCATGGTAACCGACGGCGGTGAAGTGATTGGCGGCTATTTACCGCCGAAAGAGCTGCTGGCGGCTTTACAGGAAGCACAATAAACAAACGGGGCGAAGCCCCGTTATTTATCTGAACCGTTTTTTAATCAAGGCATTTTTAATCCCGTGAACAAAATCATTTGCCGCCGACAGCCACCGGTGATCTTGCCGTTGGCGGATCATCCGTTGCTTGACCGCCTTTTTTCCGCCCGTCATATTCAAGATAAACGACAACTCGACCGCACTTTACAGGCGATGTTGCCGCCGCAACAACTGAGCGGCACGCAAAGTGCGGTCAAGCTGTTGCTCGCCGCGCGCGAACAGCAGCAAAAAATCGTGATCGTCGGCGATTTTGATGCCGACGGCGCCACCAGTACCGCACTTGCGGTGTTGGCTTTGCGTCGGTTGGGATTCGGGCAGGTGGATTATCTGGTGCCGAACCGCTTTGAGCAGGGCTACGGGCTGAGTGTCGAGGTGGCAAAACTGGCGTTGGCAAAGCAGGTTGATTTGCTGATTACAGTGGATAACGGTATCTCGTCGCATGAGGGGGTGGCGTTTATTCAACGGCACGGCGCCAAGGTGATTATCACCGATCACCACTTGCCGCCAAGCGACTTGCCGGCGGCTGACGCGATTATCAATCCGAATCTGGCGGACTGCTGTTTTCCGTCCAAATCCCTTGCCGGGGTCGGGGTTACCTTTTATCTGATGTTGGCGCTGCGTGCCGCATTGCGTGACGGCGGGTATATCTGTGCGCAGGCGTTGCCGAATTTTGCCGAACTGCTCGATTTGGTGGCGCTGGGGACGATCGCCGATGTGGTGCCGCTCGATCAAAATAACCGTATTCTGGCTTATCAAGGGATTAATCGGATTCGTGCCCAACGTTGCCGCTACGGAATTCAAGCACTGGCGGAAATTGCCAAGCGTGATCTTAGTCGTTTTGTCGCCTCGGATTTGGGTTTTTCAATCGGACCACGCCTCAACGCCGCCGGACGTTTGGATAATATGAGCGTCGGCGTCGAACTGTTATTGGCGGAGGATATGCAGACCGCACGCCAACTGGCGTATGAGCTGGATGCGCTGAATCAAACCCGCAAAGAGATCGAACAGGGTATGAAGCTGCAAGCGTTGCAGATTTGCAGTGGTCTGAACGAGTTGGAAAACGATTTGCCGTGGGCGATTACGCTGTATCAGGCGGACTGGCACCAGGGGGTGTTGGGCATTCTGGCGTCACGGATTAAAGATCGTTTTCACCGCCCGGTAGTGGCGTTTGCACAAGATCAAGCCGGCATTTTGAAAGGCTCGGCGCGCTCGATTGAGGGGCTGCATATTCGCGACGCGTTGGAAAGGGTTGATCAGCGCTGTCCGGGCATGATTCTAAAATTTGGCGGTCATGCCATGGCGGCGGGATTAAGCATTGCCGAAGCGCATTTTGATGATTTTCGTCAAGCTTTCGCCGAGGTCGTGCAGCAAAGTTTAAATGCCGAACAACTCACCGGCGTGATTTGGAGCGACGGCGAATTGGCGCAAAGCGAGCTGACCTTGCACACCGCCGAACTGATCGCCGCCGCCGGACCTTGGGGGCAGGCATTTCCCGAGCCGGTATTCGATGGCGAATTTGAGGTGCTGCAACAACGCTTGGTCGGCGGACGGCATTTGAAAATGATGTTACAGCCGCCCGGCGGCTCATTGTTGTTGGATGCGATTGCGTTTAATGTGGATACGCAAATTTATCCCGATCATTCGTTGAAACGGATGAAAATCGCTTACCGTTTGGATATTAATGAATTTCGCGGTAACCGTCAGCTACAGTTAATGGTAGAATATCTGCAACCGCTGTAAAAATGGCGTAAAATAGTCAAGTGCGGTTTGGTATGTCAACGATTATGCCGCGTGTACAGTCGGATAAGCGCAAGCAAATTAACAAATGATAGTAGGTAGGGTGCTCCAAGTTATACCATGAAAACTGAAAAATTTTGGCTATTGTTGATAGGCGTCTTTTTTTCTTTGTTTTGTTCTCAGGCAGCGGCGCAAAGTGCGGTTGCCAACCCGTCCGTATCAGACGCCGAGACCGCTGCCGAACAAATGGCGCAAGCGGAAGCAGTGCAGCCAACGCCAAGTCCGGGCAGTGAATTTGCCTTTGAAGACGGTAAAGACTATTTTTCCTATACCATTCCAATTAAAGCCAACCCGCTAGACCATCGGATTGAAGTCCGACTGTTTTTCACTTATGAATGCGCCCATTGCCTGACCGCCTTTGATAATTTGAGCCTGTATCAGCGCTTGCATGACGAGCAGGTGCGCTTGATGTTGCAGCCGATCGCCACCGAAGAGGCGCTATTCGGTCCGAATGTGTATTACAGTTTGCGCAATCTTGATCGGCAAGGGTTGGCGGAGCTGCTGCTGTTCGACAGTGCCGAGCGGCAAGGTAGGAAATCGTTGGTCGCCGGCGAGAATTTATACCATTGGCTGATCAGCCATAATGTGGCGCTGGATCAGTTTTTAATGCAACTGAACTCGCAAGCGGTGGCGGCGAAAGCGAAGGAAGCGGTGGAATTGACCGAAAAATACGGGGTGTTCACCAGTCCGTTTGTGGTGATTGACGGGCAATATGTGCTGACCAGCAGCACCTTGTATAATGACGACTATACCTTTGCGGTGATGGATTTTTTAGTCTCACGCATTTTGCAGCAGCGGCAGTCTAACATGACGTTTACCGCAGAAAGCAAAAAAACAACCAATCAACCATAGCGAATGCAGAACAAAGGAACGAGCATGAAGATCGGAATTGTCGGCGCCATGGCGCAAGAAGTGGAAATTTTACGCAATAAAATGACGGAATTAAGCAACCGTGAAATTGCCGGTTGCACCTTGTATCAAGGCTACCTTGATGACCTGGAAGTGGCATTGATCCAATCCGGTATCGGTAAAACCGCGGCGGCAATGGCAACCACGATCTTAATCGCGCATGCGAAACCCGATTGCGTGATTAATACCGGTTCGGCAGGCGGGATCAGCGCAGAACTCAATATCGGTGATGTGATTATCTCCAACCAAACCGCTTACCACGATGCCGACGTGACTGCTTTTGGTTATGCCAAAGGGCAATTACCGGGCTGCCCGGCAACGTTTCCGTCGAATCAGGCGCTAATCGAATTGGCGGAAAAAGCGCTTCAGGCGCAGGGTAAAAGTGCGGTCAAAGGGTTGGTGTGCAGCGGCGACATGTTCTGTAACGGCGAACAGCAGATTGCGCGGATTAAAGCCGATTTTCCGCAGGCGATTGCAGTGGAAATGGAAGCGGCGGCAATTGCACAGGTCTGCCATGCGTTTGATCTGCCGTTTGTGGTGGTGCGTGCGGTGTCGGATGTCGCCGATAAAGCGTCCCATCTCTCGTTTGAAGAGTTTTTACCATTGGCGGCACAGCAATCATCGGCAATGGTGCTGGCGATGTTGGCGGAGCTGCAATAACCCCGCCGTTGGCGGTTGCTACTTTTTGCGGTTTTGGCGTAATTTTTTCAGCAGCGGCTGATAGTTTTCTTCTTGCTCTTGATAATCGAACACCGGCAGTGACAGATGGAAATAAATTGCCAACAACCGCAAACCGAAGCCTCCGATCAAGGTCAGAATGACCACCAGATTATGCGGTACGCCGAAATACGGCAGGGCATAATAAATTGCTGCCGAGAGTAGGGCGATACTGGCATACAGCTCTTTTTGAAACACTAACGGAATACGGTTGCACAGCAGATCGCGCAGCACGCCGCCAAAGGCGCCGGTGACCACCGCCGCAACCAAGGCGATAATAAAGCCATGTCCCATATCCAACGCCACTTGTGCGCCGATAATCGAAAATACAATCAGCCCCAACGCATCCAGCACCAAAAACACGGTGCGGAAATAGCGCATTAGGGGGGCGATAAACACGGTCAGCACCGCCGCACCGGCAACAATCATAATATATTCGGGGTGCGCCACCCAGCCGAGCGGATAATGCCCGAGCAGCATATCGCGGATCGAGCCGCCGCCGATTGCCGTCATGGAAGCGATAATAATCACGCCGAACAGATCCATTTTTTCACGTCCTGCCGCTAAGGCGCCGGTGATCGCTTCGGCGGTAATGCCGATAATATAGAGCACGGTTAATAACATAAAGCAAACTGTCTTAAGCAAATTAGGTAGCATAGCGTAAGCGGATTTTCACCGCAGATAAAGAAAAATTTGATATGGCAGGCATTTTTGTGATCAAAATCTTGTATAAACCGCACTTGAGTCTATGATGTAATCAAATTGTTATGAGAATGAAAGCAAGATGATTAAAAACAAAACCCGCGCCTATTTTTGGGCAACACTGGTGTTATCAGTCTCGTCCTTTTTGGTGTTTGCCAATTTGTACGTGGTGCAGCCGTTGTTGTCGCTGTTTGCCGCACGCTATGCGGTTTCGCTCAATCTGGCAAACTGGATCTTTGCCGCCGCGTCACTGGGCATGAGTCTGTGCCTGATTCCGTGGGCGCTGTTGGCGGATCGTTACGGGCGGCGTTTGGTGATGTTGCTGAGTTTGAGCCTGAGCGCGCTGTTTTCATTGTGCTTGCTGTTCAGTGATTCGGTGACGGCATGGATTGGTTTGCGTTTTTTGCAGGGCATTGCCTTGGCGGGGCTGCCGGCGGTGGCAATTGCCTATATCAGTGAAGAATTTGAAGCCAGTGCGGTGGTGCCTGCCGTCGGGATTTACATTGCCGCCAACTCACTGGGCGGGATCAGCGGGCGGATTCTGGGCGGGATCTTGGCGGAGATGTTCGGTTTGAATGCGCCGATGATATTTACCGCCTTGCTCACTCTCGGCGGCGCATTGCTGACCTATTTTTGTTTGCCGAAAGAGCGCTATTTTAGCCCGCAATCGTTGGCGTTTAAAAGCATGCTCGCCAATCTGTGCGGACATATTAAAAATCCGTTGTTGTGGCGTACTTTTCTGATTAGCGGCATTTGCTTCGGGATGTTCGTCAATATGTTCTCGGTGATCGGCTTGCGGCTGCAACAAGCGCCTTGGCTGCTGAATACGTTGCAGGTTTCGTTACTGTTTCTGTGTTACTTGAGCGGTACTTTTGCCGCTTCGATGGCAGGGCGTTTCAGCCGCCGATTTAGTGCGCCGCGCGGGATGTTGCTCGGTTGGTTGTTATTGATGAGCGGTATGTTGCTGCTGATCAGCAGTTCATTATGGATTTTGATAGCCGGGTTGCTGCTATGCAGTATCGGCTTTTTCTTTACCCACGCCCTTGCCAGCGCTTGGGTCGGCAAAAATGCCACTCACGCCCGCGCCTTGGCGTCGGCACTGTATCTTTCCAGTTATTATCTCGGCGCCAGTGTCGGCGGTAACTATTTATTGACAGTCTGGCAGCAGTTCGGTTGGCATTGGATCGCGCCCGCCGCGATGTTTTTGTTGTCGGGGGTGTTATGGTTGTTGAGCGGGATGTTTAAACCCCGTTAGCACAGCGCATTTAAAGCACTTTCTGCTATCCTGTATTTTAATCCGATTTGCTGATTTTCCGCCAAATCAGATTGCTAATCCCTTAAATAATCAGTAAACTCAAACACCTTATCTGAAAAGATAAGCCTGTTTTATAAATACAATGACAGTTTTTTATTTTATGTATTGGGTTAAAAATAGCATTTTATTTTGATTTAATGCCAAATCGAAGAAGTAATGCGTATAGTTTGTATAAAAAACCAAATATCATCGTCAAGTTTATTTGCCGGTTTGTTTGCTTTTTTAGACAGTGATTTTTAACCGAATTCAGCTTCTGGATAAAATTGATTAAAACCTTGGGAACAACATTATGACAAGCAACACAGAATTCATTCAAAGTGAAGAGATTTCCAATTGGAAAAGTAAATTACGCGCATTGGGGCCGGGCATTTTGATGGCGTCCGCCGCCGTCGGCGGCTCGCATTTAATCGCTTCGACCCAATCCGGTGCGATTTACGGCTGGCAGTTGGCAATCATCATTATTTTAGCCAACCTGTTTAAATATCCGTTTTTCCGTTTCGGCGCACAATATACCCTCGATTCCGGCAACACCCTGTTAGAAGGTTACCGCCAGCAAGGGCAGTTCTATCTGTGGATTTTTACCATTCTGAACGTGTTTGCTGCGGTGATCAACACCGCGGCGGTCGGGTTATTGTGTGCGGTAATCCTATCGTTCGTGCTGCCGTTCAGCGTGCCAATGCCGATTTTAAGCACCATTGTGCTGGGATTTAGTCTGTCATTATTACTGTTGGGCAAATATCGCGTTTTGGACGGTGTGTCTAAAATCATTATGATCAGCTTAACCTTGGCGACGGTTACTGCGGTGGTGATCGCCATGAGCCGCGGCGCGGTTGCGCCGGCGGATTATGTCAGCGCAACGCCGTGGAATTTGGGCGCGTTGGCATTTATCGTGGCGTTGATGGGCTGGATGCCGGCGCCGATTGAAATTTCTGCGATCAACTCAATGTGGGTGGTGGCGAAACGCCGTTTGACCAAAGTTTCTTACCGTGACGGTTTATTCGATTTCAATGTCGGTTATATCGGCACGGCGGTTCTGGCGATTGTGTTTTTGGCGTTAGGCGCCTTGGTGCAGCACGGCTCAGGCGTGGAAGTCGAGAAAGTCGGCGGACGCTATATTGCGCAATTGATCAATATGTATGCCGTGACTATCGGCGAATGGTCACGTATGTTGATTGCCTTTATCGCATTTGCGTGCATGTTCGGCACCACCATCACCGTCATCGACGGCTACAGCCGCACCAATGTGGAAGCGATCCGCTTGATTTTGAAGAAGCAGGAAACCCGCCAAGGTTTTTTGAACCTGTCAATGCTGTTCACTACCGTTGCGGGCTTGGTGGTGCTGTTCTTCTTTAACAACGCCTTGGCGCCGATGTTGCAATTTGCGATGATCGCCTCGTTCGTTTCCACGCCGATTTTCGCCACCTTGAATTTATTATTGGTTCTGAAAGGCGAACATAAAATCAGTAAAGGCTTATTTTGGTTATCGGTGATCGGCTTGATTTACCTGACCGCCTTTGCCCTATTGTTTATCGTACAGCAATTGGGCTTGTTAGGATAAAACCGCACTTTGCCTGACGATTGAAAGCAATGAAAAAGGATAGCCGTTTGGTTATCCTTTTTTCTTGTGATGAAAGACTATGATAATGTGCGGAATGCCAACGGCAGGTAACGGATCAAATCCCCGGCAATCATGCCTTCCTGACTGAGTGCCTGTGCTGCCAAATCGCCGGCATGCCCATGCAAGTAGACGCCGAGAATCGCACTTTGTTTCGGGCTGTAACCTTGTGCCAAAAGTGCGGTAATCACGCCGGTCAGCACATCGCCGCTGCCGCCGCTCGCCATGCCGGGGTTGCCGTTGCTGTTAAAGTGAATGCTGCCGTCGGGGCAGAAAATTGCGCTGTAGGCGCCTTTTAACACGATATAAACCCTGTGTTGTTGTGCAAAAGCGCGGCTTAAATCGAGTTTTTGCTGATCGTCTTTCCATTCGCCGATCCAACGCTGCCACTCTTTCGGGTGCGGGGTGAGAATGCTGTTGGGCGGAATCAGTTTTTGCGCGGCATGATCCTGACTTAACAGATTCAAGGCGTCGGCGTCCAATACCATCGGTTTATCCATTTGTTGCAGCAGTTGCAGCAGATAATATTGGGTCAACGGATCTTGCCCGATACCCGGTCCGATCCCGACCGCACCATAAGCGCGATAATGCGCGCTGCAACCGCTTAACACCGTTTCGCCGTGATTGATGATCGCCATCGCTTCCGGCACCGCACTTTGCAAAATCGGATAACCGCACTTCGGACTTTCCACGCTGACTAAGCCGGCGCCGGCACGTAAACACGCCTGAGTCGCTAATATTGCGGCACCGATTTTACCGTGGCTGCCGGCAATGATCAGCGCATGTCCGAAACTGCCTTTATGGCTGAAACGTTGACGCGGACGGTAAATCCGTTGGACATCGTGCAGCTCGGTGTAAAACAGTTCGCTGCTTTGGCGGGCAATCGCATCCGGCAACAAGCCGATCGGCAGCAGTACCATTTCGCCGCTATAATCCTGATTTTCCGGCAGTAATAACGGCAGTTTGGGAATTTGCAGACAGAGAGTGTAATCGGCGCGAATGATGGCTTGCTTGCTGAGATTGCCGTCAGTTCGGCAAGATAAACCCGACGGCAGATCGATACTGACGGTTGGCAGCTTGAGTTGGTTCAGGGTGTTAACCAATTCCGCGGCGAAACCGTGTAAAGTGCGGTTCAAGCCCGAGCCGAACAGTGCGTCAACCAAAATACCGCGGCAATCTTGCAAGCGGTTTAAGTCTTGGCTGTCTTGCAATAACGTTATTGCGACATCCAATTCCTGTAGCCGCTGTAAATTGGTTTGGCAGTCGGGCGAATAATGTTCATTCCCCAACAGAAAAACCCGCACGCTAAAGCCTTGCAGATAAAGTTGACGGGCAATCGCCAAGCCGTCACCGCCGTTATTGCCGTAGCCGCACAGAATGTTAAACATCAGCGTCGGATGGCGCGGAAAATGTTGAATCAGCCATTGGGAGCAGGCTTCGGCGGCTTGTTCCATCAGATTAATCGAGGAGATCGGTTTGTGTTGAATGGTATAAGCATCCACTTGCCGGATTTGTTGCGCATTTAAAATCTTCATCGACTGCCCCTTAAAACGGTAAGAGATTTAGTGTAGCCATCTCCATAAGTAAAAGCCAAGTGCGGTACACAGCAAAGCGCCAACGACATGGGCGGAGACGATGCCGAACCCGTTCAGCCATTTATCGCTCAACAGTTTTTCGATCACTTCCGCCGAGAAGGACGAGAAAGTGGTGAAGCTGCCGAGAAAACCGGTGATTAAAAACAGCCGCCATTCGGCACTGAGCGCCGGAAAACTGAAAAAGACGCCCATTAACACGCCGATCAGCAAACTGCCGAGGCAGTTGGCAAGCCATGTACCGAGCGCAATTTGGCTGAACAGCGGGTTGAGCCATAACGACAACAGCCAACGCGCCGTTGCGCCTAAACTCGCGCCGCCACACAGTAATAACAAGCTGTTCATCGCGTTTAGCTTTGGTACGGTTTGGTGGCGGCGAGACACGGATATTTTTCGTTCATCTGCTGCGCCCAGCGATCCAAGTGCGGTACGATTTCGCTTGGATTTACGCCGATAATACTCAGGCGGAAATGGAAGAAGTCGATCACGCATACCACATACAGCGTCGCAATGTTCAGTTCCGTGCCAAGCTGATCCAAGCGTTGCTCCAGATACTGCAACGAGCGGATATTGCGCTCAATCATTTGCCGATGGCGGCTGTGCCACCATTCCGCTTGATCGCGCAGCATGCGTTCGCCCAAGTACATCAGCGTATTTTCCATAATGCCGTCGGCAACCGCATGCAAATTCAGCACCTGCCAACGGTTTTCGCCCTGTGGAAACAGCGGCTGATTTTTGCCGAGACTGTCGATATATTCCGCAATTAACGTGCTGTTAAACAGCCAGTCGCCCTGATCGGTCTGCAATGCCGGAATGCGCCCGAGCGGATTGTCCTGATTGTGCGGCGATTCCGCTTTGGCGGCGACGGTGGCTTGCAGCTCAACCTGCTGTTCCAACTGGTGATGTGCAATCACCGACCGCACTTTGCGTACAAACGGGCTGGTGGTGGAGTACCAAAGTTTCATGTTCACCTCTTAAACCAAATTGAACAGCGCGCGCAAATAGCTGGCGACCGACTCGTCACGGTTCAAACCGATTTGCTGCAAGTGCGGTAACGCCTGTTTCACGCGCGGATCGGCATTGCCCATAATGCAACCGCGCCCGACTTCGTTCAGCATTTCCACGTCATTCATGCCGTCGCCGAAAGCGATACAATCGCCCAATTCATAGCTGCGATCCTGCAATAAATGCGCCAGCGCATTGGCTTTGGTTACGCCTTGGTTCATAATTTCCAAACAGATCGGGGTGGAATAGGTCATGCTGACTTGATCGCCATATTGCCGGCGGATGGTCTGTTCAATCGGGGCGAGATCGGCGGCGGTTTTGCCGATAAAAAACACTTTTTCCGTGCCTCTGCCGTGGTGGCGGGAAAAGTCGATCACCTCATAATCGAAACCGGAATCCTTATGGTATTTGCGTAGTTGGCGCAAATCGATATTGATAAACCAGCCCTCGTCCTGATAGGAATTCAGCACCACCCGCGTCGGATCAAATTCCAAATTCATCAATTCAAACGCGATATTTTCTTGCAGACTGTTGCTGTACAACAAGTTGCCGTGCAAATCGTGAATGCGCGCCCCGTTCGAGGTGATCATCGCCGCCCGTTCGGATTCGATTTTTTTCAAAATATGGGAGACGTCGGTGTGGTTGCGCCCGGAAGCCAGCACGATATCAATGCCTTGATCTTCAAGACGTTTAATGGTTTCGGCGCTGTAGTTGCCGACGATGTGTTGAGTGGTGAGCAGCGTGCCGTCCAGATCGGACACCACGGCGTGAAAAGTGCGGTTAAAAGCCATAGATTATCCTGCGAAAAATAAATGAAATCAGGGATTATCATAGCAAAGTGCGGTTCGCTTGTCTGATTATTTCGTTTTATTTGCCAATAGGATTGATTATTGCCGTTTATGGGTTATAGGTAGGTTAACACCCACCTCAGACTGATGACAAAGTCTCTTTCTCGAATCATTTCCCTCCCTCCGTATACGGAGGGAGGTGTCCGAAGGACGGAGGGAGGCATAAAGAATGTTAAAAATGAATATGTTGTATTTTCATATTCCCCCTCCCTCCCTCCCCATTTTTCTTGCGAAAAATGGTACTCCCTCCGCACGTGGAGGGAGAGAAGTTGGTGTGTCAGCAATCTCAGGTAGGTTAACACCCTCCTATGACACTATATTGGCATGAAGTGATTATGGTCGTTTACCAGAAAAAACTACGCCCCAGCGACTATCACGCTCATTGGCAGACGCCATTCCACCAATTTCTTGCGCATTTGTACCGTAAAATTTTCCTTGTAATTCCGCACTTGCGGTTTCAGCAGAAGAGGTTGCTTGACCCGAAAATCCATTTCCGACAATGTCTGCCGCAATGGCGATGGTGGCAACATCGTTTTTCAGTTCGCCGGACAGGGATTTTGAATCAAAATTCGCGACCAGATTTGTGCTGCCTTGGTAATAATCTTCGTCTAAATTCTCGTTATAAGGCAGGTATAATGAATGTCCTTGATAGCGGATAGAGCCTCTTGTCGGGATTTGTGTTTCAGAGGTTGGGTTGCCCGTGTAAAATAGATAAGCAGCGCCATTTTCCCCCTCATCATGTGCGCCAATTTTCACATTTTGCTGAGTGCCGCAACAAATGATGGTGCTTTTCTGTGCGGCACCACTACCGAGATTGAATGTTGACCAGCCAGCAGCATAAATGCCGCTATGTTCTAGTTGAATCGTAACGCCATCAACCGTAATCGCTTTTAAATCAGTTCCGCTGAGACTTTGTAGTTTGGAAGACGCTTCTGCTGAATAGGTATCTCCACTCGTAACCAAAACCTGCCCACTTACAGTCGCTGTCGCCGCATTATTTGTGTTTGAATTTGTTGGATTTGCTGTTCCGCCATTATTAATCGCCACAGTTGAATTGGCATTATCGCCACTTCCCCCTCCGCTACCGCCGCAAGCCGTTAAGACAGCGACGCAAAGTGCGGTTAAGCTCATTTTGATAGATTGGTTAATCGGCATAGTTAATTCCTTATTGAAATAAATGAAAATAGAATTGTAAGCATGAAGCCTCTGAATTTTACATTTATCGCTCCGGCACTTCAAATGACTCATCATAAAAATATGATCACGCTCAAACTTATAAGGCGGAAAGAAAAATCGCTAACCGTATACCGTGTTAGCGATTTTTTAATTTGAGGGTTAACCGTTACGCCGACCGCACTTTGGCGTTTGCAATTGCTTCTGCCACGCGTTGCGGAGCGACGCCGCCTTTGGCGCAGCGTTTGTCGAGGCAGGATTGCAGCGATAAAATCGGGTACACGTCTTCGCCGAACACGGCATTGAAACGGTGGAATTCGTCAAGGCTGAGTTCTTCCAGCGCTTTTTGTTGCTGAATGGCATACACCACCGCTTCGCCGACGATATGGTGCGAATCACGGAATGGAATGCCTTTGGCGACCAGATAATCCGCCAGTTCGGTGGCGTTGGAATAGCCTTTCAACGCCGCTTCTTTGGTGCGCTCACGATTGACTTTAATGTCGTTCAACACCAAATCCGCCATATCTAAACAATCATGCCAAGTGTCCAAGGCGTCGAAAATGCCTTCTTTGTCTTCTTGCATATCTTTGTTATACGCCAACGGCAAGCCTTTGACCGTCATCAACATGCCGTTCAATGCGCCGACCACGCGCCCGGTTTTGCCGCGGATCAGCTCGCAAGCGTCAGGATTTTTCTTCTGCGGCATTAACGATGAGCCGGAAGTGACTTTATCCGACAATTCAATAAAATTGGCTTCGCCGCTGTTGAAGATAATCAAATCTTCGGCAAAACGCGATAAATGCACCATACTTAATGAGGCGACCGACAGCAGTTCGATAATATGATCGCGGTCGGAAACCGTATCCAAACTGTTGTGGGTGGCATAGGCAAAACCCAGATCTTGCGCCAGTTGTTCACGATCAATCGGATACGCCGTGCCGGCGAGTGCGCCGCAGCCGAGCGGGCAGCTGTTCATGCGTTGGTAAGCGTCTGCCAAACGGGAATAATCGCGTTCCAGCATTTCAAAATAGGCTAAACACCAATGGGCGAAAGTGACCGGCTGCGCCCGTTGCAAGTGGGTATAACCCGGCATAACCGCACTTTGATTGGCTTCGGCGGTGGCGACCAGTTTACGTTGCAACCGGCGGATCGATTTTTGCAACTCGGTGACTTGCTGTTTGCACCACAGTTTAATATCCAACGCCACTTGGTCGTTACGGCTGCGCCCGGTGTGCAGTTTTTTGCCCAAGTCGCCGATTTTTTCGATCAGCTTGCTTTCCACCCAACTGTGAATATCTTCGTGATCGTCTTGCAGGATAATCTGCGGATCAGCTGACACCACGGCGTGTAATTCTTGCAGTGCGTTTTCCAGTTGTTGCTGTTCGCTCGCTGTTAAAACACCGACCGCGGTCAGGGCTTTCGACCAGCCGATTGAACCTTCGATATCCTGTTCCGCCAAGCGGTAGTCGAACACCAGTGAATCGTTAAATTGCTTAAACCGTTGATCCGCCGCTTGCGTGAAGCGACCGCCCCAAAGTGCCATAAAATTTCCTTTTTGAATAACTATTGAATTACCGCAGATTGAGCTTGTGGCCAAGAATACACCCCTACATTCCCAATCTGCATTTTAACTGATGTTTACGGATTAATCCGTGTGCCCACAATTTCACCGCTTAAAAGTGCGGTCAGTTTGTCGGGGTGTTTCCAGTTGGCGATGTCCACACCGCGCCCTAAATCTTTCGCCGCTTCCAATGCCGCATTGACTTTGACGATCATGCCGTCGGTGATCACCTTGTCCGCAATCAACTGCGCGATTTGCGCGGCGTTGAGCTGTGGAATGCGCTGTTTATTCGCGTCTAACACGCCGTCCACGTCGGATAACATCACCAAATCGGCATCGATCAATTTGGCAATGGTGATCGCCGCTTGATCGGCGTTGACGTTCATCAACCGCCCTTGTCGATCCAAACCGATCGAGCTGATAATCGGCAGGAAATCCGCTTGCAGCAACTGTTGCAATAGGGTCGGATCATTTGCGCTGACATTGGCAACGTGTCCAAGTTCTTCGTCGAATTGCTGTGCGTCGGTCATATTGCCATCGCCCAAAAACAGACCGACAGCGTTAAGCTGCATAGTTAATGCCTTAGCCAGCAAGGTTTTATTGGCAATCCCTGCCAATGCGCCGACGATGACATCAATCTGATCGCTTGGGGTGATACGTAAACCGTTTTTTTTCTGCACCGGCAGATTGAGTTTTTTCATCAGATTATCCACCACAATTCCGCCGCCGTGCACAATCACGATTTGACGGTTATGCTGCCGGCGGTAGTGGCTAAGTGCGGTCAGCAGGTTATCCATCGCTTGCGGCGTATCGAGCAACACGCCGCCGACTTTTAAGACTAATGCTTTCATTAAAAGAGTCCTGTTGTTTCCGGGAAGTTATAACGAATATTGGCACATTGCACCGCTTGCGCCGACGCGCCTTTCAGCAGGTTGTCCTCTGCGCCGATAATAATAATGTGTTGATCTTTAACGGCAAAGGCAATATCACAGAACGGGGTGAATTCCACCTGTTTAATCGCCGGGAAATGGCGTCCGCATAAGCGCACCAACGGGCGACCTTGATAGGCTTGTTCAAACGCCGCTTGTACTTGCTCGGCGCTGACACCGGCTTTCAGTTTGGCGGTGATGGTTGCCAAAATGCCGCGTTTGAAATTGCCCAAGTGCGGGGTGAAAATCACTTCACAGCCCAAATGGGCGGCGATTTCCGGTTGATGACGGTGGTTAAACACGCCGTAGGCATTCAAGCTGACTTCGCAAAAACTGTTGGTCATGCTGGCTTTGCGCCCTGCGCCGCTCACGCCGCTGACGGCGTTAATCACCGGCAATTGTGTGCGATCAATCAGATCGTTTGCCAACAACGGTTTCAGGCTCAGTTGCGACACGGTCGGATAACAGCCGGCAACCGCGACTAAATCGGTCTGCTTGATTTGTTCGTGATTCCATTCCGCCAAGCCGTAAACCGCACTTTGCAACAGTTGCGGGTGCTGATGTTCGAAACCGTAATATTGGGTATAAAATTCGGCGTTGTTTACGCGATATGCACCCGATAAATCAAACACTTGGCAACCGGCATTTAAGAAAATCGGGGCGTAATCGTGGCTGACTTCGTGGGCAGTGGCGAGGAACACGGTATCAAACTGCTGCGCCAATTCGCCGATAGCGGCATTGTCGGCGGGCAACGGTTGCAGCGGCAAATCCACCAAGCTGCGCAACTGCGGATACAGGCTGGAAATCGGTTTATTGCCATCGGCACTGTGACTGGAAACGAACAAGCCGCTCAGTTCAAACTGCGGATGACGGTTTAAAATCAGGGCGAGTTCTGCGCCGGTGTAGCCGCTGGCGCCGACAATGATAGCTTTTAATTTTGACATAGGGTAGGCTAATCCTTATAACATGAAGAATGACAACGTTAAAGCTATTGTATGTGATTTATACACGATTTGCACCAAGCGTTAAATAAAGTTTAACAATGATTAATTATGCGATATTTTGCATAATTATTTAAATTAATCAACTATTATTCAGGAAAATATCATGCCGGTACCGCAATTTCTCGATTTATACCGCACTTTAATCCGTTTGCCGACCATCAGCAGTCTGGAGGCGGAACAGGATCAATCCAACCGCACTTTGATTGAAACATTGGCGGATTGGCTGGCAACATTGGGTTTTAACACCGAAATCATCGCCGTGGAAGGCGCCCGCAATAAATATAATTTATTGGCGACGTTCGGCGAGGGCGAAGGCGGATTGCTGTTGGCGGGGCACACCGACACCGTGCCGTTTGACGAGGGGCGCTGGACTTTTGATCCGTTCAAACTGACCGAACGAGACGGCAAGTTTTACGGCTTGGGTACGGCGGATATGAAAGGCTTTTTTGCCTTTATCGTCGATACCGTTGCCAATATGGATTTAAGTCGACTGAAAAAGCCGTTGCGCATTCTCGCCACCGCCGATGAAGAAACCACCATGCTCGGCGCACGCACGTTCGTCAAGCACGCCCACATTCGTCCCGATTGTGCGATTATCGGCGAACCGTCGTCGTTAAAACCGATTCGCGCCCATAAAGGCTACATGGGCAATGCGGTGCGCGTGGTCGGCAAGTCGGGGCATTCGAGCGATCCCGACAAGGGCATTAATGCGATTGAAATTATGCACGCGGCAACCGGCAAACTGCTTGATTTGCGCAATCACCTGCGCGAAAAATACCGCCACGACGGTTTTGTGATTCCCTATCCGACCCTGAATTTAGGCAATATTCACGGCGGCGACGCGCTCAATCGGATTTGTGCCTGCTGCGAGCTGCAATTTGATATTCGCCCGTTGCCGAATTTGGAATTGAAAGATTTAAACGAGATGATGCAACAGGCATTGCAACCGTTGATTGAGCGTTGGGGCGACCGCGTGACCCTGACCGCACTTTACGAACCGATTCCCGGCTATGAGTGCGAACACAGCGCGCAAGTGGTGCAAGTGGTGGAAAAACTGTTGGGCGAAAAAGCCGAAACCGTCAATTATTGCACCGAAGCGCCGTTTATTCAGCAACTTTGCCCGACATTGGTGCTCGGACCGGGTTCAATCGAACAGGCGCACCAGCCCGATGAGTTTTTAGAAAGCAAATATGTGCAGCCGACCCGGGATTTATTGACGAAGTTGATTGGGCATTTTTGCGGATAGTAGGGGCGCGGCGCATGGCGGATGAATAATGGCAAGCCATATTTTAATCCGTCTGGCGCAACCACGAGTCATCGCAATAGCTTGGAAACGCAAATGGAAGAATGAGATTATGCCCCAATCGACCGCACTTTCACCCCTTGATCGTCGCCGTCTGGCGGTGTTGAACCATCTTGTTGCCTACCATGGGTATCAGCATTGGTGGGAAAGCGATGACCGGTTGGCAGATTGGGTTGCGATGATTTTGATTCAGCAGACCACACAAGCCAACGCTGAAAAGGCGTTGGCAAATTTAACGGACGTGTTGAGTGTGGAGTGGCTGCATAAGGTGGCGCCGGACGAGCTGGAACAGCGGATTCGCCCCGCTGGATTTTTTAAACAGAAAGCGCGTTATCTGAAAAACCTGATGAGGTGGTTTGCCAAATTCAACTTCGATTTGAGTGCCTGCCAAGCGCTGGGCAACGACGCCTTACGCACCGAATTGCTACAGATTAAAGGTATCGGTTCGGAGACGGCGGATGTCATGTTGTTGTATATTTTCCAACGTAAAGTGTTTATCGCCGATCAATACGCCTTACGCCTATTCAAACGGCTTGGGCTGGGCGATTATCCTAATTATGACGCTATGCGCAAGGATTTCAACCATTTGACGGAGCACTGTTCACTCAAGCAATGCAAAGAATGGCACGCCTGTATTGATGTACACGGCAAAGCGTTTCGTTTGGATAAGAATTTTGACGAAAGTTTTTTGACTATGGCAGCCGCCATCGCAGTTGATACAACCGATTCCTGAAACCGGCGCCAACGGCAACACCGTGATCAAGCAAACCGCTGCCGTCTGAAAACGGCATTCTTGAAAATAAAGCGTCAGACGGCATTCTCCGAATACTCTCTTTCCAGTATCGCCACCAATTCATCAAACACCAGTTTACTCTGGGCAAGTCCAGCGTTTGCGGTGGGCGAAATCGTCAAATCGTTTTATAATGCCGGGCTAGAGCCGCCCTTGTATTATTACCGCGACAGCAACCAGAAAGAGATCGATTTACTCATCGAATATGACCGCACTTTATACCCGGTGGAAATCAAGCAAAGCGCTAGCCCGAATAAACAAATGTCGAAACATTTCAAGATGTTGAAGGAGCATATTTCCGGCAATGAGCTCACCGTCGCCCACGGCACGCTGATCAACCAATATCCCGACAAACTGTGGCTGGACACGGATTTGGTCACGCTGCCGCTGGGGTATTTGTAGCGCTTGGCTTTCAGACGGCCTCAAACAAGAGATTCCAATCTATTTACTGCTTGCGGTTGCCCGCGTAAATAAAATACAAGGCAAATCCGAGGCAAATGACCGCGAGCAGGCGCGGCAGGGAAAAGGCGATGGCGGGATTGTGAAACCAGCCGAAGGTGTCGATCAGCAAACTCATCGCCAGCTGCCCGAAAATCACCGCCACGGTGGCGACGGCGGTGCCGAGTTTGGCGACCACCAACACCATCACGGCGATGTAGACAATGCCCGGAAACGCGCCGGTCAGCTGCCATTTGGGCACGTCGAGCAGGGTCAGGCTGTATTTCGGTTCGAAAAACAGCACCAGCAGCCCGGTGACAATCGTGCCGAGTCCGAAATTCAAAAACGTGCCGGCGAACACGCCCACTTGCGTGCCCAGTTTGCCGTTGATACTGGCCTGTACCGCCAGCGCCACGCCGCCCAACACGGCAAAACACAACATCAGCAAGATCATCACAGCTCCCCCCACGCAATCAAACCGAGTGCCGCCAGGATAAAGCCGAGCGCAATCAGGCGTTGGCGGTTGAGCGGATGGTGTTTCGAGCCGAACAGGGCGTAATGGTCGTTAATCAGGCTTTGCGCAATCTGCCCCATCAGCACGCCGATCATGGTTACCGCCACACCGATAACCGGCGTTGCCAGCGTCAGCACCACCACATAAACCGGCCCCAGCACCCCGCCGCCCAACTGCCACCCCGGCTGGGCAAACAGCGACGGACGTCGGCGCGGGGCGAAAAACAACATCAGCAAAAAGCTGACGCAGGCGCCAATGCTGAAAATGCTGAAAGTCGCCCACAATTTGCCCACCTGCTGCCCCAACGGCCCGAGCAAACCCGCCTCCACCGCCAAACCGGCGCCCGCCAGCACCGTTGCCAAAATCCATATCAACTGCATATTTTTCCCTTGTAATAACCGATGATCGTCTTTTCCATCCACTTCAAGACAAAAACGCGCAAGACAATGCAAGCAGCACCGCAAGCGGGTTTGACGCGTATTCAAGTGAATGGAAAAGACGATCATTATTATATTGGTTCAAAATGCTTTATCAATCGGCAAAATTCGGCAATACTATCCAAAAATATGGATAATCAAGCGAGGAATCCCATGAACCCGATTCAAGCCATGCGCGCCTTTGTGCGTGTTGCCGAAAGCCTGTCGTTTCACCAATCGGCGCAACAGCTCGGCATTCCCCGTTCCACCTTAAGCAAGCAAATCAGCGACTTGGAGCAGCATTACGCCGTGAAACTGCTGCACCGCTCCACCCGCAGCGTCGGGCTGACCGTCGAAGGGCTGGCATTTTACCAACGGGCGCTACATTTGCTGGCGGAATTCGACGAACTGGAGCAACAGATGAAACACGGGCGGCAGGCGGTGCAGGGGCATTTGCGCGTGGATATGCCGATGATGTTTGCCGAGCGGCTGTTTATCCCCAAACTGCCCGACTTTTACGCCCGCTATCCCGACATCAAACTCACCCTCGGTATCAGCGACCGCACCGTCAATCTGGTCGAACAGAGCGTCGATTGCGTCATCCGTATCGGCGACGTGCGCAACGAATCGCTGATCGGGCGCCAGTTCGCCGAATTCGATTTCGTCACCTGCGCCGCCCGCACTTATTTGGCGCAATACGGCACGCCGCACACACCGCAAGCGCTGCAACAGCACCGTATCATCGGCTATTTTTCCGACAGCGACGGTATCAAACCGCTGCTGTTCGCACAGGCCGGCGGCAAACCCTACGCCGTGCGCGATTTTCATTACGCCGCCAACGGCGCCAACGGCATTCTGGAAATGATCCGCGCCGGCTTAGGCATCGGACAACAACTCAAAGCCCTCATCGCCCCGTGGCTGGCAAACGGCGAACTGCAAACCCTGCTCGACGACTACCGCCGCCCGCCCCTGCCCGCCTACCTGCTCACCCGCGACCGCCGCCAAAGCACCCGCTTGAAAGTGTTTGCCGACTGGGTGGCACAAACCTTCGGCGACAGCGGCAAGCCATAAAATTGCGCGGCAATAATGATGAGCTGACCGCAAAAGTGCGGTTCAGCCTTATGGTTTGTAGATGATTTCCACGCCTTGTTCGTCCTCTTCCGACCAATCGTCGTCCCAATCATCATTGTCATCAATACTGTGCGCCGCAATTTGTTGTTGATGGTAATCGTCCCATTTGAATTTCACCTCTTCGGCTTGGGTTTCGAGCTGTTTGACTTCACGCGGATTGTCTTCGATAAACTGCATAATATCGCGGCATAAAGCCCGGACATTTTTGCCGGTTACCGCTGAAATCAAATAATAATCCTCTTCCCAACCTAAACGCTGTACGATGTCGGCGGCTTTGGCTTGCGCCTCTTCATCACTGAGAATATCAATTTTATTGAACACCAACCAGCGCGGTTTTTCCGCCAAGGCTTCGCTGTATTGCAGCAGCTCGGATTCGATAATCGCAATGTTATCCGCCGGATCAGTTTGATCGATCGGCTCCAAATCGACTAAATGGATTAAAACACGGCAACGTTCCAAGTGTTTCAGGAAACGAATTCCCAAGCCTGCGCCGTCGGCCGCGCCTTCAATCAAGCCGGGAATATCGGCGATCACAAAACTACGGTTGGCGTCGACACGCGCCACGCCCAAACTCGGCACTAAGGTGGTGAACGGATAATCCGCCACTTTCGGTTTCGCTGCTGAAACTGCGCGGATAAAAGTCGATTTACCCGCATTCGGCAAACCTAACATACCGACATCGGCAAGCAACATCAATTCCAGTTGTAAATCGCGTTTTTCACCTGCTGTGCCGTTGGTTTTTTGCCGTGGGGTACGGTTGATCGAGGATTTAAAACGGGTGTTGCCCAAACCGTGATAACCGCCCTTTGCCACTAACATTTTCATGCCGTGTTGGGTTAAATCGCCGACCACTTCTTTGGTGTCATTATCAATCGCCCGCGTGCCGACCGGCACACGCAGGGTGATGTCTTTGCCGCGATGTCCGGTGCAATTGGCACTGCGTCCGTTTTCACCGCGTTGCGCCGCAAAGCGTTTTTCAAAGCGGTAATCGATCAGGGTATTTAAGTTTTCGTCGGCAATCAGATAAACATCGCCGCCGTCGCCGCCGTCGCCGCCGTCAGGACCGCCCTTCGGAATGTATTTTTCACGGCGGAAACTGACGCAGCCGTTGCCGCCGTCGCCGGCTTCAATGCGAATTAACGCTTCATCAATAAATTTCATTTTTTCTCCTGTTCGTCGCGCAAGTTATTGGCGGCGAAATAAAAATTTGTGTCCGATCGCAGAGCAGAGCGCACCGCTGACCACAATCATTGCCCCAAGATAGGATAACAAATTGAGTTCGGGCAAATCAAAACTTTGTGGCGCCAGCCGATGGGCGATTTCGGAAAACAGAATGGTAAACAGCGGTGTCAGCGTGATAATCGCGCTTACTTTGGATACATCCCAGCGGTTGACCGCCTCGGCATAAGCACCGTAAGCCACGACGGTATTCAAGCAACAGTATGCCAATAAAAACAATTCCAATAACGGCAGGCGTTCAACGCTGCCAATTTCGGTCAGTGGCGTAAACAAGACGGCGGAACCGGCGTAAAAAATCAGTAAAATCTGCTGCGAATTAAAACGGCGCAACATCAATTTTTGCGCCAAGCCGTAACCAACCCAAACCAATGCCGCCGACAGGCTGAATAACACGCCGATGGTATAAGTGGTTAAGCTGGTGAATAGCTCCGCCAAGCGTTCGTTAAAAAACAGCAGTAAGCCGAGCACTAACAATGCCGCACCGATCTTTTGCGTTACGCCGATCACTTCTTTTAAAAAAACCGCACTGGCGATCATCATCAAAAACGGCGAAACTTGGGCAATCACCTGTGTTACCGATGGCGATAGGTATTTCAGCGAGGTATTGAACAATAAGAAATTGCCGCCGAGCGCAAATACGCCAATCAGCGTCAGCCAACGAAAACGCGGACCGAGCAACAGCTTAAAGTGCGGTAATTTGCCCAAAAATGCCAATAACAGAAACAGCCCGACTGCCGCCGCGGCAAAGCGATACCAGACAATGGTGCTGATATCCATATAACGCACCAACGGTTTTAATGCCAGCGGCACAGTGCCCCAGCAAATTGCGGTGGTTAAGGCAAGAAGAAAACCGCTTAGCGGTCGGCTTGTCTGTTTCATTTGAACTCGATTGGCATGACTGGATTACATTGACGGATAAGCTGTTATTTTACTCGCTACAACCAGAATAGAAAGGAAAATCACAGCAATAAAAAACCCCGCCTTTAAGGTGCGGGGTTCTTAAACTCTGAAATTAAATTAGTCAGCGATAATACTTACGTATTTGCGATTTTTGTCGCCTTTCACTTCGAATTTAACTTTACCGTTTGCAGTGGCAAACAGAGTGTGGTCACGACCGATACCAACGTTGCTGCCTGCGTGGAATTTAGTACCACGTTGACGAACGATAATGCTACCGGCTAATACTGATTCACCGCCAAAGCGTTTAACACCAAGACGTTTACTTTCAGAGTCACGACCGTTGCGAGTGGAACCACCAGCTTTTTTATGAGCCATTTTCGATCTCCTCTAAATTAGGCACTGATACCAGTGATTTTCACTTCCGTGAACCACTGGCGGTGACCTTGTTGTTTACGACTGTGTTTACGACGACGGAACTTAACGATTTTAATTTTATCGCCACGACCGTGATTTACAACTTCAGCCACTACTTTGCCGCCATCAACTAATGGGGCACCAATTTTTACATCTTCACCGTTGACAACCATCAACACTGAATCGAATTCAACTGTTTCACCAGTTGCCACTTCAAGTTTTTCTAAACGAACTACTTGACCTTCGCTCACTCTGTGTTGTTTGCCGCCACTTTGGAAAACCGCGTACATAGAAAGAAACTCCGCTAAAAGTATGTGCCGAATAAACAAAAACTGTTTACTGAACCAGGCACAATCAAAATTCATATAAATAGGGTGCGAATTCTACGCAAAAATTCTGCCGATAGCAAGCAACTATTTTGGATCAGATTAAAAAATTTGATCCTGAGGTTGATCGGTGATCGAAAGCCTATTTAGCTCTTGCCGGAATTCAGGTACAATCAGCCCTCGAATAATCCTAATCTAACAAGTTTGCAGGCATGACAGAACAACAAATCCCGTTTGATCTTCACAAGATCCAAGCCCTTTGCGCCGAGGACATGGGCAAAGTCAATGACTTGATTCTGGCACAAATGAATTCCGATGTGGTGCTGATCAACCAGCTCGGGCACTATATTATCAGCGGCGGCGGCAAGCGGATCCGCCCGATGATCGCCGTACTGGCGGCGCGTGCGCTCGGCTATCGAGGTGCGGCACATATCACCGCGGCGACCTTTATCGAATTTATTCACACCGCCACCTTATTGCATGATGATGTGGTGGATGAATCGGATATGCGCCGCGGCAAAGAGACTGCCAATGCGCTATTCGGCAATGCGGCAAGCGTGTTGGTCGGCGATTTCATTTATACCCGCGCATTTCAGCTGATGACCGGCTTGGATTCGTTAAAGATCCTGAAGATCATGTCGGACGCAACCAATGTGATCGCCGAAGGCGAAGTGTTGCAACTGATGAACTGCAACGATCCGAATACCACCGAACAAAGTTATATGCAGGTGATTTACGGCAAAACCGCACGTTTGTTTGAAGCGGCGACCCAGTGCGCGGCGATTGTCAGTGGCGCGAATCAACAGATTGAACAGGCAATGCAGGATTACGGACGCTATCTCGGTACGGCATTCCAGTTGGTTGATGACGTGTTGGATTACAGCGCCGATCAACAGGCACTGGGTAAAAATATCGGTGACGATCTCGCCGAAGGCAAGCCGACCTTGCCCTTATTACACGCCATGCGGCATGGTGATTCCGAACAGCAAAGGATGATCCGCGCGGTGATCGAAAACGGCGACGGGCGCGATCAACTGCCGCAAGTTTTGGCGGCAATGCAACAACACGGCTCGTTAGATTATGCGATGCAAAAAGCACGCGAAGAAGCGCAAAAAGCGGTGACCGCACTTGCGCCTCTGGCTGAGAGTGATTACAAACAAGCCTTAATTGCGTTGGCGTATCTCTCCGTCGATCGCACTTATTAATAGCAAAATGATGACTGATTTAGATTTAAACATTGAAAGTGCGGTTAGCGAAACCGCAACAACCCCTGAAGCGTACGTTAACTCGGTGCGCGCCAAACGCCGTAAACAAAAAGAGAAAGCGCCGTTTGTACGCCCTCACTTGGCACTGCCGAACGGGCACAACAAGCTGTTGTTGCATTCCTGCTGCGCGCCTTGTTCCGGCGAAGTGATGGAAGCGATTTTAGCCTCGGGAATTGAATTTACCATTTATTTCTACAACCCGAATATCCACCCGCTAAAAGAGTATTTGATCCGCAAAGAAGAAAATATCCGTTTTGCGCAGAAATTCAATATTCCGTTTATCGACGCCGATTATGACCGCCAAAACTGGTTTGATCGCGCCAAAGGCATGGAGGACGAGCCGGAACGCGGCATTCGCTGCACCATGTGTTTCGATATGCGTTTTGAAAAAGCGGCGGAATACGCACACAAAAACGGCTTTCCGGTGTTCACCAGTTGCCTCGGCATTTCCCGTTGGAAAGACATGAATCAAATCAACGGCTGCGGACACCGTGCCGCAGAAAAATACGAGGATGTGGAATATTGGGATTACAACTGGCGCAAAGGCGGCGGCTCACAACGGATGATCGAAATCAGCAAACGCGAACGTTTTTACCAACAAGAATACTGCGGCTGCGTCTATTCTCTGCGCGACACCAACAAATGGCGTGAAGCCACAGGCAGACAAAAAATCGAAATCGGCAAACTGTATTATTCCGCCGATTAAATGACAATGACTTTACCTTAGGTAACAAAGGTCGTAAACTAACCAAATTCTTGTCAAGGATGACGGAATAAACACTTTATTATTCTATGAGGATTATTCAATGAAACGTTTTTATCAATTTTTTGCTTTTGTATTCGTTGCGCTGGCGGTTGTCGCCTGTGGTGACAAAAATGCCGATTTAAAAGCCGATTTACAAGCTTTTAATGCCGCTACCGAGCAAAATGGCAATCTGGCTGAAATTCAACAATTGCAATCTCAATTAATGGCTGCGGCAACACCGGAAGAGCAAGCGGTGATTTTCAATAAAATCGCGGATAAATACAAAGCGATTAAAGACAGCGTGACTGCATTAAACATCAAAACGGCCGACGCTAAAAGTTTGAAAGACAAATTTGTTTCCGGTTTTGATGATTTCATCAAATTAATGACGGACTCCGCCACTTATGTTGTGACCCCGCCAACCGCAGAACAACAACAAGCGTTGGTGGCTTTGCAACAACAAGCGACTCAGAAACTGATGGAAGCGGCACAAGGTGTCGAAACTTTAAAAGCTAAAGCAGAAGCGAAATAAGTTTCTCAACTGTCGATAAAGCCCCGCATTGCGGGGTTTTTTGTAGTAATGGAATATTGAGTTTAATATATTGGAAATCTTATGAAAAAGCTGAAAACATTATTACGCCATTTTCGTATTACCTTAGGCAAGTTAATTTTAGATAAAAGAAAAAAGGAATATACGGTTACAGATATCTTGCCGATAAAAAGCATTTTGTTTTTACGTCAAGATGGAAAAATCGGTGATTATATTGTGAGTTCTTTTGTTTTCCGCGAATTAAAAAAAGACAATCCTAATATAAAAATTGGTGTTGTTTGTAGTGATGATACATTTTTTTCCCGTAATACCAATATTGATCAGATTTATCGTGTAAAAAAGAAGAATATTTTTGATTACATTCGTGTTGCTTTGCAGATAAGAAAAGAAAAATATGACGCCTTGATTGACCCAACCATTTTTTTGCGTAATCGTGACTTATTATTAATTCGGCTAATTAATGCCAAAATTAATCTCGGTTATCAGAAACAAGACTATCAGTTGTTTAATTTAAATATGAATATCTCTGGGCAACATTTTGCCGATGTTTATGCCAATGCGTTGCGCTTGTTAGGGATTGAAAATATTAATCAACAATATGATGTGCCTTGCGATACGCAAAGTGAAAAAAATATTAGTGAATTTCTGCAGCAATATAAGACAATACCATTCATTGCAATCAATTGTTTTGGCGCTGCCAGTTCAAGAAAATTAAACCATACTAATATTACCGCATTATTAACGCAGCTAACCGCACTTTGCCCACAAAAAACGATAGCATTATTGACCTATCCACAAGTCACTGCGCAATTACAGTCTATTGCTGCGCAATACGATAATATTATTATTTATCAAGATACAAAAACGATTTTTGATTCCATTGCAATTATTCGACAGGCGGAATGGGTGATCTCACCTGATACTTCAATTGTGCATATTGCCAGTGGATTAAATAAAAAACTCATTGCTTTTTATCAAGATAAACAAAAAGATCCGATTAATTTTGCCCATTGGCATCCAAATAATCAGGCGGAAACACATATCTTATTTTATCCGGATAATATTAATCAAATTCAAATTGCTGATATTTCCGCAGATTGGTTCAAATAAGTAGGACGTGATGATGAAAAAAATTTTAGTAGTCAGAAATGATAAATTAGGTGATTTTATGTTGGCGTGGCCGAGTTTCGCCATGTTAAAAAAATCTATGCCGAATAGCCAAATTACCGCACTTGTGCCAACTTATACTGCGGATTTAGCGCGACTTTGTCCTTATATTGATGAGGTGATTATTGACGCAGGGAAAAATGGTGAGAAAACGGCGCAAAATCGAACCCTGCAAGCGGTGCGTGCACAGCGATTTGATGCGGTGATTAATCTGTTTTCGGATCGTTATAATGCGTTATTGGCATGGAAAGCAAAAATTCCCTATCGTTTAGCACCGGCAACCAAAATTATTCAATTTTTATATAATAAACGTATTAAGCAACGCCGCTCACAATCATTAAAGCCGGAATATCAATATAATTTGGATCTTATTCGCGCGTTCTTGCAGGATCAACATATCACCGCACTTGAGCCGCAAGCGCCTTATCTGACATTTTCCGTGCAGGAATTGGTGCAACAAAAGCAAAAATTAGTCGATTTACTGGGTTTAGTGCCAGATAAAAAATGGATTTTTGTACACGCCGGTACGGGTGGTTCGGCTAATAATTTAAATCTATCGCAATATGCCGAGATTATTCGGGAACTCGTTAAAAAACTACCTTGTCAGATTATTTTAACTGCGGGTCCGGGAGAGAAAGAAAAAGCAGAGCAACTGGCAGAATTGGCGCAACTTAGCCCGGAGCAGGTGAAAATTTATGCCAAAAATGATGGTTTGGTGGATTTTGCCCGCTCTTTGGCTTGTGCCGATCTGTTTATTGCCGGTTCAACGGGACCATTGCATTTAACTGCTGCCTTGAACGGTTTGACCGTCGGCTTTTTTCCGAGCAAGCGTTCGGCGAAAGCATTACGTTGGCAACCGATTAATCAATCCGAGCGCCATTTGGCATTCATGCCGACGAGCGGACAGATTGAAGCCAATGAAATGCAATCTATTCGTCCTTTAGATGTAGTTGCTGAGATCATTCCATTTGTACAAAAACATTGGCAATAGGACTAATTTTTTGTTTTAGTCTGGTTGCGAACCCATAAATCGGCATATTTGACAAAAGTCGAATGTGCCGATAGCATCGCTAATAAAAATCCCTGTTTCCCGTCCAAAAATCCGCGTTTGAGTAGATACATTTTGATAAAACAGGTGATGGCGTGAGTAATGCCTTGCGATAAACTGGCACGTTTTCCCGCTTGCTGTCGTTGTTCTGCCCAAGCCTGTGCATAAAATGCGGATTTGGTTAGATAATGATGTAAGTTTTCATAGGTATAATGGCGCAAATCCCCCGATAATTGCTCAATCGTAAAACCAGCCGGTTCGATCACTTTTTCATGAACTAACGAATCGTTATATTGTGTTGCCGAAGTGCGGTATAAGCGCAAAACCCAATCCGGATACCAGCCCGAATGGCGGATTTCACGCCCGAAAACTTCGCTGCAACGCCCGATTTGATATAAGACATTCGGTTTATCTGCGTTCACCGCCTGTTGAATCGCCTGCTGCAATTCAGGGGTGATACGTTCGTCGGCGTCTAACCATAACACATAATCGCTCGTAACATATTGCTGCGCCAGTTGGCGTTGTTTGCCGAAGCCTTGCCAATCAAGGTTCTGATAGAATTTATTAGTATAACGGCGGGCAATATTTTCAGTTTGATCCTGACTGCCCGAGTCTAAAATCACGATTTCATCAACCCAGCCTTTCACGGTATCCAAACAGGCGGCAAGGTGTTTTTCTTCATTTTTGACAATCAACGCAACGGCAAGAGTGTGTTTTGACATGGAAAATCCTTTATCTCAGATAGTTTGCGCTATATTAACAGAAGTTGGGAATAGGGTATAATCCCAGCTAACTTTATTATCGGAAAATACGCTATGATACGTTATGTTTACAGTCTGTTGCTCTATTTGCTTCAGCCCTTCGTCTTGCTGTTTACTCTTTACCGCAGCCGTAAAGCTCCTGCGTATCGGCAGCGGTTGAATGAGCGTTATGCTTTTTATTCGGCGAAGTACCGTAAGCCGCAGCCGAATGGGGTGTTAATTCATGCCGCTTCGGTTGGTGAAGTGATGGCGGCGCGTCCGTTGGTGAATGCGTTGTTAAACGATTATCCGCACTTGGCAATTACTTTAACCACTGTCACGCCGACCGGTTCTGAACGAGTGAAATCGACATTTGGCGATAAAGTCACGCATATTTATTTACCTTACGACACGCCGACAGCCATGAAACGCTTTTTCGATTTTGTGCAGCCAAAACTCTGTTTAGTGATGGAAACCGAATTATGGGCGAATTTTATCCATCAATCAGCCCGGCGCAATATTCCGTTTATCGTTGCCAATGCGCGCCTGTCCGCCCGTTCGGCGCGCCGCTATGGCAAAGTGAAAACGATTTTGCGCCCGATGTTGTCTGAAATTACGCATATTGCGGCACAAGACAGCATTAGTGCCAGCCGTTATTTAAGTTTGGATTACGACCAATCACATCTGACGGTGATGGGCAATTTAAAATATGATTTAAGCCTAAGTGCGGTATTGCAGCAACAAATTGCGCAATTGCGCCAAACATGGTTGCCGCACAAACGTCCGGTTTGGATTGCCGCCAGCACCCATCAGGGCGAAGATGAAATTGTGTTGGAAGCGCACCGCACTTTATTGCAACGCTACCCCGATTTATTGTTGCTGCTGGTGCCGCGCCATCCGGAACGTTTTCAAGCGGTGTACGAACTGATTGAAAAATCCGGGCTAAGTGCGGTGCGCCGTTCCGCACGGCAAGCCCCGATGGACAACACGCAAGTGGCGTTAATCGACAGCATGGGCGAGCTGATGTTGATGTACGGTATCAGCGATCTTGCTTTTGTCGGCGGCAGTTTGCTGCCGATTGGCGGACACAATCCGCTCGAACCGTTGGCGTTTAAACTGCCGGTGATCGCCGGCAAGCATACCTTTAATTTCCCCGAAGTCTTCGGCGAATTACGCCGTGTGCGTGGCGTGATCGAAATTGAGGCGCAGAGTGGGCTGCTGGCGGAAAGCGTTGCGCGTTTGCTGGCTGAACCGCAACGAGCGCGGCAATATGGCGAAGCCGGCTATCAAGTGTTAGTCAAAAACCGCGGCGCATTGGATCGCTTAATGTTATTATTGCGCCCTTATCTTGAAAAATAGGACGTTGAAAATGCAAACCACCGTGATTTATCCCGGCACATTTGACCCGATTACCAACGGGCATTTAGATATTATTGAACGCAGTGCGTTACTGTTCCCGAAAATCTTGGTGGCGGTGGCGGCGAGCCCGAGTAAAAAACCGCTGTTTGAGTTGGAACAGCGGATTGAGCTGGTGCGTCAATCGACGCAACATTTAACCAATGTCGAGGTGATCGGCTTTTCCGGCTTATTAGCCGATGTGATTAAGCAATATCAAGTGAAAGCGATTATTCGCGGCGTGCGTGCGGTGGCGGATTTTGAATATGAATTACAACTGTCGCATTTAAACCGTTTGCTGACCAACGGCGTGGAAAGCCTGTTCTTCCCACCGTCTGATCGCTGGTCGTATGTTTCCTCCACCATGATCCGCGAAATCAGCTTACACGGCGGCGACACCCAAGCCCTGGTGCCGCAAGTGGTTTATCAAGCATTGCAACAAAAGCGCGCTCAAGGTTAGCGGCTAAGTATTAGAAGTTATAACCGGTGAGCAGTTGTTGCCAATTCTGCTCACTGAATTGAATCCGCATTCTGCCGACTTCTTTGGCAAAAGAGCGGTGTAGCCGTTCCAAATTGCTTTGTTTCCAACTCGCGCCACTGAGAAAAGCGCATTTATCAAAATCAATCAGCCAGAATTTTTGTTGCCCGTGTTGCTGCTGTAGCAAAATATTGTGCGCATTCAGATCACGGTGGCACACTTGTAAATCGTGCATTTGCCGAATGAGTTCGCCGATCTCCTGCCATTGGCTGTCCGACAAGGTTTGTTGTTGCAGCACCGCCGTCAAATCCTGCGAATCGGCAATGCGTTCAATTAAAATATCGGCTTGATAACCGATGGTTTTTTTAATGGTGCGCGCGGCAATCGGCTGCGGCACGGGCAAGCCAGCCTTATGCAAACGGCGCAACATCTTGAATTCGCTAAAACTGCGGCTGTTTTTTAACGAACGGTCAAAATAGCGATCACGGTTAAATTTTGCCGACCAACCGCCGCGATAATAGTGGCGCAACGCCAAATTTTTACCGATGTCCAAATCTTGCGCCTGCAAAAACCAAGTGATACCACGCCCCTTTGCCTGCCCAATCACCCGCTGTTGTTGCTGCCAAAAGTGAATATCAAACAACTGTTCCGGCGTAAGTGCGGTTTCGACATTGAGTAAAAAGTAGTGGTTAGCGTGTTGCAGATAAGGCATGATGTCACCATTCAAGTAAGAAATGATCATTTTTCGATTTTACTTTAGAATAACGAAAATCCCAATTAAAAAATAAGTTAACCCTATGCAAACACAACCGCTTTTTAGCCAAACTTCAGCCCCGAAGAAAATCTGTATCTTGCGCCTGTCGGCGATAGGCGATGTCTGTAATGCGATTGCGATGGTGCAGCAGATTCAGCGGTACTACCCAAGCAGCGAAATCACTTGGATTGTCGGCAAAACCGAAGCGCAGCTGGTTTCGGTGCTGCCGAATATCAACACGGTGGTGTTTGATAAAAAAAGCGGTTGGCGCGGGGTATTGGCGGTTTGGCGGCAGTTGCAATCGCAGCATTTCGATGTTTTGCTGAATATGCAAACCGCACTTCGTGCCTCGGTGTTATCACTCGGGATTAAAGCGCGCTATAAAATCGGTTTCGCCAAACAGCGCGCGCGCGAGGGGCAGTGGCTGTTCACTAACCGCAAAATCAGTGAACCGAGCAAACCGCACGTTTTGGACGGATTTTTAGCCTTTGCGCGCGAAATCGGCGTGCCGCCGGGGCAGCTTAGTTGGGAGATTCCATTGAGCGAGGCGGATCAAACGTTTGCTGCTGAATTGCTTGATCCGCAACGCAAAAACCTGCTGATTTGCCCCTGTTCCAGTAAAGCGGAAAAGGATTGGACGGTCGAAGGCTATGTTGCGCTGGTACGTTACGCTGCCGAGCAGAATATTAACGTGATTCTCGCCGGTTCGCCTGCGCCACGTGAGATCGCCATGGCGGCTGAAATCGAGCAAAAGTGCGGTTTCGCCCTGACCAATGTGGTCGGCAAAACCTCGTTGTTGCAACTGTTGGCATTAATCGGCAAAGTGGATTTGCTGATTTCGCCCGATTCCGGCCCGGCACATATGGCAACCGCACAAGGCACGCCGGTGATCGGACTGTACGCCATTCATAATCCGCTGCGCACCGCACCCTATAACAATCTTGCCAATGTGGTGTCGGTGTACGAACAAAATATCCAAGCGCAATACGGCAAACCGTCCGCAGAACTGCCTTGGGCAACACGCGCCAAAGGCAAGGATTTAATGCGGCAGATTAAGGCGGAAGCGGTGATTGCGCAGATGAAAGGATTGTTGGGAATGAGTTGATAATCCCCCTTCTCCCCTTGTGGGAGAAGGGCAGATTATCGCGTCGTTCAGAAGCGATAATCAGGATGAGGGGGCTACATTGCGGTTTCTTTCACCCTCATCCGTCCTGCGGACACCTTCTCCCATCAAGGGAGAAGGGAACAGAGCAGTCCTTACCGTTATAACTTCTGACATCTCGGACAATAAAAACTATTCCGTTGCCCGATAACCGCACTTTCGATTTTGGTGCCGCAGGTCGGGCAAGGTTCGCCGGCTTTGCCGTAAACATACAGCTGTTGCGCAAAATAACCGGGGCGACCGTCCGGTTGGACAAAATCTTTCAAGGATGTGCCGCCTTGACGGATTGCGTCTTTTAATACCTGTTTCACCTGTTCGACCAACTGCGCACATTGCGCACGGGTTAATCGACTGGGCGGCGTGAGCGGGTGAATGCCGCACAGGAACAGGGTTTCATTGGCGTAAATATTGCCCACGCCGACCACCACCGCATTGTTCATCAAAAAGGATTTAATCGGCGTATTTTTGTTACGGCTTTTTTGCCAGAAATAGTCGGCGTTAAATTGCTCCGACAGCGGCTCGGGCCCGAGTTTGGCAAACAGCGGAAAACCGTCCAGCGTCTCCGTCCACAGCCATGCGCCAAAGCGGCGCGGATCGTTGTAGCGTAAAATTTTGCCATTGCCGAAGATAAATTCGAGGTGATCGTGTTTATCACGCACCGCACTTTCATCATCCATATCCACAATCCGCAGCGAACCGGACATGCCCAAATGCCCGATGATATAACCTTGTTCGGTTTCTAAAATCAGGTATTTGGCGCGCCGTTGCAAGCCGGTGACGCGCACGTTGTAAAACTCGCTCAGTTCCGGGCTGACTTCCCAACGCAATTTGCTGCGGTGGACGCGGATTTGCTCGATTGGCTGCCCCAACACAAACGGCGCAATGCCGCGCAGGGTGGTTTCGACTTCGGGTAATTCAGGCATGGTTGTTCTCTTTTTGGGTTCGAATGGGGTATTTTATCCAATTTTAACCGCACTTTCAGCACTTGTTTAAATAGGCGAGAGTGGTATAGTTTGCCTCTGTTTTTGAACCTGATTAATTGAGATTATGTTAGACATTGTATTATACGAACCGGAAATTCCGCAAAACAGCGGCAATATTATCCGATTATGTGCCAACTGCGGTTTTCGTTTGCACCTGATCGAGCCGCTAGGTTTTGCCTGGGACGACAAAAAACTGCGCCGTTCCGGATTGGATTACCACGAATTTGCCGAGATTAAAAAATACCCGTCATTTGAAACCTTTATGCAGCAAGCGCAGCCTAACCGCTTATTCGCCCTAACCACCAAAGGTTTTGCCAATCATGCGCAAGTGCGCTATCAGCTCGGCGATTTTTTAATGTTTGGTCCTGAAAGCCGCGGCATTCCGCGTCCGATTTTAGACAGTTTGCCGCAGCAACAGAAAATCCGCCTGCCGATGGTGGCGAACAGCCGCAGCATGAATTTATCCAATGCGGTGGCGGTGACGGTGTATGAAGCCTGGCGGCAATTGGGGTTTGAAAATGCAGTTAACCCCAATTTGGCGGGTTAAGAAGGCAATATGGAACAGTTATTACAAGGCTTTTTTGTCAGCGCCAGCCTGATCATCGCGATTGGCGCGCAAAATGCATTCGTGTTAAAACAAGGCTTGCTGAAACAAAATATTTTCTGGGTCGCGCTCACTTGTTTTCTGTGTGATTTTGTTTTGATTGGTATTGGCGTGCTGGGATTTGGCAGCTTAATCGGTCAAAACCCGAGCGCAACCTTAGCCTTGGCGGTGGTCGGCGCGCTGTTTTTATTGGTTTATGGTGCGCGCGCGTTTCGCAGTGCTTATCAAGGCACCAGCGGTTTAAGCCTCGACAAAACTGAGCGACCACCGCAAAGTGCGGTCAAAATCGTATTGATCACCCTTGGCTTAACCCTGCTCAATCCGCACGTCTATTTAGACACCGTGGTGATTATCGGCGGCATCGCCTCCACTTTGTTATTTGAGCAAAAATTGCAATTTCTACTCGGCGCGGTGTTTGCCTCCGGCTTATGGTTCTTCGGCTTGGGCTACGGCGCACGCCTGTTGATTCCGCTGTTCAAACGCCCGAAAACCTGGCGGGTGTTGGATTTCGCTATCGGCTGTATTATGTGGCTGATCGCCTTTAGCTTGGCGCGTTATGCCTTAGGATTATTATAAATTCAAGTGCGGTTGGCAATGGTCCTAAATTTCGGCCATTCAGAAACTCTATGGAGTCTTGTTCAGTGATGATTTCGCCACCTATATGTACATCGTCTGATTTGATCAAATAAACCACGGGATTAACTTTGTAATAACTGTTGGTTCATCCAGTATCTGCTATAGCTATCGAGATCCTAAGGCCTGTAATGTACCAGGGCAGTTTGAGCGTTTACTGTGATTAGTGAACGTTATTGATACTTTCACATGTGAAAGTTTTGGGGATATATGAGTGAATAAACAAAGGCCAGAGAACGATGCCCTGGCCTCTCAGTTTTTCTACAGTACGAACGTATGCAGGTGGGTTTTCGACATTAACCCCTCATAGTCACAAACTCTTCCGAGCCGGTCGGGTGAATGGCGACGGTGTTGTCGAAGTCGGCTTTGGTTGCGCCCATTTTGATGGCGACGGCAAAGCCTTGAATCATTTCGTCCACGCCGAAGCCGATGCCGTGCAAGCCGACGATTTTTTCGTCAGGACCGACGCAAACCAGTTTCATACGGCACGGTTGGCGGTGTTGGGTCACGGCGGTGTACATCGCCGTGAAAGAGGATTTATACACTTTCACATTGGCTTCGCCATATTGCGCAATCGCTTGCGGTTCGGTCAAACCGATGGTGCCGATTGGCGGGTGGCTAAACACCACGGTCGGGATCAGGTTGTAATCCAAATGTTCGTTCGGTTTATTGTTGAATAAACGCTCGGACAAACGGCGACCCGCCGCCACAGCCACCGGGGTTAATTCCACTGCGCCGGTGTTGTCGCCGACCGCATAAATGCCTTTGACATTGGTGTTTTGGAATTTATCCACCGTAATATAACCTTTGGCATTGGTTTCCACCCCTGCCGCGGCAAGATTAATGTTATCGGTCATCGGTTCTCGCCCGATAGCCCAAACCAAGGTATCGACAGTTTGCTCACGTCCGTCTTCCAGTTTCACGGTTAAACTGCCGTCGGCATTTTTCACGATTTCCTGCGGAATGGCGTGGGTGTGCAGGGTTGGGCCTTCGCTGGTCAACACTTCCAGCAAGGTTTCCACAATCAGCGGATCAAAATTGCGCAACGGTGCGTGTTGGCGCACAAACAGGTGGGTTTCCACGCCTAAGCTGTGCAGCACCCCGGCAAGTTCGATCGCGATATAACCTGCACCGACCACTGCCACGCGTTTCGGCAGTTGGTTTAACGCAAATACGCCGTCGGAATTGATACCGTATTCCGCCCCTTTGATGTTCGGCATAGACGGGCGACCACCGGTGGCAATCAAAATATGATCGGCAGTGATCCGTTCACCGTTGACTTCCACCGTGTTGCTGTTGACGAATTTGGCAAAACCCTGAATCACATCGACCTTGTTGTTGCCCAGCGCCCGCTCGTAGGACTGATGAATCCGTCCGATATAGGCTTGGCGGTTTTCAACCAATTTGGCAAAATCAAAGCCGTTCAATTTGACATCAAAGCCATAGTCCGGCGCATACAGGTTAATCGCCTCGGCGATTTGCGCCCCGTGCCACATCACTTTTTTCGGCACGCAACCGACGTTGACACAAGTGCCGCCGAGATATTTCGCTTCGATAATCGCACATTTTTTGCCGTAGCTCGCCGCACGGTTAATCGAAGCGATACCGCCGCTGCCGCCGCCGATTGCCAGATAATCGTAATGTTTGCTCATAATCCTTGTCCTTGTCAAAAACTGATAATAAATTGCGCCCATTCTGCCGAATACGCGCACGAAAAACCATTCAATAAAACTAATTATTTTGATTGTCGGTAACAATCTGCTCTTTTCCGCTTATTCCGGCGTGATCCAGTCCAGTTTCCACGCGCCGGTTTCCGGCGCAAGGGTGTTGGCTAAATACGGCAAGGTCGCTTTCATTTCCGCTTCCAATGTCCACGGCGGATTAATCACAATCATGCCGCTTGCCGTCATTCCGCGCTGATCGGAATCGGGGCGCACCGCCAGTTCGATCTGCAAAATTTTGCGAATGCCGCTCTGTTCCAAGCCGCGCACAATACGCTTAACGTGTTGACGCAGCACCACCGGATACCAAATCGCATAAGTGCCGGTGGCAAAGCGTTTGTAACCCTCTACAATCGCCTGCACCACCAATTCGTAATCCTCTTTCAATTCATACGGCGGATCGATCAGCACCAACCCGCGCCGCTCTTTCGGCGGCAGGGCGGCTTTCAGCTGCTGATAACCGTTGTCGCGCTTGGTGGTAACATTTTCATATTGTTTAAAATTATTGCGCAATAACGGAAAATCGCCCGGGTGCAGCTCGGTCAGCAAGGCGCGATCTTGCGGGCGCAATAAATTGGCGACAATCAGCGGCGAACCGGCATAATGGCGCAATTGCGCACCGTGATTGAGTTTTTTAATTTGCGCCACATAATCCGCCACTTCCGGCGGCAGATCGTCCCGGTGCCACAAACGGGCAATGCCGTCCAAATATTCCGCCGTTTTTTCCGCCTCATAGCCGGTCAGATTATAACGCCCGACCCCGGCATGGGTATCGAGGTAAAAAAAGCCTTTCTCTTTTTGTTGCAGCGCACGAATCATCCGCACCAGCACCAGGTGTTTCAGCACATCGGCGTGATTCCCGGCATGAAAGCTGTGGCGATAGCTCAGCATAGTTAGTCCTTTCCTATTTTTAAAATTGGCGACAGTTTACCGCACTTTGCGTGCTTTTTCTTTATTCTTCGCTTGAATTCAGGTAAAACATACCGCACTTTATTTAAAAACAATCGCAAATAAGAGAAATTATGAACAATCCATTATTAAATCAATGCGGTTTACCGCACTTTTCGCAAATTGAACCGCAACACATCGTGCCGGCGATTGAACAACTGATCGCCGAAGCTCGCCAAACCGTGGAACAGGTGCTGCAACAACCGCACTTTAGCTGGGACAATTTCGTGCAGCCGTTAAGCGAAGCCGGCGACCGTTTAGGGCGCGCTTGGTCGCCGGTCAGCCATTTAAATGCGGTGAAAAACAGCCCCGAACTGCGCGAAGCCTATCAAGCCTGCCTGCCGTTATTATCCGAATACAGCACCTGGATCGGGCAACATCAAGGGCTGTTCGCAGCGTATTCGCAGCTGAAAAACAGCGCCGAGTTCGCCGAGCTGTCGCTGTCACAGCAAAAATCGATTAACGACACCTTGCGTGATTTTGAACTGTCGGGCATTGCTTTGCCGCCGGAAAAACAACAACGCTACGGCGAAATCGTGGCGCGCTTGTCCGAACTCAGTTCGCAATTCAGCAACAATGTGCTCGACGCCACCATGGGCTGGGACAAAGTGATTAGCGACGAAAGTGAGCTGCAAGGCTTGCCGGAATCGGCATTGCAGGCGGCGAAAGCGGCGGCGCAAAGCAAAGAGCTGGACGGTTACCGTTTCACCTTGGAATTTCCAAGCTATCTGCCGGTGATGACCTATTGCGAAAACCGCACTTTGCGCGAAGAGATGTACCGCGCCTTCAACACCCGCGCTTCCGATCAAGGCCCGAACGCCGGCACGTGGGACAACAGCCCGTTAATCGAAGAGATTATGCAACTGCGCTTTGAACTGGCGCAACTGCTCGGTTTCGCCACTTACGCCGATTACTCCCTCGCCACCAAAATGGCGCAAAGCCCGCAGCAAGTATTGGATTTCTTAGAAAATTTGGCGGTCCGTGCCAAACCGCAAGGGGAAAAAGAGCTGGCGGAACTGACGGCGTACACTGCCGAAACCTTTGGGATCAGCGAGCTGGAGCCGTGGGATATTGCCTTTTACAGCGAGAAACAGAAACAACACCTGTTTGCGATCAACGATGAGGAACTGCGCCCGTATTTCCCTGAAAATCGGGTATTAAGCGGCTTGTTTGAGGTGGTAAACCGTATTTTTGGGATCACCGCAAAAGAGCGGTTTGATATTGATACCTGGCACGACGAAGTGCGGTTTTTCGAGCTGTATGACCGCAGCAACGAACTGCGCGGCAGCTTCTATCTGGATTTATACGCCCGTCCGCACAAACGCGGCGGCGCATGGATGGACGACTGTATCGGGCGCAAACGCCTAGCCAACGGCGAGATTCAAAAGCCGGTGGCGTATTTGGTGTGCAACTTTAACCGCCCGATTGGCGACAAACCGGCGTTATTCACCCACGACGAAGTCACCACCCTGTTCCACGAGTTCGGACACGGTATCCACCATATGCTGACTCTGATTGATGTCGGCGGCGTATCCGGTATTAACGGCGTGCCGTGGGACGCGGTCGAATTGCCGAGCCAGTTTATGGAAAACTGGTGTTGGGAAAAAGAGGCGTTGGATTTTATCTCCGGTCATTACCAAAGCAACGAACCGTTGCCGGCGGAAAAACTGACCCAACTACTGGCGGCGAAAAACTACCAAGCGGCGATGTTCGTGTTGCGCCAGTTGGAATTCGGGATTTTCGATTTCCGCCTGCATTATCAATATGACCCGAAGTGCGGAGCGCAAGTGTTGCAAACCCTGAAAACGGTGAAAGATCAAGTTTCGCTATTCAAAGCGATCGATTGGGTGCGCACCCCGCATTCGTTCAGCCACATCTTCGCCGGCGGCTACTCCGCCGGTTACTACAGCTATTTATGGGCAGAGGTGCTCTCCGCCGACGCATTTTCGCTGTTTGAAGAACAAGGCATTTTCAATCCGCAAACCGGACAAGCCTTTTTGGATCACATTCTCACCCGCGGCGGCTCGGAAGAACCGATGGAACTGTTCAAACGCTTCCGCGGCCGCGAACCGCAACTGGACGCGCTGTTAAGACATAAAGGCATTGCGGGCTAGACCGCACTTTTGCTTGGTAAGCCGCCAGCGGGGTTGCCGTTGGCGGTTTTTTGTTGCCGTAATTTCGCTTTACTGCCCTGCGACTGCGCACTTCCTAAGAAGATCAAAATCTAAATCACATAAAACAAGTGCGGTATCAGCGCCGGAAGGCTATAATCAGTGCACACCAAGATTGAGGTAATTTATGACAACAGCACAACACTTTGAACAATTTGACTTAGCGCCCGAACTGCTGAAAGCCCTGCGCGATAAAAACTATCAACGTCCGATGTTGATTCAGGCGGAGGTGATTCCGCACGCCTTGGAAGCGCGCGATATTCTCGGCTCTGCGCCGACCGGCACCGGCAAAACCGCCGCATTTTTATTGCCGGCAATTCAGCATTTATTGGATTTCCCACGCCGCAAACCGGGTGCGCCGCGCGTGTTAGTGCTGACCCCGACCCGTGAATTGGCAATGCAAGTGGCGGATCAAGCCAAAGAACTGGCGAAATACACCAACCTGAGTATCGCCACCATCACCGGCGGTGTCGCCTACCAAAATCACGGTGAGATTTTCAATAAAAATCAAGATATTGTGGTCGCCACTCCGGGGCGTTTGCTGCAATACATCAAAGAAGAAAACTTTGATTGCCGCGCGGTGGAAATCCTGATTTTCGACGAAGCGGACAGAATGCTGCAAATGGGCTTCGGGCAAGATGCGGAAACCATTTCCGCCGAAACCCGCTGGCGCAAACAAACCCTGCTGTTTTCCGCCACGTTGGAAGGCGAACTGCTGGCGGATTTTGCCGAGCGGATTTTAAATGAGCCGGTGCAAATCGACGCCGACCCAAGCCGGCGCGAACGCAAAAAAATCCAACAATGGATCTATCATGCCGACAGTAAAGAACATAAATTCAAGCTGTTGGCACGCTTAATCGACAATGAAAATGTCGAGCGCGGGATCGTATTTGTACGCAAACGCGAAGAGGTGCGCGAGCTGTCGGAGAACCTGCGTAAACGCGGCATTCGCAGCACCTATTTAGAGGGCGAAATGGCGCAAACCCAGCGTAACAACGCGATTGATAAACTGAAAAACGGCGTGGTGAATATTCTGGTTGCCACCGATGTCGCCTCGCGTGGGATTGACATTGACGACATCAGCCATATTTTCAATTACGATCTGCCGTACAGTGCCGACACCTATCTGCACCGTATCGGGCGCACCGCGCGCGCCGGCAAGAAAGGCAATGCGATTTCCTTGGTGGAAGGACACGATTATAAATTGTTGGGTAAAATCCGCCGTTATACCGACGAAGCCCTGAAATCGCGGATTGTCGAAGGGCTTGAACCGCGCACCAGTCCGCCGAAAGACGGCGATCAAAAGCGCGTCAGCAAAAAACAGAAAGCCCGTTTAAAAGAGAAAAAAGCCGAGAAACAACAAGAGAAGAAAAAGGTCAAACTGCGCCATCGCGACAGCAAAAACATCGGCAAACGGCGTAAACCAAGTGATTCGCAACGTGCCGTGGCAACTGAAAGTGCAGTAAGAGAGAAAAGTGCGGTCAAAACCAAATCCCAAGCGGACCAATAGGAGAAAAGCGCAATGCAATATCGGCAACTCGGCAACAGCGATCTGAACGTCAGTTTAATCTGTTTGGGCACGATGACCTTCGGCGAGCAAAACAGCGAAGCGGACGCACACCAACAGTTGGATTACGCGCTGGCACACGGAGTCAATTTTATTGATACCGCCGAGATGTATCCTGTGCCGCCAAGCGGCGAAACCTATGGGCGTACCGAGCAATATGTCGGCAGTTGGCTGGCGAAACAGCAGCGCGATAAGGTGATTGTCGCCAGTAAAATCGCCGGTCCGTCGCGCGCCAACGATAACCAAAACTATATTCGCGGCGGTTCGCGCTTTACTCAACAGCAGATTTTTGCCGCCTGTGACGCCAGTTTAAAACGGCTGCAAACCGATTATTTGGATCTGTATCAGCTGCATTGGCCGGAGCGGCAAGTGAACTATTTCGGGCAATTAGGGCTGACCGCACTTGATGAACCAGCGGATGTGACGCCGTTGCAAGAGAGTCTGGAAGCGCTGCAAACCTTGCAGCAACAAGGAAAAATCCGCCATTTCGGCTTATCCAACGAAACGCCGTGGGGCGTGATGGAGTGTTTGCGCCTACATCGCGAATTAAGCCTGCCACGCGTGCTATCGGTGCAAAATCCGTATAACCTGCTCAATCGCAGTTATGAAGTGGGTTTGAGCGAAATTTCGTTGCGCGAGCAGGTCGGTTTATTGGCGTATTCGCCGTTGGCATTCGGCTTACTCAGCGGCAAATACCGCACTTCGCCTTGGCCGGAAAAAGGACGTTTAACCCTGTTTGAACGTTTCCAACGTTACACAAAACCGCAAGCCTTTGCAGCGATCGAGCGTTACGCCGCGATTGCCGAGCAAGCCAACATCAGCCTGACCGCACTTTCACTGGCGTTTGTCAATCAACAGCCGTTTGTCGCCGGTAATATTATCGGTGCGACCACCCTTGAGCAGTTGGCGGAAAATATTGCCAGCGTGGACGTGCGGTTAAGCGAGGAAACACTGGCGCAAATCAATGCGGTGCATGCAGAAATCAGTAATCCTTGCCCTTAAGCCGCAAACCCGTGCCGCTTATTCCGGCACACCGCGCAACAGCGGATACTTCACAAAAGGCGCAACCGAAGTCGAAGCCGGCAAATCGTTAAACAGCAGAATAAACGGTTTCGGCGGAATCACTTTTTCGTTGCGCCACAAACTGCCCATACCGACCAGTTGAATATCACTCGGCAAATTGGCAATGCCTTGCCGCAACACGTTAATCGTATTTTTACGCGGGTGTCCGATCACAATCGCCATGCCGTGTTTGCGTGCATATTGAACGGATAAATTAAACTGGCGCTGCACATCCGCGTATTCGTCGCTGTCGTCCAAGAAAATATGCCGATCCAACGCCACCACCCCGTTTTCCCGCGCCACTTTGCTCGCCACGCTGCTGCCGATCGTGCGGCTGTCGAGGAAAAACAGGCTATGCTTAACCAGATTTTGCATTAAATGGCTCATCAACGTGCGGTCGGCAGTGGCGGCACTGCCCATATGGTTGTTCAAGCCGATTGCATAGGGCACGCGCTGACGGGCGTAATCCAGTTTTTCCGTCACCTCTGCCTGCGACATGCCCAAGCGCAAGCCCTCTTTTTCCAATTTCATCTTGGCTTTCGGCTGCATCGGCTGGTGAATCAAAATATCCCGCCCCTGCCGTTTTGCTTGCTCGGCACGCGCGGTGGCATTCGGCGCCGACGGAATAATCGCCACCGAAATCTCTTTCGGCAGGTTATAAATTTTTTGATCGTCGGCACGATAGCCGATGTCATCAATCACAATCGCCAAACGCGCCGCCAAGCCGCTGTCGGCAGACAGCAGTAACAACAAGCAAAGTGCGGTTTTGGATAATCTCCCCATCACTTCACCCAATTCAACGGATTCACCGGATTACCTTTGCGCCGGATTTCGAAATAGAGCGAGGGCTTGCCTTGTCCGCCGCTGCTGCCGACTTCGGCGATTTTCTGACCGTTCTTGACGTATTGTCCGTTTTGCACGCTTAAACGTTGGTTGTAGCCGTACAAACTCATATCGCCGGCACCGTGATCGACCACCACCACCAAGCCGTAGCCTTGCAGCCAATCGGCTAAAATGACGCGTCCGTCGGCGATGGCTTTGACTGCCGCGCCAGCACTACTGTTGATGACGATCCCTTTCCAGCGCAATTCCCCCATTTGCACCGAGCCGAAACGGTTGGCAATGCTGCCGCCGGTCGGCAAAGCATATTGTTTTTTGCCTGCGCCTAAACCGCTGGTTTTGCGCGTCAGGTTTCTTTCGTTCTCGGTCGGTTGATAAGGTTTATCGGTTTTTTTCGCTTGCTCGGCTTTTTTACGCTGGTAGGCGGCAAGTTCTTCCTGTTCGCGTTTTTTGGCGCGTTGTTGCGCTTGCGCAATCGAACGTTTCAGGCTGTTTTCATTTTCTTTCAACACGTCCAGGCGGTTTTCGCCTTGTTTAATCGAACGATCCAATTTGGTCAGGGTCGATTTCCGTTCGTTTTGCGTTTTTTGTAACGAAGCCTGTGATTGTTTCTGCTTAGTTAAAATCGCCTGTTGCTGTTTTTGCTGTTGCTGTGCATCGGTTTTTTGCGCTTCCAAATCCGCTTGGGTTTGTTTAATCGAATCGATCAACGCTATGCGAGAGCGGTTAAACTCTTGGTAATACGCCAACATCCGATCGCTGACCTGCGCCTTTTCCGACAGGATTTTCTCGATAACCGACGGATTCAGACCGGCACGGTATGCGGAATCCAACTGCTGCGCCAGTTTCTGCTTTTGCGCCGCTAACTGCTTTTCCAACTGTGCGATCTGCTTGTCGGTTTCGCGAATGCTACGCTGCAACTGCCCCAATTCCTGCTCGGTTTTGCGTAACTCGCCCAACACGTTGTTAATGCTGTTTTCCTGCTTTTTCAACTCTTGTTGCAGGCGGTTCTGCTCCTGACGCTGCTGCGACAGCTGTTGCTGCTGCCGCTTAATCTGCTGCTGAACCTTGGATAAATCTTGTTGATTGGCATAACTGTCCGGACTTATACCTGCGGCGATAAATCCGATCGCACATAAAAAAAACAGTAAATGTTTTTGAATCCCCTGCACTGACACCGACGGTCACTCCTGTTAAGTCTGGCAAATTCGAATCGGTAGCGGCTTCATCTGATTTTATTTTTCGTCATTCGACAAAACACCTACACGCCTCTAACAAAATTAACACATTTTAATCGCTTCTTGGCAAAAGATCAGCAATTCTTGCCAGAATATCGGCAAAGATCCGTCGCGACTATTTCAACTTATAGAAATATTTGCTATAAATGCCACACGCTTTTTAATTAAATCATAGGAGAACTTTTTTATGGAATTAGTCTTTATTCGTCACGGTTTCAGTGAGTGGAATGCCAAAAATTTATTCACCGGTTGGCGCGATGTGAACCTGACCGAGCGCGGTATCGAAGAAGCCAAAACCGCCGGTCAAAAATTGAAAGAAGCCGGTTTCGAATTCGATATCGCCTTCACTTCCGTATTAACCCGTGCGATTAAAACCTGTAATATCGTGCTGGAAGAATCCAACCAATTGTGGATTCCGCAAGTGAAAAACTGGCGTTTGAATGAGCGTCACTACGGTGAACTGCAAGGCTTGGACAAAAAAGCCACCGCTGAAAAATACGGCGACGAGCAAGTGCATATCTGGCGCCGCTCTTACGACACCTTGCCACCGTTATTGGCACAAGATGATCCGAACTCCGCCCATAATGATCGCCGTTATGCGCACCTGCCGAGCGACGTGGTGCCGGACGGTGAAAACCTGAAAGTGACCTTGGAGCGTGTGCTGCCGTTCTGGGAAGATCAAATCGCCCCGGCATTGTTAAGCGGTCAGCGTGTGTTAGTCACTGCACACGGTAACTCGCTGCGTGCCTTGGCAAAACACATCGAAGGCATTTCCGACGCGGATATTATGGATTTGGAAATCCCGACCGGTCAGCCGTTGGTGTATCAATTGGACGATAACTTAAAAGTGGTTAAAAAATACTATCTATAAGTTAACCGCCTAGCACGTTTCTAACCGCACTTGCCGATCTGATCGGTCAAAGTGCGGTTTTTTTGTATTCTTTGACCGCACTTTGCCATCGATCTGACAATATTTGTACAGTCTCACTTTAGTTTTGTTTGGTTAAGCGCCGAAGTGCGGTTATACTTGACTCTCTTTTTTAACACTATTTTTTACCGATCGAGATTTTAAATGGAAGATTTTATCCCTAGAGCTATCGAATTTGCCGGTAATCACACCATTATGATTGTCGCGTGGGTTGCCGTTTTTATCGGTGTTATCGTCACCTTTATTAAATCAGCGGCATCGCGCGTGAAAGTCATCGACAATGCGCAATTGACGCAACTGCTGAACAAAGAACACGGGATTGTGGTTGACGTGCGCAGCAACGATGAATTTCAACGCGGACACATTATCGGCAGCGTGCAAGCCTTGCCGACCGAAATCAAAAACAACACCGCAAGCATTTTGGAAAAACATAAAAACGTGCCGGTGATTGTGGTCGATACCAGCGGTTTGGGCAACGAAGCGATTGCCAACCAGTTATACAAAAACGGTTTCAGCCGAGCTTACAGCCTGAAAGAAGGCATTGGCGGCTGGCGTGCGGCAAATCTGCCGTTAGTTAAACACTAATTTCACTTTAACGATTCCAACTAAAGCAAGGGAGCTGAACATGGCTGACGAAAATACACAAGCGGCAAACACCGAAGAACAAGCGGTGCAACCGACCTTACAAATCCAACGTATTTATGTAAAAGATGTGTCGTTTGAAGCACCGAATCTACCGACCATTTTCCAACAAGAGTGGAAACCGCAACTGCAATTCAACTTAAACACCGAAACCGTTGAATTGGCGGAAGGTTTATACGAAGTCTGCTTGAATCTGACCGTAGAAACCACCCTGGAAGACAGCGGTGATGTGGCGTTTATCTGTGAAGTCAAACAAGCCGGTGTGTTCACCGTGTTAGGTTTGGAAGGCGTACAACTGGCGCACTGCCTGACCGCACAATGCCCGAATATGTTGTTCCCGTATGCACGCGAGCTGATTTCCAACTTGGTGAACCGCGGAACTTTCCCGGCACTGAACCTGTCGCCGGTCAACTTTGACGCGCTGTTTATGCAACAACTGGAAGCACAACAAGCCGAACTTGAAAACAGCGGCGAAGCAAAAAGCGAAACCACCCACTAAGACGGGATTTCGTTCAACTTTAGCAAAAATCGCAGGCAAATGTCTGCGATTTTGTTTTATTGCAACTTGAAATCATTGCATCGTCTATTTGCCGTCTGTATGATATTTATCAGACGTCGTAGATTACAGGGAGATTAACTATGCTCTTATCAAATCAATCTGTTTTAACAGAAAATGCTTCAAAACAAGCCTATCTTGCCCAACTCCAATCGGTTGAAGCGCAACGTGTGAAACTGCGTGCGCTGATCGACCAAGCCGAAGAAAGCGAATTTGAAGTATGGGAAAATATGGAAACGGATTTGGACGCCATTTTTCATGAATAAACGCCAACTTATTCGTTCCAATGCGGTTATTCAAGATCTTCATGAAATTGCCGAATACGGGCGACGTTATTTTTCTACCGAAACTAACAAAAAATTTAAAAACGGATTAATACAGACACTGAATATCCTGTGTGATTGCAATATGACGCTCGGAACAGCCAGAAATGACATTAAACCAAATTTATTAATGTTTCCTTATCAACGCTATAATTTGTATTTTTATCGCACAGAAACACAAATTATTTTATTACGGATCTTACGCAGTGAAGTCGATACGCTTGATCCATCAAATTTTCCTTTTTTCTAAATAATCAATAGCCATAAAATCAACATATTATAAAAAGCCAACATAGGAAAGAATATGACCACCGCACTAACCAACACTCCGATCACCGTTCTTGGCGCAGGTTCTTTCGGCACTTCGCTGGCGATTGCGTTTTCTCGTAACGGCTACCCGACTTACCTGTGGGGGCACGATAAACACCATCTGCAACGATTAGCCGAAGAACGGCAAAACCGTGAATTTCTACCGGATATCGCCTTTCCCGACTCGCTGATTATCGAACCGAGTTTATGCACTGCCATTCAAGCTTCGCGCGATATCTTATTAGTCGTGCCGAGCCATGTGTTCGGCGATGTGATCGCCCAAATTAAACCGCTGTTGCGCAACGACAGCCGCCTGATTTGGGCAACCAAAGGCTTGGAGCGGGATAGCGGACGCTTATTGCAAGCAGTGGTGAAAGAACAACTCGGCAGCCACTATCCGCTGGCGGTGTTGTCCGGCCCGACCTTTGCCAAAGAACTGGCAAACGGCTTGCCGACGGCAATCGCTTTGGCTTCAGACAATGCGCAATTCGCGCGTGAAGTGCAAACCCGCATTCATTGCAGCAAACATTTCCGTGTCTATATCAACAATGACATGATTGGCGTACAACTGGGCGGCGCCGTCAAAAACGTGATTGCGATTGGCGCCGGCATTTCCGATGGCATGGGCTTCGGTGCGAATGCGCGTACCGCACTGATCACCCGTGGCATTGCCGAAATCACCCGTTTGGGCTTATCCTTGGGCGCACAGCCGGAAACCTTTATGGGCATGGCCGGCTTGGGCGATTTGGTGTTGACCTGTACCGACAACCAATCGCGCAACCGCCGTTTCGGCTTAATGTTGGGACAAGGCTTCAGCGCACAACAAGCCTTGGATAATATCGGACAAGTGGTCGAAGGCTTCTACAACACCAAAGAAACTCACCTGCTGGCACAACGGCAAGGGATCGAAATGCCGATTACCGAACAGATTTATCAAGTGCTATTCTGCGGCAAAAACGCTCGCGACGCAGCGCTTGCCCTGCTAGGCCGTGAGCGTAAAGAAGAATATACAAGAGAATGATTATGACCGAAATGTCTCCGCAAAAACTGCTCGATTTATGGTTGTCAATCCGCAGCGAAGCCAAAGAACTGGTGGAAAATGAACCGATGTTGGCAAGTTTCTATCATGCCACCATTTTGAAGCATTACGATCTCGGTTTGGCACTCAGTTATATTCTGGCAAATAAACTGTCCAATCCGATTATGCCGGCGATTGCGCTGAAAGAGATTATCGAAGAAGCTTATCAACAGCACCCGGATTTAATCGCCTACGCCGCCTGTGATTTATTGGCGGTACGCGAGCGTGATCCGGCGGTCAACATGTGCTCCACGCCACTGCTATATCTGAAGGGCTACCACGCCCTGCAAAGCTACCGTATCACCCATTATTTGTGGCAAGCCGGCAGAACGGCACTGGCGATTTATCTGCAAAACCAGATTTCGGTTGCGTTTGATGTGGATATTCACCCCGCCGCGCGGATCGGCAAAGGCATTATGCTCGATCATGCCACGGGCATTGTGGTCGGCGAAACCGCGGTGATTGAAGATGATGTCTCGATTTTACAAGGCGTTACTCTCGGCGGCACAGGCAAAGAGTGCGGTGATCGCCACCCGAAAGTACGCGAAGGCGTGATGATCGGCGCAGGCGCAAAAATTCTCGGCAATATCGAAGTCGGACGCTTCGCCAAAATCGGCGCCGGATCAGTAGTGCTGCAAGCCGTACCGGAATACGCCACCGCCGCCGGCGTACCGGCGAAAATCATCGCCCAACACCAACAAACCAAACCCTCATTCGAAATGGATCAGTATTTTGCCGACAACGATCAGTTGGAATGTGAATTCCGTAATATTTAATTCGTCTTGGTAAACCAAAGTGCGGTTAAACCGCACTTGAGATTGCGGACAAACTTACTGCTCTCCCTCCGTGTGCGGAGGGAGTACCATTTTTCGCAAGAAAAATGGGGAGGGAGGAGTAATATGAAAATACAACATATTCATTTTTAAAATGATTTATGCCTCCCTCCGTCCTTCGGACACCTCCCTCCGTATACGGAGGGAGGGAAATGATTAGAGAAAGGGACTTTGTCATCAGCTTGAAGTGCGGCTAAACCGTACTTCCATTTTTCCCCTCTCTTTTTTGAAATTTGACTCGATTTTTATTCCAAATGTGACAAAGATCAAAATTTTGACTTAAAGATCGCTAATGCCTTGTTTTTTTAAACTGAGAAAGTTTAAGGATTTTTCTGTCTTTTGGGGTGCAGATCACCGCCAGCAACCGCACTTTGCATAAATGCGTGCTTATGCCAGCCAGTGTTTGACTAATTCATCGTCAATCACTTTGCGCGACCACAGACTGCCGAATTCCGGTTCGGGATATTTGCTGTGGTTGTAGGCAATCAATTTGACGAAATCAAAAGCGGCGTGCGGATAATCATTAATCAGCAATAAGGCAAAATCGCCGCCTTGCGACCAGCAGATTTGTAACTTGCGTGCTGTTTCTTTTTCGCTGACCGCACTTGCGTTATAAATGTGCAGCGAATCGACAATCGGCATGGCTTGGCGGGTATCCAAAGCATAAAAATAACCGGTTTCGCCGTCATCTTCAAAGATTACCGAGAGGTGATCATGTTGTTCCGATCCGGTGCCGACCTGCTTTGTTTGTCCGATAAACAGTTGATCTTCCAATGCTAAATAGAACATATATTGCCCTCCTCTTTTCGATAAAGAAAAAGGTTGTCTGAATCGCTTCAAACAACCTTTTCTTCATTTAGCTAAGGTAATAATTACGCTTGACCTTTCACTTCTTTCAAGCCGTTGAACGGGGCTTTCGCACCTAACGCTTCTTCGATACGGATTAATTGGTTGTATTTGGCAACACGGTCAGAACGGCTCATTGAACCGGTTTTGATTTGACCTGCTGCGGTACCGACCGCTAAATCGGCGATAGTCGCATCTTCGGTCTCGCCTGAACGGTGAGAGATAACCGCGGTGTAACCGGCATCTTTCGCCATTTTGATCGCCGCCAAGGTTTCGGTCAAAGAGCCGATTTGGTTGAATTTGATCAAGATGGAGTTGGCGATACCTTTGTCGATACCTTCTTTTAAGATTTTGGTGTTGGTTACGAACAGATCGTCACCGACCAATTGTACACGGTCGCCCAATACTTTAGTTTGGTAAGCAAAACCTTCCCAGTCGGATTCGTCTTGACCATCTTCGATAGAGACGATTGGGTATTGTTTGGTCAATTCTTCTAAGTAATGCGTGAACTCTTGAGAAGTGAAGGTTTTGCCTTCGCCTTTCATTTCGTAGTTGCCGGTTTCTTTGTTGTAGAACTCAGAAGAGGCGCAGTCCATCGCTAAGGTCACGTCTTTGCCTAACACATAACCGGCTTTTTCCACCGCTTCTTTGATGCATGCCAATGCGTCAGCGTTAGACGCCAGGTTAGGGGCGAAACCACCTTCGTCACCCACTGCCGTGTTCAAACCTTTGCCTTTCAATACTTTTGCTAAGTTGTGGAATACTTCCGCACCGATACGCAATGCTTCACGCAAGGTTTTCGCACCGACCGGTTGAATCATAAATTCTTGAATATCGACGTTGTTGTCAGCGTGTTCACCACCGTTGATGATGTTCATCATCGGTAAAGGCATGGAGTAAACGCCAGGGGTGCCGTTTAATTCGGCAATGTGTGCGTACAATGGCAAGCCTTTGGATGCCGCCGCGGCTTTCGCATTCGCCAATGATACCGCCAAAATGGCATTCGCGCCGAATTTGGATTTGTTGTCAGTACCGTCTAAATCGATCATGATTTGGTCGATTTCGGCTTGGTTTGTCGCATCTTTGCCGACAACCGCACTTGCAATCGGACCGTTTACCGCTTCAACCGCTTTCAACACGCCTTTACCCAAGAAACGCGATTTGTCGCCGTCACGCAGTTCCAACGCTTCGCGCGAACCGGTCGATGCACCTGATGGCGCAGCCGCTAAACCAACGAAGCCACCTTCCAAATGCACTTCTGCTTCAACCGTCGGATTTCCGCGAGAATCAATAATTTCACGACCAATTACTTTAACAATTTTTGCCATTGTATTTTCCTCTTGTGATTAAACTAAAATCAATACTAAAAAACTGTGTTATATACTAAAGGGATTTGTTTTATTTGTCTTGTAAAAAGTGCAGGAATGACGATTCCTGCACCGAATTATTTTTTTATTTTAACAAATTACTTACTTTTTCTGATGTTCTTTCGCAGCTTTAACAAATCCGCTAAATAAGCGGTGTCCGTCGCGCGGGGTTGAAGTGAATTCAGGGTGGAATTGCGCCGCGACGAACCACGGGTGGTTCGGGATTTCGATGATTTCCACCAATTTCTTATCCGCCGACAAACCGCTGACTTTCAAGCCCGCCGCTTCGATTTGCGGTAATAAATTGTTGTTCACTTCATAGCGGTGGCGGTGGCGTTCTTCGATGGTGTCTGCGCCGTAAATCTCGTGCGTTTTGGTGCCTTCGATCAAGTGGCAAAGTTGTGCCCCCAGGCGCATTGTGCCGCCCAGATCGGAGCTTTCGCTACGGGTTTCGACGTTGCCTTCGGCATCCTGCCATTCGGTAATCAAACCGACCACCGGATACGGCGTGTTTTTGTCAAATTCGGTCGAGTTGGCGTTGCTTAAACGTGCCACATTGCGCGCGTATTCAATCAGAGCGACCTGCATTCCCAGACAAATGCCCAAATACGGAATGTTGTTTTCACGTGCGTATTGGGCGGTCATGATTTTGCCTTCCACGCCACGATAGCCGAAGCCGCCCGGCACTAAAATGCCGTCCAAGCCTTTCAGCAGATCGGTGCCTTTGGATTCGATGTCTTGCGAGTCGATATATTTGATATGCACGCTTAAACGGTTGCTTAAACCTGCGTGTTTCAAGGCTTCGTTCACCGATTTGTATGCGTCCGGCAGTTCGATATATTTGCCGACCATGCCAATCGTGACGTCACCATTGCTTGGGTTGCTTTCGCGGTATAACACCTGTTCCCATTCGCTCAGATCCGCCTCCGGACAGTCGAAATGGAAACGTTGGCAGATATAGTCATCTAAGCCCTGTGATTTCAACATTGCCGGAATTTGGTAAATCGAGCTGACATCTTTCAGCGACACTACTGCTTTTTCCGGGACGTTACAGAATAAGGCAATTTTGGCGCGTTCATTCGCCGGAATGCTGCGATCGGAACGGCAAATCAGAATATCCGGTTGAATCCCGATGGAAAGTAACTCTTTCACCGAGTGTTGGGTCGGTTTGGTTTTCAATTCGCCTGCGGCGGCGATATACGGCACTAACGTCAGGTGCATAAATAAGGTGCGCTCGCGTCCGACTTGCACCGCCAATTGGCGTAAGGCTTCTAAGAACGGTAACGATTCAATATCACCGACCGTGCCGCCGACTTCGACAATCGCCACGTCATGATCGGCTGCGCCGTCAATCACGCGCGCTTTGATTTCGTTGGTGATATGCGGAATCACCTGAATGGTTGCGCCCAAATAGTCGCCGCGACGTTCTTTGCGTAACACTTCGGAATAGATTTTACCGGTGGTGAAATTGTTGCGCTTGGTCATTTTGGTGCGGATAAAGCGCTCGTAATGCCCTAAGTCTAAGTCGGTTTCCGCGCCGTCTTGGGTCACGAACACTTCACCGTGCTGAATTGGGCTCATTGTGCCCGGGTCGACGTTGATATAAGGGTCAAGTTTCATCATCGTGACGTTTAAGCCACGCGCTTCTAAAATTGCCGCAAGAGATGCCGCAGCAATACCTTTACCGAGGGAAGATACGACACCGCCCGTCACAAAAATATAATTGGTAGCCATTTGAAATCCAGTCTGTGAATGAGATGATTTTGAGATAAGAAAGTCTTATCAGGACGGGACAATAGTGTATAGCAAAGTGCGGTCAAACTCAAATATTCATTCCGCTTGCCTTTTGCACAAAAATCCGTATTATCACCGCTCTTTATACAATTTAAGCTTTATACAATTTATCATTTTATTTGGGTTCCCTCGCCCCCAAACACAACAAAAAGGTATTATTATGTTTTCAGCCTCTTCGCTTTTTAGCACACAACAAAAACGCAATGCGTTAATTATTCTTAGTTTTTTCCATATTTTGATTATCACCGCCAGCAATTATCTGGTGCAATACGCCTTTGAAGTGCGGTTGCCGTTCAGCGATTTCAGCTTTCACACCACGTGGGGGACGCTGACTTTCCCGTTTATCTTTTTAGCTACCGATCTGACCGTGCGCGTGTTCGGCGCAAAAGAGGCGCGCCAGATTATTTTTATGGTGATGATTCCGGCATTGATGATCAGCTATCTGGTTTCTACGCTGTTTGTCGACCAACAATTTCAAGGGCTGACCGCACTTGCGACCTTTAATCTGTTCGTCTTCCGCATAGCGATTGCCAGTTTTGCCGCTTATGTGTTCGGGCAACTGTTAGACGTGTTAGTATTCAATCGCTTACGCCAACTCAAAACCTGGTGGATTGCGCCGAGCTGTTCGATGACCTTCGGCAGTGCCTGCGATACGCTGATGTTCTTTGCGATCGCCTTTTATCAAAGCAGTGATCCGTTTATGGCGGAAAACTGGCTGACGCTCGGCTTTGTCGATTATTTGTTTAAATTGTTTATCGGTTTACTGTTTTTCGTACCTGCCTATGGCGTGGTGTTGAATGTTATTTTGAAAAAGTTGCAGCAATTGGTCGATCTCCGTCAGCCCAGTTTGAATTAATTTTTTATTTCTTTTTTGACTGATTTTTTAAGCCTAAGGACAACACAAATGGATTTAAGACACGCGATTGCCAAAAGTGCAATGAGCCCGTTTCAATGGGGGATTGTGCTGTTGGCGTTTTTATTAAACGTATTGGACGGTTTTGATGTGCTGGCAATGGCGTTTACCGCTTCTTCGATCAAAACGGAATTTAATTTAGACGGCGCGCAAGTGGGCTATTTACTCAGCGCAGGCTTGGTTGGCATGACCATCGGTTCGCTGTTTTTAGCCCCACTGGCGGATAAATTCGGGCGTCGTCCATTATTATTGGTCTCTGTGCTGTTATCCACCGTCGGTATGTTGTTGTCCGGTTTTGCCGGCGATCACTATCAATTAGCTGTTTGGCGTGTTATTACTGGCTTAGGTGTGGGCAGTATTTTAGCCTGTACCAACGTGATCGTCAGCGAATATTCTTCACGCAAATGGCACGGCTTGGCAATCAGCCTGTACGCCGCCGGTTTCGGTATCGGCGCAGTGTTAGGCGGCATGTCGGCACGTTTTTTACAAGCCGGTTACGGCTGGCAATCGGTATTTTTTGTCGGGGCGGCATTAACCGGCGCCTGCTTGCTGGTGATTTGGTCATTCCTGCCGGAATCGATCGACTTCTTGATGAGTAAAAAACCGAAAAACGCCCTTGGGCGGCTGCAAAAAATCGCCAAACGCTTAAAATTACAAGGCGATTGGACGTTAGAACAACAAACGCAAAGCCAACAACAACCGCGCGGTATTTTAGAACTGTTCTCACCAAATTATTTGAAAATTACTTTATTGGTATGGGCGGCATTTTTCACCATTATGTTCAGCTTTTATTTTATCAGCTCATGGACACCGGCGTTGTTGGAACAAGCCGGCATGTCGAAAAATGAAAGTATCAGCGTCGGCATGATGTTATCGCTCGGCGGTACTTGCGGCGCATTAACCTTCGGCTTATTCGCCAGCCGTTGGACGGCACGCCATATTCTGATCGTGTTTGGCGTTTTGGCAAGCATTGCGATTGTCGGCTTCGTGTTTTCCCTGCAAAGCGTCGGTTTTGCGTTTATATTGGGTGTGTTAATCGGCAGTTTGATTAACGGCTGTATCAGCGGTTTGTATATCCTTAACCCGAGTCTGTATCAAGCCGAAATCCGCAGCACCGGCGTGGGTTTCTCTATTGGTGTCGGACGCTTCGGCGCAATCTTCGCCCCTATCTTAGCCGGTTATCTGCTCGACGCAGGCTGGCAATCAAAAGATCTCTATCTTGGCGCCGCCGCCGTGATGTTGATTTCTACGCTGGCAGTGTATTGGTTAAAACCGAAAGCGACGGTGACTTCGCTTTAAGGCAGTTTAAAGCCGCTATCGGAGGAAGCCCCGATAGCGGCTTTTTTGTCAACCGCACTTTTATGTGAGTCGGTTATTTCTGTGGGAAACAGGATTTTTTCAGAATTTCTTCCACTTCAATATTGGTTGCATTGACGGTTTCGACTTTTCTGACGGTTAAAAAGCCGTTTTCTTCCGATTCCGGTTTTTGCCTGGCAAATTTATTGCTAATCGACCAACTGTAATTATCCACGCTGAACACGGTAGTTTCGCGATTGGATTTTTCGCCGTCATAATCCAAGGTTAAGATCTCTGTTCCCAATTTGACTTGCGCCACCGCAGTCGCTTCGCCAAAATGGTAACGGGCTTCGGCGCGTTGCTGATCAACTCCGGCTTCACACTGGTATTGCACCCATTTGGCGGCAAGCACCGGTTCTTGGTAGTCTTTCACGCGGATACCGCTGTCAGCGGTATTCGTTGAGCAGGCGGTTAATGCGGCTGCGCAGGCTGTAATCAGTAATCGTTTTTTCAACATATGCTAATCTCCGTTGTTGGTTGGGCATAGAATTATTTCTTGCCGGCAAACATGCCGCCCCAGTTATCATCGTTATTACCACTGTCCATCATCGCCCCCAGTTCTTCAGCCTGAGGACCAAAAAAATGACCGCTAACGTTAGCCGATTCTTTTTCTGTTGCCGCAAGTGCGGTTGCAGTAAATTGATTGCCGTTGATTTTGCCGTTCACAATTTCAATCGGGGTGACATAGTTGGCATCACCGGGGTTTACTTCGGTTATTTTATTGCCTTCTTTGATGATAGTGCCTGAGGAATCAAATTCGTGCACCCAATCATACTGTCGTTGTGTGCCGGATAATAATCTTCCGCTCAGTGTTTTTGCACCGAAATCAACACTGATATTGGCATTACCTAACACCTCGTTATAGCCCTTATCAATTATATAGCTATTATCAGCAATTTCTGTTGAAGGCAGATAAATTGCTTCGCCTTGATACGTTGCTGTTCCTGAGGGCATATTACCGATAGGCGTAACAAACCCATGATAGAGGTGTAATGCTACATCTTTTCCAGAGTCATCGACGGAGGCGAGGCGAACATATTGTAAATTATTACAACAGTAGTAATTATCATCTATATCGTTACTACTCTTTATGCTCCAAATACCGTCAGATTTACCGTTTAATGCCAAATCAAAGGTGCGTCCGGCAACGGTAATCGAATCTAAGCTGTTGGAATTCGGATTACCGAAAGAAGTTTGATCGTTTTCATCGGTAAAAATATATTGGCCGCCGGTTTGGGTTGGTAATCTCGTTTGGTTATTTGGAATGGAATTATCGATATTCGCATTTGAACTGCTACCACCACCGCCACCGGAACAAGCCGCCATGAATAAACTGATAAAAACGGTGTTGCTTAAATAAAATAAATTTTTTTTCATCTTAAACGCTCCATTGTTGTTAGGCAGTCTGGCTGTGTTAAAAATCGTTGTGCAACAAATCAGGAATGGTAGTGCTCACACGCATACAGCGTGTTGCTCATCAACATTGCCACCGTCATCGGGCCGACGCCGCCCGGCACCGGCGTGATAAAGCCGGCTTTTTCGGCGGCGGAGGCAAAATCCACATCACCGACTAAACCGTTTTCGGTACGGTTGATACCGACATCAATGACCACCGCGCCCGCTTTAATCCAGTCGCCCGGGATAAAGTGCGGTTTGCCGACGGCGACCACCAGAATATCCGCTTGGCGTACATGCTGTTCCAGATTTTTGGTAAAGCGGTGAGTTACCGTGACAGTGCAACCGGCAAGCAATAATTCCAGTGCCATCGGGCGACCGACGATATTGGAGGCGCCGACCACTACGGCGTGTTGTCCGTACAGATCAATCCCGGTTGTTTGTAACAGCTGGATAATACCGTAAGGGGTGCAAGCGCGTAGTAAAGGAATACGCTGGCACAAACGCCCGACATTGTAAGGGTGGAAACCGTCCACGTCTTTGCTTGGGGTAATCCGTTCAATCACTTTGGCGGAATCAATTTGCGCCGGTAACGGCAACTGCACCAAAATACCGTCGATACTTTCGTCAGTATTGAGCTGATCAATCAACGCCAGTAGTTCTTGTTCGCTGGTGTCGGAGGGCAAATCATAAGATTTGGAGTGAATACCGATTTCAGCGCAACTTTTACGTTTGCTGCCGACATACACTTGCGACGCCGGATCAGCCCCGACTAAAATCACCGCCAAACCCGGTGCGCGTTTGCCTTCGGCGAGCCGCCGGGTAATTTTTTCGGCAATTTCCGTTTTGATTTGTTTGGCAATTTGCGTGCCTGAAATAAGTTGCGCTGACATGGCCCGTCCTTTTAACGTGATAAAAATAAGCTAAAATCGTAAAAAAGCCATTTTGGCAGAAAAGTGCGGTTATTGTAAGCCTGAACCCGTCAAAAAATAAGCGACTAAACCAAAAAAAGCAAAAAACGATTGACGAAAAAATTCAGGCTTTTATAATGCACGCTACTTGTCGGCGAGTAGCGCAGCTTGGTAGCGCAACTGGTTTGGGACCAGTGGGTCGTAGGTTCAAATCCTATCTCGCCGACCACTTCTTTTTCTCCCATAATATCCAACTATAATGCGCCCTTAGCTCAGCTGGATAGAGCAACGGCCTTCTAAGCCGTAGGTCACAGGTTCGAATCCTGTAGGGCGTGCCATGAAATTTTATTTTTCACTAAAGAGCAGAAACTTCTTGTATTGCCAGAATAATCGTGTTCTAATGCGCCTCAGCTAAACGACAGTTTATTTAAGTTCGATATTTGTGGCACTTCCTTTAATAACAAATTTATTTTGTTTTCCTGAAAGTCTTTGAATACCAATCTCTATCTAAGTTCAAGTTACTAGCAACTCCCTTTGCGTTAAGCAAAATAAATTAAATTAAATTGATTATATTAAGGATGACATTATGTCTAAATTAACTGGTACCGTAAAATGGTTCAACTCAACTAAAGGCTTCGGTTTTATTACTCCGGCAGACGGCAGCAAAGATCTGTTCGTTCACTTTTCCGGAATTCTTGGTAATAACTACAGAACCTTGGAAGAAGGGGCTAAAGTTGAATTTAACGTACAAGATTCACAACGTGGCCCGGCTGCGGTAGAGGTTGCGCTGGTTTAAGCCTAACACACGTTACTGTTTTTAAACCCCGGTAGAATGATCTGCCGGGGTTTTTTATCGCCATCAAATCATGCGTTTAAGTTATTGTTTATGACAAGTTTTGTAAGTTAGTCGTTAACATTTGACTATCCAATTGTTATCGCAAGAAATAATCTGTGAGATCATTAACAGTTTAGCTTCATATGATTTGGCTAACATGACATGCTCCCTCTAAAATAGATCCATTGTTCATTATTGGGAATAGATTATGTCGGATTCACGTTATTATTCGCTTAAAAAATTAACCCTTTACCCGATTGCGTTGGCGAGACAGAGTAAGGTGATTCAATTTTTTCTTTCGGTTTTATTCGGTTTGGGCATGATGTATTGGTTGTCTGATCCGAGCTTCACCCGCACCCAAAACTTAGTGTTGTTATTGCTGTTTATGGCAATCGCACTTTGGATGACAGAAGCAATTCCGCCGTTTTCGGTCGGGATTTTGGTGATTGGTTATTTGGTGGTGGTGATGGGGACGGACGAAAATCAACACGCCATGCGCTATGTGCAAACTTGGTCCGACGGGGTGATTTGGTTGTTTTTGGGGGGATTTTTTCTTGCCGAGGGCATGAAAAAGACTCGCTTAGATGAGGCGTTATTAAAACAGCTGCTGCCAAAATTCGGTCAAAAACCGCACTTTATCTTGCTCGGGCTGATGGCGACCACAGCAGTGATTTCAATGTTGATGAGCAACACGGCGACCACGGCGATGATGATTGCCACGGTCAGCCCGATTTTTGCTTCGTTGGATAAAAAATCCAATTTCTCTAAAGCCTTGCTATTGGGCATTCCAACGGCGGCGTCGATCGGTGGAATGGGGACAATTATCGGTTCTGCGCCGAATGCGATTGCGGTCGGGGCATTGGAAGCGGTCGGAATCCAAATTTCATTTTTAGAGTGGATGATTATCGGAATTCCGATTGCCACTGTTCTGATTTACTTCTTTTGGAAAATCTTATTACGCCGTTACCGGATTAGCAAGGAAGCGATGAATATTCAATTTGCTTTGCCGGATAATACCGAAGAAGAGGGTGATCGTTTTGTGGCGAAAGAGTTACGCTTGCAAAAGATGATTATGATCTCGGTACTGGCGGTAACCCTGTTTTTCTGGCTAACCTCAAAATGGTTTTCGATTCCGATTGCCGCCGTATCCGGTATTCCGATTGTGGTGTTGACAATGTTAGGCGTATTGGACGCGGATGATGTGCGTAAATTACCGTGGGATACCTTGATGTTGGTCGCCGGTGGTTTAGCGCTGGGGATGGCAATTCAGGAGCAGGAACTTGCCAGCCATTTTGTCGATCAACTCAGCCATGTACAGATTAATTTCTATCTGTTGATGCTATTGTTTGGCTTTATTACGGTATTGCTGTCTAATTTCATGAGTAATACGGCGGCGACAACGATTTTAGTGCCGATTGCTTTATCTTTGATGAGTATTTCCAGCGGCAGTTTTAGCCCGGCCGTGTTGCCGTTGGTGATTGCGCTCAGCGCCTCTTGTGCCTTGTTGCTGCCGGTATCCACGCCGCCGAATGCGATTGCGTTCAGTACCGGCTTGATTAAGCAGGCAGAATTTAGGTTGGGCGGTGTTTCGATGGGTTTATTGGGGCCGTTGAGCAGTATTGTCTGGGTTTTGGTCGTTACGTCACTATTTAATTAGCGTTTCAAAAGCAAACCGCACTTTTGCATGCCCTGCACCCCAAAAGTTGGACGGCAAAACTAACTGACTAAGGTGCGGATTTTTATGATGAAATACAACCAAGCCTTTAAACAACACGCGGTTGAATTTTACGTCCGACATCATCAATCGCTTTCCGCGGTCTCCCGTTATTTTTGTTTATCCAAACAATCAGACGATGGGTTGCTCAATATTAATATCCGGGTATCTTTAATATTCAACGTTTCCATCGTTTCCATCGTTAGACGCAATCAAGAAACGCGCCATGTTTAAAATAAAACCATTCACGGCTCTACTCGCCACCGCACTTTTCACCTCTGCCTTCGCTAGTATCAAAAGCATTACCGCCCTCAGTGAACCCACGTCGTACGACAAAAAGTAACCGCTGCCGCCATCAAATCAGACACACTGCCCACCCAATTAAAAGCCCCTGTAACACCAATCTCGGCGTGGCGCACATCGGCACATGGGGAATTGCCTATCATATTGAAGGGATTAGAGATTGGCTGTATCGGCAGCGGAAGGAAAAGGGATTGGCATTAGAAAAATTATGCCGTCTGAAACTTGGCACAAGCAAAGTGCGGTTTTAGACGGCATTTACCTATCTCGTCAATTATCCGCCAAACACCATTTTCTCAAACCTTGCCACATACTCCGCCACTTGCGGTTTGCTTCTCAAATAATCGCCCACTGCCCAAGCAAAATCATTCGACAGCCAATTGGAAAACAGCCCTGCGATGGTTGCGTCAATCGTGGTCGGCGTATTGCCAAAGAAAAACGGCTTGTCGCCCAAATACGTCAGCACCGCCTCGATATCGCCAATGGCAAAGGCGTAAATCTGCGCCGCTGAATGGCGACCTATGCCGTGTCCGTGCATTTCGTTTCGCACGTTTTCACGCATGGCGGCGGCGATGACCGGTTTCATTTCGCTAGGCGCACCGCCTAATATTTGCTTCAGCAAAAAATCGTCGCCCGCAGGGTCAAGAAAACGTGCGTACACCCCCGCCCAATAGGTGCGCTCTTCCAACATCACCCGAAACGCACGCCCCACCGCGTGCTGCTCGACGCTCAAAGTGCGGTCAGCATTCAGCGAAAAATGCTCGCTCAAATAGGCTTTAATCAATTCGCTGTCGGCAATCAACGTCTCACCGTCTTGCAACACCGGCACTTTGCCTTTTGGCATTTGCGAAAAATCCGCCACATATTCAAGGCGGTAATCCACTCCAGCCAAGGCAAGCAGGGCTTCAGCTTTGTAAGCGAAAGGAGAAAATGAACGGCTTTTTACGTTGCCGGGAACGGTGAAAAGTTTAAGCATTTTGGTTGTCCTTTGGATGAAATTTCGGCTATGGTAAAAGGATTAATCTAATCCCAGCACTTTGCGACCGTTTACGCTGGCGATGTTAATCATTGCTTCGATATCCGGGAAGCGGCAGCCGGCGGCAAGCAGGCTGAGTTCTTGCCACATATCGCCTTCACATAACGGCACCATGTAGTCACAGATATTGTCCGTGCCGATTGCCACCGTAATGCCTTGCGGGATCATTTCATCGGCAGGAGTCAGGGCGTTGTGGAACGGCATGAGGTCTTCTTTACGGTTGCTGTCGATCCACGCCATCGGGCAGGCGATCATCATCAGTTGCGCTTCGCGCATTTTGGCATAAAGCTGATAGCGGTATTCTTTCGGGTGCGCGCCGATCGAAATGCCGTGAATGGCGGCGACGCGTCCCTGCATACCGTACTCGATGGTTTTGTCGCACAACATTTCCGTTTCTTTTTCGCGTGGGGTGTTGAATTGATCGACGTGAACGTGGCACATAATGCCGCGCGATTTTGCCGCGTCCATCAGAATATCAAACGCTTCTTCGCCGCGTCCGTGATCGAGTTCATCACGATACGGCAAGCCGCCGATCATATCGACCATATCCGCGCCGATGTCGAACCATTTGCGTGCGGTCGGCTCGATCACGCCTTTTAAGGTTTGGTTGGCAAATTTCAAAATAATGTCGTTTTTATACACTTCACGCGCGCGGTGGGCGGCGATAATGGCGCGATCTTCACACACCGGATCAATATCCACAAACGTACCGAATGCCGTCACCCCTTGTTGAATCATCATTTCAATCGCTTGGCAAAAACGGGCGTAGTAGTCGTCGATACTGGAATTGCGCTTCACTTCGTCCACCAAATCCCATTTTTGTTGTAGGTTGCAAGTGCGGTAAATATCAATTTTATCCGGGGTCATGGTGAATGCACGGTCGGCGTGCGCATGGGAATTAACCCAGCCGCCTTTTTTGATAATTTCATCGCGAATATAGGTATTAAAAGTACGAACGTGTTGCATTGCGGTTACTCCGTGAATGAGATGAAAAGGGAAGCGCACAGGAACGGAGGAGGCTGAATTTTAGACAAAAAAAATCCCCAATAGCTGAGGATTGATGATCAAATGAAAATAACGGCGGTAGGTTATGCGGGGATCGCATAACGGTGCTGATGAGTGGGCAAGTGCGGTTATGTTCAGATGATGTTTGCATGGTCCTAGTTCCTTGTTGGCACTAGAAGCGTAGTATAAATTGTTGTGCCGGGGAAATAAAGCGGTTTTTGCATTAGCGCGGGCTATCGATTTTTATAGCAAAAAGTTATAACTTAGAAAATGTAAGTATAGGCGGATTACGCGCAATCTATTATACTGTGCCCCTGAATTTTTGCTTTAAAACTAACAGAGATATAACAAAATGAAATTAAACAAAAAGCTCTTTTCAATTTTTGCGTTTGCCATTGCGGCGTTTGGTTTGAGTGCCTGTGACCAAGCGCAGCAAAGCGGTGTCAGTGAGAAAAAAGAAACCACATTGGCTGACACGTTGGCGATGACAAAAACATTGCGTGTCGGCACCGAAGGCACTTACCCTCCGTTCACGTTTCACGATAAAGACGGCAAATTGACCGGTTTTGATGTGGAAGTGACGCGTGAAGTCGCAAAACGCTTAGGTTTGCAAGTGGAATTTTTTGAAACCCAATGGGACGCGATGTTTGCCGGGTTGAATGCCAAACGCTTTGATATTATTGCCAATCAGGTCGATTTAACCAATCCGGAACGCCAACAAAAATATCTGTTATCCGAGCCGTATAACTTTGAGCGCTCGGTGGTCGTGACGCCAGCCGATGCGGACGATCTGACCGCACTTGCGCAAATTCAAGGCAAAAAATCGGCGCAAAGTATCAACAGCAGCTACTATGTATTGGCAAAAGAACACGGCGCGGAAATCCTGCCGGTGGAAGGCATGGCGCCGGCATTGGAGCTGGTGAAACAAAAACGTGCCGACATCACCTTAAACGGGCAGTTGGCGATTTTGGATTACCTGAAACAACAACCGAACGCCGGTTTGAAAATCGCATTTAAAGATGAGAATAAAATCGGCTCAGGTTTTGTATTCTTAAAAGGTAATGATGAAGTCGTCGCCGATTTCAACCGCACTTTGGGCGAAATGCGCCAGGACGGTAGCTTGAAAGCCTTGTCAATCCAATGGTTCGGCGATGACGTCACTGAATAATCTGTTGTCAGCCCTGCCGTTTTTAGATGAACAACAAGCGTCGATGTTAATCGACGCTTTTTGGCCGATGTTGCGCGGCGCAATTGCCAATACCATTCCGTTGACTTTGCTGTCGTTTTTGTTCGGCATGATCATTGCGTTCTTTATTGCGCTGATTCGAGTGATTCCGCGCACCAATCCGCTGTATTCGCTTGGTTATTATCTGGCACGGATTTATGTTTCCGCTATTCGCGGCACGCCATTGCTGGTACAGTTGTTTATTATTTTCTACGGTTTGCCGAATATCGGCGTCAAGCTTGATCCGTTTCCGTCGGCGGTGATCGCCTTTTCCTTAAATATCGGCGCCTACGCTTCGGAAACCATTCGTGCGGCGATTTTGTCGATTCCGAAAGGGCAATGGGAAGCGTCGTATTCTATTGGTATGAGCTATGCCCAGACTTTCCGTCGCAGCATTATGCCGCAGGCAATGCGCGTTTCCGTGCCGCCGCTGTCGAACAGCTTTATCAGTTTGGTGAAAGACACCTCGCTGGCTTCCACCGTATTGGTCACCGAACTGTTTCGTGAGGCGCAAAATATTGCCTCGACCACCTATGAATTCCTGTGGATTTACAGTGAAGCGGCGTTGATTTATTGGCTGATTTGCTTTGTACTATCGCTGGCACAAGGGCGACTGGAAAAACATTTTTCACGTTACGGATAAAATCATGTTACAGGTTAAAAATATCCATAAACAGTTTCACGGCAATGAAATTTTGAAAGGGATTGATTTGCAAGTGGAAAAAGGCGAAGTGATCGCGATTCTCGGCCCTTCCGGCTCGGGCAAAACCACCTTTTTACGTTGTTTGAACCTGTTGGAAACGCCGGATCAAGGCACATTGGCATTCAGTGACCGCACTTTGCAGATCGATTTTGCCCAGAAAATCAGTAAACAACAAACCTTGCAACTGCGCCGCCGCACGGCGATGGTGTTTCAACAGCACAATTTGTTTCCGCACCGCACCGTGATTGAAAATGTGATGGAAGGGCTGATTGTGGTGCAGAAAAAAGCCCCGACCCAAGCACGGCAGGAAGCCAAAACCTTGTTGGAAAAAGTCGGGTTAGGCGATAAACTGGATTTGTATCCGTCGCAACTGTCCGGCGGGCAGCAGCAACGGGTCGGTATCGCACGGGCGCTGGCAGTGCAGCCGGAAGTGATTTTGCTGGACGAACCGACTTCCGCCCTCGATCCCGAACTGGTCAACGAAGTGTTGCACACCTTGAAGTGGCTGGCGAAAGAGGGCTGGACGATGGTGATCGTCACCCACGAAATCCGCTTTGCGCAGGAAGTGGCGGATCGGGTGATTTTTATCGATCAAGGCAAGATTGTGGAGCAGGGTGAAGCAAAAGTGTTTTTCAGCCGCCCGCAACAGGAGCGCACCAAACAATTTTTGCAGCAGGTTGATCCGCAGGATTACCACGATTTTTGTATTTGATTTTTCGCATTAAAAAGGAAACCAACATGACAAACAAAACCTTACCGTTACACGCCGATACCGTCGGCAGTTATTTACGTAGCGAGGCTTGGAAAAAAGCACGTGCTGATTTTAATGCCGGCAAAATTAACCGCAGCGAATTGAACCTCTTGGAAGAACAAGAAGTGGCTAAACTGGTTGAAGCGCAGCTTGCCGCTGGTCTGCAAGTGATTACCGACGGGGAATTCCGCCGTTCTTGGTGGCATATCGACTTTCTGGAAGGATTAAACGGAATCGAAGGTTATGAACCGGAGCAGGCTTATCAATTCCACGGGGTGCAAGTGCGCCGTTACAATATCCGCAACTGTGGCAAGGTGTCATGGAATCCAGCACATCCGTTCCTTGAACATTTCAAATCGCTGAATCGTATCGTCAACGGGCGTGCGGTGGTGAAATTCACCATTCCAAGCCCGAACCAGTTAATGCACAAAAATGTGTTCAATCCGGAAATTTATGCGACGAAAGAAGCATTGGCGAAAGATGTGCAACAAGCCTATATCGACGCGATGTTGGCATTTTATGAAGCGGGTTGTCGCTATTTACAGTTCGATGATGTCTATTGGGGACATCTGTGCAACGATTCGAATGCGGACGATTTCGAGCAAAATAAAGCGATTGCATTGGCGAACGTGCAAGCGGTGTTGGCGCAGAAACCGGCGGATATGGCAATCACCACCCATGTTTGCCGCGGCAACTATAAATCCACTTATATGCTCAGTGGCGCGTACGATCCGATTGCCAAAGAATTGTTCGGACAAACCACGTTTGACGGTTATTTCTTGGAATATGACAATGAACGCTCCGGCGGCTTCGAGCCGTTGCAACACTTCAAAGGCAATAAAGGGCGGGTGGTGTTGGGCTTAATCACTTCCAAATTCCCGGAATTGGAAGATAAGCAACTGATCAAAGATCGCATCGCACAAGCGGCGCAATATGTCCCTTTGGAACAACTGGCGCTCAGCCCGCAATGCGGTTTTGCCTCCACCGAAGAGGGCAACCTGATGACCGAAGCGCAGCAATGGGCAAAAGTGCGGTTGGTGGAAGAAATTGCGCAAGAGGTGTGGGGCGAGGATTAATTGCCGGTATGAGGGGCTTTCGCCCCTCTAAAATAGGCTTAATCATTGGATATTATTGAGGAAAAAAATGAAAGACTCTATGTTGACAGACTTATTCCTCAATGAGCTTTGGCTGGAAAAAGGCTTGTCCGAAAATACCGTTGCTTCATACCGTTTGGATTTGACCGCACTTTGCACATGGTTGAATGCGCAGCAACTGACATTATTAACCCTCGATCATATCGACCTGCAAACCTTTCTTGGCGAACGGCTTGCCAAAGGCTATAAAGCCACCAGTTCGGCACGGATGTTGAGTGCACTGCGCAAACTGTTCCAATATCTGTACCGCGAAAAATACCGCAGTGATGATCCAACCGCACTTTTAACCTCGCCGAAACTGCCGTCGCGTTTGCCGAAATACCTTAGCGAAGCTCAAGTCACCGATTTGCTCAATGCGCCGACAACCGATGAGCCGTTGGAATTGCGCGATAAAGCGATGTTGGAATTGCTGTATGCCACCGGCTTACGCGTGACCGAATTGGTTAGCTTAAATGTGGACAATATCAGCCTCAATCAAGGCGTGGTGCGGGTGATCGGCAAGGGCAACAAAGAGCGGTTAGTCCCGATGGGCGAGGAAGCGAGTTACTGGATTCAAGAGTTTATTTTATATGGACGGCAGTTATTGTTGAAAGGGCAACGCTCCGATGTGCTGTTTCCCAGCTTGCGCGGTACGATGATGACCCGTCAGACCTTTTGGCACCGGATTAAACATTATGCGTTGCTGGCGCAAATTGATCAAAACGCCCTTTCACCGCACGTGTTACGCCACGCCTTCGCCACCCATCTGGTCAATCACGGTGCGGATTTACGGGTGGTGCAAATGCTGCTCGGACACAGCGATCTCTCCACCACCCAAATCTACACCCACGTCGCCAAAGAGCGGTTGAAGAAACTGCACCAACAGTTTCATCCGCGGGGGTAGAACAAGCTGGGGAGGAAGTGGAGAGTTTACTATCGCAATGACAGCTCATTAAAAATGCGATAGATTTTTTATTAAATGGTTTTTAACTTTTATAGATTGGGACGGCTTCCAATCTTAGAAACTAAATCAGCGGCACAAACGGCACATCAATACTGCAAGCAGTTAATAATGTAGTTAATACTAATAACGTGAAAAAACGTTTCATTTTAAATTCTCTGAGTTATTCAAGAAAAAAGCTGGCATTAACTGGCTCAGACTGCTGACAACGTCTCTTTCTCGAATAATTTCCCTCCCTCCGTATACGGAGGGAGGGAAGTCAGTTTATCAGCAATCTCAGCCGGTTTTAACCGACTTAATCTTGCTAATACCATTTACTCAACCGTCACCGACTGAATAATCACATCTTCTTTTGGTACATCTTGGTGGAAGCCGTGGTTGCCGGTTTTGACTTTGCGGATTTTTTCCACTACGTCCATGCCCTCAACCACTTCACCGAACACCGCATAGCCCCACTCTTGCACGACTTCGCGATCGTATAGGGTTTTGGCGCGGTAATCTAAGAAGTTATTATCGGCGACGTTGATAAAAAATTGTGCTGTGGCGGAGTGCGGATCGTTGGTGCGCGCCATGGCAATCGTGCCTTTTTTGTTGCTTAACCCGTTGCCGGCTTCATTTTGGATCGGCGCGTCGGTGGCTTTTTCTTTCATGCCGACTTGCATGCCGCCGCCTTGAATCATAAAGCCGTCGATCACGCGGTGGAAAATGGTGTTGTCATAAAAGCCTTTTTTGCAGTAATTTAAAAAGTTTTCGCTGGTAATTGGGGCTTTTTCAGTGTTTAATGCGATTTTTATGTCGCCAAAATTGGTGTGTAGCGTTACCATAATTGTTTCCTATAACGGTGATAAAAAGTCGCGTTATTATTCCACAAAAAATTCGATAAAAACAGCCAAATTACCGCCGCTGACGAAGTCAAAGTGCGGTCTAGAGAGTGAAATCATGTTAAAAATTTATAATACCTTAAAACGAGAGAAAGAAGTGTTTACCCCGATTGAGCCGAATAAAGTCGGGATGTATGTCTGCGGCGTGACCGTGTACGACTACTGCCATATCGGGCACGGGCGCACTTTCGTTTGTTTTGACATGATCGCGCGCTATTTGCGCTACAGTGGCTATCAACTGAATTATGTGCGTAACATCACCGATGTGGACGATAAAATCATCAAGCGTGCGTTGGAAAACAACGAAAGTTGCGAGCAGTTGGTCGATCGTATGGTGGTGGAAATGCACAATGATTTCAACGCGTTGAATATCCAAGCGCCGAACAGCGAACCGCGCGCCACGCACCATATTGCGGAAATTATTGCGATTGTACAAAAACTGATTGAACGCGGGCATGCTTATGTGGCGGATAACGGCGATGTGATGTTCTCTGTGCCGAGTTTTGCCAAATACGGTTTGCTGTCACGTCAAGATTTGGAGCAATTGCAAGCCGGCGCACGCATTGAGATTTCCGCGATTAAGCAGAATCCGATGGATTTTGTGCTGTGGAAAATGTCGAAACCGAATGAGCCGAGTTGGGCTTCACCGTGGGGCAACGGTCGCCCGGGCTGGCATATCGAATGTTCGGCGATGAACCATAAAGAATTAGGTGCGCATTTTGATATTCACGGTGGTGGCTCGGATTTGATGTTCCCGCACCACGAAAATGAAATTGCGCAATCCTGCTGTGCCCACGGCGATGATTATGTCAATTATTGGATTCACTCCGGCATGATTATGGTCGACAAAGAGAAAATGTCGAAATCGCTTGGCAATTTCTTCACTGTGCGTGAGGTGCTGAAACACTATAACGGCGAAAGTGTGCGTTATTTCCTGCTGACCGCCCACTACCGCAGTCAGTTGAATTACAGCGAAGAGAACCTGAACTTGGCGCATACCGCACTTGAACGTTTATACACCGCGTTGCGTGACACCGATCCAAGTGCGGTCGCCAGCGGCGGCGAAGCGTTTGTGGCGGCGTTCAACGAGGCGATGGACGATGATTTCAACACGCCGAATGCATTGTCGGTGCTGTTTGAACTGGCAAGGGCGGTCAATAAAGCCAAACAGGAACATCCAAGCCAAGCCGACGGTTTAGCCGCACGTTTGCGTGAATTGGGCGACGTATTGGGGATTTTATATCAACAACCGGAAGCGTTTTTGCAAGCCGGTTCCGACGATGGCGAAGTGGCTGAAATCGAAGCCCTGATTCGGCAACGCAACCAAGCGCGCGCCGATAAAAACTGGGCGGCGGCAGACGAAGCACGCAATAAACTGACGGCAATGGGGATTGTGTTGGAAGACGGCGCAAACGGCACGACATGGCGCAGAGCCTAATCTTATAACTGTTATCACCGTGCCATGTTTTCGTTTCAAACAGTTTACCGTCGCCCATGATCGTTGTGCGATGAAAGTGGGCACGGATAGCATTTTGCTTGGTGCGTGGGCGCAGATTGGGCAAGTGCGGTCGGTGTTGGATATGGGCTGTGGCAGCGGGTTGCTGGCATTAATGCTGGCGCAACGTTTGGCAAAAGAAAACGCAGACTATCAGATTACCGCACTTGAACTCGATCCGCAGGCGGCGCAACAAGCGCAGCAAAATGTTATCGAATCCCCGTGGGCGCAGCAGATTGCCGTGCTTAATCAAGATCTGTTTGCGTATGCGGAAGCGGCGCAACCGCACTTTGACCTGATTATTTCCAATCCGCCGTATTTTCATATCGGCGTCGATTGCCGTAATACGGAACGGCAAACCGCGCGTTACATGGCGGAAAACGGACATTTGGCGTGGCTGTTGGCGGCGCAAAACATGCTCAATCCTAACGGCAAAATCGCGTGGGTGTTGCCGTATGCAATGGCGCGGCATTTGCAGCAACAAGTCGCGCAGACCGCACTTTACTGTGCGAAATGGTGTGAGGTGATCACCAAGCAGGGCAAAGCGCCGCAGCGGGTTTTGCTGGAATTCAGATTATTCGATCGAAGTGCGGTTCAGGCACAAACTGAGCGTAGTGAAATTGTGATTTATCAGGCGGATAATCACTATCACCCGGATTTTATTGCGTTAACCAACGCCTTTTATTTGAAATTTTAGGGGAAAGCGTGTGCAGACGATAACGCCTGCACAGCGAAGTGATTAGGCGGTTTGCTGGGTTTTGACCATTCTCGCCCAGTTGTGGTAGCCGTAAATCGAGTTCCACAGATACATGATATACATCACCAATAACGGCAAACTGGTTTCGCCGTTTTTAATCCACATTGCCGTCCATAGGCTGACGGTTAGCAGATTGACCACAATCCACAACACCCACTGCTCACGGTAACGCAACACCATCAGAATTTGCGCCACGATCGAAACTACCACGGTTACGCCGTCCAATGCCGGCAAGGCACTGCCCAAGTTGTGCAGCAGTTGAATGTAGGCATAAGTTCCGATTACCGCGGCTGAAATCACAATTCCCCACTGTTTCAGGGTTAATGCCTTGGCGATCACTTCTTCGTATTGGTCGGTTTGTGCACTGGTTTTGATATGCATATGGCGGCGCCATACATAGAAACCGATAAATTGCACCGGCACATACACCAACAGATTCAGCATCATTTCGCCATATAATTTAAAGGTATAGGAAATATAGGCGTAGCAAGTCACACTGATAAAACCGAAAATATAATTACTGATTTTGCCCTTACTGACAAAGATGACGCATAAAATGCCGCTGATTGCGGCAATGGTAGCGATTATCGAATCGGGTTGGATAACGAAAATGGCGATTTGGATGCTTAAAAACAGAGCGATCCAGACGATTTCGAAATGGGTCCAACCGGAAAATAGTTCGTTTTTGGCTTTAGTTACAATACTCACGTTAATGGATTCCTAGATAAGCGAATGATTTTTGGAAATTATATATCACATCTTTACATAAGTAACCCGATTTTAGCTAAAATTTGGATAATATTCGCCAGCTTTTGCATTGGAATTGCGCTCTTTTAGATTAAAAAATCACTAAGCGAAATTTTTCTGATAAAAACGTTAAATAAATTGCCGGATTCCTCTATAATCAGCGCCTTTCAAATACAGGCAACAACATGGGTAATAAGGCGGACATGACAACCTTTGCGACAGGACAATTTGCGATAGGACAACGCTGGATCAGCGAAAGTGAAAACGGATTAGGGCTGGGTGTGGTGGTCGGTGTGGAGCAACGCACGGTCAGCCTGCTGTTTCCGGCGGCAAATGAACAACGGGTGTATGCCTTTGCTTCCGCACCGTTAACGCGCGTGCAGTTTACGCCGGGGGATAAAATCAAAAGCCACGAGGGTTGGCAGTTGCAGATTGAGCACATTGCGGAACAGCAAGGGGTGTTGAGCTATCACGGGATTCGTTTGGATAACGGCGAAAGTGCGGTATTGCGGGAAATGGAGCTGGATCACAATATCTCTTTCAGCAAGCCGCAAGAGCGGTTATTTGCCGCGCAAATTGATCGCAACGAGCATTTTAACCTGCGTTATCAAGCGCTTGTTCATCAACAGGCACAGTTCCAATCGCCGTTGCGTGGGCTGCGCGGCATTCGTGCCGGTTTGATCCCGCACCAGTTGCACATTGCCACCCAAGTCGGACATCGGATTGCGCCGCGCGTGTTGCTGGCGGACGAAGTCGGCTTGGGCAAAACCATTGAAGCCGGCATGATTTTGCAACAGCAACTGTTCAGCGGCAAGGTGGAGCGTGCGCTGATTTTGGTGCCGGAAAGCTTGCAACATCAATGGCTGGTGGAAATGCTGCGCCGTTTTAACCTTAATTTTTCGCTGTTTGACGAAGAACGTAGCCAAGATTTTGATCGGCGGAATAATGAAAGTGCGGTTGAGACGGCATTAGAAAATCCGTTTGATAGCGAAGCGTTGGTGATCTGTTCGCTCGATTGGCTGGTGCAACAGCCGCAACGTGCCGCGCAGTTGTGCCAAAGCGATTGGGATATGCTGATTGTCGATGAAGCGCACCATTTGCAATGGAGCGAAGCGCAACCGAGCCGTGAATATCAACTGGTCGAAACGCTGGCGCAACAGATTCCGTCAGTGCTGCTGCTGACCGCCACGCCGGAACAATTGGGGCAAGAGAGCCATTTTGCCCGATTGAAACTGCTCGATCCCGAGCGTTTTTACGATTACGCCGCATTTGTGCAAGAACAGCAACAATATCAACCGGTTGCCGACGCGGTCAATACCCTGTTAAATGACAACACGCTAAGTGCGGTTGAGCAAAACAGCATTGCCGAGCTATTGTCCGAGCAAGACGTTGAGCCGCTGTTTAAAATCATCAACGGCAAGCAATCGTCCTGCGAACAACAAACGGCGGCACGACAAGAGCTGATCAGCAATCTGATTGACCGTCACGGCACAAGCCGCGTGCTGTTTCGCAACACGCGCCAAGTGGTGAAAGGCTTCCCGAACCGCACTTTGCACCAAATCAAATTGGAACTGCCGAAGCAGTATCAAAACGCGCTCAAGGTGTGGAATATGTTGGGCGAAGAGGTCGCCGCCGACGTGCTGTTCTATCCGGAAATGCTGTTCCAAAAACTCAATCCGAGTGCGGCGTGGTGGGATTTTGATCCAAGGATTGAGTGGTTGATCACTTTCCTGAAAAATCGGCGTGAGGAAAAAATTCTGCTGATTTGCCAGCACGCCAATACTGCGATTCAGTTGGAGCAAATTTTGCGTGAGAAAGAGGGCATTCGCGCCGCGGTGTTCCACGAAAAAATGAGTATCATTGAGCGCGATAAAGCCGCCGCCTACTTTGCCCAAGCGGAAGAGGGCGCGCAGATTTTGCTCAGTTCGACCATCGGTTCGGAGGGGCGCAACTTCCAGTTCGCGTCCAATTTGGTGCTGTTTAATCTGCCGACCAATCCCGATTTATTGGAGCAGTGTATCGGGCGTTTGGATCGGATCGGGCAGCAACACGATATTCAAATTTATGTGCCGTTTTTTGCCGACAGCAGCCAACAATTGTTGGCGCAGTGGTACCACGACGGCTTGAATGCGTTTGAAGAAACCTGCCCGATGGGGGCGGCGATTTTCGCACAACAAAAAGTGCGCTTGCAGGCGTTTTTAACCGACGAAGCAGACGGCGACGATTTCGCCCAATTTGTTAAAACCACGCGCCAACAGCGCGAGCAACTGAAACTTGAGTTGGAACAAGGACGTGATCGTTTGTTGGAACTGAATTCCAACGGCGGCGAAAGCGCACAACAGCTTGCCGCCGAGATTGCCAACGATGACGCCAGCACCGATTTGATTCAATTCAGCCTCAGCCTGTTTGATATTATCGGCTTGGAGCAGGAAGATTTGGGCGAGAAAAGCATTGTCATTCACCCGACCGGGCACATGCTGGTGCCGGATTTCCCGGGCTTGAAAGAGGACGGCAGCACGGTAACCTTTGATCGCCGCTTGGCATTGGCGCGCGAAGAATTGGAATTTTTGACCTGGGATCACCCGATAATCCGCAACGGCATTGATTTGATTACCGCCGGCGACATCGGCAAAAGTGCGGTCTCGTTGCTGATTAACAAAGCGCTACCGGCTGGCACGCTGCTACTGGAACTAGTTTATGTGGTGGAAGTGCAAGCGCCGCCGGCGTTACAGCTCACCCGCTTCTTACCACCGACCCCGATTCGCTTGTTGCTCGACAGCAAAGGCAATGATTTGTCGGATAAAGTGGCGGTGAGTGCGTTACAAAAACAACTCAAGCCAATCGGCAAAAATATGGCGAACAAAGTGGTGAAAATGACGCGAAGTGCGGTTGAACATGCGTTGCAACGGGGCGACAATCTGATCGGCGCCAAAGCGCACGCCTTGATTGAAGAGGCAAAACGCAACGCCGAACAGCAACTGAACGGCGAATACCAACGCTTGACCGCACTTCAGGCAGTGAATAAAAATATCCGTCAGGACGAAGTGACCGCACTTGAGCAATTGCAACAGCAAGCGCTGCAACAGTTGCAACAAGCGAGCTGGCGCTTAGATTGCCTGCGCGTGATTGTCAGCAATAAGGAATAGCAACAAGGAACAACAATGGCATTGATTCATTACGATCCACCGACCGAGCCGTGGCTGGAGATTGTCTATCAAGACAACTATGTTGCCGCGATCAACAAACCGAGCGGTTTGCTTTCCGTACCGGGCAACCGCCCGGAATATCTCGACAGCGCCACCACGCGCGTGCGGCAAAAATTCGGTTTTGCCGAAGCGGTGCACCGTTTGGACATGGCGACCAGCGGCATTATTCTGTTCGCTTTGAGCAAAAAAGCCGAGCAAGAACTGAAACGCCAATTCCGCGATCGCGAAACCAAAAAGCACTATCAGGCGTTGGTGTGGGGACACCCCGAAGCCGACAGCGGTTTTATCAATCTGCCGCTGATTTGCGATTGGGAAAACCGTCCGCGCCAGAAAATCTGTTACGAGCGCGGCAAAAGAGCGGTCACCCATTATGAAGTGTTGGCGCGCTACCCGAACAACAGCGCACGGGTGCGCCTGACGCCGATCACCGGGCGCTCGCACCAGTTGCGCGTGCATATGCTGGCATTGGGACACCCGATTTTAGGCGATAAATTCTACGCCCACCCTGCCGCCAAAGCCCTTGCGCCGCGTTTGTGCCTGCACGCCGAATCGCTGACCGTCACTCATCCGATTAACGGCGAGCCGATAACCTTTGCGGTTGAAGCTGAGTTTTAGTTCTGCAAAGCGGGTAAAATTAGCTGAAATTATACTCAACTTGTATAATTATACATTGTGAGTATAATTTAGTATAATTTTATCCAGCCGGGGGGATTTATGCTGATTCGAGATCCACTTTATTTTCACCGCACGACATTGGCGGAAACACTGTTAGCCAACTTTAAATCGGGTATTTTTCATGCGCTCACGCTTTTTGCACCGCGCCGAATGGGAAAAACCCAGTTTTTGCTTAATGACGTCGCCCCGCTAGCAGAGATGCAAGGTTTCAGAGTGTTTTATCACAGTTTTATGGACAGCGATAATGACTTTCGTGCTTCTCTACAACTGTTTTCTGAAAATAAAAACAATAAGGTGAAAGGTTGGTTTTCTCAAATCAAAGGTATTTCGATTGCCGGCAGTGGCGTTGAGCTGGACAAGCAAACGGCGGCTGAGCCGATCAGTCAAATTATCGCGCGTTTGGCGGATGAGAAAAAACCGACCTTATTACTGCTCGATGAAATTCAAGAATTGGCGCGCGGTGTGAATAATAGCAATGTGGTCGGTTCGTTACGAACAGGGCTAGATTTATATCGCGATAAAATTAAAGTGATTTTTACCGGCTCATCTACCAATGATTTGCGCGTGATGTTTAATGACGGCAAAGCCCCGTTTTTTCACTTTTCGCATCAAATTGATTTTCCACCGTTGGGGCGTGATTTTTCCGATTTTTTAGCGGATATTTACCAGCAGAGAACAGAAGCATTCATCGACAAAACCGCACTTTATCAAATTTTTCTACGTCTGAACCAAACACCGATGTACTTGCGCCAGATTATTGAACGAATGATTATTAACCCCGCATTAACGCTTGAACAAGCCACTGAAATTCAGCTGACTCAAAGCGGCACCGGTGCCGATTACCACAAAGTGTGGCAAGCATTGACGGCATTGGATCAGCAATTATTATTAGTGATTGCAAAAGGCGAAACCGCACTTTATAGCGAACGTAACCGACATGAACTTGCAAGTAGATTGGGCGTGGCAGAGGTGAAAACCTCATCCATCCAGGGCAGCGTACGTAAGTTAGAAAATCGTGAATTGCTGACCAGAGATACTAAAAATAAGCAGTCTATCAATGAAAGTGCATTTAAAACATGGATTTTAGATCAATCGGTTAGTCAAAATTAGCTGAAATTATACTTAGAACGTATAATTATACTTTCACCATATAATTTGTACTAAAACCATATAAAGTGCGGTATTGCGTTGCAGTAACCGCACTTTCCCCGAAAAAATCATTTCCCTGATATGAAATCCTGCTATAATTCTGCTGTATAAATAAACAGTAAAACGTAAGCGAACGGCGGCAAAATGGATATTTCAGAATTATTGGACGGGTTGAACGACAAACAGCGTGAGGCGGTGGCTGCGCCGTTGGGTAATTATCTGGTGCTTGCCGGGGCGGGCAGCGGCAAAACTCGGGTGCTGACCCACCGTATTGCATGGTTGGTCGGGGTGGAGCACGCGCCGGAATCCTCGATTTTAGCGGTGACCTTCACCAATAAAGCCGCTGCGGAAATGCGCCATCGGATCAGCGCAACTTTGCAACGCGAGCAGTCGCAAGGGCTGTTCGGTATGTGGATCGGCACGTTTCACAGCATTGCCAACCGCCTGTTGCGCGCCCATTATCCCGATGCCAATCTGCCGCAAGATTTCCAAATTTTAGACTCGGAAGACCAAGTGCGGTTGCTGAAACGGCTGATGAAACTGCACAATTACGATGAAAAAAACTTTCCGCCAAAACAAGCCTGTTGGTATATTAATCACCAAAAAGATAACGGCTTGCGTCCGCACCAAATCGATGATCATAATGACCGTAGCGAACGTGAATGGATTCGGATTTACCAAATCTATCAAGATGCCTGTGATCGTGCCGGCTTGGTGGATTTTGCCGAATTGCTGCTGCGCGCTTATGAATTGTGGCTGAAAAAACCGCTGATTTTGCAACGCTATCAACAGCGTTTTCAGCATATTCTGGTTGATGAATTTCAAGACACCAACAACATTCAATATGCGTGGATCAAACTGCTCGCCGGCGAACAAGGCAAGGTGATGATTGTCGGCGATGACGATCAATCGATCTACGGCTGGCGCGGTGCGAAAATTGAAAATATCCAACGTTTCTTACAGGACTATCCGCAAGCACAAACCATTCGTTTGGAACAAAATTACCGTTCGACCGGCAATATTTTGCAAGCGGCGAATCAACTTATTGCCAATAACAGCGACCGTTTAGGTAAAAATTTATGGACTGACGGCGATCAGGGCGAGCCGGTTGGTATCTATTGTGCCTTTAACGAACTGGACGAAGCGCGTTTTGTGGTGTCGCAGATTAAACAATGGCAGCAAGACGGCGGCGATTACCATGATTGTGCGGTGTTGTATCGCAGCAACAGCCAGTCGCGCGTGCTGGAAGAGGCGTTATTACAGGCGCAAATTCCATATCGGATTTACGGCGGTATGCGCTTTTTTGAACGGCAGGAGATCAAAGATGCCTTGGCGTATCTACGCCTGATTGCCAACCGCAATGATGATGCGGCTTTTGAGCGGGTGGTGAATACGCCGCCGCGCGGCATCGGCGACCGTACGTTGGATACCTTGCGCCAGCTGACGCGCGAACGCCAAATCACGTTATGGCAAGCCACCAATTTGGCGATTGAAGAAAACAAATTGGCGGGCAGAGCCGCCACGGCGTTGCTGCGTTTTATGGAGTTAATCAGCGCACTGGAGCAGGACAGTTGTGAGATGCCGCTGTTTGCCCAGACGGATTTTGTGATTAAACATTCCGGTTTGTACCAAATGTATCAACAGGAAAAAGGCGAAAAGGGCGAAGTGCGGATCGAAAACTTGGAAGAGTTGGTTTCCGCCACCCGTGAATTTATCAAGCCGGACGAAGCGGACGAGATGACCGATTTAACCGCATTTTTAACCCACGCTTCGCTTGAAGCCGGCGAGGGGCAGGCGGATCGCCACCAACCGAGCGTGGAGATGATGACCCTGCATTCCGCCAAAGGCTTGGAGTTTCCGCGCGTGTTTATCGTCGGCATGGAAGAGGGCATTTTCCCCAGCCGCATGGCGTTGGAGGAGAGCGGTCGTTTGGAAGAAGAACGGCGCTTGGCGTATGTCGGTATCACCCGCGCCAAGCAGCAACTGACCATCAGCTACGCCGAAAGCCGCCGTTTATACGGCAAAGAAGAACGCCACATCGTTTCCCGTTTTGTCAGCGAACTGCCACCGGACTGTATCCGCGAAATCCGCCTGCGCGGCACGGTCACGCGCTCTTTCACGCAAAGTGCGGTCAGCCATTCAGGAATTAACCTGTTGAATCAAAGCGAATGGAAAATGGGACAAAAAGTCAACCACGCCAAATTCGGCAACGGCACGATTATCAACGTTGAAGGCAGCGATAACAACACCCGCTTACAAATCGCCTTTCAAAATCAAGGGATTAAATGGCTGATTGCGCATTTGGCGAAGTTGGAGAAGATTTAGTTATCGCGTAAGAATCGGTTAAGTTGTAGAATAAGTAAACAAATTGCAAAAAAGGAGTGCTTATGCAATTAACATTAGAACAGGAAAATGCATTGTTAGCTCGTTATATCGAAGTGAAACAGCAAGATACGCTGATTGAAACCAGTAGGGAAGCGATCAGAGAACTAGCGAATCAAAAGCGAGCGGCATATCGTCAGAACAAAAAAATTATTGATGAAGTTTTTTACGATGAAGTGGTAAACGCTTAATAAAAACCTTTTGGATTTTATGGCGTTGCTATCAGATGATACGCTAGTCTTTTTTGAAAAATCCTTAGATAAATATGAAATTGTCTTGAGCCCATTTTCGGTTGAGATTAATAGTTATGTTTCCATTCACTGTATTGTTGAAGGTGATATGGCAACAATTTTGTCATTTAATTATGGCAAATACACCAATCTAAACTATGGAGAAGCAAGGGCGGAATTGGAATTTATCCGAGCCTTGGAGGCTAAGTATTTTGAATCCAATTCCTATATTGAATTATCTCCGAAAAATCGCCTTAAATTATTTAAAATGTTTGCTTGATGAAGACTGTTCAAATTCCCTCGCCCGTTGTTCAAAGCGGCTGTTTTCGTCGCGTAGCAAGGTTTCGGCTTGTAGCTCCAGTTGGCGGCAGAGGTTGCTGACGCTGAACAGCAATTCTGCCAGCAGCTTGGCGGCGTGATCTTGATTGGTGGCGACCGCACTTTTGATTGCTGCCAGTTGTTGTTCGGCTTGGGCGATAGTTTGTGCAACGGTAGTGGGTTGATAACCCAATTTCTTGGCGCGTTTTTGCAGTTTTTCAGCCCGCAATAACGCCGGCAAGGCGTGCGGCACATCGTCCAGCAATGAGGTTTGCTGTTTGTCCAAACGCTCTTGCTTTTTTTTATTTTCCCAATTTTTTAAGGCTTCCGTGGCGCTGTCCGCCGAGATATCGCCGAACACATGCGGGTGGCGGCGGATCAGTTTTTCGCTCAGGGTTTCCACCACGTCGTTAAACTGAAAGCGTTGCTCTTCGTTGGCAAGCTGGCTGAGAAACACCACTTGCAGCAACAGATCGCCCAATTCTTCCTTTAATGCGCTAAAATCCTCGGTTTGAATCGCTTCCACTACTTCGTAACTCTCCTCCAGCAGATACGGCACAATGCTGCGGTAATCCTGTTCCAAATCCCACGGACAGCCCCCGTTAGGGTTACGCAGTTGAGCCATAATCTCGAGCAGTTGTTGAATCGGTGTCGTCATCGGATTTCCTTCTTTGTAATAAAAGTGCGGTCTGGGCGATCAGTATAACGCATAAAAAAACCGATTCCATCGCTGAAATCGGTTTCTTTTTCGTTATAGCAACGATTATTTCGTGCCCGGAATGCTGAAACGTTTGTTGAAACGTTCTACACGACCACCGGTGTCAACCACGCGTTGTTTACCAGTATAGAACGGGTGGCACACGCCGCACACGTCCAAGTTGATGTCACGTCCGATAGTAGAACGTGTTTTGATGACGTTACCGCAAGAACAGGTTGCAGTCACTTCTTTGTATTCAGGGTGGATACCTTGTTTCATAGAAAACCTCAGATTGAAGCCATATCGCTATCGGGAGCGTGCCCGACACCATATGTAGTTAATAATACGCGCAATGCGCAGTTGTTTTAAAGACGGCGGATTATACAGCATTAAGTGCGGTTAAGCAATAGCCGCGTCAGCGCGTTATTGTCAGGACAATATCGGCGAAAATCCGCTATACTACCGTTCTTTATTCATCTCACGAGTTTAATGGCGTTATGCGTTTGATTCGAGTTGCGTTGGCAATTCCCTTGGCACGTTATTTTGATTATTTGGTTGATGACTCGGCGATTCTCGCGGTTGGCAGCCGTGTCGTGGTGCCGTTCGGACGGCAAAAACGGATTGGAATTGTGATCGACTTTCCGCAACAGAGCGAGGTCGCCGCCGCGCAGTTAAAACCGATTACGGCGGTATTAGATCGGCAATCGCTGTTTAGCGACGAATTATATTCGTTGCTGCAATGGGCGGCGAATTATTATCAAACCGGTTTGGGCGAGGTGCTGTTTCAGGCGTTGCCGGTCAAATTGCGCCAAGGCGAGGCGAATCAAAGAGCGGTCAGTGCCGTGTGGAAAATCACAGCACAAGGGCAAACCGCACTTGCCAACGGCGAGTTGAAACGCGCGAAAAAACAGCGACAGGCATTAGCGCAATTGGCGCAAAACGGCGAAACGGAGCAAGGCTCGACCGAGTTTGCCCGTGCGATTTATACGGCATTACAGGAAAAAGGGCTGATTCTTGCGCAACAACAGCCGTATCACGTTACGTGCTGGCAAACCGCACTTGCCGATGAAAATTGGCTGAATCAAGCGGATAAATTACGCCTGAACAAGCAACAAGCCTTAGCGGTGAGTGCAGTGAATTTTAGCGACGGTTTTCAAGCGTGGTTGTTGGATGGCGTCACCGGTTCGGGCAAAACCGAAGTGTATCTGCATTTAATGGAAAAGGTGTTGGCAGAGGGCAAACAGGTGCTGTTGCTGATTCCTGAAATCGGCTTAACCCCGCAGTTGGTACGCAGCGTGCAGAACCGGTTCAATCTGCCGATTGATGTGTTGCATTCCAATTTAAGCGACAGCCAACGCTTGTTGGCGTGGCAGCGTGCGCAAAGCGGCGAAAGTGCGGTGGTGGTCGGCACGCGATCCGCACTTTTCAGCCAATTCCAACGGCTCGGCTTGATTATTCTTGATGAAGAGCATGATCTTTCCTATAAACAGCAAGACTCCAGTTGGCGACATCATGCGCGCGATTTGGCGGTGATACGGGCGCGAAATAACGGCATTTCGATTGTGCTCGGCAGTGCCACGCCCAGTTTGGAAAGCTTGGCGAATGTGCAGAGCGGCAAATATCGCCATTTGGTGCTCAATCAGCGCGCGATGAACAGCAATGCCTTGAGCCATCGGGTGTTGGATCTTAAAAAACAACGGGTGGATCGCGGTTTATCCGAGCAATTATTACACTTAATGCGCCAACATTTGGAGAAAGGCAATCAAGTGTTGCTGTTTTTGAACCGACGCGGTTACGCACCGATTTTGTTGTGTCACGAGTGCGGTTGGATTGCCGAATGTGCGAGCTGCGAACGCCCTTATACTTACCATAAAAAACAAAACAGTCTGACTTGCCATCATTGCGAGCGCAAGGTGAAAGTGCCGCGCCAATGTCCGAAGTGCGGTTCGACCCATTTGATCACCGCAGGCGTAGGCACGGAGCAGTTGGAAAGCGCGCTGGCGGAGAAATTTCCGGAGTACGGCATTGCACGGATTGACCGCGACACCACTGCACGCAAAGGCGCAATGGAAACCCGGTTGCAACAGATTAAAACACGGCAACGACGGATTTTGATCGGCACGCAAATGTTGGCGAAAGGACACCATTTTCCCGATGTGACGTTGGTGGCGATGGTGAATATCGACGGCGCGCTTTTTTCGGAAGATTTCCGCAGCGAAGAACGTTTGGCGCAGTTGTATGTGCAAGTGGCGGGGCGTGCCGGACGTGGTGACAAAGCCGGCGAAGTGGTGCTGCAAACCCATTTTCCACAACATAGCCTGCTGCAAACCCTGTTACAACAAGGCTATGCCGAATTTGCCAAAAAGGCATTGCAGCAGCGGCAAAGTATCGGCTTGCCACCGTTTGCGGCGCAGGCGTTATTTCGAGTAAAAAGTAAAAACAGCCAAAGTGCGGTTGTGTACCTGCAACAAGTGGCGGCATTCTTTCAAGATTACAGCCAAAAACAGCCGCTTGACAGTTTGCAAATTCTCGGACCGATTGAAGCGTTGCAGGCGAAAAAAGCCGGGCAATACCAATGGCATTTATTGTTACAACACCCCTCAAGAGCGGTATTGCAGCATTGCCTGCAAGTCTTTTCCAGCCATAAACCGCAGTTGAATTTGGATCAAAACATCCGTTGCGTGCTGGATATTGATCCGCAGGATTTCAGTTAGGTAGAAAATAGAGGCTAGGATTTTGACATTTTTTTAAGTAAAATTGCTGTTTAATTGTGATAACGTTTAAATAAATAGGGAATTTCAGTGGTTCAGCGTGATTATGCCACTCGGGGCAGAGCGACATCAAAGAAAAAAGCCAATAAGGTGAATAAAGGGCTGCTGTTAGGCATTGCTTTTGCAATGGTAGCGATTTTTGCGGCTGGTTTGTATCTATTAAAAGAAAAATCGACAGAAAGCGGCGCGGTGGTTGCGACAGTCGATAAAGTTGAAGAAAACAAACCAAAAAGCACTTTGCCGAGCCGTCCCGAAGAGGTGTGGAGCTATATTCGTGATTTGGAAACGCGTGAAATTCCGATCGATAATAGCCCGAAAAGTTTGGATAAAGTGCAAAACTTAACCGAAGAACAGAAAAAGATTTTGCAGATGTTGGAGCGTGATGCCGAAGCCGCAGAAGCCGCAAAAAATGATAAAAATGTAGCAGTGCAGGCACAAGTGCAACAAACACTGAAGCATAATGAGCCGAATGCCACGATTGCGCCTCCGGTTGTGGTGGAAAAACCAAAAGCGCAAACGAATACCAAACCTGTAGAAAGTAAACCGGCAGAAGTGGTACAGGCAAAACCAAAACAAGAAAGCAGCGCAGCGCAGCAAACCAAGAAAACGGCTTCAACTGCGAAATTCGGCTTGCAATGTGGCGCATTTAAAAACCGTGAACAAGCAGAGAACTTGCAGGCACGTTTGGTGATGGCTGGTTTTGATGCGCGTGTCAGCAGTAGTTCGACCTTCAACCGTATTTTTATTGGGCCGATTGGCGATCGTGCCGCTGCCAATGCCACCTTGCAAAAAGCCAAGGGTGTAACGGAGTGTGTTGTGATCGGTATGTAACCGCACTTTATTATCAAAAATAGTCAGAAAAACGGTTGAAAGGATAAATTTCAACCGTTTTGTTTTAATTAACGTTTAAAAAAAGATCAAACGCAAAAAATAACGATCTTTTTGCAAAAAAGATCTTGCCAAAAAATTTTGCCGCCCTATAATGCGCTTCCACTGACGGCGACAACGCAAAACGGCGTGGCAAGTCGGTGAAAGTGAAGCGGTTAGTTTAAAAATCGCTTGACGAAAAAATGGGATTGTGTAGAATGACAATCCTTTCCTTGAAAAGAAGGAAACTGTTCTTTAACAATATATCAGACAATCTGTGTGGGCACTTGTGCAAGGCATTGGTAATTTAAAGATTTAAAAAACTAAAGTCTTAATGAGTGCTGATAGTAAATTCATAATTGAAACTTTTGTGGTTTCAACATTATAGTCAGAAATTCGTTGAGCGATTGAACTTGAATTGAAGAGTTTGATCATGGCTCAGATTGAACGCTGGCGGCAGGCTTAACACATGCAAGTCGAGCGGTAACGGGGGAGAGCTTGCTCTCTTGCCGACGAGCGGCGGACGGGTGAGTAATGCTTGGGAATCTGGCTTATGGAGGGGGATAACTACGGGAAACTGTAGCTAATACCGCGTAATGTCTTAGGACTAAAGGGTGGGACTTTCGAGCCGCCCGCCATAAGATGAGCCCAAGTGAGATTAGGTAGTTGGTGAGGTAAAGGCTCACCAAGCCGTCGATCTCTAACTGGTCTGAGAGGATGACCAGTCACACTGGGACTGAGACACGGCCCAGACTCCTACGGGAGGCAGCAGTGGGGAATATTGCGCAATGGGGGGAACCCTGACGCAGCCATGCCGCGTGAATGAAGAAGGCCTTCGGGTTGTAAAGTTCTTTCGGTGATGAGGAAGGTGTTTTGTTTAATAGACAGAGCAATTGACGTTAGTCACAGAAGAAGCACCGGCTAACTCCGTGCCAGCAGCCGCGGTAATACGGAGGGTGCGAGCGTTAATCGGAATAACTGGGCGTAAAGGGCACGCAGGCGGATAGATAAGTGAGATGTGAAATCCCCGAGCTTAACTTGGGAACAGCATTTCATACTGTTTATCTAGAGTTTTGTAGAGAGGGGTAGAATTCCACGTGTAGCGGTGAAATGCGTAGAGATGTGGAGGAATACCGGAGGCGAAGGCGGCCCCTTGGACAAAGACTGACGCTCATGTGCGAAAGCGTGGGGAGCAAACAGGATTAGATACCCTGGTAGTCCACGCTGTAAACGATGTCGATTTGGGGGTTGCCTGTATGGGTGGCTCTCGAAGCTAACGCGTTAAATCGACCGCCTGGGGAGTACGGCCGCAAGGTTAAAACTCAAATGAATTGACGGGGGCCCGCACAAGCGGTGGAGCATGTGGTTTAATTCGATGCAACGCGAAGAACCTTACCTACTCTTGACATCCTAAGAAGAGCTCAGAGATGAGCTTGTGCCTTCGGGAACTTAGAGACAGGTGCTGCATGGCTGTCGTCAGCTCGTGTTGTGAAATGTTGGGTTAAGTCCCGCAACGAGCGCAACCCTTATCCTTTGTTGCCAGCATGTAAAGATGGGAACTCAAAGGAGACTGCCGGTGACAAACCGGAGGAAGGTGGGGATGACGTCAAGTCATCATGGCCCTTACGAGTAGGGCTACACACGTGCTACAATGGCGTATACAGAGGGAGGCGAGAGTGCGAGCTTAAGCGAATCTCTTAAAGTGCGTCGTAGTCCGGATTGGAGTCTGCAACTCGACTCCATGAAGTCGGAATCGCTAGTAATCGCAAATCAGAATGTTGCGGTGAATACGTTCCCGGGCCTTGTACACACCGCCCGTCACACCATGGGAGTGGGTTGTACCAGAAGTAGATAGCTTAACCGGAAGGGGGGCGTTTACCACGGTATGATTCATGACTGGGGTGAAGTCGTAACAAGGTAACCGTAGGGGAACCTGCGGTTGGATCACCTCCTTATATATGACTGATGATTTTGTATAGGTGTTCACACAGATTGTTTGATAGATTTGAGAATAACGTGTTATGGTCGCGGTCCCCATCGTCTAGAGGCCTAGGACATCGCCCTTTCACGGCGGTAACCGGGGTTCGAATCCCCGTGGGGACGCCATAACACGATATTTTTGAATCGTATCGGTGAAAACCGATTTGTTCTTTAAAAATTTGGACACAAGCTAAAAACTGAAGAGAACTCAAGCGTTCGAGAGGACGTAAGAGCTGAGTATTCGAAAATCGAGCAATCGAGAATCGAATTGGGCTTGTTTGGTGAGAAAAGGCACTGAGCAGGTCAGCGTAGGGAAACTTACGCACGAGTCAATGGAAGACGGCTTTGGGAATGGAAAGCGGACTGAACGAAACGGGCACGAAAGTGGTTAGTTGAAATGAAAGTGCGGTCTGAAAATTCTTGAGGTTGTATGGTTAAGTGACTAAGCGTGCAGGGTGGATGCCTAGGCAGTCAGAGGCGAAGAAGGACGTGCTAATCTGCGAAAAGCGTGGAGGAGTTGATAAGAAGCGTTAATACTCCACGATATCCGAATGGGGAAACCCAGTAGATGAAGAATCTACTATTGTTAACTGAATCCATAGGTTAACAAGGCGAACCGGGAGAACTGAAACATCTCAGTACCCCGAGGAAAAGAAATCAATTGAGATTCCGTAAGTAGCGGCGAGCGAACACGGAGAAGCCGTTAGTGATAGTAAGTGAGTTAGGAGAATGAGTTGGGAAGCTCAATCGCAGAGGGTGATAATCCCGTATCCGAAGGCACAGTTACGGTACTAAGCTAACAGCAAGTAGGGCGGGACACGAGAAATCCTGTTTGAAGATGGGGGGACCATCCTCCAAGGCTAAATACTCCTGACTGACCGATAGTGAACCAGTACCGTGAGGGAAAGGCGAAAAGAACCCTGGTGAAGGGAGTGAAATAGAACCTGAAACCCTGTACGTACAAGCAGTGGGAGCCCTATCACTCAAGTGTATTGAGAGTGGTATAGAAAACGTTGAAATGCGGTTAACGTTTTGCGAAGCAAAACGGTCAACCCCAAAATCAATCAGGAAACTGATGATTAATCGGCGTGTGAAAGGGGCGTTTTACGAAGTAAAACGGCAATCCGAAAGCAGTATGCTTGAGGATAGGGTGACTGCGTACCTTTTGTATAATGGGTCAGCGACTTATATTGTGTAGCGAGGTTAACCGAATAGGGGAGCCGAAGGGAAACCGAGTCTTAACTGGGCGAAGAGTTGCACGATATAGACCCGAAACCCGGTGATCTAGCCATGGGCAGGTTGAAGGTTGGGTAACACTAACTGGAGGACCGAACCGACTACTGTTGAAAAAGTAGCGGATGACTTGTGGCTGGGGGTGAAAGGCCAATCAAACCGGGAGATAGCTGGTTCTCCCCGAAATCTATTTAGGTAGAGCCTTAGACGAATACCTTCGGGGGTAGAGCACTGTTTCGGCTAGGGGGTCATCCCGACTTACCAACCCGATGCAAACTGCGAATACCGAAGAGTACTATCTAGGAGACACACGGCGGGTGCTAACGTTCGTCGTGAAGAGGGAAACAACCCAGACCGCCAGCTAAGGTCCCAAAGTCTATGTTAAGTGGGAAACGAAGTGGGAAGGCTTAGACAGCTAGGATGTTGGCTTAGAAGCAGCCATCATTTAAAGAAAGCGTAATAGCTCACTAGTCGAGTCGGCCTGCGCGGAAGATGTAACGGGGCTAAAACATAGCACCGAAGCTGCGGCATTCAGATGACAGATTTCAGATGTCAGGAGACAGTATGGCAATCAAGTTTGAAGATTTGAAGGTGTTTCAACGCGCTTATAAAGTGTCGTTGGAAATTCATCAAGCGAGCTTGGATTTTCCTAAGATAGAGCAATATGCGTTAGGAGACCAAGTTAGACGGGCAAGCAAAAGCATTTGTGCAAATTTAGCCGAAGGTTTTGCAAGGCAACGTACTAAAGCGGATTTAAATCGATTTCTTAGCATGGCAATAGGCAGTGCTGATGAAATGCGAGTTTGGTTAAGATACTGTTATGACTTGAAATATGTAGATGAACAAGATTGGCAAAGATGGCGTAATGAATACGAAGAAATTGCGAAGATGTTACAAGGTTTTGGTAAAACACCGAAACCTGACGTCTGAAATCTGTCATCTGATTGGGTAGGGGAGCGTTGTGTAAGCGGAAGAAGGTGGCTCGAGAGGGCTGCTGGACGTATCACAAGTGCGAATGCTGACATAAGTAACGATAAAGGGGGTGAAAAACCCCCTCGCCGGAAGACCAAGGGTTCCTGTCCAACGTTAATCGGGGCAGGGTGAGTCGGCCCCTAAGGCGAGGCTGAAGAGCGTAGTCGATGGGAAACGGGTTAATATTCCCGTACTTGTGATAAGAGCGATGTGGGGACGGAGCAGGTTAGGTTATCCGGGTGACGGAAGTCCCGGTCCAAGCGTGTAGGATGGATGATTAGGCAAATCCGGTCATTTATATCAGAGGCGTGACGGGGAGACTCCACGGAGTCGAAGTAACCGATACCACACTTCCAGGAAAAGCCGCTAAGCTTATCTTATCATAAACCGTACTGAAAACCGACACAGGTGGTCAGGTAGAGAATACTCAGGCGCTTGAGAGAACTCGGGTGAAGGAACTAGGCAAAATAGCACCGTAACTTCGGGAGAAGGTGCGCTGACGGTAATTGAAGTCCTTAACGGATAGAGGTGAAGTCAGTCGAAGTGACCAGCTGGCTGCAACTGTTTATTAAAAACACAGCACTCTGCAAACACGAAAGTGGACGTATAGGGTGTGACGCCTGCCCGGTGCTGGAAGGTTAATTGATGATGTGAGAGCATTTGATCGAAGCCCCAGTAAACGGCGGCCGTAACTATAACGGTCCTAAGGTAGCGAAATTCCTTGTCGGGTAAGTTCCGACCTGCACGAATGGCGTAATGATGGCCAGGCTGTCTCCACCCGAGACTCAGTGAAATTGAAATCGCCGTGAAGATGCGGTGTACCCGCGGCTAGACGGAAAGACCCCGTGAACCTTTACTATAGCTTGACACTGAACATTGAATTTTGATGTGTAGGATAGGTGGGAGACAGAGAAGTATTAACGCCAGTTAATATGGAGTCGTTGTTGAAATACCACCCTTTAAGGTTTGATGTTCTAACACAGACTGCGGCACGCGGTCGTGGACAGTGTCTGGTGGGTAGTTTGACTGGGGCGGTCTCCTCCCAAAGCGTAACGGAGGAGTACGAAGGTTTGCTAATCACGGTCGGACATCGTGAGGTTAGTACAATGGTATAAGCAAGCTTGACTGCGAGACGGACATGTCGAGCAGGTGCGAAAGCAGGTCATAGTGATCCGGTGGTTCTGAATGGAAGGGCCATCGCTCAACGGATAAAAGGTACTCCGGGGATAACAGGCTGATACCGCCCAAGAGTTCATATCGACGGCGGTGTTTGGCACCTCGATGTCGGCTCATCACATCCTGGGGCTGAAGTAGGTCCCAAGGGTATGGCTGTTCGCCATTTAAAGTGGTACGCGAGCTGGGTTTAGAACGTCGTGAGACAGTTCGGTCCCTATCTGCCGTGGGCGTTGGAAAATTGAAAGGGGCTGCTCCTAGTACGAGAGGACCGGAGTGGACGCACCGCTGGTGTTCCCGTTGTTTCGCCAGAAGCATTGCGGGGTAGCTATGTGCGGAAGAGATAAGTGCTGAAAGCATCTAAGCACGAAACTTGCCTTGAGATGAGTTTTCCCAGTCTATAAGACTGTAAGGGTTGTTTAAGACGAAGACGTAGATAGGCGGGGTGTGTAAGTGTAGTGATACATTGAGCTAACCCGTACTAATTGCCCGAGAGGCTTAACCATACAACGCTCAAGGGTTTTACCCAAAAGCCGAGAGAAAGTTGTAAGAAAAGACAAGAGACGAAAGAGCGAAGTAAGAAGCTCGAGTAGGGCTCGAGGAGTTTGAATCAGATTAGCTTGTGACCGAATAGGAATAACAGCGAAAGAAACGCTGAAAGAATAAAAAATAGAGAACAAAACAAAGTAAGAAGAAGCAAAAACAATCAAGCCGAATTATTCCGGCGGCGATAGTGCGGTAGCACCACCTGATTCCATGCCGAACTCAGAAGTGAAATGCCGTAACGCCGATGGTAGTGTGGGGTCTCCCCATGTGAGAGTAGGACACCGCCGGATATTATATTAGAGAAGCAGAGCCCCTTGTAGCGATACAAGGGGTTTTTGTTTTGGGCGAAAAAAATCCTAAGACAAGAAAGCTAAGCAATACGAAGAAATACCCGTGCGGTTTGCAGTGAAGTTCAATGAGAAAAGTATGGCAACAGGCTGGATTTTGGTAATAATCAGCCTGAAAGTGCGGTCAAGCGCTCTTTGAAGAAAGATAGGTTCGTTATTTATATTTTTTACAGATATAAAAAACCACCTCGAATTGAGGTGGAAAGGGAAAGTAAAAAGGCAGGTCTTACTTCTTAGAAATATTATCAATAAAAGTTTTGCGCGGAGAGGATAATCCCAGCTTTTCGGCTTCATTCACCAGATTCATTGCTCTGTCAATATCGTTTTGTTTTAAGGCATTGCGAATGGCCGTATTGAAATAGCGCTCGGTTTCTTTTTCTACCGGCTTAGTTAATGTTGTGCCAGCAGCTTTGGCGGTGTTACCGATAGTTTGCGGCGTTGTAGACTTATCTTTGAAAGACGGCATTTGCATACCGATAAATTGCGCACTTTGTTTGCCGTCGACACGGATTTGAATTTTACCGTTACGGCTGTGTTGCGCCCGTAAATCGTCAATTGCCGGCGGCTGGTTGCCTCTGGCTTTGGCGTAAAGTTTTGCCGGGTGGGGAATCAAAGTACTGCCTTGCAAATCGTCAGCTGCGGTATAAACCAGCAGATAAATATAATCCTGATTCGGCGTCGGGGTTAGGTTGAGTTCGGTACTCAAGCGATTTGCTTGCAAACCGCTCTCGTGCTGCAATTTAAACACGGATGAAGGGTAGGTTGCGGCTAAATTGTAATTGGCATCTAACACCGCAACTGTCGGGACGAACAGCGCTTTATTGTCGGAAGAAAGAATGGTTGACTCTTGATTAGGGAAGTCGGTGATCGTGTTAATACGAATAGCTTTAAAACAAAACTACCGGCTAAACCATTTCTCACCATAGAAGAAGAACGTCATGCCGATAAACACGATCATTAAGCCGATAAGCTTCCAGATTGTCGCCGGGCGGATTGGCATTTGGATTAAACCGTAGTGATCGATTAACATTGCCATAATTAATTGCCCGATAATGATAAAAAACAGCATATTGCTCACCCCGACTTTCGGAGCAAGCATAATGGTGGTAAATACCACCAGGGCGCCTAGAGCGCCACCCGTCCATTTCCACCATGGTTGCTGTGGCAGGTTAATCCAAATTTCTGCCAGATTGGCTTTAGTGAGGGTGATTGCCAACAAAACCAAGGTGCCGGTGAAAAAAGAAATGAGCGCGGCGGCAACAGGTTGCCCGCCGACGGCTTTGCTGAGTTGGCTGTTGATTGCGGCTTGGCTGGCAAGCGCAACTCCGGCAATGAAAGCGACAAGATAGAAAAGCATATTGCCCTAAATTGCCTCTTCGTTTTCTTCGGCGGTACGAATACGAATTACGCGCTCGACATCATAAACAAAGATTTTACCGTCACCGATTTTGCCGGTCTGGGCGGTGTCGATAATGGCATGCACGCAAGCCTCGGCTTGCTCGTCGGCGATGACGATTTCCAATTTCACTTTGGGTAAAAAATCAACCATATACTCGGCACCGCGATACATTTCGGTGTGCCCTTTTTGTCGTCCGAAACCTTTGACTTCAGAGACCGTCATGCCGGTGATACCAACATCGGACAGGGCTTCGCGCACGTCATCGAGTTTGAACGGCTTAATAATCGCTTCAATTTTTTTCATCAGATTTCCTTAGTTCTTTTCACGACGTGCGGATTTCGGGCGGAAACTTGTAATCACATCCGGCACTGTATCAATATAAATTCCGTCGATCAACTGTAAGCAATACGGCACTGCGCTAAAAATCCCTTTAACCAGCACATTGCCGTGTTGATCTTTCACCCCTTCCAGTGTTTCTTTAATTGCTTTCGGCTGCCCCGGCAGGTTTAAAATTAACGATTGCTTGCGAATCACGCCCACTTGGCGCGAGAGAATCGCGGTCGGTACAAAATGCAGGCTGACTTGGCGCATTTGCTCGCCGAAACCCGGCATTTCGCGATCGGCAACGGCAAGGGTTGCGTCGGGCGTCACATCACGTTTTGCGGGGCCTGTGCCGCCGGTGGTTAAAACCAAATGGCAATGTTGCTGATCGACCAATTCAATCAATGTTTGCTCTATGATCGCTTGTTCATCGGGAATCAAACGGGTTTCAACTTCAAACGGATCGCATAACGCATTTTCCAGCCAGGTTTGTAATTCGGGAATGCCTTGATCCTGATAAACGCCCTGTGAGGCGCGATCCGAGACCGAAACCAAACCGATTTTTAATAATTTTTGCATAATAATTCTCTTTTGTATGAGGGACAGGCAGTTTATAGTGGGAAATATTATAGCGCGTTACTGAGCTTGTGAGAAAAATGAAGATAAATATTTTACTATTTGATGATTTTGAAACCTTGGATGTATTCGGACCAGTGGAAATCTTGGCACGCATTCCGAATGCGCAATTGAAATATTTCTCATTGAGTGGCGGACTGGTTCAAAGCCGACAAGGATATCAGATCGTGACGGAAAATATTACGGGTTTCGAACCCCGTGGTATTCTTTTAATTCCCGGCGGGCAAGGCACCCGTTTATTGGTAACAGACGCCTCATTTTTGGCGACATTAGCCCAGCTCGTCGAACAGTCGGAATATTGTCTGAGTGTGTGCACCGGTGCTGCTTTATTGGCGTGTACCGCACTTTTAGATCAGCATGCGGCAACGTCAAATAAGAAAGCATTGGCTTGGGTGAAGTCACTCAACCGGCAAGTGCTTTGGCGAGATAGCGCACGTTGGGTGGTTAGTGGCAAGTTCTACACCTCTTCAGGGGTATCTGCCGGAATGGATATGACGTTAGGATTTGTGCGCGATCGTTTCGGCGAAGCCATTGCGCAGAAAATTGCAACGGATATTGAATATATTTGGAATGCCGATCCGGAATATGATCCGTTTACGGATAAAGATGATTTGCGGCTAAAAATAGCAAAGCCGAATAATCACATTATTCGGCTATAAAATAGGTTATTCCGCGGCGGGTTGTTGTATTTTCAGCTCTTCAATCGCGTGGGTCATACTGCGTTGAATCAACGGCACGCGCTCATCGTCCGGCGGCAATTGGCGTAACATCATTTCCCACGACATCAACGCCATTTTGTAATCCTCTTTTTCAAAGGCGCTGAATGCCAACAGGCTGAGGGCTTGGATATTATTGTGATCTTGTTTGATCACTTCGCGCAGTAGCCTCTCGCCGCGCAATTTGTCGTTTTCATCTTGCGAGAACATCAGTACGCGCGCGTAACTGAGTTTGTATTCGTTGTTATCCGGCTTCAGTGCGGTGGCGCGTTGATAGCTGTCCAATGCCAGTTGCCCGTTGCCGGCCGCCATCGCAATTTGCCCCAGTAGCCACCAATTTTCATCGCTGTTCGGATTTTTTTGCAAATCGGCACGCAAGGCGATAATAAAGCGGTGCAATTCATCGGTGGTGAGCGGTTGCTCGCGTTCCTCCGCCAAGCGTTGTTGCAAGTGCGGTAATTCGGCGTGGGCTTGTTCTAACATCGCTTCCGAGTGCCACGAACCAACGCTGAAATAGGCGAGCAGTGCCATTGCCGCTAATGCCAGCGTTGCCGAGCTGAACCAGATTTTCCCGTTTTTCAACGCATTTGCGCTGACCGCACTTTGCTGCTGCGGAATATCGTTTAGCAACCGTTGTTGTAATTCATTTTCGCTCTGTTGCGGATCGTCCAACAAACCTTGTTCGTTGTCCTGTTGCAACTCTTGCAGGCGATCATAGTAGAACGCTTTGTTCAGATCCTGCTGTTGCACCGCACTTTGTGTATTTTGACTACGACGCAATAACGGGAAAAATGCCACTGCCGCCACCACGAGGGTCAGCAGTAAAAAACTTAACCACAGCACTATTTTTTCTCCTTATCGCTGTTCAAAATCGCCTCTAGTCTTTGTTGATCAAGGCGTTGCTGATCGGCATTGACCGCACTTGTGGCCGGCTTTTCCGCAGTCAAGTGCGGTTTACGCCGGAACAGCACAATCACGCCGAGTAATAATAACCCTGCCGGAATCAGCCACAGCAACAAGGTGGAGGCGGTGAGCGGTGGATCGTAAGTGACAAAATTGCCGTAACGCTGCACCATATAATCGACGATTTCGTCTTTGTTTTGCCCTTGCTGTAACAATTCATGCACTTTGGCGCGCATATCATTGGCAATGGTGGCATTTGAGTCGGCAATATTGTTGTTTTGACATTGCGGGCAGCGCAGTTGTTGGATTAATTGCTGGTAGGTCTGCTCCTGTTGCGGCGAGGCAAATTCATAGCTTTCAATCACCGCAAACGCCGGCAGGCTGAACAGCAGCAACGCAAGGATTTTTAAATATTGCACGCGCTATCTCCTTGTAATTGTTCAAATAAAGTTTTGAATCTATCCTGCCACACCGTTTCATTCATATCGCCGGCATAGCGGTAGCGAATAATCCCTTGGCAATCAATCAGAAAGGTTTCCGGCGCGCCGTACACGCCCAAATCCAAACCGAGCATACCTTTTTCGTCCAAAATATTATATTGGTAAGGATTGCCCAGATTTTTCAGCCATTGCACCGCTTTGTCCTGCTTATCCTTATAGTTGATACCGATAATGGTAATATCGCGTTTGGCAAGTTGGTTGAGGTATTGGTGTTCGGCGTAACAGGTCGGACACCAAGTCGCCCACACGTTTAATAGCAGCGGTTTGCCTTGTTGAAACAGTCCGTTGCCTTGCGTCGCTTGTTCGGTAAGCAACGACGGCAAGCTAAAGTGCGGTACGGCTTTGCCGACAAGGGCGGATTCCAAGGCTTTCGGATCGTCCCCGGCGGAATTGCGCGCCAATTGCCAAGCAAACACGATAACCAACGCTAAAAAGGCAAAGAGCGGTAGAAACAGTTTTTTATTCTTCATGCGTTACTCCCGATAGTTTACGATTGCCTTGGGTGATTCGGCTTAAGCGGTAACGGCGGTCAAACATCGACAACAAGCCGCCCAACGCCATAAACACGCCGCCAATCCAAATCCAACGGATAAACGGTTTGTAGTATAAACGTACCGCCCATGAATCATCTTCCAGGCGTTCACCGAGGGCGACGTAAATGTCACGGCTGAAGCCCCAGTCGATAGCCGCTTCGGTCATACTCATGCGGCTGACGGTGTAGAAGCGTTTTTCGGCGTGTAAAATGGTTTCCAGTTTATCGCGATGATAGACTTCGATCACCCCTTTTGCGCCCTCGTAGTTTGCGCCGTCATCTTTGACCACCCCTTGAAACACAAAACGGTAATCGGCAATTTGCGCGCTATCGCCGGTGTTCATGCGCACGTCGCGTTCCACACTGTAATTTTGGCTGAAGGCAATGCCAAATACCGTCATCGCCACGCCGACATGGGCGGCGATCATGCCCCAGTGGGAGCGCGACAGTTTGCTAATGCCTTTGAAAAACGTATGGCGATGGGTGGCGCGTTGCTGCATTTCGTATAGGCTTAAAACAAAAATCAACACTGCCATCATCGTGCCTAAAACCGCCGTGGTGGCAATGCGATCAAACAAAAAGTGCGGTAGCGCAAAACCTGCTACGATCATCAAGACGACGCTGATGATCACCGGTTTACGGATTACGCTAAATTGATCGCGCCGCCATTTGACCAGCGGTCCGATACCCAAAATAAACGAGAATGGAATCATCAAGATTAAGAACATTTGATCGAAGAACGGCGCACCGACCGAGATCGAGCCTAAACCGATCTGTTTATGTACCAACGGCAACAATGTGCCGATAAACACAATCGAAAGTGCGGTCATCAGCAATACATTGTTTAACAACAATAAATTTTCACGCGAATAACGTTCGTAGTGCGTGGTCGAGCGAATTTGGCTGCCTTTGACCGCATACAACGCCAATGAGCCGCCGATCACCACCACTAAATACGCCAAAATATATAAGCCGCGGGTCGGATCGGAAGCAAAAGCGTGCACCGAGACCAAAATCCCCGAGCGGACTAAGAATGTGCCTAACAAGCAGAGTGAAAATGCCAAGATCGCCAATAACACCGTCCATGCCTTAAAGCTGCCGCGTTTTTCGGTGACGGCGAGGGAGTGGATTAATGCCGTGCCGGCAATCCACGGCATGAGCGAGGCGTTTTCGACCGGATCCCAGAACCACCAGCCGCCCCAGCCCAGTTCGTAATACGCCCACCACGAACCCAGCACGATACCAAGGGTTAAAAACAGCCACGCCGCCAACGTCCAAGGACGCGACCAGCGCGCCCAAGCGGTGTCTAAATTGCCGCCCAACAATGCCGCAATCGCAAAGGCAAAGGCGACCGAAAAGCCGACATAGCCCATATACAGCAACGGTGGGTGGAAAATCAAACCGACATCTTGCAACAGGGGATTGAGTTCGCGTCCGTCCACCGGAAAATCCGGGAAAGTACGGTCGAACGGATTGGAGGTGAAGATGATAAACACCAAAAAGCCGATACTGATCAAGCCCATCACCGCCAACACGCGCGCAATCGCCTCCTGCGGCAAACTCTTGCTGAACACCGCAACCGCTGCGCCCCACAGCGACAGTAGCCAGATCCACAGTAACAGCGAGCCTTCGTGCGAGCCCCACACCGCCGATAAGCGGTAATGCAGCGGCAAGTTGGTATTCGAGTTATTGACGATATACTGCACGCTGAAATCATTGACCGCGAACAGATAAGACAGGGCGATAAAAGAAAAGGTCAGGCACAGGAACAGACTGAAGGTCATCGGTTTTGCCAATGCCATCAGCGTGCTATTATTTGTTGCGCAACCATAAGCGGGCAGCAGGGTTAGAAGTACGGCAATCGCCAAGCCCAAAGCCAAAGCGTAATTTCCCAGTTCGGCAATCATTTGTTTGCCTCGATTGTTTGCTGTAAATTTTGTTGGAATTTATCCAGACTTTGCTGATCGCGCTCCGACACACCTTTCAGATCGCCGTCGGATACGCCCATCGGTTGATGTACTTTCTGCATTTGCTGTTCCAACTCCGGCGGCACATAATTTTCATCGTGTTTGGCAAGCACCTCATGTGCTTTTAAGGTTTTTTCATCAATCAACACCCCTTGCGCCACGATACCTTGCCCTTCACGGAACAAATCCGGCAGAATGCCTTCGTATTCCACCGTCACCGACGGCCCGATGTCATTCAGGTCAAACCGCACTTTGAGGCTGTTGGGATCACGCACCACAGTGCCTTCCACCACCATACCGCCGATACGCAAGCGTTGTCCAGGCTGCGGGCGGGTGTCACTTTTATTGTCTTTGCCGTAAATCACTTCGGTCGGGGTGTAGAACAGATCGATATTTTGCCGCAAGGCGTACAACATCAAGCCGACGGCAACGGAGATACCCAATAATACTAACAATAACAGGCTTAAACGGGATTTGCGTCTCGGGTTCATGCTTGTTCTCCTTTGCGATTATTTGCTTCTTGCGCCAATCGCTGTTGGCGGGCTTGGCGTTGTTGTTCTTTGGCAACCCAAGTCAAAATCTGTTTTTTCTCGGCAAAACCGCTAATGATTAAGATTAACAGTGCCGCTACGGTGATACCGTAGCACAACCAAACATAGAAACCGTGCCCGCCCATATTAAAAAAATCAGACCAAGTTTGGAAAAATGGGGTCATTTTTTCTCTCCTTTTACAAACTGTTCAGCCAAAGCCAGCACCCAAGGGCGTTTTTGTTCTTCTTGTAACAATAAGTTGCGATAACGCACTATCGTCAGCCAAACGGATAAAAACAGGAAGCCGAAGATCGATAAAATCAACGGGATCAACATTTCAACCGCCATCGACGGTTTTTCAAATTTGGTGATGGTTGCGCCTTGGTGCAGGGTGTTCCACCATTCGACCGAGAAGTGGATAATCGGCAGATTGATCACGCCGACCACCGCCAAGATTGCCGCCGCTTTGGCGCCGTTACGGCGATCCTGAAACGCGGAATAGAGCGCTAAAATGCCTAAATATAAGAATAATAAAATCAGTTCGGCGGTCAGGCGCGCGTCCCACACCCACCATGTGCCCCAAGTCGGTTTGCCCCAAATTGCGCCGGTCACCAACGCTAAAAAGGTGAAAGTGGCGCCGACGGGCGCCATCGCGATCATGCCGAGATAAGCATGGCGGATTTGCCACACCAAACCGATGGCGCCGGCAATGGCGAGCGAGGCGTAAATCCCCATCGACCAAATCGCCGCCGGCACATGCGGATAGATCATGCGAAAGGCATTGCCTTGTTGGTAATCGGCAGGGGCGAAGCCCAGTCCCCAAATCCAACCGAGCGCCAGCAACAGCAGCGCAAGCACGCCGAAATAAGGCTGAAATTTGCCCAAGAGGTGATATTGGGTTTCCGCTTTCGCGTAAGGGTGTAACCATTTCCACATAGGTCATTTCACTCCATTTCTTTTTAATATTATTTAAAACAGATCAACAAATTAATCTAAACTAATACGCAACGCCGCCGCAATCGCAAACGGCGACAGCGAGACGGTGAGCGCCATAATTGCGCCTAAAATCGCCAGTTGCCCGCTGTAATTCAGGTTCAGCAGTGCGGCATCTAACACCGAGGCGGAGAAAATCAGCACCGGAATAATCAACGGCACGACCAATAAACTCAACAACACGCCGCCTTTGCGCAATGCCACCGTCAAGGCAACCCCGATGGCACCGATGGCGCTCAGGGTTGGCGTGCCGAGCAGCAGGGTGAGCACCAATGCCCACCACACCACCGCGTCCATCGACAGTAATAACGCGGCAATCGGCGACAGCAGCAACAGCGGAAGTGCGGTCAGCAGCCAATGCGCCACCACTTTGGCAAGCATTGACAGCGGCAACGGATAAGACAGCAGCATTAACTGTTCCAACGAACCGTCGCGGAAATCATCGGCAAACAGCCGCTCGAACGCCAGCAATGCCGACAGCAACGCCGCCACCCACACCACGCCCGGCCCGATACGCGCCAATAATTGCGGTTCAGGCCCGATCACCAACGGAAACAGGGTGATCACCAACAGGAAAAACCACAGCGGATTGAGCAGCTCGGCTTTTTTTTGCCACGCAATTTTCAGTTCCCGTTTGATAATACTGTAAAAAATCATACCGCACTTTTCCTTTCTCGTTATTCTCTTCGGCTGCTATTCGGTAAGCGCTTTAAACGGTTGCATAGGGAAAATCCGTAAACGCGGGCTGTTCACGCTTTGGTGACTGGTGAGCAGCACAATACCGCCTTGCTGACAATGTTGTTCAAAAAGTGCGGTCAGCTCGGCGCGCCCTTGTTTATCAATCGCGGTAAACGGCTCGTCCAAAATCCACAATGCGGCATTGCTCAGCCATAGGCGCGCCAACGCCACCCGTTTTTGTTGCCCGGCGGAAAGCTGATAAACCGCACTTTCCTCATAGCCGCCCAATCCGACATGGTACAACGCCTGCCAAATCAGTTCGTCATCTTGCTTACAGTTGCTGATTTGTTGGTAAAAACGCAAATTTTGATAGGGGGTTAATTCGCTTTTCACCCCGCTGGCGTGCCCCAAATATAGCAGTTGCGCTAAATAGGCTTCGCGCTGTTTAAAAATATCCTGCCGATTCCAAAAGATATTGCCGCAGATCGGTTGGGATAAGGTGGTTAAAATACGTAGCAAACTGGTTTTGCCGATCCCATTATGCCCTTCCAACTGAATCATCTCGCCGGCAGCAAAGCATGCCGATAAGCCTTCAAACAGCCGTCGCTCGCCGCGTTGACAGGCTAGATTGCTTAGTTCTAATTGGTTTTGCGCAAACATCAGACTCACTCGGAAACAATAAAAAACGGAACGCAAATTTTAGCATAAGTGATTGATTAGTGATAACAATCAATTTGATAAGATTCTACCTATTTAGGAGTATTTTTAATGTTGTTTTTTATTGTAATAACTTGATTTAAATACGGATTATTTTGATTTGATGATTTGCCGATTGTTTGATCTAACGCAAGTAAAAAAGCAAAGCCAAATGGAGGTTGATTATTCCGGGTAATGGAATCGAATTACGCTGTCGTTATGAACCTGCTGCAGCTTGCGCCATATTTTTATCGTTTGCCCGAAAGTCATAAAAAACCAGTTGTTAATTATTTGTAATAAAAGATTTTTCTTCCATTTTGCCGCCATGGCATATCAATAAACAAAAAAGGTGATATAGGCGGCAAAAATCATGTTCTGTGATTGTTGTTAGCGGACGGGAGCGTTAAAGTACCTTAGACGTTGTTAATAAAAAAAGGAGTGCCATCTATGAGTGAAAACAGTTTAAAAAAACTAATTGTCGGTACGATTTCATTAATTCTGGCGGTGATATTTTTTGGTGGTTTTGCCAAAGATGTGATGGGCGGGATTTTTGATTTCAGTAAATTAACCGGGCAATTTCCCGAGTGGTTAAAAACCAGCGGCGGCACCAGTGCCAAAGGCGGATTCCTTTTCGCACTCACCTTGGTGCCGAGTGTGATGTTAGCGTTGGGATTTGTCGCTATTTTTGAGCATTACGGCGCATTGGCGGCGGCTTCAAAATGGTTGAACCCAATCCTGAAACCGCTGATGGGGATTCCGGGCAATTGCTCGATTTCGTTGATTGCCAGTACGCAAAGCACCGATGCCGGCAGCTCGACCACCAAATTTTTACGCGATGAAAAAGAGATCACGCATAAGGAACTGCTGATTTTCGCCGCTTTCCAATTCAGTGCGGGCGCGTTATTGACCAACTTCTTGTCCTCTTTTGCGCCGGTGTTATTGATTCAGGATCAGGCGGGGCAAGTTGCGCCAGTCTCGATAGCGCTGTGTTTAGGCATTATTTTTATGTTTAAAATTTTCGGGGCGAACTTAATGCGGTTGTATGTGAAAAAATTTGTGAAAGATGATGAGGAATTATGATGAGCCAGACAACCAATCAAAATAAACTGATTACCGATATTTTTATCGAAGGTGCCAGAAAGGGCTGGAATATTGCAATCACCAGCACCATTCCAAACGTGTTAATGGCATTTGTGATTATTTACATCTTGAATGCGTCCGGCTTATTAAAACTGATCGGCGAGTATCTGGGTTTTATTATGCTGCCGTTGGGGTTGCCCGGCGAAGCGATTGCGGTATTTATGGCGGCATTCTTGAGTTGGGGCGGCGCAGCCGGGGTGTTGGTGGCGTTGGTTCAGGAAGGCGTGTTGAACGCACAGCATATTGCGATTCTGTTGCCGGGAATGGCGTTGGTCGGCTCAACCGTACAATATATGGGACGTATTTTGGGGGTATTGGGAGTGCCGGGCAAGCACTATTTGGTGCTGTTCGGCATTTGTATTATTAATGCCTATTTAGCCATGTTAGTGATGAATTTCTTGGTGTAATGCGGAGGCGTAAGATGATGAGAGAAGAAGATCTGGCTGGATTTCTGGCAGAGCTCAAACAATTGACCGATATTGAGAGCCCGAGTTTCCATCTTGATGGTGTTAACCAGGTTGCCGCTTGGTTTACGCAAAAGGCGCACGCGCAAGGATTGCGGTCAAAACCGATCCCGATGGCAAATGAAAGCGTCGCTAGCGGTTTGTTGATCAGTAATCAGCCCGAAGCGGAAAGGTTTGATATTCTGTTTCTTGCCCATATGGACACGGTTTTCCCTGTCGGTACGCTTGCGGGCACGCCGTTTACCCAAAGCGGTGATAGGGTGAATGCGCTTGGGGTGATTGATGATAAAGCCGGTGCGTTATTAGCGCTTTATGTGATCAAATCACTGGATCTTTCACGCTTGAATGTGGCGCTGTACCTGAATTCGCATGAAGAAATCGGCTCGCTGTATGCCAAGGAAAGTATCCGAGAATACGCAAAAAAATCACAATATTGTTTTGTGATGGAGCCGGCTCGGGCAGACGGTTCGCTGGTGGCGACCAGAAAAGGGGTGCTGACCTATCAGATCGAGTTCGACGGTGTTGCCGCCCATTCCGGCAATAATCCGCAACAAGGGCGTTCTGCCCTGGTTGAGGCGGCGAATTGTGTGGTGGCGTTGTCAAAATTAAGCGATTTTTCATTGGGGCATACTTTCAACAGCATTATCACCCATGGCGGAGTGGCGCAAAATATTGTGCCTGATTTTGCCGCATTAACGGTAGAAATGCGTTATCAATATCCGTCTTCATTGGACTTCTTTGAGCAGAAGCTGGAAAGTATTTTGGCTAACCCTTTGCAGCAAGGTACAACCGCACGCAAAACCTGTTTGAACCATGAAGCGCCGATGATTGATGAAGTGAATTTGCCTCGAATTAAGGCTGTTTTTGCTGAAGCAGGTCAAGAATTAGGCATGGATATCACTTGGGTTGATGCCAGCGGCGTGAGCGACGGCAATATAGCCTCGTCGGCTGGTTGTCCGACAATCGACGGTTTGGGGCCGACCGGCGGCAATATGCACGTGAAAAGTGAGTATATGCTTGCCAGTTCGGTCGTGCCGAAGTGCAATCTGATTTTGAATGTCATCCATAAACTTTTTGCGCGATAGGCGTTACATCGATATTGCATGGCAGCGGCGTTTAATCGTTATCACCGGTTAGGCAGGGGTTGTTTTATCAACCCCTTTTTAATGTGATCTTGATCACAGTCAGCAACTCAATGGTCTAAAAATGTGATATGAATCACATTATTGTAAGTGGTGTGTAAAAATATAATGTGATACGTATCACAAATTGAATTAATAAAATTTCGGTTTGTTTTCTAGGCGTGATACTTTTCCAAGCACGTAAAACGGGGAGTTTTACAACGGTGGTTTAATCATAACTCAGAGGTGAAAAATGCTATCAGCTGCTCTAAAAGTGAAAGTCCAAAGTTTTGGGCGCTTTCTATCGAACATGGTAATGCCGAATATCGGGGCATTTATCGCGTGGGGTTTCATTACCGCACTTTTCATTCCGACCGGTTGGGTTCCTAATGAAACCCTAGGTGCGTTGGTCGGTCCGATGATCACTTATTTGCTGCCATTATTAATCGGTTATACCGGCGGGAAATTGGTCGGCGGTGATCGTGGCGCCGTGGTCGGTGCGATTACCACCATGGGGGTAATCGTCGGTTCCGATATTCCGATGTTCTTGGGCGCGATGATTGCCGGCCCGTTGGGCGGTTATGCGATCAAGAAATTTGATAAATGGGTTGACGGCAAAATCAAGAGCGGTTTTGAGATGTTGGTCAACAACTTCTCTGCCGGGATTATCGGCATGCTGTGCTCATTATTGGCATTGGTGCTGATTGGACCGGCGGTTAAAGCCCTTTCTGTTGCCTTGGCGGCTGGGGTTGATGTGTTGGTCAACGCCGGTTTATTGCCATTGACTTCAATCTTTGTTGAACCGGCGAAAGTCTTGTTCTTGAACAATGCGATTAACCACGGCATTTTCACCCCGTTGGGGGTGCAACAATCCACCGAATTCGGTCAATCTATTTTCTTCCTGATTGAAGCCAATCCGGGCCCGGGTTTAGGAATCTTATTAGCCTATATTTTCTTTGGTCGCGGCAGTGCCAAACAAACTGCGGGCGGTGCGGCGATTATCCACTTTTTTGGCGGAATCCACGAAATTTATTTCCCGTATATCCTGATGAAACCACGTTTGATCTTAGCGGTAATTGCCGGTGGTATGGTTGGCGTATTGACCTTGGTTTTGTTTAACGCCGGCTTGCGTGCGCCTGCCTCACCAGGTTCCATCTTTGCGGTCTTGCTGATGACCCCGCCGCCGGCGTTTGTCGGTGTGATCACTTCGGTTATCGCCTCTTGCGCCACCTCGTTCGCCGTTGCCTCGGTTTTGTTGAAAACCGACAAGCAAGAAGGCGAAGGTGTTTCGCTGGAAGACGCAACGTCACAAATGAAAGCGATGAAAATGGGCAACGGTAAAACCGAATTGAGCGGTGCGGATTACAATACGTTGCAAACCATTTATGTTTCTTGCGACGCCGGTATGGGCTCCAGTGCGATGGGGGCGAGTATGCTGCGCAAAAAAGTGCAGGCGGCAGGTTTGGATATCCGTGTGGTCAACTGCGCAATCAATGATTTGCCGGCGGATGCACGCTTAGTGATTACCCATAAAGATTTGACTCTGCGAGCCAAACAACAAGTGCCGGAAGCGACCCATTTGTCATTAACCAACTTCTTGGACAATCCGTTCTATGACAGTTTGGTCAGTGATATCGTCGATAAATCCAGTGCTGCGCAAGCAGGTGTCGCTGAGCAAGCGGCAGAAGTTGAACAACCGCCGGCATTTAAACTACAAAAAGAGCAAATTTTCTTAGGCTTAAAAGCCGCAACGAAAGAAGAAGCGATTCGTTTTGCCGGCGAGCAGTTGGTGAAAGCCGGTTTTGCCAAACCGGATTACGTGCCGGCGATGTTCGAACGTGAAAAACTGGTTTCGACTTATCTGGGCGAAGGGGTTGCGGTGCCGCACGGTACGATTGAAGCCAAAGACGAAGTGATTAAAACCGGTATCGTGTTCTGTCAATATCCCGACGGGGTGCAGTTCACCGACGAGGAAGACGGTGTGGCAAAACTGGTGATTGGGATTGCGGCGAAAAATAACGAACACATTGCGGTGGTAACCTCTATCACCGGTGCGTTAGACAGCGAAGCGTCTATCGAACTGCTGACGACGACAACCGATGTGGAACAAGTGTTGGCGTTATTGAAATAATCAACCGAATAAAAGAGAGATGTTTCTGAATTCGTAACCAATATGCTTAGACAAAGTACGGGCGGATTATATATCAGTCCGTTTACGAAGTGCGGTTCGGGCGGATATATAATCCGTCCCTACTTTCCCCATATACCGAATGCGTTTTGGATTACTGAATAGTTTAGCCAGACATCTCTGCTTCTCTGTAAAAAAGGAAAGAAAAATGAAAGCATTACATTTTGGTGCCGGCAATATCGGACGCGGCTTTATCGGTAAGCTATTATCCGATTCCGGCATTCATGTGACTTTTGCCGACGTGAACGACGCGGTGATTGATTTATTGAACCGGCAACAAGCCTACGACGTAAAAATCGTCAGCGAACAGCAAAGCAACATTGAACGCGTTGCGCCGGTTGCGGCGATCAATTCCAAAAACAGCGATCAGCTCATCGAGAAATTCAACCAAGTGGATTTGGTCACCACAGCGGTTGGTCCGAACGTGTTAGCGATTATCTCTGCCACCATCGCCAAAGCGCTGGAAATCCGTTTCGCCGGTGGCAATAAACATTATCTGAACATCATCGCTTGCGAAAATATGGTGCGGGGTACTTCCTTCTTAAAACAAAAAGTGCTGGAGCAGCTCAATCCCGATTATCATACCGCACTTGAGCAATATGTCGGCTTTGTGGATTCGGCGGTGGATCGCATTGTGCCGCCGGTGGCGCCGAATGCGGAAAATCCGCTGTTGGTGACGGTGGAAGCGTTTAGCGAATGGATTGTCGATCAAACCCAATTCAAAGGCGACATTCCCAAGATTACGGGCATGGAGTTGACCGATAATTTAATGGCATTTGTCGAGCGCAAGTTGTTCACGTTGAACACCGGGCACGCGGTGACCGCCTATTTAGGCAAATTAAGCGGACACCATCTGATCCGCGAAGCGATTGAAGATGAAGCGATCAAACGGCAAGTGCGGTCGGTCATGCAGGAAAGCGGTGCGGTGTTGATTAAGCGCTACGGTTTTGAGCAAGAGAAACATTTTGCCTATATTGAAAAAATTCTGAAACGTTTTGCCAATCCGTATTTGCCGGACGATGTTGATCGCGTCGGACGCGAGCCGATCCGCAAACTCAGCCCGAATGATCGCTTGATCAAACCGCTGAACGGCACGATTGAATACGGCTTGCCGCATGATACGTTAGTGAAAGCCATTGCCGCCGCACTGCATTATCGCAACGAAAGTGATCCGCAGGCAGTTGAATTGCAGGCTTATATTGCGGATAATGGCGTGCTTCAGGCGATCCATCGCTATACCGGCTTGGGCGAAAGTGCGGTGGTGAACGCGATCGTCGCCAACTACCAACAATTAAGCAAAATCAAGGATTGATTATTTAACACTATGTCTCCGTCTCAAGAGCAGTTTGTTTACGAGCAGTTGAACGATATTCCCACCTTGCGTGGCATTATCACCGCCGCGGTAAATATTTTTGATAATGACGTGGAGCAACTAATGCAACGGGTTTTTCGCAAAACGGATTTTGCGGTGAAATCTGTGGTGGATTCGTTGCTCGGCAGCCAAGGTCCGTTAGCCGATCTCAGCGTGCGCCTGAAGGTGCTGCTGGGCTTGGGCGTGCTTGAGACTGAGGCATATCAGGATATTGAACGTTATTTGACACTCAAAGCGCGGTTGAATAACGAGAGCAAAGAGTATGCGTTTTCTTCTCCGCTGACATTGGATTTCTTACAGCAACTGGCTTCGGTGCAAGATAAAACCATGCTGCAAAAGTTGGAACAAGAGCTGCAATCCACCGCATTAAGCGTGCACGATAATAAAGATTCATTGTTGTTGCAGGTCAAAACCCTGCGTAGCGAAAAAATCCTGCGCTCCTACCTCCTGCTTTCGATCAATACGATCTGCGAACAGTTACAGATTGAAAGCCCGTTGTAACCGTTGGATAAATAATCACTTTTTAACTTGCAAATGGTAACCGGGAAAATAGCTCACCGCACTTTGACTTGCTCAATAATTAAAATCTGATCCGGCTCACATTCTGTAATAAATCCATTTTGGTTTTCTGGTTTTCTTCTCTAAAATGTATGCAAATCTTATCGAAACGTTTCGATAGCAAGAGAAAGCCAAAAAAGAAGGATTAATCATGAAAAAAACCGCACTGTTAAATGCGCAGCTGTCGCATTTGATCGCGACTCTCGGGCATACCGACAGTTTGACGATTTGCGATGCCGGGTTGCCGATTCCGTTTGAAGTCGAACGCGTGGATTTAGCCCTGACCGCCGGCGTACCGCACTTTTTGCAAACGGTTGCGGTGGTGACGCAAGAATTATTTGTCGAAAGTGCGGTATTGGCGGAAGAAATCAAAGCGAAAAATCCTGAGATTCATGACGCATTATTACAACAGCTCCAACAACTGGAACAGCAACAAGGCAACCAAATTGCGGTTGATTATGTCAGCCATGAAGAATTTAAGGCCTTGAGCAGCCAATCAAACGGCATTGTGCGCAGCGGCGAATGTTCGCCTTATGCCAACGTGATTCTCTATTCCGGCGTGCCGTTTTAGGGGCTGTTATGCAACAAGTCTTATTACAAATTCAAGGCATTGAAAAATCCTTTCCCGGGGTGAAAGCGTTGAATAACGCCTGCCTGAATGTCTATGCCGGACGGGTGATGGCGTTGATGGGGGAAAACGGCGCGGGCAAATCGACCCTGATGAAGGTGTTGACCGGCATTTACGGCAAAGACAGCGGCAGTATCGATTATCTCGGGCAAAAAGTGGCGTTCAGCGGCCCGAAAGCCTCGCAAGAAGCGGGAATCAGCATTATTCACCAAGAGTTGAACCTGATTAACAACCTGACGATTGCGGAAAATATTTTTCTCGGGCGTGAATTTCTCAACCGTTTCGGTGGTATCGACTGGGCGAAAATGTACCAAGAAGCGGACAAATTGCTGGCAAAGCTGAATGTGAAACACAGTAGCCGCACCTTGGCAGGCGAGTTGTCGATTGGCGAATTGCAGATGGTGGAAATCGCCAAAGCGCTCAGTTTTGAGTCGCGCGTAATTATTATGGACGAGCCGACCGACGCGCTGACTGACACCGAAACCGAATCATTATTCAATATTATCAAGGAATTAACCGCCGAAGGGCGCGGTATTGTCTATATTTCCCATCGGATTAAAGAGATTTTCGAGATTTGTGATGATGTAACCGTGTTGCGCGACGGGGAATTTATCGGCGAAAGTGCGGTGGCGGAGTTAAGCGAAGATCGTCTGATTGAAATGATGGTCGGGCGCAAATTGGAAGAGCGCTATCCGCATTTGGAAAAAGCCTACGGCGCAACCCGTTTAGAGGTGAAAAATTTGTCCGGCAGCGGCGTGCATGATGTCAGTTTCAAACTGCACGCCGGTGAAATTCTCGGCATTTCCGGTTTAATGGGGGCAGGGCGCAGCGAACTGATGAAGGTGATTTACGGCGCACTGCCGAAAACTGACGGCGAAGTGCGGTTGAACGGCAAGCCGATTGACAATCGCAGTGCGCAAGACGGTTTGAACAACGGCATTGTTTATATTTCGGAGGATCGCAAAGGCGACGGGCTGATTTTAGGCATGTCGGTGAAAGAGAATATGAGCTTGACCGCACTTCAGTATTTTTCGCAATACGGACACGTTAAAAAAGGGGCGGAATGCTTGGCGGTGGACGACTTTATTATGTTGTTCAACATCAAAACCCCAAGCCGCGAGCAGGAAGTCGGGCTGTTGTCGGGCGGCAATCAGCAAAAAGTGGCGATAGCCAAAGGCTTGATGACCCGTCCGCAAGTGCTGATTTTGGACGAACCGACGCGCGGGGTGGATGTCGGCGCGAAAAAAGAGATTTATCAACTGATTAATAAATTTAAAGACGAAGGCTTGAGCATTATTTTGGTTTCGTCGGAAATGCCGGAAGTGTTGGGCATGAGCGACCGCATTTTGGTGATGCGTGAAGGGGCAATCAGCGGCGAATTTATGCGCGATCAAGCAACGCAAGAGCAGTTGTTGGCGGCGGCAATCGGTAAAAATAGTCACAACTGATTTGAGGTAAAAACAGAAATGACAAGCATAACAAAAAAGAGCGGTTTTAATCTAAAAGGGTTTTTAATCGAACAGCGGTCGATCATTGCACTCTTGGTGCTGGTATTTATCGTTTCGTTGCTGAACCCGAATTTCTTCAGCACGGATAATATCTTAAATATTCTGCGCCAAACCTCGGTCAATGCGATTATCGCGGTTGGCATGACCTTTGTGATTTTGATTGCCGGGATTGACCTCTCGGTCGGTTCGGTGTTGGCATTGACCGGCGCTTTTGCCGCGACCATGGTCGGTTTGGATATTTCGATTTTTATCGTGGTGCCGGTGGTGCTGGTTGCCGGGATGTTGCTCGGCGGCGTGAGCGGTTTGATTGTCGCCAAAGGCAAGGTGCAGGCGTTTATTGCCACCTTAGTCACGATGACCTTATTGCGCGGTGTCACCATGGTTTACACCGACGGGCGCCCGGTCAGCACCGGTTTTTCCGACAGTGCCGATCAGTTCGCGTGGATTGGCACGGGCTATCTGTTCGGCATTCCTGTGCCAATTTGGATTATGGCGTTGGTGTTTGCCACGGCGTGGTACATTCTGCAACACACCCGTATGGGGCGTTACATCTACGCCTTGGGCGGCAACGAAGCGGCGACCAAATTGTCCGGCATTAACGTCACCAAAATTAAGCTGTTCGTGTTTGCGGCAAGCGGGTTATTAGCGGCATTGGCTGGCTTAATCGTGACTGCCCGTCTGTCTTCGGCACAACCGACCGCAGGGGTCAGCTATGAATTGGACGCGATTGCCGCGGTCGTGGTCGGCGGCACCAGCTTAATGGGCGGCAAAGGGCGCGTGATGGGGACGTTAATCGGCGCATTGATTATCGGCTTCTTAAATAACGCATTGAATATTTTGGATATTTCATCTTACTATCAGATGATTGCAAAAGCATTGGTTATTCTGGTGGCAGTGTTGGCGGATAACTATTTAGGCAGTAAAAAAGTTGGATAAATAATCAGTGGAAGAACAAGGACGTCGCGGCACAAGGACGTGCACTTCTATAGGTGTTAAATCAATGAACGAGGAAATGTTATGAAAAAATTAACCACAGTTGCATCGGCTTTAATCATGAGTTTGGCGGTCAGCGGCTCGGTGTTGGCAAAAGAAACGATCGCCTTGGCGGTTTCGACCTTGGACAATCCGTTTTTTGTGACCTTAAAAGACGGCGCGCAAAAAGAAGCGGATAAATTAGGCTACAATTTGGTGGTGTTGGATTCGCAAAACGATCCGGCGAAAGAACTGGCGAATGTGGAAGATTTACTGGTGCGTGGCGCGAAAGTGTTGTTGATTAACCCGACCGATTCCGAAGCGGTTGCCAATGCGGTGCTTCGCGCTAACAAGCAAGGCGTGCCGGTGATTACCTTAGACCGTGGCGCGGTAAAAGACGAAGTGGTCAGCCATATTGCGTCTGATAACGTTGCCGGTGGCAAGCTTGCCGGGGATTTCATCGCGGAAAAATTGGGCAAAGATGTGAAAGTGATCCAACTGGAAGGTATCGCCGGGACATCAGCGGCGCGTGAGCGTGGCGAAGGTTTTGCACAAGCGGTCGAGGCAAATGGCTTTGCGTTACTGGCAAGCCAACCGGCGGATTTTGACCGTACCAAAGGGCTGAATGTGATGGAAAACCTGTTGGCAAGCCAAAGTGCGGTGCAAGCGGTGTTCGCGCAAAACGATGAAATGGCATTGGGCGCCTTGAGAGCATTGCAAGCGGCGAAAAAAGACGTCTTGGTTGTGGGATTTGACGGCACCGATGACGCGGTGCGTGCGGTGGAGGCCGGTAAATTGGGCGCAACCATTGCGCAACAACCGGAAAAAATCGGCGAATTGGGTGTCGCAACGGCGGATCGCGTGCTGAAAGGCGAACCGGTCGAAACAATGATTCCAGTGCCGTTGAAAGTGGTGGCAAAATAATTTGCGGTGAAATCTGTTTCGAGTATTGATAGCGATTTTCTCCAATATGTTTCCCTCCCTCCGCATTTTTCTCATGAAAAATGGTACTCCCTCTGCCAGCGGAGGGAGATAATGTGATGTAAAGCAGGTAGTTTATGACACAAACACAAAAACTGGTCGTGCTGGGCAGCATTAACGCCGATCATGTGCTTGCCGTACCGCACTTTGTACAGCCGGGCGAAACCTTGGCAGGCAATGGTTATCACATTGCTTACGGCGGCAAAGGCGCAAATCAGGCGGTGGCGGCGGCACGTTTGGGCACGCCGACCGATTTTATCGCCTGTATCGGCGATGACACCCTGGGCGCGGCGATGAAAAACGCCTTCGCACAGGACGGGATTAATACCGAAAGCATTGTGACCGTTGCCGATGAAATGAGCGGGATTGCCATGATTCAGGTGGCGGCAAGCGGCGAAAACAGCATTGTGCTGGCAGCCGGGGCAAATGCCCATTTAGATCAGACGTTAGTGGCACAATTCGCCGATAAAATCGCACACGCCGACACACTGTTAATGCAGTTGGAAACCCCGTTAGAGGGCGTGCTGGCGGCGGCGAAAATCGCCAACGCCAACCAAACTCAGGTGGTTTTAAACCCTGCGCCGGCGCAGCCGTTGTCCGATGAATTGTTGGCTCTGGCGGATATGATCACCCCGAACGAAACCGAAACCGAGATCTTGACCGGGATTAAAGTCGATGATGAAGCCAGCGCCAAACAAGCCGCCGAGGTGTTTCACCAAAAAGGCATTGCCACGGTGTTGATCACCTTGGGAGCAAAAGGCGTATTTGTCAGCCAAAAGGGCGGTTTTAACGGCATAATCGCCGGTTTCCGCGTGCAGGCGGTTGATACCACTGCCGCCGGCGACACCTTTAACGCAGGCTTGCTGACCGCACTTTTAGAGGGAAAAGCCTTAAATGAGGCGGTACGTTTCGCCCACGCCGCTGCGGCAATTTCGGTGACACGCCATGGTGCGCAGCCGTCGATTCCGACACGGCAGGAAACCGAGCAATTTTTACAGGCGCAACTCTCAAATTAAGGAAAAACGATGGCGACGATGAAAGATATTGCCCGTTTGGCGCAGGTTTCGACCTCGACGGTATCGCACGTCATCAACAATTCACGCTTTGTCAGCGATGAAATCCGCGACAAAGTGATGGCGGTGGTGCAGCAGCTGAATTACACCCCGTCAGCCTTGGCGCGCAGTTTAAAAGTCAAAGAAACCAATACCTTGGGCATGTTGGTCACGGCAAGTTCCAATCCGTTTTTCGCCGAAGTGCTGCGCAGTGTCGAACGCTATTGCCACCGTCATCAATATAACCTGATTTTGTCCTACACCGACGGCGACAGCGAGCGGCTGCAACGTAACTTGGAAACCTTGATTCGCAAGCAAGTGGACGGCTTGATTTTGATGTGCGCCGAATCCCATTGGCAACTGAACGACGACATCAGCCAGCGATTACACCTGCCGATGGTGATGTTGGACTGGTGGCCGACCGCACTTAATGCGGATAAAGTGCACGAAAATTCGGAATACGGCGGTTATCTGGCGACAAAAACCTTGATTGAGGCAGGACACCGCGAGATTGCGATTATCACCGGCAGTTTTAAAAAATCCTTGGCATCAAATCGGCTGAAAGGCTACCAAGCCGCACTTTCAGAGGCTGGGATTGCGTTGCGCGATGAATGGATTATCGAAAGCCATTTTGATGTCGAGGGGGGCATTGAGAGTATGCAAAAATTGCTGCAACTGAATCCGCGCCCAAGTGCGGTTTTCGCCAGCTCCGACACTATCGCGATTGGCGCGTATCAAGCGGCATGGCGCGCCGGCCTCACCGTCGGCAAAGAGATTTCGATTATCGGCTACGACAATATTGAAATGGCGCAATATCTCTCCCCGCCGCTCACCACCATTCACCAATCAAAAAACAATCTTGCCAAGCAAGCGGTGGAAATGCTGTTGGCAAGAATCAAAAATCCCGATCAACCCCACCGCACATTAACCCTCGAACCGCACTTGATGTGGCGGGAGTCGGTGTTGGCGAAACCCACGTAACAATTATTGTACCAAGATAGAGCGACGTTTATCGGTTTTTAGTAGCGTGCGGTTGAGCGAGCCGCACTTGCTGTAAAGCACTTCGATTATCCGCTAAATACAGGCAATTTACCGATCATTGCCAATAGATGAAACAGGGCGACTAGCACGCCGAACAGAATGACCGAATAGCTCGTAATATTTCCGCCGATAACGGTAAATGCTTGCGGTTGGGGAGCGGTTTGGCGTGCTTTGCGGGCAAGTAGGGCTGGGATAATGCACGCCCAGATGGTCGCCACGGCGCCGGCATAGCCGATAACGACAACAAAACCAAAAGGGAATAAGATCGACATCAGCAGCGGCGGAAGAAAGGTGACGCTCCAAGTTTTGGTTCTGCCGATTTTGCTGTCGTCAAATTTGAAGAAATCCGCCAAGAAATCAAATAATCCTAAACCGACGCCAATAAAAGACGATAGGATCGCCGCCATTGAGAAAATATTAATGGCATGGGATACGCGCGTAGAGTCGATGACACTGCTTAAGGCAGTTAATAACACGTCGATATTGCCGCCTTGGGCAATCACCGGGATAAATTGTGCACGCGGTAAATGACCAAAAATACTAATCAACCAGACGGCATAAAAAAACAACGCAATGGCGGTACCGCCAAGAATGGCTTTTTGCGCTCGCTTTTCTTCAGCATAATAGATTCGCATTGAGGCAACGGAATGGTGGTAACCGAAGGACGTTAACGCCACCGGCAATAATGCCATCATATAGGGCAGGTATGTTCCGTTAGCATTGATGGAATCGAATAAAATACTGAGATCAATTTGCGTCGACATCCCGGAAATACTAAAGATAAAACTTAAGATCATAAAGGCGATTAAAACGACGGAAACCCGACTGACGGCTTTGGTTGAGTACCAGACAATCGAGGAAAAAAACAGCACAAATAAGGTGGCGGACAAGGCGGGGTTGAGCTGCGATAATTGGCTGATAATCAATCCGGATGAGGTAGTGTAGGCATAGAGCAGAATACAACCGACAAAATAGACGGCAAGGTTATTGATAAAATTGACTTTTTCCCCTAATAAATTACGGGTCACCGTATCAAAAGAAACACGAATATCATAGTGTTGAAAAGCTTCTAACAGCAACCAGCCGGATAAGGTCATCATCACCATGGTGAGGGTGATGGCAAATAACGACCACAGTGTCCAAGCCCCGGCGCCGGCACTCGGCAAACCCAGCATTCCCGCGCCGACACAAACACTGGCGATGATACAAGCGCCGCCAAGTAAAGAAGGTTGTTTTTTCATAGTTATACTCCGTTATCGTACCAAAGTGCGGTCCTATATAAAACCGCACTTTGATAAACCATTATTAAGTGTTATCCACTTCTTTTAAACGCGCCGTAAAATGCCGTAATACTTTGGGTTCATACACGAAATCCAATCCTTTAATGGCATGAATGTTCTCTTTCACGTTGGCAAATGCTTCGATGATAAAATCCATATGGGTTTGGGTGTAGGTTGCCCGGGGAATGGTCAAACGCAATAGTTCGGCAGGGCAAGGGTGCTGTTTGCCGGTTTGCGGATCCCGCCCTAATAATAATGAACCAATCTCAACCGCCCGAATTCCCGCAACTTTATATAATTCGCAGGCGAGAGCGTGTGCCGGAAATTGTTCCGCCGGAATATGCGGTAACAATTTGCCCGCATCGACGAAAGCAGCGTGTCCGCCCGCCTGTTGGCAATGGATACCAATCGCTTCCAGTCCGTCAACCAAATATTGTACTTGCTGAATCCGGTACGCCAGCCACTCTTGCCGCATTCCGTCAACCAAACCGACTGCCAGCCGCTCCATCGCCCCGCCTTCCAAACCGCCGTAAGTCGGGAAGCCTTCTTGTACCACGCACAAGGTACGGCATTCGGTATAAACGTCTAACATCGAATCGTCTTTGAAGCAAAGCAGCCCGCCCATTTGCACCATCGCATCTTTTTTAGCGGACATGGCGAGAATATCGGCATACTTATACGATTCGTAGGTGATTTCTTCAATTGTCCAATCGGCATAACCGGTTTCCCGCTGTTGAATAAAATAGGCATTTTCGGCAAATCTGGCGGAATCCATCACCACCGGAATCGCATATTTTTGTGCAATGGCATATACCGCTTTTAAATTAGCGATTGAAACCGGTTGCCCGCCCGCTGAATTACAAGTGATGGTGCTGACAATATACGGAATATTTTCTGCGCCGATGGTCAAAATTGCCGATTCTAATTTGTCTAAATCAAAATTACCTTTGAAATCATCATAAATTTCCGTATTAAACGCATTATTATTATATACATTTTTCGCAACGCAGTGATTTAATTGGGTATGGCCCTGGGTGGTGTCAAAGAAATAATTGGAAAGTGCGGTCATTTTATCGCGCTTACCGCCTTTTTCTTGTTCGCATTTTTTTATTAACACCGGAATATAAATTTGTTCTGCTCCCCGTCCTTGGTGGGTCGGAATAGTATATTGATAGCCGAAAATGGTTTTGACCGCAGCAGACAACGCATGGAAACTCCGGCTGCCGCTGTAGGCTTCGTCGCCGCGGAACATGGCGGCCTGCATTTCTTGGGTGATGGCGCCGGTGCCGCTATCGGTCAGCAGATCGATAAAGACATCTTCGCTATCCAATAAAAAAGGGTTCATGCCGGCGGCTAAAATGGCTTGTTCACGATATTCCCGTGTTGTTGTTTTGACCGGTTCAATGACGCGGATACGGAACGGTTCGGGCAAATGTTTAAATTGATTCATAACAAAATCCTTATTTTTTGACAATAGAAAAGCGCTGGTTATTTATCTGAAAATAAATAACTGCTTTGATGTAAATATTGTGCAGTAAAATAATGGTACTGGCGCAGTGTTATTTTTACATGCGCAGTTTAACCATCTGATCTGAATTTATGGGAATGGATAGGCAAGTTTGTGGTCTTGATTAAACCAAGTGTGTAAGGTTAGATTTAAGAACTTCATTTTAATTTCCCCGTAAATTGTGAAAATTAGTCGAAATCAAAATGAAGTATTCATGAAATTTAAAAATTGTCACGTGAAAAAAATAAAGGATGCGAGAGGGATCACAAAATATTTTGACGCAGGCGGAACATAAATCCGCCTGTCTTATGGGAACGCGAAATTAAAATTACAGAATTAATTTGACAATCTTATCCGCCTGCACCCGTCGGAAACGGTTGAGCAGTTTTTTTACCTCACTAGGATAATCTTGCAGCCTTTCCAAGGCACGGTAGTGGTGAATCATGCCGGTGTGCTGGCGAATGGTGTTCAGTTCTTTTTGCAGTTGCGGTTGCAGTTGCTGTTTGGGATCCGAGATCAGCAAACCGTTTTCTGCGTCCAAGCGCCAAGCGCGCGGATTGAGGTTGTTGCCGGTTAATAAAATATATTGGTCGTCGACCCACACGCCTTTGAGGTGGTAAGAATTATCGCCGTCTTGCCACAAACGCACGCTGAGCAGCCCATTGCTGATCATCTTGTGGTGCTTTTTGCAGAAGTTGCGCAGGTTCATTTCATACAGATAAGGCAGTGCCGCCGACATGGTAAACGGCTTATCCGGTGGTGAATAGAAATCATTGGCGGTTTTGTCGCCGACGATGATTTCCACCTGTTTGCCTTCTTTTAATAATTGCCCTAATTGCAGGCGTAAGCTGCGTGGAAAATTAAAATAAGGCGTGCAAATCGTCAATTTTTGCCGTACAACCGCAAACAATGATTCGATCACGCCGTTTAGCGGATTGCCGTTGGCAAGACCGAAAATTGGGGTGATCAGTAATTGATCAGCTGCAAACGGTTGTGAATCCGTCAGTTGATAAGCAACGGACTGACTCAGCTTTTTGCGGTATTGGCGCAATTGCGGGCGGATGCTTTTATCTTTGCGTACCGTTTGATCCAGACGCTGTACCGCACTTTCATCGTAAATATGTTGTTGTAACAGCTCGACAAAACTGTCGGCTAATGCCGGATGGGTAATTTTTTGATAGCGGTCATAACGGTATTTATCCTGTTGGTGCAGATACACGTTGTTAATGCTGGCGCCGCTGTAAAGCACGGTGTCGTCAAATACCGAACCTTTGATATGCAGCACGCCGAACAGTTCGCGCGTATTGATCGGCACGCCGTAAATGGCGATATCATTTTCGGGATCTAGGGCGTATTTTTGCCGCTGTTCGGCATACCATTCGGCATTGGTTTGCTTATTTTCCGCGCCTAATAAGCCGCGCTGTGCGCGGTGGAAATCGACAAACACCTGCACATCCAGCGCGGGATTGCGTTGTTTGGCTTGGTATAGTTCGTGCAGCATTTCGTGCCCGGCTTCGTCATTCTGCCAGTAAAGTGCGGTAATATAGATACGTTTTTTTGCCGTTCGAATCAGTTGAATGAATTGTTGTTTATAGTCGGCCGCGGAATAGAGAATTTCCACGTTTTCCGCCTGTAGCGGCAAAAACGGCAGCGATTGTAACTGATTGAGCGACTGATAATATTTAGAATTCAGCATAGTTAGCAACATATAACAAAGAAATCGAATCATGTAGGATCGTGTCGGCGCAATCCGGCGCTAAACGTGAAAAATCCTAGTAAAGTGATTTAGTTTACCTGCGTTGTTCGCCTTTGAACAGGATTTTCCCAGAAGTTTGATTAAATCGGCAGAAAATTTGCTATAATCGGCAGCAGATCACATTTCTATGTTTCGCCCCGATTTCGACACCGGCTTTCGACATCAGAAATCCACTTCATCATCAATTTTATAGGCACTTCAATGAACGACAAATCCAGCCGTAAACCGGCATTTCAGCAACCTTCGTCCAGTAACCGTTTTTCCGACAAAGGCATAAAAGGCACATCAGATCGCAAACGGCAAGGCAGAAGCGGCGATGATGATCGTAACGCGCGCAGCGAGAGAAATCCCCGCAACGACAGAAGCGACAGAAATGAGAGAAATGACAAAAAAGGGCGTGGTTTCGGCGAAAACCGCACTTTTGAACGTTCGGCGCGCGCCGATCGTCGCAAAGGCGGATTTGAACGCAATGACGAGCGACGCGATGATCGCAAGCCGCGCGCGGCACGCCCAAGCCGTGAAAATCAAGACAATACCGCGCCGGCGTATGTGTGGGGCGAGCGCGAATTAAACGCCACCAAAGCCGGTAAGAATACCAGCGGCAATGTCAAAGTGATGATTAAAGGCGAAGTCAAAGGCGAGAAAAAAACCGGACCTCTGTCGCCGCGTGCACCGGAAAAAATCCGTAAAAATCGCAACGAGGAAATGAAAATTTACGGCGAAGCGGCGTGTATCGCGGTGTTCCGGCAACGCCCTGACAGCATTGTACGTTTGTGGGCGAATATCGACACCAGCCACCGTATCGGCAAACTCACCAGCTATTTGGCGACTCAGAAAAAAGCCTATCATATTGTCGAGAATGATGAGTTGGAATTGGTGAGCGGCAGTGAACATCACGGCGGTATCTGTTTATTGGTGAAAAAAGCCACGCCGATGACGCTGGACGGTTATCTCAAAAGCGAAAAACGGCAAGATTGCGTGTTGTTGTTAGACGGGCTGAACAATGCGCATAATATCGGCGGCGTGATTCGTACCGCCGCCTATTACGGCGTGAAAGGCATTGTGTGCGAAAGTGCGGATCAGCTCTATTCTGCGGCGGCGGCACGGGTTGCCGAGGGCGGTATGGAACAGATTTATGCGCTGGAAAGCCATAATACCGAGCTCGCCATTCAACAACTGAAAAGCGCGGGTTATCAAGTGCTTGCTTTGACGGCAAACAAGCAGGCTGAAGCCCTGAATAAATTGGTATTAGGTGATAAAGTGGCATTGGTGCTGCGTGAAACCGTGTCGGCGGAAAATAATCCGCTGGCGGATCATAATGTGGTGCTGTCGTTTGAAAATCCGTTAACCAGCGGTTTAAATGTGGCGGTCAACGCCGGTATTTTGTTGTCGCGCTGGTATTTCCGTTAATTATAATTTATCTGCGTGGTGCAGCAGCGCAAAGCGTTCCCATAATACATCATCGCTCTCGAGATGATCGGGATCGGTGATGATACAGTTATTAATCGGGCAGACTTTCTGACAGGTCGGCGTTTCGTAATGCCCGACGCATTCGGTACACAGGGCGGGATCAATTACGTAGATTTCCTCGCCCATGCTGATAGCCTGATTCGGGCATTCAGGTTCGCACATATCGCAATTGGTGCATTTTTCGGTGATCAGCAGTGCCATAAGTGGTATTCTCTCAAAGTCGTCCACGCCGTTAAAAGGCGGACGATTATAATCAAATGCGTTGAAAAAACCAACAATCCATTGTTTAATTTTAGTGAAAATAGAAAAGTATGCAGCTCAATTCAAGCAAAATCTCACAACTCGCCCTGTTTGTCGTCCTGTTTTTCGGCTTGATTTTAAGTGCCTTGTATGTGTCTTATCGGCAAAAATCGTCGATTGACGCAGTGTTGGAAACCGATTATGACGTTTCCATGCAACGGGATCCTATCGGACAAAATAAAACCGCCAAAACCGGCTACTATGCGTTGGTACTCTCTTGGTCGCCCGGCTATTGCCACAACCAACGCGCCAACCATGCCGGGGCGATTCCCAAAGAGGCGGCTTATCAATGCGACGGCGTACAAAAATTCGGCTGGGTGATTCATGGCTTATGGCCGCAGAGCGCCACCGCGCGTCGTGTGACCGATCACCCCCGCTTTTGCCAAGGGGATTTGGCACCGTTGGACGTGACGTTATTGGAACAATATTTGCCGCATTCACCGAGTTTGCGCTTATTGCAAGGGCAGTGGGAAAAACACGGCGCCTGTGCTTTTGCCGATGCGAAAAGTTATTTTGATAAGCAGCGGCAACTGTTCTTGACGCTGAAATTACCGGATTATGAATTGAAAAGGGCGGATTTGTTTACCTGGTTGCGCAAAAACAACCCGCACTTGGCAGGCAAATATTTAGGCAGCGGACGCGATGAACTGCAAATTTGTTATAGCTTGGATTGGACGGTGATTAACTGCCCGAAAATCCAATTCTAATGCCGTCAATTTTAAGAATTTGAGGCTGAAAGTACCACAGTTGCAACAGAAAGGTGATCGAACTGTTACAATTCGTTTTGAATTGCAGGAAAATGTAATCGGAGCCTGGTATGGCGCCGTTTTCGAAGTATAATCGGGTATTATTTCACAGAATAAAATTTTGCATTGTGGAGAGTGATTAAATTGTTATAATCAACTCTAGGCGTTATAGGATAAGTATTCATTAATTAACTAAAACAAGAGGATTTATTATGTCAGTAATTAAAATGACCGACTTGGATTTGGCAGGCAAACGTGTTCTGATTCGTTCCGATTTAAATGTGCCTGTTAAAGACGGTAAAGTCACTTCCGATGCCCGTATCAAAGCGTCGATTCCGACGATTGAGCTGGCGTTGAAGCAAGGTGCGAAAGTCATGGTGACTTCTCACTTCGGTCGTCCGACGGAAGGCGAATACAATGCGGAATATTCGCTGCAGCCGGTAGTTGATTATTTGAATGCGGCATTAGATGTACCGGTGCGTTTGGTGAAAGATTACTTGGACGGCGTTGATGTGGCTGCCAATGAATTGGTGGTGTTGGAAAATGTGCGCTTCAACAAAGGCGAAAAGAAAAATGAAGATGAACTTGCCCGAAAATATGCCGCACTGTGTGATGTATTCGTGATGGATGCATTCGGCACCGCACACCGCGCGCAAGGTTCAACCCACGGCGTGGCAAAATTTGCCCCGATCGCTTGTGCCGGCCCGTTGTTAGCCAATGAATTGGACGCATTGGGGAAAGCCTTGAAAACCCCTGCGCGCCCAATGGTGGCGATTGTTGGCGGTTCGAAAGTATCAACCAAATTAACCGTGTTGGATTCACTGTCTAAAATTGCCGACCAATTAATCGTCGGTGGCGGTATTTCTAATACTTTCGTTGCCGCTCAGGGCTTGAATGTGGGCAAATCCTTGTATGAAGCGGATCTCATTCCCGAAGCGCAACGTTTGTTGCAAACCTCTGAAATTCCACTACCGAGTGATGTCCGTGTCGCAACCGAGTTTTCTGAAACGGCGGCAGCGGTGGAAAAAAGCGTGACCGATGTGCAAGATAACGAGCAAATTCTAGATTTGGGCGATACATCGGCAGAAGTGTTGGCTGAAATTATCCGTAATGCCAAAACCATTTTGTGGAACGGTCCGGTCGGCGTGTTCGAATTCCCGAACTTCCGCAAAGGCACTGAAATTGTGGCAAAAGCGATTGCTGACAGCGACGCATTCTCGATTGCCGGCGGCGGTGATACTTTGGCGGCGATCGATCTGTTCGGTATTGCCGACAAAATTTCTTACATCTCAACCGGCGGCGGCGCCTTCTTAGAGTTCGTTGAAGGCAAAGTATTACCGGCGGTTGCGATTTTAGAAGAACGCGCGAAAGCATAAACCGCACTTTGTATTCTGTCTGTTATATTAATCCGATTTATCAACTTTGAGAGCCGTTACGGCTCTCGTTTACACATAGGAAATCTACCATGTCAAAATTATTAGATATTGTAAAACCGGGCGTTGTGACCGGCGATGATGTACAAAAAATCTTTGCTTATGCCAAAGAACACGGTTTTGCATTGCCGGCGGTAAACTGCGTCGGTACCGACTCTGTAAACGCAGTATTGGAAACCGCAGCACGCGTTAAAGCGCCTGTTATCGTGCAATTTTCCAACGGCGGGGCGCAATTCTATGCCGGTAAAGGCGTGAAACCGACTGACGGTTCCCGTCCGGATGTTTTAGGTGCGATTGCCGGTGCCAAACACGTACATCAGATGGCGGAACACTACGGCGTGCCGGTTATCCTGCACACCGACCACGCAGCGAAAAAATTGTTGCCTTGGATTGACGGCTTATTAGACGCGGGTGAAAAACACTTTGCCGAAACCGGCAAACCATTGTTCTCTTCGCACATGATTGATTTATCCGAAGAGCCAATGGAAGAAAACATGGCAATCTGCCGTGAATATTTGGCACGGATGTCAAAAATGGGCATGACCTTAGAGATCGAAATCGGGATCACCGGCGGCGAAGAGGACGGCGTGGATAACTCCGGCGTTGATGAGTCCAAACTTTATACCCAACCTGCCGAAGTGTTGTATGTTTACGACCAATTATATCCGGTCAGTCCGCGCTTCACCATTGCGGCGGCGTTCGGTAACGTGCACGGTGTTTACAAACCGGGCAACGTGAAATTAAAACCGTCTATCTTAGGCGCGTCACAAGAGTTCGTTTCTAAAGAGCGCAACTTGCCGGCGAAATCATTAGACTTCGTATTCCACGGCGGCTCCGGTTCTTCCACTGAAGAAATCCGCGAAGCGATCAGCTACGGCGCAGTGAAAATGAACATCGACACCGACACCCAGTGGGCAGCGTGGGAAGGGATTTTGAACTTCTACAAAGCCAACGAAGCTTATCTGCAAGGTCAATTAGGTAACCCTGAAGGCGAAGACGCACCAAACAAAAAATACTACGATCCGCGCGTTTGGTTGCGTAAATCGGAAGAATCCATGTCCAAACGCTTGGAACAATCTTTTGATGATCTAAATTGCCGTGATGTGCTGTAATCGCGCTAACCGCACTTGATAAAAAACACCGCCTTGGCGGTGTTTTTTTGTGGCTGGAAACCGGTGATGGCGGCTCGGATAAATATGGCTAAGATTCAAACCAAAGCGGTAACCGAATGGTGACGCGCAACCCGCCGAGCGGGCTTTTGCTTGCGGTGACCGTGCCTTTGTGCCGTTCCACCGAATTGGCGACGATCGATAAGCCTAATCCGGTGCCGCCGGTCGTGCGGGCACGGGCTTGGTCGGTGCGGTAAAACGGGCGGAAAATCTGTTGGTATTCGTGTTCCGCCACCCCTTCGCCGTTATCATCGACGATAATTTCCAGTTGTTCCCCATCAATGATATTACAACTCAGTCGGACTTGATTATGCGCATATTTAAAGGCGTTACGAATAATATTTTCCAAGGCGCTGGCAAGGGCGTCTTCGTTACCATTGATAAAATAATTTTCCGGATTCGGGATATTCTGCTGAAAGCTAAAGTCGAAATTGCGTTCACGGCTTTCAAATTTGGCGTCGTCAACCACTTCTTCCCAAATAAACGGTAAACTGAAAACTTCATGCTTAATATGCGAATTCATATGCTGGCGTGACAACGATAATAGTTGGTTCAGCATTTTTTCCATTCGTTCGGTTTCCGTGCCGATTCGGGCTAATTCATTACTGTCTCCCTGACGGCGGCGCAATAGGGACGCAGCCAGTTGTAAGCGGGTCAGCGGGGTGCGCAATTCGTGTGAAACGTCAAGCAACAGCCGTTGCTGTGAACTGATCATATCTTCCAGCGAGGTGACCATGTGGTTAAAGCTTTTGCCTACTTCGCGCAATTCTAACGAGCCTTGTTTTTCCAGAATCGGTCTGACCGCAAGATCCCCGGTGGAAATGGCATTGGCGGCACTGCGTAACTCTTTGATCGGTTGCGTCAGACTGAATATCAAACCGAGCAGCAACGGGGTACTGGTTGCCATCAGCAAAAACAGCATAATTAGCGGATGGTCAAAGAAGAAATTGGCGAATTCCCGCTGCGGATCCACCGATTCGAGGAAATAGAGCAGATAGGGTTCGCTGTCGGTAAACGGATAAGGCGAAATAAACGGTCCGACAATGTCGAGATTATAAAAACGGCGTTTTTGCGGAACCAGCGGATTATTGGAGCGGTTGACAAATTGATATAACTGGCTGCTTTCATTGTAATCCAGATAACCGATGATTTTGTTATAGTCATTCGGGTTAACGAGCACCGGTTTGCGTGGCAGCAGCGTAATATCAAAATGATCGTTTGTGAGTTTTTTTTCTTGGTATTGCAGATCGTGCAGAATGTTGCTTTTGATCAGTTTGATGACTTCGAATTGATAATTGTTGACTTCATCCGCGGAAAGTTCGCTGTAATTGCGCGCATCCATGGTGGGAATAAAGAAGGCGAATCCCATCAATACGAAAAAAGCCAACCAAATTAACCAAAATAAAAAGAAAATTTGTACATTAATTGAATTTAGAAGGCGGATAAACTTACGCAATATTTTCATCATAAATAGCTTGGAAACAAGTGATAGAGTACAAACCGCACTCTATCACTTGTTGCCTGCGGATTCACTATTTTTCGGTGACCAACAGATAACCTCTGCCACGTAATGTTTTGAACCATGGCAGGTTATCGGCACGTTCCGGCAGTTTTTTCCGCAAATTGGAGATATGCATATCAATTGCGCGGTCAAACGGCGTTAGGCGCTTGCCTAAAATTTCCAAACTCAGCAATTCGCGTGATAAAATTTGTCCCGGATTTTTCACTAAAATTTGCAACAAGGCAAATTCGGTGCCGGTCAGATCCAAATCGCGATCGTTATACAGCGCTTGCTGTCTGCCCGGATGTAAGGTAATGCCGCCGAAATCCAATTGCCTGTTATCTTCTTTGTCGGCATTGACGATTGAGCCCAAGGCGTTGGATTGGTTCTGGGTGCGGCGCAAAATCGCTTTGATTCGCGCAACCAACTCGCGATCATTAAACGGTTTCGCCAAATAATCGTCTGCGCCCAATTCTAACCCCAGCACGCGATCAATATCGTCACCGCGCGCAGTCAGCATTAATACCGGGGTCGAGAAATTTTTTCTGATTTGTTTTAATGTTTCGATGCCGTTGAGTACCGGCATCATAATATCTAATAAGATAATATCATGGCTGAAATTAAGCAGCTTGAGCGCTTCTTCGCCATTATAGGCTTGCTCAACTTCGAATCCCTCGATTTTTAGTACTTCAGCCAACAGCTCAGTGAGTTCAACATCGTCATCAACAAGGAGTATTTTGGACATGAAATGGTTTCCTTAATTTATCATTATAAGTTATTTAGAGTAGTTTACCTAAGACAGGTAAGATACATGAAAGTTCATCGCATTAATTTGAGGAAAAACAAAATTTATGCAAAATTTCCGCAGTAAAGCTCTTCCTTAAGTAAAATCCTAACGGTAATGCCTTAATTGGTTGCCCTTGCCGTCCATGAGCTGAGGTTAAGTCTCGTTTAGTTGCCCCTTTCGGACGCAATTGCAACACTTCACCGATCGACGCATTAATGCGGTGAATGTGCCCTAACACGATCAAATCCATCAATTCTTCCCAATCACGCGCCAAACGGGCTTCTTGTTCGGCGCTGGGCTGCCATAGAATCGGTTGCCCGACCCGCCGTTCGGCTAACGGAATCGCGCGTTCGCCTTCGACGGGTATCCACAACACTTTTTGCAGCTTATGCCGTACATGGCTGTTGTGCCAAACCACCCCGCTGTTTTGCGTGAGCGGCGCCAGACTGACAAAGGTGGTTTCTAACGGATAGCCCTGACGGTTGATCGGAATGGTTTTCAACTCAATCCCCAACTCGGCAAAATCCTGTTCGGCTTTACTGCCCGCTTGTGCGCCAAGTGCGGTTTCGATCAACATCCCGACCCAGCCCTTATTGCGTTTTAAATTTTCCGGCACCGGTAAATCCTGCTCTGCGGCAATGTCGGCAAAAGTCAAACCCGCCAAACGCAATGCTGCCTGTAGCAGTTGCTGTTCCGATTGTGGGGGATTACACGCTTCCGTTATGCTCATGTCGTCACTACCTTCGCTGCCAAAGGTTAGTATTGTAACGGTAAGCGGCGATGGACTCAAATAATCCTGCTTAAAAAATCGCCGGTGGTGTTTTAGCGCTGAAACCGCCGGCGGGAATTGCTGCGGGATATTTTTATCTTTTTGATTTAAAAGATAAAAAAGAATAAAGCGAAAGTGCGGTCTGTGTTTATCCCGTTTAATTCCTGATTCAGCCACAAATTTATCCACAGAAAAACTGAATAACTCGCAGGTTGTGAACAAACCGCACTTTTTGTTAACGACGGAAATAAATTGTTCACAAACTGGATCATAACTGATTTTTTTATCAACATCTCACAGGACGGTTTGGGCTGAAAGCTTGAAAAACCGCCGGCGGAAGGCGGATCCGGCGAACGATCGGCGATCGTCAGTATTGGAGCGCAGTTGCCGTAGCGATCCTGATGGACAAGCAACATTTCTTCCCATGATTGCACACAGAGTTATCCACAGACGGAGCGGTTTTTATCGGAAAATAGCGGCGTGCGCGCGCCTCGGAGACAGATGAAATGCAAAGTGCGGTTTGCCAAATACGGTTATGGTTGTATCACCGGCGATATTATGAAACAATCAATCCCATTTCAGACTTTTCAAGATGATGTAAGAGGATCGATAGTGATCGATTGCGATGGTTACCGCCCGAATGTAGGAATTATTATCTGTAATCAACAAGGGCAGGTGTTGTGGGCGAAACGGTGCGGACAGAACTCGTGGCAGTTTCCACAGGGTGGAATCAATGCGGGCGAAACACCGGAACAAGCCATGTACCGTGAGTTGTACGAAGAGGTCGGTTTAAGCCGACAGGATGTCAAAATCCTCTCCTTATCCAAAGGCTGGTTGCGCTATAAGTTGCCGAAACGCTTGGTGCGCAACGATAGCAACCCGGTTTGTATCGGGCAAAAACAGCGCTGGTTTTTATTAAAACTGATCGGCGATGAAAAAAATATCAATATGCAGGCGACGCCGACTCCGGAATTCGACGGTTGGCGTTGGGTCAGCTATTGGTATCCCGTCAGACAAGTCATTTCCTTTAAACGCGAAGTTTATCGTAAAGTAATGAAAGAATTCGCACCGACAGCGTTGTTTCAACAACCCAAAAGCAGTGTGAGCGGCAGCGCAAAACCGCGAGAATCCAACAAAAGCGAGCACGAGCGCGAACGGCACAATAATCACACCCGCTATCGAAAGAGTCCGCGTTATCAACGCAAAGAATACGAGCGCAAAAACCATGATAAAAAAATAGCGGTGCCGAAAGGGGAAGCGAGGGGAGAAAAAAGATGACGTTTTTTATTATTTGTTGTTTGTTAACCGGTGCCTTGGCGGGTTTTCTTGCCGGTTTATTCGGCATTGGCGGGGGCTTGGTGATTGTGCCGGTGCTGGTATATTTACTTCCTCAAATCGGCATTCCTGAGGCGCTGCTGATGAATGTGGCGTTAGGAACGTCCTTTGCCACGATTGTCATCACCGCATTTTCTTCGGCACAGCGCCACCACAAACTGGGAAACGTGCATTGGCAGGCAGCCAAATATCTGATTCCGGCATTGATGATTTCGGTTTTTATTGCCGGTTTGTTCGTCAGTTATCTGCCGAAATCGGTGACCAGTAAAATGTTTGCGGTCATGGTATTGTATCTGGCGATCAAAATGTTATTGTCGATCAAACACCAAACCGGTAATAAGCCGTTGAATGCGAAAAACGGCATTATCGGTGGTGTTTTGATTGGAACCGTATCCAGCTTTGCCGGTATTGCCGGCGGGGCGTTTATCGTGCCGTTTTTAAATGCGCGCGGTTTGGAGATGAAACAGGCGATTGGCACGTCTTCTTTTTGCGGTATGCTGTTAGGCATGTCTGGCATGATCAGTTTTGCGGTGAGCGGCTGGGGCGTTGAAGGGCTTCCGCCTTATTCCTTAGGTTATGTTTATCTGCCGGCAGTGCTGTTGATCACCACGGTATCCTTTTTTACGTCAAAATTCGGTGCGACGCTCACCACCACCTTGCCGGTGCCGACCTTGAAAAAAGCGTTCGCCCTTTGGTTGTGCTTGGTGGCAGTTAAAATGTTTATAGGTTAAACGATGAGTTCATATATTGTCTTTCCCCAAATTGATCCGGTGATTTTCAGTATCGGTCCGCTCGCCTTGCGTTGGTACGGTTTGATGTATCTGATCGGCTTTGTGTTTGCGCGTTGGCTGGCGGTGCGGCGCGCACGCCGGGCAAACAGCGGTTGGACGGTGGATCAGGTTGATTCGCTGCTGTTTAACGGTTTCCTCGGGGTGTTTTTAGGCGGGCGGATTGGCTATGTGTTGTTTTATCAATTCGAGCGCTTTGTGCAAGATCCCCTGTATTTATTCCGTATTTTAGACGGCGGCATGTCGTTTCACGGCGGTTTAATCGGCGTGATTGTGGCGATGGTGATCACCTCTCGTTTACAAAAACGCTCTTTTTGGCAAACTGCGGATTTTGTTGCGCCGTTGATTCCGTTCGGCTTGGGCATGGGGCGTATCGGCAATTTTATCAATGATGAATTGTGGGGCAGAGTGACCGATGTTTCTTGGGCGGTGCTGTTTCCGTCCGGCGGCTATTTGCCACGCCATCCGTCGCAATTGTACGAAGCCTTGTTAGAAGGCGTGGTACTGTTTTTTATTCTGAATTGGTTTATCCAAAAACCGCGTCCGGCGGGTTCGGTGGCAGGACTGTTCCTGTTTTTCTACGGCTTGTTCCGTTTTATCGTCGAATTCTTCCGCGAGCCGGACGAACATCTCGGACTGTTTTTAGGACAGCAAATTTCGATGGGGCAAATTTTATCAACGCCGATGATGTTGATCGGGCTGTTGATTGTGGTTTGGGCTTATCGGCGTGCCGCCGCGAAAAGTGCGGTTTAGAGGAGAAAAAATATGCGTCAGTATTTGGATTTATGCCAACGGATCGTCGATCACGGGGTTTGGGTCGGCAATGAACGCACCGGTAAGCGCTGCTTAACCGTGATTAATGCCGATTTGACTTATGATGTTGCGAATAACCAATTTCCGTTGATCACCACGCGCAAAAGTTATTGGAAAGCGGCGATTGCCGAATTTCTGGGGTATATCCGTGGCTATGACAACGCCGCCGATTTCCGTAAGCTCGGCACCAAAACCTGGGACGCCAATGCCAACGACAATCAAGTTTGGCTCAATAGCCCGCACCGTAAAGGTACGGACGATATGGGGCGGGTTTACGGCGTACAAGGCAGAAGCTGGCGCAAACCGGACGGTTCGCATTTGGATCAGCTGCGCAAAGTGGTGGATCACTTATCCGACGGGATTGATGATCGCGGCGAAATTATCACCTTCTACAATCCGGGCGAAATTGAGCTGGGCTGCCTGCGCCCGTGTATGCACACCCATACCTTTTCGCTCTTAGATGACAGGCTGTATCTCACCAGTTACCAACGTTCGTGCGATGTGCCGCTCGGCTTGAATTTCAACCAAATTCAGGTTTACACTTTTTTGGCGCTGATGGCGCAGATTACCGGCAAACAAGCAGGGCAGGCGTATCACAAAATCGTCAATGCGCATATTTATGAAGATCAACTGGAACTGATGAAAACGGTGCAATTGCAGCGCGAGCCGCTGCCGCTGCCGCAGTTGGAGATTAATCCGGCGATTAAAACCCTGCAAGATTTGGAAACCTGGGTCACGATGGAGGATTTCAAGGTGACGGGCTATCAGTCGCATCCGCCGATTCAATATCCGTTTTCGGTTTAATCCTCATTAAGGAAATGGCATTTTATTTGATTTAAGGTAAAACTGATCGGATAATAGCAAAGGAACTACGTTCGGCTTCCTTGGAAGCCGTTAATTAATCAACTACTTAGTAAGGACATCACATGGGATTATTTGATTTTGTCGGCAACATCGGTAAGAAAATTTTCGGCAAGGAAGAAGAAGCGTCAAGTGCGGTTACGCAACACATTAATGAAGATAACCCGGGCGTGGAAAACGTGGCGGTGACGGTTGAAAACGGCGTGGCGAAAATCGCAGGCACGGCAAAAGACGCCTCGGCCTTGGAAAAGGCGATTTTAATGGCGGGCAATATCGCCGGCATTACCAAAGTGGAAGCGGAAGGCGTCACCATTGCCAGCGGCGAACGTTTGGCTGCCGATGAGGAGTTTTATGTGATTGAAAAAGGCGATACGTTATGGAAAATCGCCGAAAAAGCCTACGGCAACGGCGCGAAATACACTAAAATCGTCGAAGCCAACAAAGAAGTGATCAAAGACGCGGATAAAATCTTCCCGGGACAAAAAATCCGTATTCCGAAAGGATTGTAATTTTTCAAAATCCGATTCGCCATGAATCGGATTTTTTGTTTGCACGCCGATGAAATAACCTAAGTGCGGTTTAAAAATTCGCCAATTATCCCGTTTTCTGCGCTTATAACTCGACTGATTCGGTCAGACTGGGTATAATCCCCTGTCTATTTTTTAAGTTCGGTGTTGATTGTTCATACGATTGAGATCAGCGGCGCCGAGAATATCTGATTTTTTGAGGTAAAAAATGCAATTTTCCGTAGAAACGACCCAAGGTCTTGAGCGCCGTATCACGATTACCGTTCCGGCTGAAACTATCGAGCAAAACGTTCGTGAAGAATTAAAAAGCGTAGCCAAAAATGCCCGTATCGACGGGTTCCGTAAAGGTAAAATTCCGCCGGCGATCATTGAAAAACGTTTCGGTGCTTCTGTGCGTCAAGATGTCTTGAGCGACGCAATGCAGCGCAGCTTCTTTGATGCGGTCATGCAGGATAAAATCAATTTTGCCGGTCGTCCGACATTTATGCCGGAACAATACGAATTAGGTCAGGATTTTAAATTCAGCGCAACGTTTGAAGTCTATCCGGAAGTACAATTGCAAGGTTTGGAAAATATTCAAGTTGAAAAACCGGTTGTGGAAATCAGCGACGCCGATATCGATAAGATGGTTGACGTGTTGCGTAAACAACAAGCGACTTGGAAAGAAAGTGCGGTTGCGGCCAAAGCCGATGATCGCGTGACCATCGATTTCGACGGTTCGGTTGACGGCGAAGCGTTTGAAGGCGGCAAAGCGGCGGATTTCGTATTGTTAATGGGACAAGGCCGTATGATCCCGGGCTTCGAAGACGGTATCGTTGGGCACAGCGCGGGCGAAACGTTCAGCATTGATGTAACCTTCCCGGAAGATTATCATGCGGAAAATCTGAAAGGTAAAGCGGCAAAATTCGACATCAACTTGAAAAAAGTGGAAGAGATGGAATTGCCGGAAGTAACCGAAGAGTTCGTACGGAAATTCGGTGCTAAAAACAAAACCGTTGCTGATTTGCGCGCTGAAATCAGCAAAAATATGCAGCGTGAATTGAACAATGCCTTGACCACTCGCGTGAAAAACCAAGTGATCGACGGTTTGTTGGCGAACAATAGCATTGATGTTCCGGCTGCGGCAGTGGATCAAGAAATCGAAGTGTTGCAACAACAAGCGGTACAACGTTTCGGCGGTCAAGCCCCGAAAGATTTCCAATTGCCACGTGAAATTTTCGAAGATCAAGCCCGCCGCCGCGTACAAGTCGGTTTATTGTTTGCCGAAGTGATTGCGTCTAACGAATTGAAAGTGGACGACGCGCGCGTGCAAGCGATGATCGAAGACATCGCCGCCGCTTACGAGCAACCGGCGGAAGTGATCGAATATTACCGCAACAACAAAGAGTTGATGAACAACTTGCGCAATGTGGTCTTGGAAGAACAAGCGGTTGACGCGGTATTGGCGAAAGCACAAGTGAGTGAAAAATCGGCTTCTTTCGACGAAATCATGAACCCACAACAAGCTTAATCGGCAAGTTGTTGTTTTGATTGTCAAAGTGCGGTTTATGACCGCACTTTTTGTTTTTCGGTCGGTTAAAAATCGGGATTAGCCTGTTTTTTAGGTGATTTTTCGGTAGAATGACAAAATTCTGTGTCAATTTTTAAGTAGAGGAAAAAATGAGTTTAGTCCCTATGGTGGTGGATCAAACATCACGCGGCGAAAGAGCCTATGACATTTACTCGCGTTTGTTAAAAGAACGGATTATTTTTTTAAGCGGGCAGGTGGAAGACAATATGGCAAACCTGATTGTCGCCCAGTTGCTGTATTTGGAGTCGGTCGATCCGGAAAAAGACATTAATCTGTACATCAATTCACCGGGCGGAGTCGTGACCGCCGGATTGGCGATTTACGACACCATGCAGTTTATCAAACCGGACGTGCGCACCCTGTGTATCGGACAAGCCTGTTCGATGGGCGCGTTTTTATTGGCGGGCGGTACCGCCGGCAAACGTTTTGCCCTGCCGCATTCGCGGGTGATGATCCACCAACCGTTGGGCGGTTATCGCGGACAGGCGTCGGATATTCAGATCCACGCACAAGAAATTTTGAAAATCCGCGACACTCTGAATCAGCGTCTGGCACAGCATACCGGACAACCGTTGGATAAAATTGAACGCGATACCGAGCGGGATAATTTTATGTCGGCACAAGAAGCCAAAAATTACGGCTTGGTGGACGAAGTATTAACGCAACGCATTTAATTGGATAACATTATGTCGAACGAGAAACAACATCATTGCTCTTTTTGCGGCAAAGAACAGCACGAAGTGGAAAAACTGATCGCCGGCGTTGCCGGCTACATTTGCAATGAATGTATCGAAGATTGCTACCATTTGCTGGAAAAAGACGAGCAAGAAAACGCTGCCGCTGAAAGTGCGGTTGAGCCGCTGCAAGACAAGCTGCCGACCCCGCACGAAATCCGCAAACATCTGGACGATTACGTGATCGGGCAGGATCATGCCAAAAAAGTGTTGGCGGTGGCGGTATATAACCACTATAAACGCTTACGCAGCGACATCAAAAGCGATGTCGAGCTGGGCAAAAGCAACATTCTGTTAATCGGTCCGACCGGCAGCGGAAAAACCTTGTTGGCGGAAACGTTGGCAAGAATGCTGAATGTGCCGTTTGCGATGGCGGACGCCACCACCTTGACCGAAGCCGGTTACGTCGGCGAAGATGTGGAGAATATCATTCAAAAATTGCTGCAACGCTGCGATTATAAAGTCGAGCAAGCCGAGCGCGGCATTGTTTATATCGATGAAATCGACAAAATCAGCCGCAAATCGGATAATCCGTCAATCACCCGCGATGTATCCGGCGAAGGCGTACAGCAGGCGTTGCTCAAACTGATTGAAGGCACCACTGCCTCGATTCCGCCGCAAGGAGGCAGAAAGCACCCGCAACAGGAATTTTTGCGCGTCGATACCTCGAAAATCCTGTTTATCTGCGGCGGCGCATTTGCCGGCTTGGATAAAGTGGTCGATCAACGTAACAATGTGAAGAGCGGTATCGGTTTCGGCGCCGAAGTGAAAGGCGAAAAAGACAAAGCCGGGATCAGCGAATTGTTGAAACAGGTGGAACCGGAGGATTTGATTAAATTCGGCTTGATTCCTGAATTTATCGGGCGCTTACCGGTGGTTGCCGCCCTGAGCGAACTGGATGAAGAAGCCTTGATTAAAATTCTGACCGAACCGAAAAATGCGCTGACCAAGCAATATCAGGCGCTGTTCCAACTGGAAGATGTCGATCTGGAATTCACTCAGGGCGCGTTGGTGGCAATGGCGAAAAAAGCCATGAAACGCAAAACCGGCGCCCGTGGTTTACGTTCGATTGTGGAAGCGGTGTTGCTGGATACGATGTATGATCTGCCGTCATTGCATAACCTGCAAAAAGTGCTGATTGATGAGGATGTTATTGCCAAACAACAGCCGCCGAAACTGGAGTATCGGCTGGAACAAGCCAGTTAGCAGCGGTTGAAGCAAGTGCGGTTTTCTACTCCAACGGAAAACCGCACTTTTATTTTAGCTGAGAAATTTTGATCAAAAGGGTAAATAATCCTTGAGATTTCCGCCGAATAACCCAATATAGAGTCCGTTAATTCCCATTTTAGCAACAAGAGAGATAAAGAATGCGTGCAGAACAAACCATACAAACCCATATCCCGGTGTTGCCGCTGCGTGACGTAGTGGTGTTTCCGTTTATGGTGATGCCGTTATTTGTGGGACGGGAAAAATCCATCCGTAGTTTGGAAAAAGCGATGGAAAGCGGCAAACAGTTGTTGCTGGTGGCGCAAAAGCAAGCGGAACAAGAGGATCCGAGCTACGACGATGTTTATTCCGTCGGGACACTGGCAAATATTATTCAATTGCTGAAATTGCCGGACGGTACGGTAAAAGTGCTGGTGGAAGGGCAAAAACGGGCGAAAATCCTCCAATTTCATGATGACGGGCTGCTGATGGCGGATATTGAGATTATCGACAGTGTGAGCGGCGATGAGCAGGAATTGGAAGTGATTCAAAACAGTGCGTTGGAAGAGTTTGATTCCTATGTGCAATTGAATAAAAAAGTCCAGCCGGAAGTGGTGAGCGCCCTACGCGGCATTGATGACTCCGAGCGTTTGAGCGATACCATGTCGGCGCATATGCCGATTGCCTTGGAAAACAAACAGAAATTGTTGGAAAAATACAATGTGGTTGAACGTTTCGAGTTGCTGATTGGCACCATGCAAAGCGAATTGGATATTTTGCAGGTGGAAAAACGGATTCGTGGTCGCGTTAAAAAACAAATGGAAAAAAGCCAACGCGATTACTATTTGAATGAACAGATTAAGGCCATTCAGAAAGAGCTGGGTGAACAAGACAATCATAACGATGAAATCGAACAATTACGCTTGAAAGTCGAAGAAGCCAGAATGCCGATTGAAGTGCGCGAGAAAGCCGAAGCCGAATTACAGAAATTGCGCATGATGTCGCCGATGTCGGCGGAAGCCACCGTGGTGCGCAGTTATGTCGAATGGTTGGTGCAAGTGCCGTGGCATAAACGCAGCAAGGTAAAAAAAGATTTGGCGCGCGCGCAAAAGGTGTTGGATTCCGATCATTACGGCTTAGAACGCGTGAAAGAGCGGATCTTGGAATACCTGGCGGTACAAAGCCGTTTAAATCAAGTCAAAGGTCCGATTTTGTGTTTGGTCGGCCCGCCGGGCGTGGGGAAAACCTCACTCGGACAGTCTATTGCCAATGCGACCGGGCGTAAATACGTGCGCATGGCGTTGGGCGGGGTGCGTGATGAAGCGGAAATTCGCGGACATCGTAAAACCTATATCGGCTCATTGCCGGGCAAACTGATCCAGAAAATGTGTAAAGTCGGGGTGAAAAACCCGCTGTTTTTGTTGGATGAAATCGACAAAATGGCGGCGGATATGCGTGGCGATCCGGCGTCGGCGTTGTTGGAAGTGTTAGATCCGGAACAAAATACCACGTTTAGCGATCACTATTTGGAAGTGGATTATGATTTGTCCGACGTGATGTTCGTTGCCACTTCAAACTCAATGAATATTCCGGCGCCGTTGTTGGATCGGATGGAAGTGATTCGCTTGTCGGGTTACACCGAAGACGAAAAACTCAATATTGCCACCCGCCATTTGGTTGCCAAACAAATGGAACGCAACGGTTTGAAGAAAGGCGAATTGAGCATTGAGGACAGCGCGATTCTCGGCATTATCCGCTTTTATACCCGTGAAGCGGGCGTGCGCTCACTAGAACGGGAAATTTCCAAAATTTGCCGCCGTGCGGTGAAAAATCTGTTATTGGACAAAACGCTGAAATCATTGGTGGTGAATGCCGACAATCTGCATGAGTATTTAGGGGTGAAGCGTTTTGAATACGGCAGGGCCGATACGGAAAATCGTGTGGGCGAAGTCACCGGTTTGGCGTGGACCGAAGTGGGCGGCGATCTGCTGACGATTGAAGCGGCTTCCGTCGCCGGCAAAGGTAAATTGAGCTATACCGGTTCATTGGGCGATGTCATGAAAGAATCAATTCAAGCCGCGATGACGGTGGTGCGTTCAAGAGCGGAACGTTTAGGTATCAATTCCGAGTTCCATGAAAAACGCGATATTCATATCCATGTGCCGGAAGGTGCCACACCGAAAGATGGACCGAGCGCGGGGATTGCAATGTGTACCGCACTTGTCTCCAGCCTGACCGGTAATCCGGTGCGCGCCGATGTGGCAATGACCGGGGAAATCACCCTGCGCGGCAAGGTGTTGCCGATTGGCGGTTTGAAAGAAAAACTGCTGGCGGCACATCGCGGCGGCATTAAATTGGTGCTGATTCCAAAAGATAACGTCAAAGATCTGGAAGAGATTCCGCAAAATGCCAAAGCGGATTTGGATATTCGCGCAGTCGAAACCATCGATGAGGTTTTATCGTTGGCGTTGCAAAATCCGGCGGAAGGCATTCAGTTGGTGACTCCGGCGGTGGCAGAAGTCAAAAAAGCGGTGGTTGCCGGTAAAAAACGCGGCGGCAAGCCGCAACCGTCACAAATCGTGAATTAATCCGTTTAATATCCGAAAAGCCAAATTCTGTCAGTTTTTGGCTTTTTATTTTTTATGTCAAATGGATGAAAAGCCGCGTACGGAGATAATCTATACGTGCATAACGGCGGGCTTTCGCCTATAATTCGGCAATATTTTAAGTTTAGCGACAGGAAAATACATTATGATGGAAAAACTGAGCGGCGGCGTAGGCGGCTGGTTATGGAAAATCATTTTCGGTTTAATTGCGATTTCGTTTGTGCTGGGCGGCGTGGGCACTTATTTAGGTTCGACGGTGAATAACGCGGCGGCAACGGTAAACGGCGAAGAAATTAGCCAGCAAACCTTTCAAAATGCCTATCAGCAACAAAACAGCCAATTCAGCCAAGAGATGGGCTCGCAATTTGCCTTGTTGATGGATTCGCCGGAATTTGAAACTAATTTCAGACGGGATGTGCTCAACGGCTTGATCGATGAAGCCCTGTTGGGACAATATTTGCAATCACTCGGTTTAGCGGTCAGCGATGAACAGATCAAGCGTGCGATTGTCAGCAGTCCGAACTTCCAAAAAGACGGCAAATTCGACAACGAAACCTATCAAAACTTCTTGCATTTTAACCGCATTAGTTCTGACTATTATGCGCAAACCTTGCGTGCGACCATTGCGATGCAACAGTTGCAAAACGGTATATTAGGTTCGGAAACCTTGAGCGAAGAACAGCTGAATCAAATGATTAAACAAATCTTCCAACAACGTGAAGTGCGGTTAACCGCTTTTCCTCTGGCGACGGAAGCGGCAAAACAACAGGTTAGCGAGCAAGAGATTGAACAGTATTATAATGCCAACAAAGCGGCATTTATGGTGCCGGAGTTGGTGAAAGTGGAATATATCGACATCGCGCGCCCTGACGTGGAAAAAAATATTCACGTCGGCGACGTCGAAGTGGCGCAATATTACCAAGACAATAAAGCCCAGTTTAGCGGACGCGGAAGCCAACATTTGGCGCATATCCAAGTTGCCGATCAAGCCTTGGCGCAAGATCTGGCACGGCAATTGCAAAACGGTGCGGATTTCGCCGATTTGGCAAAACAGTATTCGCAGGATAAATTATCGGCGGTCAATGGCGGCGATCTGAGTTGGGCAAATGACGGTTCATTCCCGGAAGCGTTCGAACAAGCGGCGTATGCCACCGAGATTGGCAATGTGAGCCAGCCGGTTAATGTCGATGGCGCTTACCATTTGATTAAAGTGTTAGAGCGGCGCCAAGGCGAAACCTTGCCGCTGGAACAAGTGAAAAGTCAAATTGTGGATACCATCCGCAATGAACTGACTTCGAGCGCGTTCTTCCGTTTGGAAAAACAAGCGGCGGAAAAAGCGTTTGAGAACCAATCTTCGTTGGTAGATGTGGAAAGTGCGGTCGGCAAGAAAGCGCAGCAGACCGATTATTTTTCGCGTCAAGACGTGCCGACCGCACTTAACTTCTCCAATGTGGTGTACAACATTTTCGATACCGATTTATTGCAAGGGGGCATGAATTCGGAAGCGATCAATGTCGGCGATCAGCATTCGGTGATTATACGTGTGATCGATCATAAAGCCGCAGGTACTAAAACCTTGGAAGAAGCTAAAGCCGATATTGAAACCTTGCTGAAACGGCAAAAAGCCGAAAATGTGTTGTTAACGCAAGTGAAAGCCTTGGCGGAACAATTCAACCAAGCGGAAAACAAACAAAATGTGAGTTTGCCGAACGGTATCAGTTTGGCAAGCAATGCGGAAACCGTTGTCTATGCTTCAATGCAAGATCCGCAATTACGCGAGGGCATTTTCTCGATGACAACCGCCGACGGCAAAGCGACGTATAAAGCGGTGCAGGACGGCAAAGGCGATGTCTATCTGGCGGAGTTAGTCAAAGTCAGCGACGGTGTGGCGGAAAACAATCAACAACGTGCGTTAGCGGCAAGTTATTTACAAGCCAAACAGCTGCAAACCTACAACAGTTTGATTCAATCATTGCGCAACCAAGCCGACATTGATATCAATCAGGACTTTATCCAACAGCGCGATCAGTTTTAAAAACCGCACTTTACAACATCAATCCCCGCTTTTTAGTGGGGATTGATGTTGCTGACAAACTTACTTCTCTCCCTCCGCGTGCGGAGGGAGGGAAATTATTCGAGAAAGAGACTTTGTTATCAGCCTGAATTCCCGCTTGTTAACGGGGATTTTTTCCAACAGACTTGCGCATTGTTGCGCTAATTCACTGGTAATTTCCGGTTGATTATGGTATAAAATGCGCCGTTATTCCGAACAGTCGGAATGGCATTATGATTAACTAAGACTTCACACACATATCATACACTGTCAGTCGGGGTGCCAAACGGTCGATGCGACAGGATATGTGGAGGCTAAACCCCAATTATATAAGGAATTATTATGGCACAAGTTTCAATGCGCGATATGCTGCAAGCAGGCGTACATTTCGGTCACCAAACCCGTTACTGGAATCCAAAAATGAAATCTTACATTTTCGGACCACGCAACGGCGTTCATATCATCAACTTGGAAAAAACCGTTCCGATGTTCAACGAAGCCTTGGTTGAGTTGACTCGCATTGCGGGCAACAACGGTAAAGTATTGTTTGTCGGTACCAAACGTGCGGCAACTGAAGCGGTAAAAGAAGCGGCATTAAGCTGTAACCAATACTTTGTAAACCACCGCTGGTTAGGTGGTATGCTGACTAACTGGAAAACCGTTCGTCAGTCAATCAAACGTTTAAAAGATTTGGAAGCGCAATCTCAAGACGGCACTTTTGAAAAATTAACCAAAAAAGAAGCGTTAATGCGTGCGCGTGAAATGGAAAAACTGGAATTAAGTTTAGGCGGAATCAAAAATATGTCCGGTTTGCCGGATGCGATTTTTGTTATCGCTGCCGATCACGAACACATTGCAATCAAAGAAGCCAACAACTTGGGTATTCCGGTATTTGCGGTTGTGGATACCAACACTAACCCGGATGGCGTGGATTACATTATCCCGGGTAACGATGATGCGGCGCGTGCGATTCAATTATACTTGAGCGCGGCAGCGGCGGCGGTCAACGAAGGTCGTGCGCAGTCTAACCCAACCGTAACAGAAGAAAGCTTTGTCGAAGCGGAAGCAGCCGTAGAAGCAGCAGCTGAATAATGTTATCGGTAATAAGGCTGTTTGCCCTTATTAACCACACAAATTAATTGGTTAGCAGGGGGCTTTATGTTCCCTGCTTTTTTATTCAAAGTGCGCTTGTTTTACAATAGGTTGCACGGACAAGAGGATTAAAAAATGGCTGATATTACAGCGGCATTGGTAAAAGAACTGCGTGAGCGTACCGGCGCAGGTATGATGGAATGTAAAAAAGCCTTGGTTGAAACCAATGGCGACATCGAATTAGCAATCGATAACATGCGTAAATCCGGTCAGGCGAAAGCGGCGAAAAAAGCCGGTCGTGTCGCGGCGGAAGGCGTTATCTTGGCGCGTGTCGACGGCGGTTACGGTGTGTTGGTTGAAATGAACTGCGAAACGGACTTCGTTGCCAAAGATGCCGGTTTCTTGGCATTGGCAAATAAAGTTGCCGACGCTGCATTGGCTGGCAAAATCACCGATGTCGACGTGTTGAAAGCGCAATTTGAAGAAGAGCGCGCGACACTGGTTGCGAAAATCGGTGAGAACATGAATATCCGCCGTGTGGCTGCCATCGGCGGCGATGTGGTTGGTTCTTACTTGCACGGTGCGAAAATCGGCGTATTGGTTGCGGCAACTAACGCAAACGAAGAATTGGTTAAACAAATCGCAATGCACGTTGCGGCAAGCCGTCCTGAATTCGTGAAACCGGAAGATGTATCTGCCGACGTTGTGGCTAAAGAGCGCGAAATCCAAGTGGCTATCGCCATGGAATCCGGTAAACCGCGTGAAATCGCAGAAAAAATGGTCGAAGGTCGTATGAAGAAATTCACCGGCGAAGTTTCTCTGACCGGTCAACCGTTTGTGATGGATCCGTCTAAATCTGTCGGCGAATTGTTGAAAGAAAAAGGTGCTGACGTTTCCGGCTTTATCCGTTTTGAAGTGGGTGAAGGAATCGAGAAAGTCGAAACCGACTTTGCTGCTGAAGTCGCAGCGATGCAAAAAGTATAATCAATCGAAAAGGCGAGGTAACTCGCCTTTTTAATGAATGTTATTCAGTCAAAAATGGTTATTAAATTATTGTACAATACGATAATTTCATCAGCATTTTAAACACAGCGAGGAACAGAAAATGAGCAAGCAACCGGCATATAAACGTGTGTTATTAAAATTAAGCGGTGAAGCCCTGCAAGGTGACGAAGGCTTCGGAATTGATGCGTCGGTGTTAGATCGCATGGCGTTGGAAATCAAAGAGCTGGTTGAGTTAGATGTACAAGTTGCTTTAGTTATCGGTGGCGGTAACTTATTCCGTGGCGCAAAACTGGCAAAAGCCGGTATGAACCGTGTGGTCGGCGACCATATGGGGATGTTGGCGACGGTGATGAACGGTTTGGCAATGCGTGATTCGCTGCACCGTGCCGATATCAATGCCAAGCTGATGTCGGCATTCCCGTTGAACGGCGTGTGTGATACCTATAGCTGGGCACAGGCGATCCGCTTGTTAAACCAAGGGCAGGTGGTGATTTTCTCCGCCGGTACCGGCAATCCGTTTTTTACCACCGATTCCGCCGCTTGTTTGCGTGGGATTGAAATCGAAGCGGATGCGGTGCTGAAAGCGACCAAGGTGGACGGTGTGTATGATTGTGATCCGGCAAAAAATCCCGATGCCAATTTATACCGCACTTTGAGCTATCAAGACGTGTTGGAAAAAGAGTTGCAAGTGATGGATTTGGCGGCGTTCACCCTCGCACGGGATCACAATATGCCGATCCGCGTGTTCAATATGAATAAACCGGGCGCGTTAAAACGCGTGATTCTAGGCGAGCCGGAAGGCACGTTAATTTGCCACGAATCTTGATTTGTCGGGCAGAATAGGTTAAAAATAGCCGTTTACGGAACATTGATAAAAAAGAAAGGAAAACAGCGTGATTAACGAAATTAAACAAGATGCCGAACAACGCATGGAAAAAAGCATTGAAGCCTTCAAGAGCCAAATTTCCAAAATCAGAACCGGACGTGCGCACCCGAGCCTGTTAGACGGCATTCAGGTGGAATACTACGGTTCGGCCACGCCGTTGCGCCAGCTTGCCAACGTGGTGGCGGAAGATGCGCGCACCTTAGCGGTGAGCGTGTTTGACCGCTCTTTGATTCAAGCGGTGGAGAAAGCGATTCTGACTTCGGATTTAGGTTTGAATCCGTCTTCCGCAGGTACGACTATTCGCGTGCCGTTGCCGCCATTGACCGAAGAACGCCGTCGTGATTTGACCAAAATCGTGCGCGGTGAAGCCGAGCAGGCGAAAGTGGCGGTGCGTAATATTCGCCGCGATGCCAATGATCAAATTAAGGCGTTGTTGAAAGACAAAGAGATCAGCGAAGATGATGAGCGCAAAGCACAGGACGTAATTCAAAAACTGACCGATGCCTATGTGAAGAAAGTCGATGAGGCGTTGGCAGAAAAAGAAAAAGAGCTGATGGAATTTTAATTCGGTTTAAGGCTTAATTTTCATCAAAGTGCGGTTGTCATAGGCTTGATAACCGCACTTTTGGTTTTGGCTATTTCTCAAACGATGGTATTTTGCTATCGTATTTCGCCGATGGCGACTTACTTTTCTTTGCTCGTGCAAAGAAAAGATAAGCAAAAGAAACACGCCCCTATTGTGCTGCTAATCCTCGCTTAGTGTGAATTTGCTTAACGGAAAATTTTTAATTCGCCCGCGTTGCGGGCAGACTCGCTTCGCTCAAACAAAAAAATTTCCCTACAAATTTCACACACGCTCGGGCAGCTCAGAAGGGGAAAATAAATGCAACGTTTTCAGCAACTAATCGATATGATTAGACTGCGACTATTTAATTCAATACGGTGATCTATGCAACAAAATATTGTGATTCTTGGTTCGACCGGTTCGATCGGTAAAAGCACGTTGTCGGTGATTGAACACAATCCTGAAAAATACCGCGCGTTTGCGTTGGTTGGCGGGCGCAATGCCGAGCTGATGGCACGGCAATGCCATGAATTTCAACCGCACTTTGCCGTGATGGCGGATAACGCCGCGGCGAAGCAGCTTAAACAGTGGTTAAGCGAAAGTGCGGTCAAAACAGAAGTGTTGAGCGGCGAGCAGGCGATTTGTGAAATTGCGGCACACCCTGAGGTGGACAGCGTGATGGCGGCGATTGTCGGTGCGGCAGGATTGCGTTCGACTTTGGCGGCAATTCAAGCCGGCAAGCGCGTGTTGCTGGCGAATAAAGAATCGTTGGTCACCTGCGGACAACTGTTTATTGATGAAGTGGCGAAATCAGGCGCAACCTTATTGCCGGTCGATAGCGAACATAACGCCATTTTCCAAGCCTTGCCACAGATTGAACAGCAACGGATCGGGCATTGCCGATTGCACGCAAGCGGTATTGATCGCATTATTCTGACCGGTTCGGGCGGGCCGTTTCGCCATACCGCACTTGCCGATTTTGCCGCGATCACGCCGGCGCAAGCGGTGGCGCACCCGAATTGGTCGATGGGGCATAAAATTTCGGTCGACTCCGCCACCATGATGAACAAAGGCTTGGAATATATCGAAGCCCGTTGGTTGTTTAACGCTTCCGCCGAGCAGATGGAAATTATTATCCATCCGCAGTCGATTATTCATTCGATGGTGCGTTACCGCGACGGCAGTGTGCTGGCTCAAATGGGCAACCCCGATATGCGCACCCCGATTGCACACAGCATGGCGTATCCTGACCGCACTTTTGCCGGCGTTGCGCCGTTAGATTTCTTTAAAATCAAAGAATTAACCTTTATCGAGCCGGATTATCAGCGTTATCCCAACTTAAAACTGGCAATCGACGGCTTTGCCGCCGGACAATATGCCACCACTGCGATGAATGCCGCCAACGAAATTGCGGTTGCGGCATTTTTGCAAGGGAAAATCCGTTTTAGCGAGATCGAGCGTGTTAATCGGCAAACGGTGGAACAATTTCCGGCTTCCGCAATCAAACAGATAGAGGATGTGTTTGACATCGATCGTCAGGCGCGTCGCTCGGCACAACAGTTGGTTCGGGAATTGATTTAACTTTTTTAGTTATTTCCGGCTTGTGATATAGTGAGTCGATTATTTTTAACGAGCTATTTTTAGCGGATCATTGACAGATAACAACATGAACGAAACGCCAAACTCAGTACAGTCGGCTAATTTGCCAAAACACGTTGCCATTATTATGGACGGCAACGGACGTTGGGCGAAAGAAAAGGGCAAATTGCGCCTGGTCGGGCATAGAAACGGGGTTAAGGCGGTGCGCAAAAGCGTCTCTTTTGCCGCGCGGCAAGGCATTCAATCACTGACGTTATATGCGTTCAGCAGCGAAAATTGGAACAGACCGCAAAGCGAAGTCAATGGTTTGATGGAGCTGTTTATGTTGGCGTTGAAACGGGAAGTCGGCAAGCTGCATAAAAATAACATCAAGTTGCAGATTTTGGGCGATGTCAGCCAATTCGGTGCGTCGTTACGGAAAAAAATTGCCGAAGCGCAAGCATTGACAGCCGATAACAGCGGTATGATTTTGAATATCGCCGCCAATTACGGCGGGCAGTGGGATATTGTGCAAGCGGCACAAGCGTTGGCGCAACAGGTCAAGTGCGGTCAATTGCAACCGGAACAGATTACGCCGAGTGTATTTGAGCAACAGTTGGTGACGGCGCAGCAGTCGCCGGTCGATTTGTTGATCCGCACCAGTGGCGAACAGCGAATCAGTAATTTCTTACTCTGGCAGGCGGCGTATGCCGAACTGTATTTTACCCCGGTGTTGTGGCCGGATTTTGACGAAGCGGAATTTGCCAAAGCCTTGAACGCCTTTCAACAGCGTGAGCGGCGCTTTGGCGGCAGTTGATTAAGAAACAATAGAACAGAAAAAGAGGATATTTGCGTGTTGAAACAGCGTATTTTATCGGCAGTCATTTTATTGGCATTGGTGATGGTCGCCTTGTTATGGTTTTCCCCTTATGCCTTTGCCTTAACCGTCGCGGCGATTGTGGTGTTGGGTGTGTGGGAATGGTGTCAATTTGCCAAACATAATAATGACATCTGGCGTTGGCTGATTACCGCACTTGCTGCTTGCGGTTTGTTTGTGGTGATTTTTTCCGCCCGCTACCAAATTAATGCCGGGATTATTTTAACCGCCAATACCGCATGGTTGTTGCTCGCTGCGTTAGTCTGGTGGGCGGTGGCATTTCTCCTCGTTGTCAGCTATCCCAACGCCAGCCAATATTGGCAGAAACCGCGTTTGTTACAGCTGATTTTCGGCTTTTTCACGCTAATGCCGTTCTTACTGGCGCTGTTGGCTTTGCGTTTGTACCATTATAACCAAAATCCGTATGAAGGCTTATTGCTGTTGCTGTATGTTTTAGTGTTGGTGTGGAGCACCGATACCGGTGCCTATTTTTGCGGCAAAGCCTTTGGCAAACATAAACTTGCGCCGAAAGTCTCGCCGGGCAAAACCTGGCAGGGAGCGATTGGCGGCGTGTTGACCGCACTTGTGGTCGGGGTGCTGTTTGTGCAATTGTCACCGGCGGATTTTGTGCTACGTGAACTTTCGTTGCCGCTGTTATTGGCGATCTCATTCGGCACGGTGGCGGTCTCGATTTTGGGCGATTTAACCGAAAGCATGTTTAAACGCCAAGCCGGAATCAAAGACAGCAGCCAGCTGATTCCGGGGCATGGCGGTGTGCTCGATCGGATTGACAGCCTGACCGCGGCACTGCCGTTTTTCTGTGCGCTGTTTTATTTTTGTCTATAAGGAAAAGTCTTGATGACATCATTGTGGTATCTGTTTGCGTTTTTGATTGCGATCAGCGTCTTGGTGTTTGTGCATGAGTACGGGCATTTTTGGGCGGCGCGTAAGTGCGGAATCAAGGTGTTGCGTTTTTCTATCGGTTTCGGCAAAGTGCTGTGGAGTAAAACCGATAAGCACGGTACGGAATTTGCTTTTTCGCTGATTCCGCTCGGCGGTTATGTCAAAATGCTCGACAGCAAGGCCGACGATGTGCCGCCGCAATTGAGCGCGCAAGATTACGGCAGCAAATCAGTGGCGCAGCGGGCGTTTGTGATCGCTGCCGGGCCACTGGCGAATTTCTTGTTTGCCATTGCCGTCTATTGGGTGATCTATTTGGTTGGCGTGCCGACAGTCAAGCCGGTGATCGGTTATGTCGAGCCGGATTCGATAGCAGCTAAAGCCGGTTTAGCGCCAAATATGCAAATCTTGGCAGTGGACGGCAAAGCGGTGCAGGACTGGACGAATGTCAATATGTTGCTGACCACCAAAGTCGGCACAAGTGCGGTCGAATTACGTGTTGCCGAATTTGGGCAACCGCAGCAGGCGGCACAACAGAAACGCCTGGATTTAACCGCATGGCAATACGAACCGCAGCAGCAAACCGCCTTTACCGCACTTGGCATCGTGCCGAAAAGCGGCGAAGTGAAGCTGATCGTCTCGAAAGTCAGTGAAAACTCACCGGCGCAGTTGGCGGGTTTGCAAGTCGGCGATCAGATTTTACAGGTTAACGGACAGGAAATCGCTTGGCGCGAATTGGTTGCTTTAATCCAAAGCAGTTTAGCACGCCCACTTGAATTTTTAATTGAACGGGCACCAAACCAAGCGCCGATTTTGTTGTCTATTACTCCGAGGGCAAATAAAGAAGGTCGTGCCGTGATCGGTTTCTCGCCGACTTTTGAGCCGTTGCCGCAAGAGTACCGCACCGAATTAAAATATGATATTCTAACCGCCTTGCAACAAGGATTTGAAAAAACGTTAGAATTAAGCACGGTGCTGATTAAGCTTTTAGGCAAATTACTCAGCGGCGATATTTCGTTGAGCAATATCGGCGGTCCGATTTCGATTGCGCAAGGCGCGGGGATTTCGCTGGACAGCGGTTTGGTTTATTACCTCGGTTTTATGGCATTGATTAGCGTAAACCTCGGGATTATGAATTTGTTTCCGTTGCCGGTGTTGGACGGCGGGCGTCTGCTGTTTTTGGCGGCTGAAGCGGTGCGCGGCCGTCCGCTGAGTGATCGGGTCATAGATTCGTTTTTCCGAATCGGCGCCGCACTACTGTTGGCGTTGACGCTTTTTGCGGTCTTTAATGATATTATACGTTTTATTTAATTTTACAGAGCTTATTGAACAGGAAAACCACCATGAAAAAACTTCTAATGACCGGTTTGCTTCTAAGTAGCGGCGGCGTATTGGCAGCGCCTTTTACCGTACAGGATATCCGTGTTGAAGGCACCGATCCGGTAACCGCCAATAATATTATCGCAGGGCTGCCGGTTAAAGTCGGACAACGTGCAACGGATCAGGATCTTTCCCAGATTGTCCGCAGTCTGTTTTTACGTGGTGGTTATGAAAATGTGGAGGCGCTGCGTGAGGGCAATGCTTTGGTATTGCGGATCCAAGCCCGTCCTTATATCAGCTCGTTGGACATTGAAGGCAACAAACAGATCCCGAAAGATGCGTTGGAAAGCAATTTGCGTGAGAATGGCATTGCCAAAGGCGAAATTTTGGAGCGTGACAAACTTGCCTCTTTCCGTCAGGAGCTGCTGAATTATTATCATTCCGTCGGTTATCCGAATGCGGAAGTCAATACGGTGGTCGATGATTTGGGACAAGGGCGTGCCGCACTGAAATTAGAAATCAAAGAAAATGATGCGGCGTTGGTCAAAGCGATTAATTTTAACGGTAATAATGACTTCAGTGACAGTAAATTATTGGATCAAATTGAAATTCAGCCGGATGTCTCTTGGTGGAACATTTTTTCCAGCAGCCGTTTTTCCGAACCGAAATACCAAAAAGACTTAACCGCTTTGCGTGATTTCTACCTGAACCAAGGCTATGCCAAATTCAGAATCGTGGATAGCGACGTGCAATACAGCGATGATAAAAAAGACATCACGCTTAATTTGACGCTGGACGAAGGCGAAAAATATACCATTAATGATGTGCGGATTATCGGTGATACCGCCGGTATGAGTGCGGATTTAAACCGGTTGCTAGTGAATATTAAGCGCGGCGAGCAATTCCGCGGCAATACGGTCAGAACCATTGAAGACGGCATTAAAAACACGTTAGGTGCGCGTGGCTATGCCAACCCGCAAATTAATATTCAGCCGGAATTTAATGATGCGGAACATACCGTTGATTTGATCGTGGTGGTGGATGCCGGTCGCCGTTATTATGTCCGCTCGGTGCGTTTTGAAGGCAACGATGTCAGCGCCGATTCTACTTTACGCCAAGAAATGCGCCAGCAGGAAGGGACTTGGTTGTCCACCGCGCTAATCGAGCAAGGCAAATACCGTTTGGAAAGAACCGGTTTTTATGAAACCGTGGAAACCGAAACCTTGGCGGTACCGGGGGTCGATGACCAACTGGATGTGTTATATAAAGTCAAAGAACGCAATACCGGCAGCATTAACTTCGGGATCGGTTTTGGTTCCGAGAGCGGTCTCAGTTATCAAGCCAGTGTGAAGCAAGACAACTTCTTGGGCATGGGGTCATCAGTCAGCTTGTCCGGGGTGAAAAACAAATATGCGACCAGTATCAATTTAGGCTATAACGAACCGTACTTCACCCGTGACGGCGTGAGTCTGGGCGGCAATGTTTTCTATGATACCTATGACTATAAAAACAGTGATACCACCGCGTCTTATGCGCGTACCAGTTATGGAATCAACGGTACGCTGGGCTTCCCGGTCAATGAAAACAATTCCTACTATTTAGGCGTTGGCTATGTGCACAATAAACTGAAAAACATGTATCCGGAATATAACCGTGCGCGTTATTTGCGTTCGATGGGCGTTGATGATTGGAAAATCAAGAGCGATGATTTTGAATTTAGCTTCGGTTGGAATTATAGCAGCCTGAACCGCGGTTTCTTACCGACCAGCGGTAGCCGCGCCAGTATCGGCGGGAAAGTGACCATTCCGGGATCGGATAACAAATATTATAAATTGAGTGCCGATTTCTCAACTTACCAACCGTTAAACTATGATCAAACTTGGGTTTTATCCGGCCGGGCAAGCCTGTCTTATGCCAACGGTTTTGGCGGTAAGAAATTACCGTTCTACCAAAATTACAGCGCCGGTGGTATCGGCAGCCTGCGTGGTTTTGCTTACGGTGCGGTCGGACCGCGTGCGATTTATAATACCCGGCCTGGCGCGGCGGTTAATGCGCCGGCCAGCAGTTATGACAATATCAACTATGATGTCGTCGGTGGTAATGCAATGGCGACCGCCAGTGTCGAATTGATTATGCCAACGCCGTTCGTCAGTGATAAAAACCAGAACTCGGTCAGAACATCGTTGTTTGTTGACGCAGCCAGTGTATGGAATACCGAGTGGAACAAAGATAAAGCCAAATTATTTACCCAAGGCAATGTGCCGCAACGTATTGTCGATTATAGTGATCCGAGCCGGGTACGGGCTTCTGCCGGGTTGGCGTTCCAATGGAACTCGCCAATCGGACCATTGGTATTCTCGTATGCCAAACCGCTCAAAAAATATGACGGCGATGAAATCGAACAATTCCAGTTCAGTATTGGCGGTAGTTTCTAAGCAGTAAATTAACTGGCAAATTTAGATAAATCGGCGGAGTATTCCGGTATTCCGCCAACATTAATCAATTAAGGATATCTCTCATGAAAAAAGCATTAAAAATCGCAGGTCTTTCTTTGGCATTGGCGTTCACTTCTTCTTTGGCAACGGCAGCGGAAAATATCGCCTTTATCAATTCAGCGTATTTGTTCCAAAATCACCCGGATCGTGATGCGGCGGCGGCGAAAATCGATGCGGAGCTGAAAGAGCCGGCAGAAAAATTACAAGCCAGTGAAAAAGCGATTGTGGCGAAAATCGAAGCGTTGCAAAAAGAAGCACCGAAATTGCGTGCTGCCGACATTCAAAAACGCGAAGATGAAATCAATAAAATGCGTGACGCTTATCAAAAACAAGCGGAAGAATTGCAAATCAAAAATGATGAATTGCAATATCAAGAGCGTGCCAAATTATTGGCGGGCATTCAAACCGCGACCAATGAAATCGCCGCCAAAGCCAATTACAGCTATGTGATCGATGCCAATGCCGTCGTTTATGCCGCGGCCGGTAAAGATATTACCGAAGAAGTGTTAAGAGCAATTAAACCGGCGGCTGCCGCTGAAGCCAAAAAATAATCCGGAGATTTATGGCACAGTACCTATTACAACAACTCGCCGCGCATGTCGGCGGGGAATTGCGCGGCAACCCTGAAAGTGCGGTAGAGAGTATCGCCGCCTTGAATAAAGCCGAGCCGAATCAGCTGAGTTTTATCTCAAATGCGAAATTTCGTGAGTTATTGGCAGATTCCAAAGCAGGCTGTCTATTGGTCAGCGCGCAGGACGTTGCTTTTTGTCATGCCGACAGTAATCTGATTATTGTCAAAGATCCTTATACCGCTTATGCCTTGATTGCGCAGCTAATGGACGCTACGCCGCGGGCGGCTAGCGGGATTAGCCAAAGTGCGGTAGTCTCGGCTTCGGCAGTGTTGGGCAAAAATGTGGCAATCGGTGCGCATGCCGTGATTGAGGATGGGGTCGAATTAGGCGATAATGTCGTGATCGGTGCAGGCTGCTTTATTGGTAAAAACAGTAAAATCGGTGCCGGTACCCAGCTGTGGGCGAATGTAACAATCTATCATGAAGTGGAAATCGGACAGGATTGTTTGATTCAGTCTTCCGCCGTTATCGGCAGCGACGGCTTCGGTTATGCCAATGATAAAGGCAAATGGATTAAAATTCCGCAGCGCGGGCAAGTGATTATCGGCAACCGGGTTGAAATCGGCGCCTGTACTTGTATCGATCGCGGCGCATTAGATGCCACGGTGATCGAAGATAATGTGATTATCGACAACCTGTGTCAAATCGCGCATAACGTGCACATCGGCACCGGAACGGCGGTTGCCGGCGGTGTGATTATGGCGGGCAGTTTGACCGTGGGGAAATACTGTTTAATCGGCGGTGCCAGCGTACTGAATGGACATATGGAAATTTGCGACGGGGTGACGGTGACCGGCATGGGCATGGTTATGCGCCCGATTACCGAACCGGGGGTTTATTCTTCCGGCATTCCGTTGCAAACCAATAAAGAGTGGCGTAAAACGGCGGCATTAACCATGAATATCAGTGAAATGAACCGGCGTTTAAAAGCATTGGAACGAAATCAAGGCAAATCATAAGCGATAACACAACATAATTTTGCCGTCCGTCGTTTGTGACGGCATGGGTACAATACTAAGGGAACTAAAATCGTGACAACTGAAAACAATCAAACCGATTCGCAGGCTAAAGAAGCGAAAATTGTCGATATTAATGAAATCATGCAGTTATTACCGCACCGCTATCCGTTTTTATTAGTGGATAGAGTGATTGATTTTGAGGAAGGCAAATGGCTGAAAGCCGTGAAGAATGTCACGGTCAATGAGCCTTGTTTTACCGGGCACTTTCCACAGAAACCGATTTTTCCGGGCGTATTGATTTTGGAAGCGATGGCACAGGCGACCGGCGTATTGGCATTCAAAACCCTTGAATTACCGAAAGACGAACTGTTTTATTTCGCCGCAATTGACAATGCCCGTTTCAAACGCCCGGTCGAGCCGGGTGATCAAATGATTTTGGAAGTGCACTTTATCAAAGAACGCCGTGGCGTCACCCGTTTTACCGGGGTCGCAACAGTAGACGGAAAAGTGGTGTGCGAAGCGGAATTGATGTGCGCGCGTCGTCCGATGTAAATTTATCAGCCTAAGTAGGATCGAAGATGATTAATCCAAGTGCGAAAATTCATAGCTCGGCTATTGTCGAAGAAGGCGCCAAAATCGGTGCCGATGTTATTGTAGGTCCTTTTTGTATTATCGGGGCGGATGTTGAAATCGGTGATCGTAGCGTGTTGCACTCCCACGTGGTGGTGCGCGGACACACCAAAATCGGGCGTGACAATCAGATATTCCAATTTGCCAGCATTGGCGAAGTGAATCAGGACTTGAAATATGCCGGAGAACCGACCAAAACCATTATCGGCGATCGTAATCGTATTCGCGAAAGCGTGACCATTCATCGCGGCACCGTGCAAGGCGGCGGGGTCACCCGTGTCGGCGATGACAATTTACTGATGATCAATACCCACATCGCCCACGATTGCCAAATTAAGAACCGTTGCATTTTGGCCAACAACGCCACGCTGGCGGGGCATGTTGAACTGGATGATTTTGTGATTGTCGGCGGCATGTCGGCAATTCACCAATTTGTGGTGATCGGCGCACACGTGATGTTAGGCGGTGGTTCGATGGTCAGTCAAGATGTGCCGCCGTATGTGATGGCACAAGGCAACCATGCACAGCCGTTCGGTGTCAATTTGGAAGGCTTGAAACGCCGTGGCTTCGATAAACCGGCAATGCACGCGATCCGTAATGTATATAAGCTGATCTATCGTAGCGGGAAAACGTTGGAAGAAGTCATTCCTGAAATTGAACGGATTGCCGAAACCGAAGCGGCAGTGAGCTTCTTCCTGTCGTTCTTTAAACGTTCGACCCGAGGGATTATTCGTTAGCCGAGGGTAAGGCATGGCGTCTGCTTACGCATTAACGTTCCCCGCGGGGGCTTAACAACCGATCATATAAACCGCACTTTGAGTTAAAGTGCGGTTATTTTTTAAGGAAAAAAACAATGCTGCCGGAAAAACACACACCATTGATTGCCTTAGTCGCCGGGGAGGTGTCGGGTGATATTCTCGGCGCAGGGTTAATCAAACAGCTGCGCCAAATTTATCCTAACGCCCGTTTTATAGGCATTGCCGGTGAGCAAATGAAAGCGCAAGGGGCGGAAAGCTATTTTGAGATGGAAGAGCTGGCGGTGATGGGCTTGGTGGAAGTGTTGAAACACCTGCCGCGTTTGCTGAAAATCCGTAAACAGTTGATTCAAAACCTCTTGGCGGCAAAACCGGATATTTTTATCGGCATTGACGCTCCGGATTTTAATCTCGGGGTGGAAAAAATCTTGAAGCAACACGGGATTAAAACCATTCATTATGTCAGCCCGTCGGTGTGGGCGTGGCGGCAAAGGCGGATTTTCAAAATCGCCAAAGCCACCAATTTGGTGCTGGCATTTTTACCGTTTGAAAAAGCCTTTTACGATCGCTTCAATGTGCCGTGCCGTTTTATCGGGCATACCATGGCGGACGCGATTCCCCTTGAAATCGACCATACACAAGCCTGCACACAGCTACAACTTGATCCAAGCCAGCGTTATTTGGCGATCTTGCCCGGCAGTCGTGGTTCGGAGTTGGAGTTTCTCAGCGAACCCTTTTTGCAAACCGCACTTTTACTTAAACAACGCTTTCCCGAGGTGCAATTTTTAGTGCCGCTGATTAACGCCAAACGCCGTGCGCAGTTTGAAAGCGTGAAACAACGCATTGCGCCAGAGTTGGAAATGCACTTGCTTGATGGACAGGCGCGATTAGCAATGCAAGCGGCGAGCGCAACCTTGCTCGCATCCGGCACGGCGGCGTTGGAGTGTATGCTGTGCAAATCGCCGATGGTGGTCGGTTATCGCATGAAACCACTGACTTATTGGCTGGCGCAACGTTTGGTGAAAACCAAGTATATTTCGCTACCGAATTTGTTGGCGGACGAGATGTTAGTGCCGGAGCTGATCCAAGACCAATGCAATCCGCAGCGTTTGACAGAGGAATTGGCGGTCTATTTTGACGATAGCGCAGCGGCACAACAGCGCACGTTGGCGTTAAAACAGCGGTTTGTCGAGTTACATCAACAAATCCGTTGTAATGCGGATCAACAAGCGGCACAAGCGGTGGTCGAGGTGTTAAATGGCACAGTTTGATTATCCGCAAAATGTCGGGTTGATCGCAGGCGTTGATGAAGTCGGGCGCGGACCGTTAATCGGTGCGGTGGTGACGGCGGCGGTGATTCTTGATCCGAATAAACCAATTGCCGGTTTAGCCGATTCGAAAAAATTATCCGAGAAAAAACGGCTGTTACTTGCCGAAGAAATCAAAGCTCATGCACTTGCTTGGGCGTTAGGCAGAGCCGAGCCGGAAGAGATCGATCAACTCAACATTCTACAAGCCAGCCTGCTTGCGATGCAAAGAGCGGTTGCGGCATTGCCGATCCAACCGCACTTTGTGTTGGTGGACGGCAACAAATTGCCAAAACTGGCAATGCCGACGCAAGCGGTGGTGAAGGGCGACAGTTTGGTGGCGGAGATCAGTGCCGCCTCGATTTTGGCAAAAGTAGCACGCGATCAGGAAATGGCAGCGTTGGATCAGCACTATCCGCATTATGGATTGGCACAACACAAAGGCTACCCGACCGCACTTCACCTTGAAAAACTGCAACAATATGGCGTTTTGCCGCAACACCGCAAAAGTTTTGCACCGGTGAGAAAACGGTTAGAGCAATAGATCTAAAGTAGGGGCGGATTGTATATCCGCCCGTTTACGAAGTGAGATATAAGCATTTAATCTATAATTGAAAAATGCAAAGTGCGGTTCGGGCGGATATACAATCCGCCCTTACTTTTCTCATTGAAATCAGCAGCATTTACTGCCGATAAGTACTCAAGAAGCGTTCGATTTTATTAATCGCATCTTCCAGTTGGGTGACATACGGCAGGGTGACGATGCGGAAGTGATCCGGTTGATGCCAGTTAAAACCGCGACCATGTACGATCAACACTTTTTCTTGGCGTAGCAGATCCAACACCATTTTTTCATCGTCATACAAATTGAATTTTTTCATATCCAATTTCGGGAACAGATAGAGTGCCCCCATCGGTTTGACGCAACTGACGCCCGGGATTTGGTTCAACATCTCATAGGCGAGATTACGTTGTTCCAGTAAGCGTCCGTTCGGTAAAATCAACTCATTAATGCTTTGATAACCGCCAAGTGCGGTTTGGATCGCATGTTGCATTGGCACGTTGGCACACAAGCGCATGGAAGCCATCATATCCAGCCCTTCGATATAACCCTTCGCCTTATCTTTCGGACCGTTTAAGATCATCCAGCCTTGGCGGAAGCCGCAACTGCGATAGGCTTTGGATAAGCTGTTAATGGTAATGGTCAATAAATCCGGCGCCAGGGCGGCGATATGGTGGTGTACCGCACCGTCGTAGAGAATTTTGTCATACACTTCGTCGGCAAAAATCAGCAAGTTGTGTTGGCGCGCCACTTCGGCGATGTCTAACAACACCGCTTTGCTATACACCGCACCGGTCGGGTTGTTCGGGTTAATCAACACAATCGCTTTGGTGCGCGAAGTCACTTTGCTTTTAATATCGTCGATATCCGGAAACCAATCCGCTTGTTCATCACAGAGATAATGCACCGCTTTACCGCCGGACAGGGTCACCGCCGCCGTCCACAGCGGATAATCCGGCATTGGCACCAGCACTTCGTCGCCGTCGTTCAGCAATGCCTGCATTGACATGGTGATCAATTCCGAACCGCCGTTGCCGATATAAACGTCGTTTACGGTTGTCTCTTTCACGCCTTTTGATTGGTAATATTGCACCACCGCTTTGCGTGCGGAGTACAGACCTTTCGATTCGCAATAACCTTGTGCGGTCGGCAGGTTGCGGATAATATCGACCAGCACTTCGTCCGGTGCGTCAAAGCCGAACGGTGCGGTGTTGCCGATATTCAGTTTTAAAATTTTGTGCCCTTCTTCTTCCAAGCGCACCGCTTCTTTGTGCACTTTGCCGCGAATGTCGTAACAGACGTGTTCCAATTTATCGGATTTCGGAAATATATCCATGTTGAACCTTTGATTTCAATAGCTGAATAGTGAATTTGTTTACTCTACGCCGATTTGCGAAAAATGAAAAGATTTCGGTCAATATTTCTTTTAAAGTGCGGTAGAATTACTGTTTTCGAGCTTGATAAGGCGGCTCGTTTTAAATGAAAAGGTCATTGAAGATAATGGACTGTTGGCAACAGCTAAAACAACAATTATTACAACGGTTGAACAATCACCACTTTACCTCCGCGGGATTAACGCAGTACCGCTTTTGTCTCCGCTTATCCCCGACTGACGGTAATCTGTTAGCGTGGTTGAAAGGGCAAACGCAGTATCCGCGCTTTTTTTGGCAGGCGCGCGGCGAGCAACGCCAAGCGGTTGCGCTTGGGCAAGTGCAAGCATTTAATCAGCTTGCGGCGGCACAGCAGTTTTTAACACAGCATTCGGAGCTGCCGTTACAGTTGGTCGGCGGCTTAACCTTCGAGGGGGACGCGCACTTTTATTTGCCGCGTTTATCTTTGCAACTTGAGGGCGAACAGCTGCAAATCACGTTGACCCTGACGGAAAAGGATACGCCAAGTGCGGTACGGGATTTTATTCACCGCTTGGATTCCGCCCGGCCGCTGCAAGCGATCAGCGCGCAGCTCAGTCTCAGCGAGCAAAGTTATAGCCAAGACCAATGGCAGGATCTGGTCGCACAATCGCTCTGTTATATCGAACAAGGGCGGTTTACCAAAGTGGTGTTGGCGCAACAAAAACAGTATCAGTTGAGCGAAAGCGTTGATCCGTGCGATTTATTGGCGCAAGCGTGCGCGCAGCAGGCGGATTGTTACTACTTTTTATGGGCGCAATCGCCGCAAGCCGCTTTCTTGGGGGTCAGCCCCGAACGGTTGTATCAACGGCAACAGCAGCAATTATCCACCGAAGCCTTAGCCGGAACGGCAGAGAGCGGCGGCGATCAGCAGCAAAATCGGCAACAGCAGCAATGGCTGTTACAAGACGGCAAAAATATTCATGAAAACTGGTTAGTGGTGGAAGATATTTGCGCCAAGTTGTCCAATTTAAGCCGGCATTTGGATATTGACCAGTTAAGCAGTCGCCGTTTGAATTATGTACAACATTTGGTGCGCAATATCGGCGCAAAATTGCACGCCGAGGTGAATGATCAGGCCTGTTTAAGTGCGATCCACCCGAGTGCGGCGGTCGGCGGCTTACCGTCGGCGGCGGCATTGGCATTTATCGCCGAACGGCAAAATTTCAAGCGTAACTGGTATGCCGGGACGCTCGGGCTGATGTCGTTGGCGCAGAGCGAATTTTGCGTGGCAATTCGCTCCGCTTTATTGACCAAAGACGTGCAGAATCAAGATAAAATTGCGATTTTCGCCGGCGCAGGTATTGTTGCCGGTTCTGTTCCCTTGCTAGAATGGCAAGAAATCGAAAGAAAAGCCGCCGGAATTCTCTCCCTGTTTCCGGCACAAGCAAGAGGTGAAAAATAAAAATGGCAAGTGCGGTTTTAAATCGCTGTTGGGCGAGAGTGGTATTAGAAAGTCTGGTACGAAATGGCGTGCAGCATATTTGCATTGCGCCCGGTTCGCGTTCCACGCCATTGACCTTGGAAGCGGTGCGTTTGGAAGACGGACAGCGCGTCACCTGCCACACCCATTTTGACGAACGGGGTTTAGGCTTTTTGGCGTTGGGTTTGGCGAAAGCGAGCAATGCGCCGGTGGCGGTTATCGTCACTTCCGGCACGGCCGCCGCCAATCTCTATCCGGCGATTATCGAAGCCACGCAAAGCGGACATAACCTGATTGTGCTGACCGCCGACCGCCCGCCGGAATTGATTGATTGCGGCGCTAATCAAGCGATTCGGCAGCAAGGGCTGTTTGCCGATTACCCGATTGCCAGCATTAATTTTCCGCGTCCGAGCGAAGATTATTCGATGGCATGGCTACTCAGCCGTATCGATCAGGCTTGTCAGCAACAGCGCCTTAATCATGGCGTGTTACATTTTAACCTGCCGTTTGCCGAGCCGCTCTATCTTGCCGATGAGAATGAAATTCAGCATTTCCCGGCGTTAGTCGAATTTAACCGTTGGGCGAGTAAAAAGCCGCGCTGGATTGAGTATGCCGAACAGCAAAGCGAGGTGTTAATCCATGAAAATTGGGATTATTGGCGCACCAAGCAAGGCGTGATTGTGGTCGGCAAGTTACCGCCGGAGCAAAGCATGGGCATTTCCGCTTGGGCGGCAACCATGGGCTGGATTATGATTACCGACATTCAATCCGGCTTGGAGGCGTCGTTGCCGTATGCCGATATTTGGCTGGCGAATGAAACCGTACAACAAAAATTATTGCGGGCGGAAATCGTGCTGCAATTCGGCAGTCAGATTATCAGCAAGCGCGTCAATCGCTTCCTCGAACAGTTTAAGGGCGAATATTGGCTGATCGAAGCCTCAACTAAAAATCTCGATCCCTATCATCATCAACACACCCGTTTTAATGTGAAGGTTCATCACTGGCTGCGTGCACACCCACCGTTACGCCAACGCCCGTGGTTGCTTGAGCCGCTGGCATTATCGCAATTTTGCGCCTCGTTTATCGAACAGCAAATCGGCGGCAATTTAAATGAAGCCTCGCTGGCGCACCATGTCAGCCGCGTGTTGCCAAGCAACGGCTCGCTGTTTTTAGGCAACAGCCTGTTTGTACGTTTGGTCGATGGCTTGTGCAAATTGCCGGAAGGTTATCCGGTCTATACCAACCGCGGTGCCAGCGGCATTGACGGCTTATTGGCAACGGCGGCAGGAGTTGCGATTGGCACGAACCAGCCGTTAGTGGCGATGATTGGTGATATTTCCACGTTATATGATCTCAACTCGCTTGTCTTATTTAAACAGGTGACACAGCCGACAATCCTGTTTGTGATTAACAATAACGGCGGGGCGATTTTTGATATGTTGCCGGTTGAGGCACAGGTCAAAGAGCAATTTTACCGTATGGGACACGGTTTGGATTTTTCACAGGCAGCGGCGATGTTCGGCATTAATTACAGCCGTCCTTACACTTGGGCGGATTTGACCTCGGTGCTGAAGCAGGCCTACGGACGCAAAGAAGCCACCGTGATTGAGATCAAAGCCAATCCGAACGACGGCAGCAATATTTATAAATCGCTGATCGAACAAATTGCCGGAGCGGCGATTGGCGGTTAAGCGCGACAATAAGCCGTGCCTGGTGTTTTTGCACGGCTTATTAGGCGATCGCCATGATTGGCACGCGGTGATTGAACGCTTACCGCACTTTCGCTGTGTCAGTTTGGATTTGCCGCTGCACGGTGCGGAAAAACAGACTAACGTCGCCGGTTTTCAACAAACTTGCGCTTATCTGGCGCAAAAAATACAAAGTGCGGTCGGCAATGAACCCTATTGGTTGGTCGGCTATTCCCTCGGCGGACGGCTTGCGTTGTACTATGCTTTACACTGTGCGTTGCAGGCAAATCGACAACGTGGCAACTTGCAAGGAGTGATTGTCGAGGGCGCAAATCTTGGGTTGAACAGCGAAGCGGAGCTGCAAGCACGCTGGTTGAGCGATCAGGCGTGGGCGCAACGCTTTGCGACCGAATCGCCAAGTGCGGTATTAAATGCTTGGTATCAACAGGCGGTTTTTAGCCATTTGAATGCGGCGCAACGGCAAGCCTTAATCGAAAAACGCGCGCCGAATTGCGGTGACAATATTGCTAAAATGCTGTTGGCGACCTCACTGGCGAAACAACCGAATTTAACGGCTAAAGTGCGGTCGAGTAGGTTGCCGATTCATTTTTTCTGTGGCGAACGCGATCAAAAATTTCGTACTCAAGCGGAACATAACCAATTAGACTTAACCTTAATTAAACAGGCGGGGCATAATGCTCACCTAGAAAATCCCGATGATTTCGCGGCAAAACTGACCGCACTTTTGATTTAGCATACTATTGAGATAAAGAGGAAAAACAATGTTATACCCAACAGAAGAATTTTTATACGCGCCGGTCGAATGGCAAGATTGCAGCAACGGTTACAGCGACATTTTGTATCACAAATCCACCGATGGTATCGCCAAAATCACGATTAACCGCCCGGAAGTGCGTAATGCGTTCCGTCCGCAAACGGTAAAAGAGATGATTACCGCCTTTGCCGACGCGCGTTTTGATGAAAAAATCGGGGTGATCGTGCTGACCGGGCAAGGCGAAAAAGCGTTCTGCGCCGGCGGCGATCAAAAAGTGCGTGGCGATTACGGCGGTTATAAAGACGAAGCCGGTGTTCATCACTTGAACGTGTTGGATTTCCAACGCGATATCCGCAGCTGCCCGAAACCGGTGGTGGCGATGGTGGCAGGCTATGCGATTGGCGGCGGGCATGTATTGCATATGCTGTGCGATTTAACCATCGCCGCCGAAAATGCCATGTTCGGGCAAACCGGACCGAAAGTCGGTTCGTTCGACGGCGGTTGGGGCGCCTCGTATATGGCACGTATCGTCGGGCAGAAAAAAGCGCGTGAAATTTGGTTTTTATGCCGTCAGTACAATGCGCAAGAAGCGTTGGATATGGGCTTAGTCAACACCGTTGTGCCATACGCCGACCTTGAGAAAGAGACCGTGCGTTGGTGTCGTGAAATGTTACAAAACAGCCCGATTGCGTTACGTTGCCTCAAAGCCGCGTTAAATGCCGACTGCGACGGACAAGCCGGTTTACAAGAGCTTGCCGGCAACGCCACCATGCTGTTCTACATGACCGAAGAAGGGCAAGAAGGGCGTAATGCCTTCAACCAAAAACGCGAGCCGGACTTCAGCAAATTTAAGCGTAATCCGTAATCTGACCTAAAATAAAGGACGAACTATGACAACTCGCAGTTATCAGCTTTACCGTTATCGTATTCCGGTTGATGCGCAGGTGGTATTGCGTAACCGTTTTTTGAAACAGCGGGAAGGCTTGTTGGTGCAGGTGAAGTGCGGTGTGCACGAAGGTTGGGGCGAGATTGCACCGTTGCCGGAATTCAGCCAAGAAACCTTGGAGCAGGCACAGGCGCAGACCGCACTTTGGTTGCGGCAATGGGACGAAGCGCGCAGCCGTAATCAAAAACTGCCGCTAGACGGCTTATATCCATCGGTGGCGTTCGGCTTAAGTTGTGCGTTGGCAGAGATGAAAGGCGAGTTGGGCGAGTCGGGCAATTATCAAGCCGCACCGCTATGTTACGGCGACCCCGACGAGTTGTACGAGCAACTGGAACAAATGCCGGGTGAAAAGGTGGCGAAAGTCAAAGTCGGTTTGTATGAAGCCAATCGTGACGGTTTGATTGCCGATATGCTGCTCGAAGCCGTACCGGATCTCAAATTGCGTCTTGATGCTAACCGCGCTTGGACGCCGGCAAAGGCGCAGCAGTTTGCTAAATACGTCAAAGCGGAACATCGCGCCCGAATTCAGTTTTTGGAAGAGCCGTGTAAAACCCAAGCGGAAAGCCGTCAATTTGCGGCTGAAACCGGGATTGCGATCGCGTGGGACGAAAGCGTGCGTGAAGCTGATTTTCAGGTCGTCGCCGAACCGCACTTGGCGGCGATCGTGATTAAACCGACCTTAGTCGGCTCATTGCAACGTTGTGTCGAACTGATTCGACAAGCGCAACAACAGGGGATTATGGCGGTGATCAGCTCCTCGATTGAATCCAGTTTCGGTTTGACGCAGTTGGCACGGATTGCGCAACAATATACGCCGACGGTGATTCCCGGTCTGGATACGTTGGATTTAATGGATTTCCAGTTGATCCGCCCTTGGCAAGGATCAACCCTGCCGTTGGTCGGTTTGGACAGCGAGTGGGTTGAAAAAATCGGATAAATAGCTATTATTAAAAAATTGTTATAATATGGCGATAGTCACCTTGTGAAATCATTTGCAAGGCGTAGGATAAGAGAACATGACGAAAAAAATTCTATTATTAAACGGTCCGAACCTGAATATGTTGGGTAAGCGCGAACCACAGCATTACGGCAGCTTGACGCTGGCGGATATTGAGCAGCAATTACAACAACAGGCGGCGCAAGCCGGATTGGAATTAGATTGTTTCCAAAGCAACAGCGAAGAAAAGCTGATTAATAAAATTCACCAAGCCTTTGAGCAAGCGGATTTTATCCTGATTAATCCGGCGGCGTTCACCCACACCAGCGTAGCGCTGCGCGACGCGTTGTTGGCGGTGAATATTCCGTTTGTTGAAATTCATCTGTCGAATGTGCACGCACGCGAACCGTTCCGTCATCATTCTTATCTGAGCGACAAGGCCGTCGGCGTAATTTGCGGTTTAGGCGCGCAAGGCTATCAATTCGGCTTGCAATTCGCACAACAATATTTGCTTGGCAAAAAATAGTAAAAAAGCCTGATTTGCGACAAATTTCAGGCAAAATGCAGATTTTTATCGCCAAAATGCCAGAATTCAGGTAATCTCTGCGTTTAATGTAAATCAATATAATGTTACGGCTCTGTTGCGGAGAAGATCTTGTCAATTGAGCGGTAATGTCACTTAAATTTCAATCAGCGGAATCAAAACATGGATATTCGTAAAATCAAAAAATTAATCGAATTAGTCGAAGAGTCGGGCATTATGGAAATCGAAATTTCCGAAGGGGAAGAATCGGTACGTATTAGCCGTGGTACCCCGGCGCCTGCTGCGGTTCAATATACGTTACCTGCGGCAGCGCCGGCAGCAGTCGCGCCAAGTGCGGTTGCCGCACCTGCAGCGCCAACCGCAGCGGCTCCGGCAGCAGCGGAAGTTTCCGGACATGCGGTACGTTCGCCGATGGTTGGTACTTTCTACCGTAGTCCTAGCCCGGAAGCCTCTCCGTTCGTAGAAGTGGGCAGCACGGTTAAAGTCGGTGACGCGCTGTGCATTGTGGAAGCAATGAAAATGATGAACCGTATCGAAGCGGATAAAGCCGGTGTGGTGAAAGCGATTTTAGTTAACGACGGTGAAGCCGTTGAGTTTGATCAATCGCTGATCATCATCGAATAAGTTGATGACCAAGCAAGGCTGACCGCACTTTGCGTTCAGTCGTTATAGCATATTAATGCGGAAACGGATAATCGTATGTTAGAAAAAGTTGTTATTGCCAACCGTGGCGAAATCGCCCTGCGTATTTTGCGCGCCTGTAAAGAGTTAGGCATTAAAACCGTTGCGGTGCATTCAACCGCAGACCGTGAATTAAAACACGTCTTGCTGGCAGATGAAACCATCTGTATCGGACCTGCGCCGTCGAGTAAAAGTTATTTGAATATTCCGGCGTTGATCGCTGCCGCCGAGGTGAGTGGCGCGGACGCCATTCACCCGGGCTATGGTTTCTTATCGGAAAATGCCGATTTTGCCGAACAAGTCGAACGTTCCGGTTTTGTGTTTATCGGACCGACTGCGGATGTGATTCGTTTAATGGGCGACAAAGTGTCGGCGATTAATGCGATGAAAGCCGCAGGCGTGCCGTGCGTGCCGGGTTCTGACGGACCGGTCGGCAATGATGTGAAGAAAAATAAAGAGATTGCCGAACGTATCGGTTATCCGGTGATTATTAAAGCTTCCGGCGGCGGCGGCGGGCGCGGTATGCGCGTGGTGCGTTCTGCCAATGAATTGGAAGAGTCGATTGCGATGACCAAATCGGAAGCGAAAGCGGCATTTAATAATGACGTGGTGTATATGGAAAAATATTTGGAAAATCCACGCCATGTGGAAATCCAGGTATTAGCCGACACCCACGGCAATGCGGTTTATCTTGCCGAACGCGATTGTTCCATGCAGCGCCGCCACCAAAAAGTGGTGGAAGAAGCGCCGGCACCGGGGATCAGCGAAGAACTGCGCCGCGACATCGGCAGCCGTTGTGCCAAAGCCTGTGTTGAAATCGGCTATCGCGGTGCCGGTACATTCGAGTTTTTATATGAAAACGGTGAATTCTATTTCATCGAAATGAACACCCGCATTCAGGTGGAGCACCCGGTCACCGAAATGATCACCGGAATTGACTTGGTGAAAGAGCAATTGCGCATTGCTTCCGGCTTGCCGCTATCGTTCACGCAAGACGATGTGAAGGTGAAAGGGCACGCGATTGAATGTCGGATCAATGCCGAAGATCCGCGTAACTTCCTGCCGTCTCCGGGTAAAGTCACCCGTTTGCATACCCCGGGCGGTTTCGGTATTCGCTGGGATTCGCATATCTATGACGGTTACACCGTACCACCGCACTACGATTCCATGATTGCCAAACTGATCAGCTACGGCGAAAATCGTGACGAAGCGATCAGTCGAATGCGCAATGCGTTGTCTGAGGTGATCATCGAAGGTTTAAAAACCAATATTCCGCTACATGAATTGATTATGGAAGATCCGAATTTCCAACAAGGTGGCACGAACATTCACTATCTTGAGAAAAAACTCGGTATGCACGATTAATTTTGTGATGAATATGTAACGTAGTAACAGTGTTTCCAAAAAACAGGAAGCACAGTTGCTACTTTTGCTATCGATGTCGGGCATTTTATACCTTGCCGGCAGTCTAAGAGTGGAATCAAACGATTCCACTTTTTTTCACTTTGATCTTGTTCTTCTCACGATGAGGTATTCAGATGACGTTGCAACAAAAGTATCGACAAGCCAGTAAAGAGGCCCGTTGGGCATTGGGTTTGACCGTATTATATGTGATTGGTTGGTGTCTGTGCGCCTATCTGCCGAGCGGCACGCATGGACCGATTGGTTTTCCGCTCTGGTTTGAGCTCGCCTGTATCTACCTGCCGGTGCTGTTTATCGTGGTGGCGTATTGGGTGATTCGTATTGTGTATCTGGATTTTGATTTGGATAATCATGCTGATAGCAGCGTGAAACAGGAGGTAAAATAATGAACTTAGGCATTATTTTACCACTGGTTATTTATCTGGCATTTGTGTTTGGCGCGGCGATTTATGCTTATGTGAAACGTAGCAAAGGGGATTTTCTGACCGAATATTATGTCGGCAACCGTTCGATGACGGGCTGGGTGTTGGCAATGACCACCGCCTCGACGTATGCCAGCGCCAGTTCATTTATCGGCGGACCGGGAGCTGCGTATAAGTTCGGTTTGGGCTGGGTACTGCTGGCGATGATTCAAGTGCCGGCGGTGTGGCTTGCCTTAGGTGCATTGGGCAAAAAATTCGCATTGTTATCGCGCGAAAGCAAGGCGCTCACCATCAACGATTTATTATTGCACCGTTACAAAAATAAATATCTGGTTTGGATCGCCTGCGTTGCGCTGTTAATCGCTTTTTTTGCGGCAATGACGGTGCAATTTATCGGCGGTGCCAGATTACTGGAAACGACAATCGGCATTAGCTACACCCAATCATTATTGATTTTTGCCCTAACGGTCGGCATTTACACCTTTATCGGCGGTTTCCGTGCGGTGGTGCTGACCGACACCATTCAAGGGACAGTGATGATTTTCGGCACGTTGATTTTATTGATTGCGGTGATTTATGCCGCCGGCGGAGTGGAAAGTGCGGTGGCGGCGTTGGCGGCGCAAGATCCGCAACTGGTCAGCCCGTATGGTCCGAATGAGATGTTGGATTTTCAGTTTATGGCATCGTTTTGGATTTTAGTCTGTTTCGGCGTGGTCGGCTTGCCGCATACGGCGGTGCGCTGTATGGCATTTAAAGACAGTAAAGCGTTACACGGCGGAATGTTCATCGGTACGATTGTGCTGACGATTATTATGTTGGGTATGCACTTGTCCGGCGCTCTTGGGCGCGCGATTTTACCGGAGTTGACGATTCCGGATCAGGTGATCCCGACGCTGATGTTGCAGGTATTGCCGCCGATTGTTGCCGGCATTTTCTTGGCTGCGCCGATGTCGGCGATTATGTCGACCATTGACGCGCAATTGATTCAATCGTCGGCGATCTTCGTGAAAGATATTTATCTGGCGGCAAAACCGGAAGCGGCACGGAACCAGCGTAAGATCGGAATATTTTCTTCAATGGCAACCTTGGTGCTGACCGCACTTTTAGTGTTGGCGGCGCTTAATCCGCCGGATATGATTATTTGGTTGAATTTATTTGCCTTTGGCGGCTTGGAAGCGGCATTTTTGTGGGTGATCGTGTTGGGTTTATATTGGGAAAAAGCCAATGCTTACGGTGCCATCGCCTCAATGACGGTCGGATTATTCAGTTATATCGGATTGACGACCGCTTCACTGAAATTACTCGGTTTTCATGCCATTGTGCCGTCGTTGGTGCTTGGCTTGATCGCCTTTCTAATCGCCAATAAAATAGGCGAAAAACAGTTTATTGCAATGCAAACAACAATGGAAAAAACAGATGGCTTGGGTACAAATTAGAATCAACAGTAACGACAAACAGGCGGAAGCGATCAGCGAAGTGTTGGAAGCGCTCGGCTCGGTGTCGGTCACCTTTGTCGATAGTCAGGATACGCCGGTGTTCGAACCGCTGCCGGGCGAAACCCGTTTGTGGGGCAACACCGATGTGATCGCCTTGTTTGACGCGGAAACCGATATGCAGCAAATTGCAGCGGAATTAACGGCACAGGGCATTTTAAACGACAGTGTCAGCCATAAAATCGAACAGATCGAAGACAAAGACTGGGAACGGGAGTGGATGGAAAATTTCCATCCAATGCAATTCGGCAAACGCTTATGGATCTGCCCGAGCTGGCGACCCGTGCCGGACGAAAGTGCGGTCAACGTAATGCTCGATCCGGGCTTGGCGTTTGGCACCGGCACGCACCCGACCACCGCACTTTGCCTGCAATGGCTGGACGGCTTGGATTTAAACGGCAAAACCGTCATCGACTTTGGTTGCGGTTCCGGCATTCTGGCTATTGCCACCTTGAAGTTAGGCGCGAAACAAGCAATCGGTATCGACATCGATCCGCAAGCCATCCTTGCCAGCCGTGATAATGCCGAACGCAACGGCGTAGCCGATCGCTTGCAGTTATTTCTCGCCAAAGATCAACCGAAAGATTTGCAAGCCGATGTAGTGGTGGCGAACATCTTAGCAGGCCCGCTGAAAGAACTCGCCGAACCGATTATCGCGTTACTCAAACCGAACGCAGATTTAGGGCTGTCCGGCATTCTCGCCAACCAAGCACAAGCCGTATGCGAAGCCTATCAAAGCCAAGTGCGGTTAGAACCCGTGGCGGAACAGGAAGAATGGTGTCGGATTACGGGGAATAAAATCGGTTAAGCTTTCATTTGAACTAAAATCGGCTGCTTGTCAATCGTTAAGCTGCCGATTGGTTTCGTTTTTCGAGATTATTTTCGCTGTTTTTTTAACCAGATCAAAAAAATGCAAAAAAACGCATTTTGGATAAAAAATGTACTTCCCTAATTGGTAAAAAGTGCGTATTATAGCCCCCCTTGTTCGATGACGGTTCTGTAACCGAATAAGCGCTCATCCCATATCACCTTGCCTGAGGGCGTTTTGTTTGGCATGAACCCTTATTTTTGCGGGATGTATTTTTGTGGTGGTGGTTGTTTGTGCGCATTGGAAAATTTCAATTAAAAAATCGCGTCTTATTAGCCCCCATGGCAGGGATAACCGATCAGCCGTTCAGACGACTTTGTGCCCGCTATCATGCCGGCATGAGTTACTCTGAAATGATGTCGGCGAATCGTGATGTTTGGCACACGGAAAAATCGCGTTTGCGTGTGGCACATCACGTAGAAATCGGAATTAATGCCGTGCAGATTGCAGGCAGTGATCCGTTGGAAATGGCACAGGCGGCGGCATTGAATGTGGAATGCGGCGCACAGTTGATTGATATCAATATGGGCTGTCCGGCTAAAAAGGTAAACCGTAAAATGGCGGGTTCGGCATTGTTACAATATCCTGATTTAGTCGAGAAAATTCTGCACGAAGTGGTGTCGGCGGTGGATGTTCCGGTCACGCTGAAAATTCGGACAGGGTGGGATAAAAGCAATAGAAATTGTGTTGAAATCGCCAAAATAGCGGAGCAAAGCGGGATTCAGGCCTTGACCGTGCATGGCAGAACCCGTAGTTGTTTATACGAAGGTGAAGCCGAGTATGAACATATTCGCGCGGTGAAACAACAGATTTCTATTCCGGTGATCGCCAATGGCGATGTGACATCACCGCAAAAAGCGAAATACGTTCTGGATTATACCGGAGCGGATGCCGTGATGGTTGGCCGGGGCGCACTCGGACAACCATGGCTGTTTCGACAGATTGAGGCTTTTTTGCAATCGGGTGAGCTGATGGCTGAACCGGATTTGGCAGAAAAGTGTCAGGTGGCACTCGAGCATATTCAAGGCTTGCACGATTTTTACGGCGAGCAGAAAGGCTATCGGGTTGCCCGTAAACACGTAGCTTGGTATTTGGATAACATCAAACCAGATTCTGCTTTTAAATGTACTTTCAATACGATTACTGATCCTCAGCGGCAGTTGAGCGTGTTGGAAGAGTTTCTTGACTCAATCCAATAGCGGATTGGGGTGATTTTTTTAGTTAAATGGAACACATAACAATGTTAGAACAACGTAGCAATTCCGAAGCATTAACCGTTTCAACCTTAAATGCACAATCTCAAATTACAAACAAACCATTAAGAGATTCCGTAAAACAAGCGTTGAAAAACTATTTGGCCCAATTAAACGGGCAAGATGTGAATGATCTTTATGAGTTGGTATTATCCGAAGTCGAACACCCGATGTTAGATATGGTGATGCAATACACCCGGGGCAACCAAACCCGTGCGGCAAATATGTTGGGTATCAATCGCGGCACGCTACGCAAAAAACTAAAAAAATACGGTATGGGTTGATGTTAGGTTTTTAAAATCAAGTTTAATAAGAACGGTCGCTGAAGGAATTTGGCGACCGTTTTTTATATCGGTGGCTGAGCGAAGTCGAAGCCACTTTTAAGCCCACTGATAGCGCAAGTTACAAACTTGTGCCATCAAGGTCATCTAATGATTGCAATTAAACAATAGAGGAATTTCGTATTCTTATCTATTTCTTAATGTCAGAAAATATTGATAGATTGCCATTACCGCCTTTTCGACTTTTGCTGCGTGTTCTTGTGTATCTTTGGCAGAAGGGTGATCATCTAAATTGAGATCATCGCCCTCAAAATAAGCGAATGAACGAATTAAATCATATTGCTCTTGGATTTTATTGGGTAAATTTCCCCAATCGGAGACTTTAGCACCAATAATATAGCCCGAACACCACGAATCCAAAATCACAAAATCATCAGTGCTTTCATCAAAATAAGCATAAAATAACGGGCTGTTTAAGCGTTGTATGACATCATTATAATGACGGAAAATTAAAGATAATAAGAGATTAAATGTATTTGCATCTGGTATGCTTTCTTGTGCATTTTCATCAAAAATAGCAGGTAACCATTGGTTTGGTGTCACTAATTCAGGGCTGGATAGCACTGCAGTAAGCAAGCCGTCTAATTCGCTTAAGCTTAAAATATTATAGCCATTTTCACGTTCCGAACCATATTCTAAAAGCAAGTTATCTAATAATGCTAATTCTTCATCTTCTAAAGATTCGTCTAATTGTGGCATAAAATTTTTCTCCGTTTCATTATTGGGTTATCATGCACAAGCGATCATTTTGCAACTACAATATTTTCAATCGCCTGTTTGGTAGTATTATTAAAAGAGCAATGTTTTCGGGTATTCTGATTTTGGCAGAATGGACAAGTTTTTTACTTATAATTTAAAAAAGTGCTTTAAAATTAATCGCTATAAGGCTTTAATGCACTTTTTAGCAATAATTTTTCTACTATACCAAAATAGAATATACTTATAAAGTAAATACGTTACAACAAGATCTAATTACTAGGCTGTCATTTTTAGGTATATCCTAAATTTTTAAGGAAATTATATATTTTTGTTGATTTTTATTTTAAATCGTTCTTGCATGATCTTTTTATATTCGAGATCATATTCATCATCTAAAAAATCTGAATCTCTATATAGACCCAATAAGGATGGCGGAACGAGAAATTCGATCCTCCTAGATAGTAAACTTTCAACAATGTTATATGGCTCTGAATCTTCATGATAATCTACAGCATAAAGCCCCCAACAATTATTAATGAAAGGATCAATCACATCATATATAAACTTTAGTGTTTCCAATGAAAAATCAGTATTAATAGGAGGGCTGCTATGTTGTATAGAATTTCTTAATTCACCAAATTTCTTATAAACTTTTTTATTGGGTAAGGGCATTCTAGTTGTAATCCATAGTCTTTCTGGTAATTCACTATATGTAATTGATTTGGCACTTTTAATAAGCTTGTAGTACAGATAATTCAGACCACATATAATTATCAGAGCTATAAAAAGCAGAATGATAGTTAGCATGTTGTAATGCGGCTAACCCTAAGTCTAACATATGTTTTGAAATTTTATCTAAATTCATATTTATTTCTCTTTAGAAAGTTTATCAAGCAGAAAATCAATCCATTTTTGAGAATATAAATATGAATCGTATCCATCCACGTAAGCGGAATACTCACTTCTAAAATTCTTAATTATACCTCTAGGTCTTGCATTATATTTTTTCCAACAATTGGTGTGATCGTTCATGTTGAACTTAGGGTATACTATTTTTATTGCCTCAACTACCCTTTTAGGTCTAAATTTGAATGGGAATTCAATTCCTTTTAGAAAACCAATAGCATTATCATATTGCATTCGTTTTTCATCAGATAGTTTATCTACATTTATAAACTCTATTGCTAGATCGGATGATTTTAAATGATTGATAATCTTAGGTATCAAAAAAACAGATATTCGATAATTCTGGCTATTTAGTATATCTTCATTTAATGTTCCCCTATAACCATCCATAAACTCTCTTATAGATTTATAAGTCTAGGTTTGAAATTCTTTCATTGCATTAATTTGTGATTGCTCGGAAACATTACTTAATTGCATTGCAATCGCTAGATTTGTTTTTAGTGCATATTCTTCGCCAAACTCGTTTACTAATAATGTTTCAAAATTATTTAGTGCTGCTTGGCACTCTCCACTGACAATAATATCTAGAGTAGGAAGTCCTCTATGTTCAATTTTATTTCTTAATAAAATTAAAAATTCTAAGTTGGCTTTTTCTGCTTTGCATCTATCTTGCCAATATTCTTTTAAACATTTATTTAATTTCCACGCTTTTTCTTGTCCATCTATTATCTTAAGATTGCCTTTATTATCTTTGTAAAAATAATTGATTCCAGTCTTTTCAAAAATAGCATGAAATAACGAAGTATAAGCAATAATTATATTTACTATAAATCCATGAGTCTTAAATTGTGTATATGGGTTATTATAAGTAGATACAGCTAGTAACGAAAATTCCCTTGCTTTTCCTAAAAGATTTCCATATTCTAGATCGTATATATTGATCGCATTTTTTTGAGAAGTTATTTTTCTAAATTGTTCTTTACTAATTAATTTAAGGTTATGAGATAGATAGTTTCTACTTGATTTTTCTATGTAATTGTACCATTTTTTGCTAAGATAAGTTTTGCATGTACTCGTTTTTAACCCTGAATATAAGGACAATTCATTTAAAGTGAATTCACTTTCTGATTTTTTTATCTAATAAGAAATCATAAGCTAAATCTATATTAGCATATCTATTATTCATAATTTAATCTTCCATTATTTAAATATAAAAAAGGACGAGCCAAAACTCATCCTTTTATTAATATCTATTTCAACACAACCCTCGCATTCCTAAACAACCGCATCCAAGCCCCATCTTCAGACCAGTCTTCCGGATACCAAGAGTTGCTGACTGCTCTAAATACGCGTTCCGGGTGTGGCATCATAATGGCGACGCGTCCGTTGCGGTTGCTAAGTGCGGTAATGCCGTCCACTGAGCCGTTCGGGTTGGCCGGGTAGGTTTCGGTTGGTTGCAGGTTATTGTCGATATATTGCGCGATGATGAGGTTTTGCTCACGCAACTGTGCCAATTGCTGATCATTTTTGAATTCAACCCGACCTTCGCCGTGGGAAACGGCGATTGGCATATGTGAGCCTGCCATGCCGTTGAACCACAACGAATTGCTGTCGTTGATACGTACCAACGCCGCGCGCGCTTCAAAACGTTCGGAGGTGTTGCGTACAAAGCGCGGCCATGCTTCCGTGCCGGGAATGATTTCGGCAAGGTTGGAGAGCATTTGGCAGCCGTTACATACGCCCAAGCTCAAGGTGTTTTCACGTTGGAAGAAGGCGGCGAATTGATCGCGAAGTGCGGTATTGAACAGAATGGATTTCGCCCAACCGCCGCCTGCGCCTAGTACATCGCCGTAAGAGAAGCCGCCGCAAGCGACCAAAGCGTTGAATGAATCGAGGCTGATACGTCCGCTCATCAGGTCGCTCATATGGACGTCAATCGAATCAAATCCGGCACGGTCAAACGCCGCTGCCATTTCAACATGGCTGTTTACTCCTTGTTCGCGCAACACCGCAATGCGTGGTTTTATGCCGGTGGCGATATAGGGCGCAGCGATGTCTTCGCTTGGATTGTAGCTTAATTGTGCCGACAAGCCTTTATTGTTCGGATCTTTCTTGGTGGAGAATTCTTGATCGGCGCAAGTCGGGTTGTCGCGCAGGCGTTGCATTTGGTGGGTCAGTTCCGCCCAGATACCACGCAGTTCATTGCGCGATTGCTGTAAGACGACTTCAGCGTCACGGCGGATAATAAATTCATCGCCGACGGTGACCGTGCCGAGATCATGGCTGACCGCACTTAACCCGTGTTGTGCCAAAGTGCGGTTTACGCTGTCTAAATCGGCGGTGCGAACTTGAATCACTGCGCCCAACTCTTCGTTAAACAGCACGTTTAAGTTGTCGTTGCCGAGGGCGGCGATATTCACATCAACCCCGCAATGACCGGCAAATGCCATTTCGGCAAGCGTTACAATCAAACCGCCGTCGGAACGGTCGTGGTAAGCCAGTAATTTATCGTCGGCAACCAGTTGTTGGATGGCGCCATAGAAGCCTTTCAGTTTGGCTGAATCAACCACATCGGCGGCGTTGTCGCCCAGTTGTTTATACACCTGCGCCAGTGCGGTTGCGCCCAAGCGGTTGTTGCCTTCGCCCAAGTCGATCAGCAAGAGACGGCTGTCGCCTTTGTCGGTTCTTAATTGCGGCGTAACGGTTTTGCGCACATCTTCCACCCGTGCAAAAGCACTGATCACTAAGGATAATGGCGCAGTGACTTGTTTGTTTTCGCCGTTTTCCTGCCAAGTGGTTTTCATCGACATTGAATCTTTACCGACCGGAATGGTTAAGCCCAATGCCGGACAGAGTTCTTCGCCGACCGCTTTCACCGCCGCATATAAACCGGCGTCTTCGCCTTTGTGTCCGGCGGCAGACATCCAGTTGGCGGAGAGTTTAATCCGTTTAATATCGCCAATCTGAGTGGCGGCGATATTGGTGATCGATTCGGCAACCGCCATGCGTGCCGACGCAGCGAAGTTCAATAACGCAATCGGCGCCCGTTCGCCGATGGACATCGCTTCGCCGTAGTAGCTGTCAAGGCTGGCGGTGGTCACGGCGCAGTCGGCAACCGGGATTTGCCACGGTCCGACCATCTGATCGCGCGCCACCATGCCGGTGACAGAGCGGTCGCCGATGGTGATTAAGAAGGTTTTTTCCGCGACTACCGGCAGGCGTAACACGCGGTGCAGTGCTTCACTGAGATTAATTGCTTGCGTGTCTAGCGCAGGATTTTTGACGACCGCACTTTGCACCTCGCGGATCATTTTCGGTGGTTTGCCGAGCAGCACATTTAACGGCATATCAATCGGTTTATTGTTGAAATGGCTGTCGCTGAGGGTCAAGTGCGGTTCAGCCACCGCTTCGCCGATCACCGCATAAGGCGCGCGTTCGCGTTGGCACAGTTGTTCGAACAGCGGCAATTGATCCGCTGCCACTGCCAACACATAGCGTTCTTGCGATTCGTTACACCAAATTTCCAACGGGCTCATGCCCGGTTCGTCACTCAGGATTTTGCGCAACTCAAAGTTGCCGCCGCGTCCGCCGTCATTGACCAATTCCGGCATCGCATTGGAGAGACCGCCTGCGCCGACATCGTGGATAAACAGAATCGGGTTGTCGTCGCCCAGCTGCCAGCAGCGGTCGATCACTTCTTGACAACGGCGTTCCATCTCCGGATTGTCGCGTTGCACCGAAGCAAAATCCAAATCTTCTTTCGATTTGCCTGAAGTCATCGAGGAAGCTGCACCGCCGCCCAAGCCGATATTCATCGCCGGGCCGCCGAGTACAATCAATTTTGCGCCGACCGGAATTTCGCCTTTGGCAACGTGTTCGCCACGGATATTGCCGATTCCGCCGGCAAGCATAATCGGTTTGTGATAACCGCGCACTTCCACCCCGTTAAAACTGTTCACTTTTTCTTCATAAGTGCGGAAATAGCCCAACAGCGCAGGGCGACCGAATTCATTGTTAAACGCCGCGCCGCCGAGCGGGGCCTCCAACATAATATCCAATGCCGACGCGATACGGTTCGGTTTGCTTAACGGATTTTCCCACGGCTGTTCAAAGTGCGGTACAAGTAAGTTGGACACCGAGAAACCGACCAAACCGGCTTTGGGTTTTGCACCGCGTCCGGTCGCGCCTTCATCGCGGATTTCACCGCCTGAACCGGTCGCCGCGCCCGGGAACGGGGAAATCGCAGTCGGGTGGTTGTGGGTTTCCACTTTCATTAAAATGTGCGCGTCTTCTTGATGATAGCGATATTTTCCGTCGCTGTCGGCAAAAAAACGCCCGACTTTCGAGCCTTCCATCACCGCCGCATTGTCTTTATACGCCGACAGCACAAAATCAGGGGTTTGCTCAAAGGTATTTTTAATCATCTTAAACAGTGATTTCGGCTGTTTCTCGCCGTCGATCACCCAATCGGCATTAAAAATTTTATGCCGGCAATGTTCGGAATTCGCTTGGGCAAACATATACAGTTCGATATCGACCGGATTGCGTTTCAGTTGGGTGAACTGTTCGAATAAATAGTCGATTTCATCTTCCGCCAATGCCAAACCTAAATTGAGATTGGCTTGTTCAAGTGCGGTTCTGCCGTGTTGCAGAATATCAACGGTGGTGAACGCTTTCGGTTCGGCGTGGCTGAACAGGGCTTGGGCATCTTGTGGAGTTTCGATCACCGTTTCCAGCATACGGTCATGTAAAAGTGCGGTCAGGGTTTGGGTTTGTTGTGCGGTGAGGGGGGAGGTGGTTTGAAGATAATATGCGAGACCGCGTTCGAGGCGTTTGACTTTCTCTAAGCCGGAATTATGCGCAATATCGCTGGCTTTGGAAGACCAAGAGGAGATTGTGCCGATTCGCGGGATCACGATAAAACAACTGCCGCTCGGTTCATGCTCCGCCAATGTCGGACCATAATGCAGCAACTGTTCTAACTGCTCGGTTTCCGTTGGCGTTAGTGCCTGTGTCAAATCGGCAAAGTGCAGATATTCGGCATAGCAATCGCTGACAGGCAGCTCGGCTTGGCGGAATCGGGTCATTAATTGGTTTAAGCGAAAATCAGAGAGAGCGGGAGAGCCGCGGAAAATTTGCATCATCGTCATTTACCGTATTTTACCGTAGGTGAAAGAGGGAGTTAAAAAATCGCCTATATTGTACAGGAAAGCATGTGCGAACGGAACAGATTTGGTTTTCTGCACAAGAACAGTTAAAATGCGTTATCTTAGACGGCGGCATTGGCGATAAAACGGAACGGTTATTTGAAAGGCTTAATACTACGCACGATTTTTGCAATCGGTTTATTGCTGTGGGCAATCGACATGGTTTTCCCGTGGCAAAAAATCATGTCGTCGGAGAAAAATCACTATGTGACGGTGTTGGAAAAAGGCGAGCTGGTGGTCGGTACGGTGAATAATCCGGTCTATTATTTTATCGGCAATGACCAAGCACAAGGCTTGGAATATGAATTGAGCGCGGCGTTTGCCGACTATCTGGGCGTGCGGTTGAAGGTTGTCAGCTTGGATAACAGCAGCCAATTGTTCGAGGCGTTAAAGCGCGGTCAGATTGATATGGCGGCGGCGGGTTTGCGTTATCAAAATGAAAAAAATGACGATTTTCAAACCGGTCCGGGTTATACCTCCGCCTCTTGGCAATTGGTGTATCGCATGGGTGAGGCGCGTCCGAAAAATTTTGCCGAAGTCGCCACCTCGATTTTGATTCCGTTTAATCAAGAATTGATCACCTTGTTACAGCAAAATAAAGCGCAGTTTTCAAACCTAAATTGGCAAGTGAATGAAAATCTGACCCAAGAAGAAATTTTGTTAATGGTGGCGGAAGGCAAACAGGATTATGCCATCGCCGCTTCGATTGATATCGCCTCGGCACAGCAGATTAAACCGCAATTAAAAGTGGCGTTTGATGTCAGTGAAGAGTCGAGTGTGCATTGGTATTTTTCCAAAAATACCTATAACGAATTGCAAGCGGCGTCATTGGAATTCATGCATACCGCACTTGAGAACGGCTTAGTGGCACGCCTAGAAGAAAAATATTTCAACCATATGCGTAATTTTGACTACGTTGATGCGCGCACTTATTTGAACGCGATCGAAAATGTGTTGCCGAAATATATTGATTATTTCAAACGTTATAGCGGTGAGTTGGAGTGGCACACGCTGGCGGCAATCGCTTATCAGGAATCCCATTGGAACGAAACCGCCACTTCGCCGACCGGCGTGCGTGGGATTATGATGTTGACCAAAGACACCGCCGAACGGATGAATGTGAAAGATCGCACCAATGCCGAACAAAGCATTCGCGGCGGGGCGGAGTATTTGCATATGTTAATGCGCCAAATCCCCAACACCGTGCGGCAGGAAGATAAAATTTGGTATGCGCTGGCGGCGTATAATATGGGCTTGGGGCATTTGCTGGACGTGCGCCGTCTCACCAAAGAATTGGGCGGCGATCCGGATAACTGGCTGGATGTGAAAAACAACCTGCCGCTGTTGGCGGAAAAGCGTTACTATTCCAAATTGAAATACGGTTATGCGCGCGGTTATGAAGCCTATGCTTATGTAGAAAATATCCGCCGTTATATGAGCAGCATTAGCAAGCATTACCGCCTGAAAGAGATTGAAAAAGCGATTGATCGCAAACTGACCCCGGCAGATACCAGTAATAACACACAAGAAAACGACTATGGGATTCCGCTAAGTTAAAAGGAGAATAATATGAGAAGAGCACGGGTATTTTTTAAACCGAAACGATCCCTTTCACTGCAAAACAACCACCGCCGCTTATTGCGTTTGCGTCGCCGTAAACATATCAAAGCGCGAATCGAAGAACGGCATTGGTTTCAGTTTTTGGTGGAGCAGGAGTAAACATGCCGAATGATTGCAATACGTTGAATTCAGAAGGAAAGAATATGTTGGATAATCCGATTTCTGAGGCGGATAAAACTTCGCGCCAAAAAGCCATTCAATTTGCGATTGATAATAATCGACTTGAGGGAATTGAAACCACTGCTGAAATGCTGAAACTATCGAATGAATGGATTAACGGACACATTACCTTTAATGCATTTAAGGAAAAAATGTATGAAGTACACGGGATCTGATCCCTATATTTATGCAAATGGCGTGCTGAGAAACCGATTTAATATACAAGATCAAGTCGAACTCGATATTAAAGAAAAGGCGATCAGCTATATTAATACCGCCTCTCTAGCGGAAAGCCCAATTAAAGGGCAATTTGATTTAGCGCATTTACAAGCAATTCATAAACATTTATTTCAAGATATTTACCCATGGGCAGGTGAAATTCGTGACGGCTACCTACAAAAAGGCGGTCAGGATTTTATAATAGGATACCGAATTGTGCCTGAAGCTAAAAAATTATTTCAGCAACTGAAACAGGAAAAATATTTAACGATAACAGCGGCAGAAAACATGGCGGCGCGATTAGCCTATTATTTAGGTGAAATTAATGCTATGCATCCATTTCGAGAAGGAAGTGGTCGAGTACAACGGATTTTTATTGCGCAACTCGCTAAAAATGCAGGCTATGATTTACATTTTAACGGTATAACACAAGAGCAAATGATTGAAGCCTCTAAGCAAGCCCACCGATTAAATTACTCGCCGTTGGAACAAATGATTGCGGAACGGTTAAGTTTACTTTCTGTTGAATAGAAATCCTCTGACTTGTTCCAAATCAGAGGATTTTTTATTTACAATGTCAATAAATGGCGGTTTTTCTCTAACGTGGCTTTGCCGATGCCGGAGACATCGCTCAGTTGATCAATACTGATAAAATTGCCGTTTTTCTCCCGATATTCGACAATCGCTTCCGCTTTTTTGGCGCCGATGCCTAACAAGCCTTTTTCTAACTCTTGCGCGGTGGCGCTGTTCAAATTGATTTTTGCCGCAACGGTTTCAACAGTTGTTACCGCACTTGGGGCAGCGGCTTTGGTTTTATCGGCGAAAGATGGGGCGCTGATCATCGTGCCCAATAATGCCAACAGTGATAATTTTTTAAGATTTGATTTTAAACTCAACATAAAATTTCCATTATAAAGAAAAGGTTAATCAATAAAAAACGCCGTCGTTCATATCGGACGACAGCGTTACTTTGCCTTTATTTCATGCTTATGCCGAGTTCGGCGGAAAACTTTCTGAATCCGGATCGCAAAATTAACCAAAAGTGCGGTCAAGTTCTTGCTTATTGCACTTCTTTAATGCGCAGCTCGCGCGGCACTTCAAACACCGTATTTTCTTCGCAGCCTTGTAAATCCTCCACGCTGTCAACGCCCAACTCACGCAGGCGGCTGACCACTGATTGCACCAACACCTCCGGTGCGGAAGCGCCGGCGGTAATGCCAATCACGTTGATGTTTTTTAACCAATTTGGATCAATATCATCGGCATCGTCAATCAGTTTTGCCGGCACGCCCATACGTGAAGCCAATTCGGCTAAGCGATTGGAATTGGACGAGTTTTTCGAACCGACCACCAGCACTAAATCCGATTGTTGCGCCAATTCGGCCACCGCATTCTGGCGATTGGTGGTGGCATAGCAAATGTCATTTTTGCGCGGACCTTGAATCGACGGGTATTTCCGTTTCAAATTGTCGATAATCGAACTGGTATCGTTAATCGAAAGGGTGGTTTGGGTCATAAAAGTTAAATCGTCAGTTTGATTCAGCGGCAGATTGGCAATATCCTCCACTGATTCCACCAAATAAATGCCGCCGTCTTGATTGTCATATTGTCCCATTGTGCCTTCGACTTCAGGGTGTCCCTGGTGTCCGATCAAAATCGCTTTGGTGCCTTTGCGGCTGGCGCGCGCCACCTGCATATGCACTTTGGTCACCAGCGGGCAAGTGGCGTCGAATACTTTCAACCCACGTTCTTTCGCCTCTTGCCGCACTTGTTGCGAGACACCGTGTGCGGAGAAAATCACGATTGCACCGTTCGGCACTTCGTCCAGCTCTTCCACGAATACTGCGCCACGCTCACGCAATCCGTTGACCACAAAGCGGTTATGCACCACTTCATGCCGCACATAAATCGGTGCGCCGTGAATTTCCAACGCCAGTTCGACAATACTGATGGCGCGATCGACGCCGGCACAGAAACCGCGCGGATTGGCTAAAATAATCTTCATTTTACATCCTCTTTGTCTTTCGGTTTCTCAGGATTGACGAAATAATCCAAAATCAACAAACCGGCGCCCAGTGTAATCGCAATATCGGCGAAATTGAAAATCGGGTAATGATAAATATCCCAATAAAAATCCAAGAAATCGACCACGAAACCGTGGTAAGTGCGGTCAACCATATTTGCCAAGGCGCCGCCGATAATCAGGGCATAACCGCTATTTGCCAGTTTTTTATTGAAATCGCTACGTGCCAACCAGTAAATTAACAGTGCCGAAATGCCCAACGCCAGCGCAATAAAAAAGTATTTCTGCCAACCGCCGTGATCGGCTAAAAAACTGAATGCCGCACCGTAGTTGCGCACATAGGTCAGGTTGAAGACCGGCAAAATGTTGATACTTTCATACAGTTGGAAGTTTTTTACCACGATCCATTTGCTCAGTAGATCGAGAATAAAGGCAACCGCACTTATCCATAAAAACGGCAATCCGCTTTTCTTTTTCATTGATGACACCTCTAAAATGGCAAAGACGCTTTTGCTGCATAAAGCGAACAAGCGTCTTGGGTTATCATGTTTATCGAAATACGCTATAGAGGGGCGGATTAACTATCCGCCCGAACCAAATTTTATATTTTTCCATTGCAGATTAAATGCTTATACCGCACTTCGTAAACGGGCGGATAGTTAATCCGCCCCTACTTTGTCTTATAAATCAATCTGATGTACTTTACGTTTACGTTACGCAAACTTGCGCACTTCGCCTTCGCCGGCAACGTTTTCCACACAGCGACCGCACAAATGCGGATGTGCCGGATTCAAGCCGATGGTGTCGGAGTAGTGCCAGCAGCGCGGGCATTTTTCCTGTGGTGAGCGGATCACTTTCACCGCCAAACCGTTCAATTCACCCACTTCGACATCGGCTTGCGCCAACGGTTTTACTTCGGCTTTCGAGGTAATCAATACAAAACGCAATTCGTCGCCCAACTGTTGCAGCAACGGTTGTAATTGTTCATCGGCATAAACGGTCACTTCCGCCTCCAATGCCGAACCGATCACCTTGTCATTACGCGCCAATTCTAGTACACGGTTGACTTCCGACCGCACTTTAACAATTTGCTGCCAGTAAGCGTCGTTCATTTGCGCTTGTGTATCCAAAGCGAATAAGCCGTCGTAAAACTCTTCGGTAAACACAAATTCGCCACGCTCGCCCGGCAGATATGACCAGACTTCATCGGCGGTAAACGACAGAATCGGCGCAATCCAGCGCACCGCCGCTTCGGCGATATGGTAAAGTGCGGTTTGGCAGCTACGGCGCGCGAGGCTGTCGGCTTTGGTGGTGTATTGGCGATCTTTGATAATATCCAAATAGAACGAGCCCATCTCGATTGAGAAGAAGCGCATTAAGCGTTGCACGACCAAATGGAATTGATAGCTGTCGTAGCTTTCCGCAATCTCTTGTTGCGCTTGCAATGCGCAATCCACCGCCCAGCGATCCAATGAGATCATCTCGTCCGCTTGCACCATGTCAGTCTTCGGATCAAAACCGTTCAGGTTTGCCAACAAGAACCGCATGGTGTTACGGATACGGCGATACATATCGGCGGTGCGCTTAAAGTGGTCGTCCGACACCGCAATTTCGCCGGTGTAATCGGTCGAGGCAACCCATAAACGCAGAATATCCGCACCGTAGGTGTTCATCACTTTTTGCGGCTCAATGATATTGCCGATCGATTTCGACATTTTGCGCCCTTGCGCGTCAACGGTGAAACCGTGGGTCAGCACTTGGCGATACGGCGCTTTATTATCGGTGGCGGTGGAGAGCATTAACGAGGACATAAACCAACCGCGATGTTGATCCGAACCTTCCAAATACATATCCGCCGGCTGCCCGTTGAATTCAGGACGTGCCGCAACCACCGTGGCATAAGTTGCGCCGGAATCGAACCACACGTCTAAGGTATCGGGCACACGGCTGTATTGATCGGCTTCGTCGCCCAACAATTCTTTCGGATCCAGATCCCACCACGCTTGAATACCGCGCTTTTCCACGCGTTTTGCGACTTCTTCCAACAATTCCAGCGAACGCGGGTGCAGTTCCTCGGTTTGTTTATGGATAAACAACGCCATCGGCACGCCCCAGGTGCGCTGACGGGAAATACACCAGTCAGGGCGGTTTGCCACCATGGTTTCGATCCGCGCTTGCCCCCAGTCGGGAATCCATTGCACGCCTTTGATTTCGTTGAGTGCCGCTTGGCGCAAACCTTGGGTTTCCATGCCGATAAACCATTGCGGCGTGGCACGGAAAATAATCGGGGTTTTGTGTCGCCAGCAATGCGGATAGCTGTGCGCAATTTTTTGCATTTTCAGCAACGCGCCGGTTTCTTGCAATTTTTCAATCACCACCGGGTTGGCTTTAAACACATTTAACCCGGCAAAAAATTCGGCTTTGTCGTTGAACGAACCGTCGTCATTGACTAAATTCACCATTTGAATGCCGTATTTTTGCGCCACATTGTAGTCGTCCAAACCGTGATCCGGCGCGGTGTGTACCAAGCCGGTACCAGCTTCGGTGGTAACGTGATCGCCCAAAATCAACGGCACGCTGTAGGCATAGAACGGGTGGTTAAAGCGCAGCAATTCCAACTCCGCGCCTTTTGCCTCGCCGACAACCGCATAATCGCTCATGCCTAATTCTTTGGCGACGCTTTCAACCAACTCCTTAACCAAGATTAAGCGTTCAGTTGTTTCACCGTTCACTTGCACGAGTTGATAAGTCAGTTCAGGATTGATCGAGATCGCTTTGTTTGACGGCAACGTCCACGGCGTGGTGGTCCAAATCACCGCGGAAATCGTGCCGTTACCGCCGGCGTTAAATTTCGCTGCGACCGCACTTTGATCTTCCGCGGCAAAACGCACATAGATTGACGGCGATTTGTGTTCTTCATATTCCACTTCCGCTTCCGCCAATGAGGAGGCGCAATCCAAACACCAATGCACCGGTTTATAGCCTTTGTACAGATGGCCGTTTTTAATCACCTTGCCTAAGGTGCGGATAATATTGGCTTCGGTGTCGAAATTCATGGTTAAGTAAGGATTATCCCAATCGCCTAAAACCCCGAAACGGATAAAGTCGGCTTTTTGTCCTTCCACTTGCGACGCGGCATATTTGCGGCACTCTTCACGGAATTGCGCCGCGCTAATTTTTTGATTCGGTTTCCCGACCAAGCCCTCGACTTTCAGTTCAATCGGCAAGCCGTGGCAATCCCAACCCGGGATATACGGCGAATCATAGCCAAGTGCGGTTTTGGATTTTATGATGATGTCTTTCAGAATTTTATTCACCGCATGTCCGATGTGCAGCGTGCCGTTGGCATAGGGAGGGCCGTCGTGCAGGATAAAACTTTTTTTGCCTTTCGCCGCTTGGCGGATTTTTTGATACAGCGCTTGCTGATACCAATTTTCCAACATTTTCGGCTCACGCTTTGCCAAATCCCCACGCATCGGAAACCCGGTTTCCGGCAGATTGAGGGTGTTTTTGTAATCAACTGTAGTTTCAGACATTGTGTATTCCATGTTTTTAAGCAAATAATCGCCACATTATACGCAAAGTGCGGTGGGTTTTCGATAGTTTTTGGATAAGTCGTTATAGAAAAAAAGCAGGGCTGGAAAACAAAAGTGCGGTTTTGCAACCGCACTTGAACTCACTCTTTCTTCATCATCTGCATGAGTGTACGATAATTATTACAGCCGGGTTGGTTTTGGTTATCGCAGGCTTTACGGTACCAGATTTCGGCTTGTTTGAAATCCTGGGTCACGCCGAGCCCCTCGCTATACATCACGCCCAGACTGTTTTGTGCCGGCGGACTATTTTGCTCGGCGGCTTTTTGCAGCCAGTGCACGGCTTGTGCATAATCGGCTTTCACGCCTTGTCCGGCGCGGTACATCAATCCGAGATTATATTGTGCCGCCGGGTAGCCTTGATCTGCCGCTTTTTGAAACCAACGTAGCGCTTGCGCATAATCTTGTGCGACCCCTTGTCCGTCATAGTACAGCAAACCAAGATTAAATTGCGCCAAGGTAAATTCCTTATCCGCGGCTTTTTGAAACCATTGCCGCGCTTGCTGATAATCCGGATTTCCAGCCTTCCCGTCACGGTACAGCACGCCGAGGTTATATTGTGCCAGGGTGAAATCTTGCGCAGCGGCTTTGTGATACCAGTACAACGCTTGCGGATAATTCGGGGGCATCGCTTGCACATCGCTATACAGCGAGGCGAGATTATACTGTGATTTGGCGTCGCCTTGTTCTGCCGCTTTTTGAAACCAATGCCGTGCGAGCGGGTAGTCCTGTTTAACGCCTTCGCCTTCGCGGTATAACACGGCGAGCGCATATTGCGCTTCAGCCAGATTTTGTTCGGCGGCTTTTTGCAGCCACTGTGCGGCGAGTGCATAATCTTGTTTAACTTTCAGATACAGGTAGGCAAGGTCAAATTGTGCTTTGGCATGGTTTTGCTCAGCCGCTTGTTGCAACCAATACAGCGCCTGAGAATAATCTTGTGGAACACCAATACCGTCACGTGATAGCTGCCCAAGCGCATATTGCGCCTCGGCGAAGTTTTGCTCGGCAGCTTTTTTAAACCACATGACCGCTTGCCGATCACTCTCTGTGCCGCTGTCAGACAGAAAATAGTGATCGCCCAGCTCAAATTGAGCTTGCGCATCGCCTTGCGCTGCACGGGTTTGCAACTGTGCCAATGATTTCGCTTGTGCGACTAACGGTAAACTTAATACTAAAGCCAAAAGTGCGGTATAAAAATATTTCAGCATAAATTCCTCATCCTAGATTAAACGTTTAATTTGAAGATGCGCAGTCTGATCGTGGGACGGTTGCGGATGTTGGCAACTTGATGGCGCCGACCGCACTTTGATCTTTAATAACCTTGTTCACGGAGTGTACGGTAATTATCACAGCCGCTCTGTTCACTGTTGCCACAAGCTTTAGCATACCATTGTTTTGCTTTAATAAAATCTTGTCTTACCCCTTGCCCATTACTATAGAGAACACCCAGATTATTTTGTGCCTGAGGATTGCCTTGTTCTGCTGCTTTTTGATACCACTGTATGGCTTGTCGGTAATCTTGTTTTACTCCCCGCCCATCATCATACATCATACCCAAATTATATTGGGCTGAAGAATGACCTTGTTCCGCTGCTTCTTGATACCATTTAACGGCTTTTTGATAATCCTGTATTATTTCCGATTGCTCATAGATAACGCCTAAATTATATTGTGCTACAATATCGCCTTGTTCCGCCGCTTTTTGATACAATTCAACAGCTTGGTGATCATCTCGCGTTACCCCTTGTCCATGGTTATACATAAAACCTAAATTATTTTGTGCATAAGCATGACCTTGTTCAGCTGCTTTTTGATACCATATTGCGGCTTGTTGGTAATTTTGTTCAACGCCTTCACCGGTATTATATATCACGCCTAAATTATATTGTGCATCGACATCGCCTTGTTCTGCTCGGACTTGCAATTGTTCAAACGATTCCGTTTGCGCGCTTAACGGTAAACTTAAGCATAAAGTCAAAAGTGCGGCATAAAAGTATTTCAGCATAAATTCCCCATTCAAGATTAAACGTTCAATTTGAAAAAATCTTTCGCAGTTTGTACATCATTGGCGATCTGTTGTTTCAACTGTTCAAAATCGGCGAATTTGATTTCGTTGCGCAGTTTATGCCGCAATACGACTTCGAGCGGTTCGCCGTAAATTGCGCGTTGAAAATCGAAGATATGCACTTCCAGTAGCGGGCGTGTGCCGCCATCGACGGTGGGGCGGTTGCCGATATTGGCAACGCCGAAATGCTGCTGACCGTACTTGTCGATAATTTCGACGGCGTACACCCCTTGAATCGGATTGACTTGGCGGTGCAGGTGGATATTGGCGGTGGGGAAGCCGATGGTGCGTCCCAATTTTTTGCCGTGCGCCACTCGTCCGCGAATGCTATAAGGTTTGCCTAACATTGTTTCCGCCAAAGCGAGATCATCATCGGCAAGGGCTTTGCGGATTAAGGTGCTGCTAATCCGTTGTGCGTGCAGCGCAAAACTATCGTTGTTTTCTACCGTGAAACCGAATTGTTTGCCTGCGTGTAGCAAGGTTTGGAAATTGCCTTGCCGTTGTGCGCCGAATTGGAAATCATCGCCGATACTGAGAAATTTGACTTGTAATTTATTGACCAAATAATCTTGAATAAAACGTTCGGCGGAGAGACTGGCAAAAGTGCGGTTAAAGCGAATGCACAGCACATAATCGATTGCGGCTTGTTGTAAAAACATGAGTTTATCACGCAAACGCATTAAGCGTGCCGGGGCATTTTCGGCGGAAAAAAATTCGTTCGGTTGCGGTTCGAACAACATCACCACCGTCGGCAAGCCCAGTTGCCGCGCTTTTTGTTTCAAGTGGGCGAGAATCTGTTGATGTCCCAAATGACAGCCGTCGAAATTGCCAATCGTCAGCGCACAGCCTTGTGGCAGTAAGGGTAAATTATAAATCCCACGGATTAATTGCATACGATATTCCAATCAAAAGATAGCCCGAAATTAATGGCGGAAATGCTGTTTGCGCACGCCGAACAGAGCCAATAAGATAAAATAAACCAACGCCGCGCCGAAGATCAACCAAGCCAACCAATGAATACGTTGAAATAAACCCATTGACGCCCATGCGTTCAGTGTCGGTGAGTAATAGAAAATAAATGCGCCCATGCCGAGTGCCGCCCCTAAAAGGCGCAGCGCAAAGATTACGGTGGTTTTGCTGAAATGGTACACACCGTCTTTTGCCAGCCCGTGATAGAGCAGATATGCATTCAGGGTGGAAGACATTGCCGAGGCAATCGCCAAGCCGACATAACCGAACGGAATCGCCAACAGGTTAAAGCCCATATTGCTCACCATCGCGATAATGCCATAGCGCACCGGCGTTTTGGTGTCTTGCCGGGCGTAGTAGCCGTTGGCGAGAATTTTGATCAACATATAACTCAGCAGTGCGCTGGTGAACGCCCATAACGAATACGAAGCGGCGATCACATCACTCAATAAAAAACTGCCGCGCATAAACAGCACCATTAACATCGGCTGCGCCAAAATCGCAATCCCGATTGCCGCCGGAATGCCGAGCAGCAAAATCATACGCACGCCCCAATCCATGGTATCACGGAAGGCTTGGCTCACGCCGAGTTGATCGGTATCTTTATTGACATGGTGGCGTGCCAGCGTTGGTAAAATCACCGTCGAAATCGCAATGCCGAACAAACCAAGCGGAAATTCAAGCAGGCGGTCGGAATAGTACAGCCAACTGATCGAACCGGTCATCAGAAAACTGGCGATAAAGGTGTCTAACAGTAGGTTGATTTGGCTGACCGACACCCCGAACAGCGCAGGAATCATCAAAGTGCGGATCTTCTTCACGCCCGGATCGTTCCACGCCCATTTCGGTTTCACCAGCATGTTGGCTTGTTTTAAAAATGGAATTTGGAATAAAAATTGCAGCAGACCGCCAAGGAAAATCCCGATTGCCAGTGCCATATCCGGGCTTTCCATCCGCGGCGCAAGCAAAAGTGCGGTGGCAATCATCGCAATATTGAGCAACACCGGCGAAAACGCCATCACGCCGAATTTGCCGAGGGTGTTTAAAATCGCCCCCGACAACGCAACCAGCGTGATAAACCATAAATAAGGAAAGGTAATTTTTAACAACAATGAAGCTTGTTCATATTTATAACCGTCCGCGCCGCCGTTGAGCCAATCCATGAACCAGCCTGTGCCGAAAATCGCCGCAATCACCGGCGAGCCGACCATCGCAATGACGGTGACAATCGCCACCAAGCCGCCGAGCGTGCCGTTCACTTTGGCGACAAATTCTTGCGTTTGGCTGAGATTACCCTCTTTGCGGTATTCCGCCAACACCGGAATAAAGGCTTGCGAAAACGCACCTTCGGCAAATAAACGGCGCAAAAAATTGGGGATACGGTTGGCAAATAAGAAAATATCGGCAGCCGCGCCGGCACCGAGCAAATTGGCGATCACCACGTCGCGGATTAAGCCGAGCACGCGCGACAACAGGGTCATGCTGCTGACGATGATGCCGGATTTCAATAACGGTTTACTCAAAACGGGATCTCTGATGTTGTGATAAGGGAATAGTTGTGGCTAATTGTATAGAAAATTTGTTTTTTAGCTATATTCCACACAAAAAAACTGCTAAAATCGCCCCCCTATGTGTGAAATAACGTGTTAGGTAGAGCGTGCGAAGTCGGGAATGATGACGAAAGCGGCTCTTTTGTCCGAACCCTGTTTTCGCTGTGGCTACAACCCTAAATCGTGTCTTGTTGCGGCAATACACGGCGATAACGAACAAAGTGCATATTACTATTTGGCAAACGCATATTGACAAACGCATAGAAAACAGGCATATTCTACGCCTTTATTTTTATGTCCATTTTTTACAGAAATTTTTGGGAGTTTGACCTTGGCTAATATCAAGTCAGCGAAAAAACGTGCGATTCAATCTGAAAAACGCCGTCAGCACAATGCAAGTCAACGTTCTATGATGCGTACTTACATCAAAAAAGCCTACGCAGCCGTAGCGACCGGTGACAAATCCGCAGCCGAAACCGCATTTGTCGAAATGCAAAAAGTGGTGGACAGAATGGCTTCTAAAGGCCTGATCCACGCGAACAAAGCTGCTAACCACAAATCTAAATTAGTTGCGCAAATCAAAAAATTAGCCGCTTAATTTAATTTGTCGTTAAACAGATTTTAAATAAAAACCGCACTTTGAATCGAAGTGCGGTTTTTTATCACCTCAGAATCACGACTAAGCTTTAAACCGTCGCCGTTTGGAATGGAAACGCTGTGCCGAACCCGGCTTGCTTTGTCCGCCGACCGCACTTTTGTTTTCTTGGGTGATAATCAGGATTTTCTGCCGTTTACGCAGGAAATAGTGAATGCTACTGGCGAACAGCGCCCCGGCTAAGAAGATGATAATCAATTCGCCATAAAGGTGATGGAATAGGGCGTTGATTTTATCTTGCGTGGTTTGCCCCCCGTATTGGGTATCGAACGTCACGCGCAGATAGCCGAGTAAGCCGCGCGTCGAGGAATGGATTGGTTCAACAATTTGTTGTGTATTGCCGTTTTCCTGATTGTCGGGATTGTCCAAGCCGATACGATCGCGAAAATTAACGTTGTTGCCGCTTTGCGCCAGAATCACGCCTTGTGCCGAATAAACCGTGGCATCGAGCACGAATTCTTGTAAGCGGAATTGATCCAAGCTTTCGCTCAGACTTTCCGGTTTCGCATTATTTGCCAACAACACCGACATCAGATTCGCCTGTTGCCGCACCAAGGTGTGCGACAGATAGGAGACTTGATTGACACTGGCGAGCTGCGAACCGACTTTAAATTGGTTCACGCCGTACAGAATCACGCTGGTAATCGCGCCGCAAGCCAAGATAATCATCAGCAATAGTACCGATTTGATGACCTTTTCTTTGTTTAAATAGACCAATGCCGCCTCTTATAAATGTTCAAATGCGTGAAATTATGCTATTAATACCGTTTGATAAGAACGGAGTATAGCATAGTAAAACAACTTGGAACGAGTATGCCGCAACACAATCTCAATACGATAACCGATTTTTGCACAAAATTACCGATCGCCTTGAACGGTGAAGCCGGCGCAGCAAGTGCGCTTCGACCGTTTGTGCTGTACGGAAAAACCTTAGACAAAACCAGCCTGTTCGCCTTTGCCGAGCAGATACAACAGCCGTTACTGCTGTGCGATGTTTGGCTGAGCGAGCAGACGCTGGCGGTGATCCTAAAAGGCGATTATCAATCAGAGTGGCGCAATATCGCCAATCAACTGGGCTGCGATCTCGCACCGTTAAACGGCGAAGTGCAGTTGCAAACGGCGGGTTTATTGGTAATGGATATGGATTCCACCGCGATTCAAATCGAATGTATTGATGAAATTGCCAAGCTGGCTGGCAGCGGCGAGTTGGTGTCGGCAATCACCGAACAGGCAATGCGCGGCGAATTGGATTTCGAGCAGAGCTTGCGCCGTCGGGTCGGCACATTGCAAGGCGCGCCGGAGCAGATTTTACAGCAAGTGCGGTCTACATTGCCGCTCATGCCGGGCTTGGAGCGGTTGTTGCAAGTGTTGCAACGGCACGGTTGGCGTATCGCAATTGCCTCAGGCGGCTTTACCTATTTTGCCGATTATTTAAAACAACGCTTAAAGCTGGACGCAGCGGTGTCCAATCAGCTGGAAATTATCGACGGCATATTGACCGGGCAAGTGATCGGGCAGGTGGTGGACGCAAACGTTAAAGCGCAAACCCTTAACCGTTTGCGTGAACAATTTGGTTTAAGCAAGCAACAGACCATTGCGATCGGCGACGGCGCAAATGATCTGCCGATGTTGGCGCAAGCCGGTTTGGGCATTGCGTTCCATGCCAAACCGAAAGTGCAGCGGCAGGCGCAAGTGGTGATTAATCACGGCGATTTGACCGCACTTTTGTTATTATTAGACGCCAATCAACGTTTGCAAACGTTATAAATATTAAAAACCATAAATTTGAGCATAAATTTGAGATTGAGGAGAAAGAGAGTATGCCTTCTTTTGATATAGTATCCGAGGTAACCGCACACGAAGTGCGCAATGCGGTGGAAAATGCCAACCGTGATTTGAGCAACCGCTGGGATTTCAAAAACGTACACGCCACGATAGAGCTGAATGAAAAAGAGGTCAAAATCAAAGTCAGCAGTGAGTCGGATTTTCAGGTCGAACAGTTGTTGGATATTTTGCGCAACGCCATGATTAAACGCGGTATCGAGCATAATTCGTTGGATATTGACGAACAGTTTGAGCACAGCGGCAAAATTTACAGCAAAGAAGTGAAAATCAAACAAGGGATTGAAAGCGAGATGGCGAAGAAAATCACCAAGTTGGTGAAAGACGCCAAAATCAAAGTGCAAACCCAAATTCAAGGCGATCAAGTGCGGGTGAGCGGCAAATCCCGCGATGACTTACAAGCGGTGATTCAACTGGTCAAAGGCGCGGAGTTGGGGCAACCGTTCCAATTTAATAATTTCCGCGATTAATTGGCGTTGCTCAATTCTTTATTCAGGAGGCAAAATGACAGAAGCAAAGAGTGCACCACAGAAAAAAAGCTGGTTTAAACGTGCATTGGATAAATACGACGCGTTTTGTAAAGAGGTGGGCGCGGATCAGGGCGGCGGTTGCCGTCGTTGTGTGCCGATCGTCAGACAAGATCCGGAATTAGAGAAGAAAACACCACCAAGCGAAAATAAATAGCTTGTTATTGTTTTACTATTGATAATAGCCCTGCTTTGGTTTGCTTTAACTGAAGCAGGTTTTTTTCTTATCTTGATCGCGCGATCTACAGTGTTTTTTGCGTACTGAGCGAAGATGATGTCCCTTGGTCAGAGGCGCTAAAAACAGAAACTCAAGCGAAGAACATGATTATTTGTCCGTTTCTTGCACTGCAGTCTGGGTAAATTGTGTTTTTTATCACATTTCTGGCATAAAACTATTCAATATTTTTTTACATTTCTTTCACTCGGCATAAATTCTGATAGAATGCCCGCACCCTAATATGTCCAATTTTTGAGGTGCTTACTATGTTATGGTTTTTTCTCTGCGTTGCCTTGTTGCTCGCTGGTTATTTCATCTACGGTTCGATTATTGAGCGTATCTTCAAAATCAATCCGTCCCGTGCCACCCCGGCACACCATATGGCTGACGGGTGCGATTATGTGCCGATGTCAAAGAAAAAAATTTGGTTGATCCAGTTGCTGAATATTGCCGGAACCGGGCCGATTTTCGGTCCGATTCTGGGGGCGTTATACGGTCCGGTGGCAATGTTGTGGATCGTTTTCGGTTGTATTTTCGCCGGTGCGGTGCATGATTATTTCTGCGGAATGCTCAGTATTCGTAACAAGGGCGCCAATATTCCGTTTTTAGCCGGAAAATACTTGGGACAGCCGATTAGACACTTTATGAATATCTTGGCAATTCTATTGCTGTTGTTGGTCGGCGTGGTGTTCGTGGCAAGCCCGGCATCGCTGTTAACCAACATTACCGGTGATATCCTGAATTCCGGTGCGGTTGGCGCAGGGGCGGTTAACGAAAGCGCCGGTACGAACAATGCGCAAATCTTGATGATTTGGACCGGTATTATTTTTGTTTACTACATCGTCGCGACGTTAGTGCCGATTGATAAAATTATTGGTCGTGTTTATCCGATTTTTGGTGCGTTGTTACTGTTTATGACCATCGGCATGCTGTTCGGTTTAATCTTCGAAGGTATTCCGTTCTTCAGAACGGTCGGTATGGATGTTGATTTTGGCACCTTCTTGCAAAACCTACATCCGAAAGAGCTGCCGATTTGGCCGTTATTGTTCATCACCATTGCCTGTGGTGCGATTTCCGGCTTTCATGCAACGCAATCTCCGTTAATGGCACGTTGTACCGAAAATGAAAAAGAAGGCCGTTTTATTTTCTATGGTGCGATGATTGGCGAAGGGGTGATTGCCTTAATCTGGTGTATGGTCGGTTTGAGTTTTTACGAATCTTCCGAAGCGATGAATGCGGCGATTGCCGCCGGTACGCCGTCGAAAGTGGTATATGACTCTGCAATCGGTATGCTGGGCGTATTCGGCGGTATTTTGGCGGTGTTAGGCGTGGTGATTCTGCCGATTACTTCCGGCGATACTGCTTTCCGTGCCGCACGTTTGTTGATTGCCGATTTCTTCCACATGGATCAACGCAATATAGCCAAACGGTTGATGATTGCGATTCCACTGTTTGCGGTCGGATTTATGGTATCAAAAGTTGACTTCTCCATCCTGTGGCGTTATTTCGGTTGGGCGAACCAAACCACGGCAACGGTGATGTTGTGGGTGGCTGCGGCGTACTTATACCGTTACAATAAATTCCACTGGGTATGTACCATTCCGGCGATCTTTATGACCACCGTTTGTTCGACCTTCCTTGCTTATGCGCCGATTGGCTTTGGCTTAGAATATCAAACGGCAGTCTATGTCGGCTTTGCAATTACCATTGCGGTTACCCTTGCCTTCTTCCTGATGTTAAAACCGATTGCCAACGGCGATCCGGATTCGGAAGTGGCTTAAAACTAAGCCAGATTAAAGAGCACAAAACCTTGTCATATTTTTGGCGAGGTTTTTTGGTATTGATTATTAGCGGGAAAACGGCTGGCTATTTTTAGGTTTAGGCTTTAGGCAAAAAAATACCGCACTTTGGTGTTGAACCGAAAGTGCGGTATGAATGGGGTGGCTTAACAGCGCAATTATTTAGCGATGTGAGCAACCAAGTCTAATACTTTGTTTGAATAACCGGTTTCGTTATCGTACCAAGAAACCAATTTCACGAAAGTGTCGGTTAATGCGATACCTGCATCCGCATCGAATACGGAAGTCAAGGCACAACCGTTAAAGTCGGTAGAAACAACGGCGTCTTCAGTGTAACCCAATACGCCTTTCAATTCGCCGTTGAAGGTTTTACCTTCGGCTGCGTCTTTGATTGCCGCTTTGATTTGCTCGTAAGAAGCTGGTTTTTCCAGGTTAACGGTCAAGTCAACAACAGACACGTTCGGTGTCGGAACACGGAACGCCATACCGGTCAGTTTGCCGTTTAATGCCGGCAATACTTTACCGACCGCTTTGGCGGCACCGGTTGAAGAAGGGATGATGTTTTGTGCCGCACCGCGACCGCCGCGCCAGTCTTTTGCAGAAGGGCCGTCAACGGTTTTTTGGGTTGCCGTGGTGGCGTGAACGGTGGTCATCAAACCGTCTTTGATACCGAAAGTTTCATGAATAACGCGAGCCAGAGGGGCTAAGCAGTTAGTGGTGCATGAAGCATTGGAAACGATATCTTGGCCAGCATATTCGCCGAAGTTTACGCCGCTAACGAACATTGGGGTGTTATCTTTTGACGGACCGGTTAAAACCACTTTTTTAGCGCCGGCAGTGATGTGTTTGCGTGCGGTTTCGTCAGTTAAGAATAAACCGGTCGCTTCAACCGCAATATCAACACCGATGTCGTTCCATTTCAGGTTCGCAGGATCACGTTCAGCGGTAACACGAATGGTTTTGCCGTTAACAATTAAGTTGCCGTCTTTCACTTCAACGCTACCGTCGAAACGACCGTGAGTAGAATCGTATTTCAACATATAAGCCATGTAATCAACGTCGATTAAGTCGTTGATACCAACAACTTCGATGTCATCGCGTTGTTGAGCTGCACGGAAAACGATACGACCGATACGGCCAAAACCATTAATACCAATTTTAATTGCCATGAGATTTTTACCCTTGATTAAGTTTAACAAAATTACTACATTTAGCTGCTATTTCGCCTAAAAACGTTACATTTTGTTTCATTTTCGTGCGTTATAGCGGTTTCATGTAACTCTGTGAAGTATATCACAGGTTTGCCTTGCTTCGAAACAACAAATTCTTGAGGCAAGTCAAGATAGCGAAAAAAATATAGCAGATAATGAATGTCGGGTATAGGGGCAGAAAATCGAGATATTTTGTTGTATTTTGTTTTAGAATGAGACGGAATTCAGGTTTCGATATTAACGGGGAAAAGGATGAAAACAAGAGCGCGGTTGAACGCCGAACAGCGGCGGGTTTGCCTCGAGCAAGGCACGGAATTGCCGTTTAGCGGGAAATTATTACGGCAGCAGGGTGTCGGGCTGTATCGTTGCTTATTATGCGATACACCGCTTTTTTTATCGGACACCAAATTTGATGCCGGTTGCGGTTGGCCGAGTTTTTACCAAACGGTGTCGGAACAGGCGATTCGCTATCTGGACGATTACAGTTTGGGGCGCCATCGCACGGAGATTCGCTGCGGCAACTGTGATTCGCATTTAGGGCATGTTTTTGACGACGGTCCGCCGCCGACCGGGTTACGTTTTTGTGTCAATTCGGTCTCGTTGGTTTTTGAAGATCGGCAAAGTGGCGAAATAATCGAAGGTTAGCGGCGGTAAAATGTGATTTAGCTAGCATTTTTCCACATCGGATTATAACAGCATTATCCTTTTTGCGTATCTTGATTACAATAGAGCTTAATGTCTTATCATATTTAAATTAAAAAGAAAGTTGGGATAACAACATGAATTACAGTCGTGCGATTTTGCGTAATTTTTTAGGAAAAACACCGGATTGGTATAAAGCGTGTATTTTGGGATTTTTGATTGTAAATCCGATCGTTTATTATGCGATCAGTCCCTTTTGGGCGGGTTGGTTGTTGGTTGCGGAATTTATCTTTACCTTGGCAATGGCGTTAAAGTGTTATCCGTTGCAAGCCGGAGGCTTGTTGGTCATCGAGGCTATTTTTATCGGCATGACCACGCCGAACCAAATTATGCACGAAGTGATGGCGAATATTGAAGTCTTGCTGCTGTTGATGTTTATGGTGGCGGGGATCTTCTTTATGAAGCAGTTGTTGTTGTTTATTTTCACTAAACTGTTATTAGGCATTCATTCCAAGTTGCGCCTTTCGCTGGCATTTTGCCTGTGCGCGGCTTTTTTATCGGCGTTTCTTGACGCTTTGACCGTGGTGGCGGTGATTATCAGCGTCGGCACCGGCTTCTATGCGGTTTATCACAAAGTGGCTTCCGGTTATACCTTCGATGATAATTCCGACGATATTTTCAACGATCAAAAAATTGATATGTCGCGTAATACCTTGGAGCAATTCCGCAGCTTTTTACGCAGTTTGATGATGCATGCCGGGATCGGTACCGCACTTGGCGGGGTGATGACCATGGTGGGCGAGCCGCAAAACTTGATTATTGCTGCTCAGGCAGACTGGGGCTTCGGTGAGTTTTTCGTGCGTATGCTGCCGGTGACGTTACCCGTTTTGTGTTGCGGTGCGTTGACTTGCGTGGCGTTGGAACGCTTCAAAGTGTTCGGTTACGGGCAACGTTTGCCGCAAAAAGTCTGGGTGGTGCTGGCGCGTTATGAACGGGAGCGGAGCCGAAAATTGACCGAACAGGATCGTGCCAAATTGTATGTCCAGGCATTGGTTGGGATCTGGTTGATTTGCGGTTTGGCATTCCATTTGGCGGCAGTCGGTTTAATCGGATTAAGCGTAATTATTTTGGCCACGGCATTTTGCGGTATCACCGAAGAGCATGCTTTGGGTAAGGCGTTCCAAGATGCGCTGCCGTTTGCTTCATTATTGGTGGTATTTTTCGCGGTAGTGTCGGTGATTATCGATCAAGGCTTGTTTCAACCGATTATCCAGTTTGTATTGCATGCCTCCGAAGAAACCCAGCTAGCGTTATTTTATATCTTTAACGGGCTATTATCTGCGATTTCTGATAACGTATTCGTCGGTACGGTGTATATCAATGAAGCTAAAGCGGCATTAATGGCAGGCACGATCTCCCAACAGCAGTTTGAGCTGATTGCGGTGGCGATTAACACCGGTACCAACCTGCCGTCGGTCGCAACGCCGAATGGACAAGCCGCTTTCTTATTCTTACTAACGTCTTCATTTGCACCGTTAATTCGTTTATCTTATGGACGAATGGTTTACATGGCATTACCTTATACTATCGTTTTATCGCTGGTTGGGTTAGTATCCGTAGAATTATTGTTGCCAAAATTGATGATTTGGTTTGAAAGTGTCGGCTGGATTGTTACAACATAAGAAGGAAAGCGAATGCTCAATTATTTAAAACAGGTTTCTCTTAGCCGCGGCAGCTGGTTTTTGTTATTGCTTTCGTGCCTGGCGTTTGAAGCAACGGGTTTATACTTTCAACACGGGATGAAGCTCGAACCTTGTGTAATGTGCATTTATGAACGGGTTGCATTTTTGGGGATTGCGCTCGCCGCATTAATCGGGATGTTGGCACCGCGCTTGTTGTTAATCCGTTTATTAGCATTGGCAATCGGTTTGTTCAGTGCGGTAAAAGGATTACTGTTAGCGTTGCAACACACCGACTATCAATTGGATCCGGCACCGTGGAACCAATGCCCGTTGATGGTGGAGTTTCCAACGACATTACCGTTGAATAAATGGTTGCCGCAAATGTTCGAAGCTTACGGTTCTTGCAGCGAATTGCAATGGTCATTTTTGGGCTTTGCCATGCCGCAGTGGTTAATTGTGATTTTTGCCGCTTATATTTTGCTGTTGGGATTAGTGCTGATCAGCCAAGTCAAGCCGACACGTTCACGCCAACGGACGCTGTTTAAATAAGCCGTTTCAAATCGGCGGCATATACAAAAGAGCGGTTATCTATCCATTCGGGTCGATAACCGCTCTTTGCGTTTTGCCGTTTGTTTTAATAACCTGAAATATTAAAATCCGGCGTGAATAAATTTTCTTTAATGCGTTTCACTTGTGTTTTTAATGTGCCGTCAGGATACAGCTCAAATTCACGCCAACCCGGCGGCATTGCCCCCAAACTGAAGTGATAGCTGTCGGATTTAAACTGAATGCAGGTCGATGGCGTGGTCAGAATGCGGTAGTTATTCCATTGGATATCCATTGCCTGATGAATATGCCCGCTGACAATCGCTTTGATCCGTTGATGTTGGTTCAGACAGCTTAAAAATTCGGAGGTGTTGCGCAGGTTATGTTGATCCAACCAAGCGGAACGGGTCGGCGCAATATGGTGATGTAGCACCACCACGCTGTACAAATCCGGATATTGTTCCAGTTTTGCCAGCAGCCAATCCAGTTGGTACTGGTTTAAATAGCCGTGCGGCACATTCAGCACCTGGCTGTCGAGCATGAGAATTTGCCAACGCTGGTTAACGATAATGTGTTTCAACGGAGAAATATAGTCGGACTGCCGATTGAGCACATCGACCATATGCGGCTGATAATCGTGATTGCCCGGAATCCAAAACACCGGTTTTTGCAGCCGTGTAATCTCCTCGCTGAAATAGCGGTATCCCTCCAAGCTGCTGTCTTGCACCAAATCCCCGGTAGCCAAGACAAACTCGAAGTTAAAGGGTGTTTGCTTAATTTCGGATAACACCGCAGCGAAACTATCAAAGGTATTAATCCCCAATAGCTCGGATTTTTTATCGGCAAACAGATGGGGATCGGTTACTTGAATAAACCGCACCGGCGTACTGTCCGAATGGTGTAAAAAAGTCGTTCTCAAAATATACCAACAAATTTTATAAAAAATAAAAATAATTTGTAACTGATAAGATACTGTTTTTGATAAAAATGTCAGTATTTTTATATTAAAAATGCTAGTAGGCGCACATTTTAGTGTAAACAAATGGCGAAAATATAGATATATATCACTTTTTATCGGGCTATAACCACTGTTTTTGCAAACGTTGATAATTCAGTTGCAGCCATTGTAATCCAATCACCGCAATACTGTTGTCGATTTGACCGTTTTCCACCCATTGATAGGCTTGTTCGCGGCTGACGACATGCACTTTGATGTCTTCATGTTCTTCCGCCAGCCCGTGCAAACCGCCGGCTTGAGCCGTATCGACTTTGCCGGCAAACAGATGAATACGCTCAAATACGCCGCCCGGGCTGTCCCACACGCTGAGCGCCGGTAACATTTGCTGAATAATCACGCCGGCTTCTTCTTGCGCTTCCCGGTGCGCCACTGCTAACGGTTGCTCGTTTTCCTCCACCATGCCGGCGATTAATTCCAACAGCCACGGTGATTGATTGCTTTCGGCAACATATGCCCCGATCCGCACTTGTTCGACCAACACCACCTGATCACGCAGCGGATCATAAGCAATCACCGCCGAGGCGGCGCCTTTATACAGCAATTCGCGGGTCACCGTACCGCTATAGCCGCCGGCAAACAGTTTGTGACGAAATTGAATTTTATACAGTTTGAAAAAACCGTCGTAAACCAAATCCTGTTGTTGGATTTCCAAATCGGCGGCGGAAAAATGTTCGATAGACATGCTAGGTTCCTTATCAGCTATAAAAGTGCGGTTTTGCCAGCCGCTAGTTTAACAAATTAACGGTTTTTTTTGCAGTGGCTTTTCGGTAAAATGAATGAACGATCATTTAGTGGAGAAGAAAAATGAAAAAAATGACATTGTTGTTGTCAGTGTTAACGTTAGGGCTGGCACAGCAGGCGGGGGCAGCCTCGCTGCTGGAGGCCTACGAACAGGCGAAAAACAGTGACCCGGTGGTGAAAAAAGCCTATGCCGACAGCCAACGGATTATCGAAGGAAAACATCAGGCGCAAGGAGCATTGTTGCCGCAACTGAGTGCCAATGCCAACTATGGCGCCAGCCGTTATGTCGACCACGGCACCCGGCATAACAGCGGCTATAACAACAGTTTCAGCCAGAACCGCACTTTTAGCGTCGGGTTGAATCTGAGACAAGCCTTATTCGATATGAGTTTGTGGCGCAATCTGTCATTGCAGGAAAAAACCGCGCAGCAGGCGGAAGTTGCTTATCAGGCGGCGCAGCAAAATTTATTGTATCGCGTGGCGACGGTATATGTTTCGGTGCTGAACAGTATCGAAACCCTGAATTCGGTGGAGGCGGAGAAAAAAGCGGTTTACAGCCAGCTCAGCGATACCAATAAGCTGTATCAGGTGGGTCTGGTGGCGATCACCGATGTGGACGAAGCCCAAGCGCAGTATGACAGCGTGATCGCCAATGAGATCATGGCGAAAAATGACGTCGATAACAGCGTCGAAGCCTTATATGAGATCACCGGGCAGTATCCGTCGGATATAAATAAGCTGAATACCAAAAAATTTAAAACCCAGACTTATGCCAATCCGCAGCAATACATTGCGCAGGGCGAACAACAAAATTTGACCTTAACCTATTACAAAATGGGCAAAGCGCTGGCGAAAGAGGGGATTAAAGTAGCGGAAAGCGCCTATTTACCGACGGTCAATTTGGTTGCCGGGCTAACCCATACCAATTCGCGCATGCCGATTGCCAGCAATTACGGCATTCCGGATCGCAATGTCGATCAAGCCACGATCGGGGTGGAAGTGGCGATACCGCTGTATACCGGCGGACAAACCAGCTCACGCGTGCGTCAGCAGCAACAGGCTTTTGTCAGCAGCGCCGAAGGCTTGGAATCGACTTATCGTGATCTGGTGCGCAATATCCGTTCAACCGTGAACAGCCTGAATGCGTCGTCCAGCTCGATCAAAGCCTATCGGCAATATGTGCGTTCATCGGAGAGTGCCTATCAGGCGACGTTGTCGGGTTATAATGCCGGCACTCGCACCATTTTGGACGTATTGACCAGCACCCGCACCCGCCATGAAGCGCAACGCCAACTGGCGTCGGCACGTTATAACTATTTATTGTTGGAATTGCAATTGCGCCAATTGGCAGGCACATTGAATGAAAGCGATTTAACCCGGCTGCATAAGATGTTAACGGTGAAAACCAAGCTGTAACGGTCGATGTTAATGCGAGATGAAACGCTGTCGGGCAAATTGCCCGGCATTTTTTAAATCAGCCAATATAACAAATTAATGCCTAGCACGCCGATCACCACACTCAACAGCATATTACGCCGCCAGATATAACTGGCTAATACGGCACTGAGCGCCAACAATTCGCGCACGCTGTCGAGCAACGCCGCTGAAAAATCGTTGGGAACCGTCAGGCTGCTGAACAGCAGAATCAGCATAATGCACAACGGTAAAGTGCGGTTCAAATGTTGCAGCCAGCCCAATTGCAGCCAACGTTGCGGCAAAAACAGCGGCAGGGCGCGGCAAGTGAAAATCGCCATTGCCATGCCGAACATGGTCAAAACGAATTGCCAATTACTCATGCTGTTCTCCTTGTTGTTGCAAGGCTAATTTATAACGTGCCAAAATCACTAAGATACTCACGAGAATCGCGGCTAACATCAGCCAATCCGCAGCAAACATTTTTGCAACCGCGAAGGCAATCAGCGCCAGGAAAATCGGAAAGATCTGGCGCGCTTGGCGATATTGTTCATAAGCCAAAATAATAAACAGGCAAGGCAGCGCAAACGACAAGTGCGGTATGCTATCGGCAAGTTCCGCACCGAGTAAGCCGCCTAACAGCGAAGCCGAGACCCAGTAAAACTGACATAAAAAATTGATTTGTGTCATCTGGATTGCACGGTTCGCCGGCGGCTGGGTGGAAACCAAGGCGTAGCTTTCGTCGGTGATCGAAAACGTGCCGTACCAACGCCGCCAACCGCGTTTCGGCAAATCGGCATGCAGTGCCAGCGTATAGAAAATTTGGCGCAGGCTAATCAGGAAGGTATTAATCACAATCGGAAAAAAGCCGGCGGCAGCGGCGAACAGCGGCAGCGCGGCATATTGCCCGGCGCCGGTGTAAACAAACACGCTCATCAGCACCACCAACCACAGCGGTAAACCCGCGCTGACACCGAGAATGCCGTAAGCAATGCCGGCGGCGTAATAGCCCATTGCAATCGGCAGGGTAAGTTTAATTAAGGCGCGCCAGCTTGTTACGGACGGGGCGGAAGATGTGCTGTTCATATCGGATAACGGATTGTTATTTTGTAAATAAGAGGCTAGTCTAAACAAAGCCAAGCAACTTGTCATTAATCAATTGGGGGAATGCATGCAAAAAGTTCAAAGTGCGGTCATCTGGGGCAATATCGCCGATCTGCCGTCAAGTGCGGTGTTGCGGCAATATCTGCCGCAGGCGTTTTTGCAGCGGGTAGAGACGGGCAATGCCCGTCGGCAACAGCGGCGGCAATGTAGTATTTTGGCACATTTTTTATTGGCAAAATTATTAGAACATGTTCAACAACCGCTTTCGTTATTGGAGCGGATTCAACGCACCGCCAGCGGTCGCCCCTATTTTACTGATATACCGCACTTGGATTTTAATATCAGCCATTCCGGCGATTGGGTGGCTGTGATATTGGCGATGGGAGAAAACGACAAAAGTGCGGTCGCGATTGATATCGAAAGTCCGCAAAAAGTGCGAAACTTTAACGGCTTGATCCGTTTTTATGCCGACACTGCCGAACAGCAGTGGTTTGCTGAGCAGCCGGATGCTGAAGCGGCGTTCTACCGCACTTGGTGCTTACGCGAAGCGGTGCTGAAATCGCAAGGGGTCGGCATTGTCAAACTGCGTTCGGTGATCCACCGCCCGGAAAGGTTGCAAATCGAATGCGCTTATGCACCGCCGGGCAAGTTGTTTTTTAGCGACGAATTGCCGTTTTATCTTGCTTATTTTTTACAACAAGATAATGAACCAGCGCCGCAACTTTTTGCTTGGCAACATGAGATGAATTTTGCTAACTTGACAAAACAGCGTATTTATCATGTAAATAAGGACAACATATGACAGCAAGCGAGAAAAACCGCCGTCCACTTGCAACGCGTAACAGCCGCTGGGCGCAGGCGTTCGCCAAAAAACTGGCGCAACGCAACAGCCCGACCCCGAATCAGATCTCCCTGCTGAGTATCGTATTTGCCTTACTCGGCGCATTATTGCTGGCGTTTTTACCCAATACTTTCGGCTTGATCCTGACCGCACTTTTGATCCAACTGCGCTTACTGTGCAATTTATTCGACGGCATGGTGGCGGTGGAAGGCGGTAAAAAAACCGCCAACGGCGCGTTGTATAATGAAATTCCCGATCGGGTGGCGGATTCGGTGTTGATTCTGGCACTCGGCTTTGCCGTCGGGCTGGCATGGCTCGGATGGTTGGGCGCGCTGTTGGCGGTGATTACCGCCTATATCCGTGTACTCGGCGGCTCGTTGGGATTGGAGCAACGTTTTAGCGGCCCAATGGCAAAACAGCAACGTATGGCGGTCTTAACCGCCGCTTGCCTGTTCGGCGCATTTGAATGGCTGCAATGGCAAAGCCAATATGTCTTATCCTTGGCATTACTGACGATTGTGCTCGGTTCATTGCTGACTTGCGTATTACGCACCCGTCGGATTTCTGCCGAATTGGCGCAACAAGCGAGGTCACAATGATTGCCAACTTATTAGCGGCACTAACCAAATTGCTGATCGGGGCGTATCCCTATTGGCGCAACAATCGCCCAAGTGCGCAGCAACGGCTCTATTTTGCCAATCACACCAGCCATTTAGACACGCTGGCGATTTGGTCGTCTTTCGCCGCGGAATATCGCGCCAAGATTCGCCCGGTGGCGGCGAAAGATTATTGGGATAAAAGCGGACTGCGCGGGCTGATTGCCAAACGCGCTTTGAATGCGGTGCTGATTGATCGCGAAGGCAAAAGCGATGATCCGCTGCAACCGTTGTATACCGCACTTGAGCAGGGCGATTCGTTGATTCTGTTTCCGGAGGGCACCCGTTCGCTGGAAAATGAACCGGCGGAATTTAAAGCCGGTTTGTACCATTTGAGCCAACGTTACCCGCAGTTGCAACTCGTGCCGGTCTATTTGGACAATACCCGGCGCAGCTTGCCGAAAGGCGCGTTTTTACCGCTGCCGTTCGGCTGTACGGTCACTTTTGGCGAGCCGTTGGCATGCGATCCGAATTGGGATAAAGCCGAATTTTTACGTCAAGCCAGACAAGCGGTGATTGCCTTATCGCAACCGCTGCTATCAGCAAAATAGGAGTTGACGATGTGGAATGTATTGATTGAAACGCTTAACCGTATTCCGGGCAAATTTTGGTGGGTGTTGGGCGGGATGTTGGCATTATTGCTGATCGCGACGCTGATCGGGCGTTGGCTGGCGTATAAAAAAAGCGGCGAGGTGATTGATAATCTGAATCATCGGATTAACGCGTGGTGGAGCATGGTGGCGATTTTGGTGCTGTGCTTTATCTTCGGCAAAGTGGCGACCTTGGTGTTATACGGCTTGCTCTCGTTTTTCGCGCTGCGCGAATTTATCACCCTAACCCCGACCCGCCGTGCCGATTATTGGGCGTTGGTGTTCTGTTTTTATGTCGCCATTCCGCTGCAATATTGGTTGATTGGTATCGAATGGTACGGGTTGTTCGTGATGTGCCTGCCGGTGTACGGCTTTTTGATTCTGCCGGCGATTCAGGCGTTATCCGGCGATACGCAGGCATTTTTCGAGCGCACCACCAAAATCCAGTGGGGCATGATGTTGACGGTTTATTGCCTCAGTTATGCGCCGGCACTGTTGCTGCTGCCGGATTTGGAATTCGAGGGGCAAGGTTTGCTGTTGTTGATGTACCTGTTAATCGTGGTGCAGTTAAGTGATGTATTTCAGTATGTGGTCGGCAAGCTGTTTGGTAAGCATAAACTGGCGCCGAAAGTCAGCCCGAGTAAAACCGTCGAGGGCTTGCTGGGCGGCGGCGCATTGGCGGTGGCGGTCGGTACCGCACTTTGGTGGATCACCCCGTTCAGTATCGGTTATGCGGCACTGTTTTCGTTGGTGATTGTGATTTGCGGCTTTCTCGGCGGTTTGTCGCTGTCGGCGGTCAAACGCAGCATGGGCGCCAAAGATTGGGGCGTGATGATTTCAGGGCACGGCGGCATTATGGATCGGATCGATTCGGTGCTGTTTGCCGCCCCGGTGTTTTTCCATTTGGTGCGTTATACCTATTTTTAAATTTTCATTTGAGCAACATAAAAGTGCGGTCAGATACAGATTGATCTGACCGCACTTCGGGCCGTTTAAAACGATAGCGGTGAAATTACATTTTCGGCATTTGTTTCAATGCTTCCAGTGCTTGTTCACACGCCATTTTTTGTGTGGCTAGCGGCATAGCGGCCATTTGCTTTTTACTTTCTTCCATTTGTTGTTTGATGGCGTCAGGTGCTTTTTCCACATATTCGTCAACCGCTTTGAAATATGCGTCACACTGCGGATCCAGATCGGCGGCATTGGCAGAAAAGGCAAATAGACCTAATACAGCGGCTAGCATGACTTTTTTCATAAAAAACTCCTCTTTTAAGAAATATTATAAGATAGCCATAACGATTGTTACGGCTACACTATTTTATCAAAATCACAAAGAATTGTTTTTTTTTACAAAAAATTACCCTTGCCGAAAAATTTTATTTAATGAACAGGGAATTCATGCGCTTAATAAACGCCGTCGGATTTTCCAACGTGCCGCGTTCGGACAGCATGGCTTGATCGAACAGCAGTTCAACCCATTCGCCGAATTGCGCTTCGTCGCTGGTGTCGGCGGTTTTCTTGACCAGTGCGTGCTCCGGATTCAGCTCAAAGGTATATTTTACTTCCGGCACCGGTTGCCCGGCGGCGGCGAACAGTTTTGCCATTTGCGTGGTCATTTGATCGTTGTCGGTCGAGACAATCGCCGGCGTATCGCTCAGGCGGTGAGTCAAGCGCACGTCTTTCACGCGCTCGCCCAAGTAGCCTTTTACGCGCTCGATAAATGAACCGAATTCTTCATCTTGCGCTTTGTAGCTCTCTTCCTGCTCTTTATCGGCTAAATCGCCCAGATCCAAGTCGGATTTGGTGACCGATTGCAGCGGCTTGCCGTCAAATTCGTTGAAGTAGCCCAACACCCATTCGTCGATACGGTCGGACAGTAACAATACTTCAATGCCTTTTTTATTGAACAGCTCCAAGTGCGGACTGTTTTTGGCGGCGATGTAGCTGTCGGCGGTGATATAGTAAATCGCTTTTTGCCCCTCTTTCATGCGCGCCACATAGTCTTCCAACGATACGGTTTGTTCGCTGCTGTCGTTGTGAGTGGAAGCGAAACGCAACAGTTTGGCGATCTCTTGTTGGTTGGCGTGATCTTCCGCCAAGCCCTCTTTCAGCACCAAACCGAATGCCTGCCAGAAGTTTTGGTATTTTTGTTTATCTTCGTCTTTCGCCAATTTTTCGATCATGCCTAAGGCGCGTTTGGTTAGGGCTTTACGCAACGCCGCAGTCACTTTGTTGTCTTGCAAAATCTCGCGCGACACGTTCAGCGGCAGATCGTTGGAATCGATCAAGCCTTTGACGAAACGCAGATAGTTCGGCATAAATTGCTCGGCATCGTCCATAATAAACACCCGTTGCACATACAATTTCAAGCCGTGTTTGTGTTCGCGGTTGAACAGATCCCAAGGGGCTTTTTCCGGCAGATACAATAGGCTGGTGTACTCTTGCTTACCTTCAACGCGGTTGTGCGCCCACAGCAGCGGATCGCTGAAATCGTGGCTGATGTGCTTATAGAATTCTTTGTATTCGTCGTCGCTGATGTCGGCTTTATTGCGTGTCCACAAGGCTTGCGCTTTGTTGATTTTTTCCCATTTCACGCCGGTTTCTTTGCCTTCGTCATCGAATTCTTTGACCAGCAATTCGACCGGCAAATCAATATGGTCGGAATACTTGCTGATGATTTGGCGCAAACGCCAGTCGTCCAAAAACGCTTTTTCGTCTTCACGCAAATGCAAGGTGATTTCGGTGCCGCGCTCGGCTTTTTCGATGTCGGCGACTTCATATTCGCCTTCGCCGGCAGACTGCCATAATACGCCTTGAACCGCACTTTCACCGGCGGCACGGCTTTTCACCGTGACTTTATCGGCAACGATAAACGCAGAGTAGAAGCCGACCCCGAATTGCCCGATCAGTTTGCTGTCTTTGGCTTGATCCGAGCCTAAGCTGCTTAAAAATTCTTTGGTGCCGGATTTGGCAATTGTGCCCAGATGGTCGATGATCTGTTCGCGGTTCATACCAATGCCGTTATCGCTGATGGTCAGCGTGCCTTTGTCTTTATCGGCGCTGACCCGCACTTTCAGATCGCCGTCGCCTTCGTATAATTCCGGCGCGGAAAGGGCTTTGAAGCGCAATTTATCCGCTGCGTCGGAGGCGTTGGAAATCAGTTCGCGCAAGAAAATTTCTTTATTGGAATAAAGGGAGTGAATCATCAGTTGCAGTAACTGTTTGACTTCAGATTGAAAACCACGGGTTTCTTGATTATTGCTCATTGTTGTTTCCTGTTTTTCTTTAGTTAAACAAAATTTGGTTAGGCTAGATATGGGAGCGGTTGGGGCGATTTCAAGGGGGTGAACCGCACTTTGGTTTTTTCTTATGCATCTTAAAGTTGCTATCGGGTTTCGCCGATGGCGACCGTACTTTTCTTTGCTTGTGCAAAGAAAAGTAGGCAAAAGAAAGCACACCCTAATGAACTGCTGATCTTCGCTTAGTGTGAATTTGCTTAACGGAAAATTTTTAATGCGCCCGCTACGCGGGCAAACTCGCTTCGCTCAAACAAAAAAATTTCCCTACAAATTTCACACCCGCTCAGGCAGTTCACAAGGGAACCCGAAAAACACGACGCAGAATACCAGATTTTAATTACTACAGAAGGTAGGGGCGCATTGAATGCGCCCAAGATATAACGACTTAATTATAAATAGAAAAATGAAAGTGCGGTGCGGTTGGTTTTAAATTCCCCATCTGGAGTGCCTGAGCGTTTGCGTGAAGATTTCAAGGTCAATTTGTCGTGTCCGAAGCCTGCGTAGCAGGCAAGTTTACAAATTGACCGTAGAAATTAGCAAAGGCGAAGATCAGCACTACAATTGGGGTGTATTTTTTTGCTTACTTTTTTTGGACAAGCAAAAAAAGTAAGTCGCCACAAGGCGAAAAAGCGATAGCGATAAAAAAATCAGTCGCCATCGGCGAAACCCGATAGCGATTTTTAGATGAATGAAAGTAACGAATACCAAAAGCAAAGTGCGGTTCAAACCAAGTCCAAACCGCACTTAGCGCAAATTTACTCTAACCGCCAACCGCCGTCTTGTTCAATATATAGCAGGCTGTTATGGAAACGCTTCAAGGTAGAGCGGTGTCCGACGCTGATGATGGTGCTGTGTGGCAACTCTTGCTGTAACAAACGATACATCGCGTCTTCCAAACCCTCGTCCATGCTGGCGCTGGCTTCGTCTAAAAAGATAATCTGCGGTTGGTTCAACAACAACCGTGCGAATGCCACCCGCTGTTGTTCGCCGAGGGATAAAATCTGCGTCCATTCATTGCGATCGGTCAATTTATCGCTTAAATGCGCTAATGCCACTTTTTGCAACACTGATTGTTCGTGTCGGTAATCTGATTTTTGCGGCGGCGTGTCGGGATAATACAGCGCGTCTAACAGACTGCCTTGCGGCAAATACGGTTTTTGTGACAGGAACAGCGCATTGCTTGGCGCGGCAATTTCGCCGTCGGCATATGCCCACAACCCGGCAAGCGTGCGCAACAAGGTGGTTTTACCGACGCCGGACGGCCCTTGAATCAGTAAATGGGTTTGCGGCGCAATGTCCAGATTCAACCCTTTGATCAACGGCGTATGCGCCGGTGTTTTCACCGTCAGGTTATTAACTTGCACATGGCTAGGGTGTTCGCTGATTGTCGGCATAGGCAGTTGTTCGGCGTTGTGCATTGCGCTGTTGAAGCCGGTTAAACGGTCAAGCGTGGCTTTATAAGCGGCGAACTCGTCATAGGAGGTGCGGAAAAACGACAGGCTGTCGTGCAATTTGCCGAACACATTGACCGTTTGCATTAAGTCACCGAGCGAAATCTGCTGGCTGAAAAAACGACCGGCTTGAATCAAAAACGGAAACACCACCGAGGTTTGGCTGACGATAAGGTTAAATCCGGAGAATTTCAGGCTGCGATACACGATTTGCCATACGTTACCAATGACTTTCTCGAACTGGCTGAACAAGGCGTTGCGTTCGCTTTTTTCACCGCCGTAAAAGGCAATGCTTTCCGCATACTCTTTTACCCGAATCAGTGAATAACGGTAATTCGCGTTGAGTTTTTCATTTAAAAAATTGAGCGCAATCAACGGTCGCCCTAATTTAAAGGCAAACAGCGAGGTGATTAACACATAGCCGAAGGCGACAAAGACCATGCCGTGCGGAATTTCCATGCCGGAAAGTGCAATCGGGCCGGAGAGTTTCCAGAGGAGAAGGGTAAAGGCGATAATCGAGGTGATCGCACTGATTAAGCCGGTGGAAAAACTGAGCGAGCTGGACACAAACGATTGGATATCCTGTTGAATCCGTTGATCGGGGTTGTCCAAGCGATTGTAGCTGTATTGCGTTTTGTAATAAGTGCGGTTTGTTGTCCAGCGTTCGACAAACGTGCGGTTCAGGGTGGTGCGCCAGTTAATGGTAAAACGTTGCGACAGGTAATAGTTGCTCAAAACCAGTACCACGTTGATGGTCGCTATCACGCCGAATACCGCCATCATCTGCCAAAAGAGCGGTGCATTCAAGTCTTGCAACGATCCGTACATGATATTGTACCAATTCGAGATCACGACGTTTAGGCGCACGCCCATCAGCGATAATAAAACGATCACCAAAAACAGCATAATGGCTTTGAGATTGGTTTTGGGATCAATGTAGTCGGCGGCCAGTTGCCAAAATTGTTTGCCCCAGCGGCTGGTTTTGATCAATAAAAACGCCAGTGCCGCTAAAAACAGGAGGCTGCCGATAAAAGCTTGCGCCAGCCAAACGGACGATTCAATAAGTTCTTGTTGCCAGTTCATAATAATTTCGATTTAACAATGGATAAGCATTTGATTCGCAAATAGCTAAAAAGTTTAACAACACACTCAAATTTTTAAATAAAAAATCTTAGTTTTGTTTCAAAAGTTTGCACTATAACAAATTTTTGCCATTTTAACCTAGGTATAATACACGCAGTTTATTTTTTAAATTTCAATAATAGGAGATGTTATGAGTGATATAGCTATCACGGTCAGCCTGCTTGCGCTGGTTGCCGTGATTGGATTGTGGTTGGGGCATTTAAAAATCCGGGGGATAGGAATCGGAATCGGCGGCGTGTTGTTCGGCGGCATTCTGGTCGGGCATTTTATCAAGCAATACGGCTTGAGCCTCGAATCGCACACCCTGCATTTTATTCAGGAATTCGGCTTGATTCTGTTTGTTTATACCATCGGGATTCAGGTCGGACCGGGCTTTTTTGCCTCTCTGCGCCAATCGGGATTAAAACTGAATCTGTTTGCGATGATGATTGTGTTGCTGGGGGCTGTATTGGTGGTGGCACTACATCTTGGTTTCGGCGTGGAATTACCGATTATTTTAGGGATCTATTCCGGCGCGGTGACCAACACGCCGTCGCTCGGTGCCGGGCAGCAGATTTTGGCGGAGCTGGGCATCACCAATATCACCGAAACCATGGGGATGGCATATGCGATCGCCTATCCGTTCGGGATTTGCGGTATTTTATTGGCGATTTGGCTGGTGCGTCTGTTTTTCAAAATCAAGATTGAGGAAGAACATCAGCAATTTGAAAAAGAATCAGGACACGATAAAGAGAGTTTGAGCAGCCTGAATGTGAAAATTACCAATCCGAATATCAGCGGCTTGAAAATTCGCGCCATTCCGGGCTTCGAGGCGAAAAACGTACTTTGCTCACGTTTAAAACGCGGCGCAGAATTGATTGTACCGCACGCGGATACCGAAGTGCAGGTGGGGGATTTAATGCATTTGGTCGGCGATATGCCGGATTTGCAACGGGTGCAGCTGGTGGTCGGGGAAGTGGTGAAAGAATCGCTGTCTACCCGTGGCACCGATTTGCGTTCGGTGCGGGTGGTGGTGACCAACGAAAATGCGTTGGGTAAGAGAATCCGTGATTTGAAAATCAAACAGAAATACGAAGTGGTGATTTCGCGTTTGAACCGTGCCGGGATCGAACTGGTGCCGACCAGCAACACCAGCCTGCAATTCGGGGACGTATTGAATCTGGTCGGGCGTTTGGATGCGATTGAAGCGGTGACGGCGGTGATCGGCAATGCGCAGCAAAAATTGCAACAGGTACAAATGCTGCCGGTGTTTATCGGCATTCTGTTAGGGGTGTTGGTCGGATCAATACCGATTTCACTGCCGGGTTTTCCGGTGGCGTTAAAATTGGGTTTGGCAGGCGGCCCGTTAGTCGTTGCTCTGATTTTGGCGCGTATCGGCAGTATCGGCAAACTGTACTGGTTTATGCCGCCGAGCGCCAACCTTGCCTTGCGTGAAATCGGCATTGTGCTGTTCCTCTCGGTGGTCGGAATCAAGGCCGGCGCGAACTTCATTGATACGCTTATCAGCGGCGACGGTATGGAATGGATGATGTTCGGTGCGGTTATCACTTTTGTTCCTTTGATGATCACCGGCGTTGTCGCCCGCGTGTACGGTAGAATGAACTACCTGACATTAAGCGGCTTACTCGCCGGTTCAATGACCGATCCGCCGGCGCTTGCCTTTGCCAACGGTATTAAAGAAGACAGCGGCGCGGCAGCACTCTCTTATGCCACGGTCTATCCTTTGGTGATGTTTATGCGGATCATGTCACCGCAAGTATTGGCGGTATTGCTGATGTTGTTTGTGGGATAACAGACAGTTGGGATAAAAAGAACAAGGTGTTGTCCTTTCAGGCTGATGACAAAGTCTCTTTCTCTAATCATTTCCCTCCCTCCGTATACGGAGGGAGGTGTCCGAAGGACGGAGGGAGGCATAAATGATTTTAAAAAGTAATATGTTGCATTTTCATATTGCCCCTCCCTCCCCATTTTTCTTGCGAAAAATGGTACTCCCTCCGCACGCGGAGGGAGAGAAGTCAGTTTGTCAGCAATCTCAAAGGACAACGTTGTTGTCCTTTTGTTTTTTTATCGCGGAGCAGATCACTTTTTGGCTACTATGCCGATTTAGCTCTGTTGTAGATAAACTAAAATGAGCAGATTGTCAGCGATACAAAAAATAAACCCCCACCATCGCTACCAAATATACAATCCCCGCCCATGCCAAATACGTCAGCCAAATTTTTTGTCGTTTGCCCTGTCGTACCAGGCTGAAGTTGAGCCAGGCGAATACCGGGGCGGAGACGAAGGAGGCGGTCATGGCGAAGGGGATCATTTTGCCGATGGCGCCGCTGAAAAACTGGATCACGATAAAGGCGGAAAGGGTGGTGAACAGCATGGAGTAGCGCAGGGCTTTGTCATGATGTGCACTGACCGCACTTGGGGCTGTGCTTTGGCGTAATAAAGCGACGGTTTGCTGGTTGCTGCGTGAGTAGCCGTCCACTGCAACGATGGTGGTGCCGTAAATGCAGATAAATGCCACCAACGCCATAAACCAGCGCGTCCATTCGCCGATACTGAGGGCGTACATCTCAACGAATTGGCGGATAAATTGTCCGCCTGCCAAGGTTGGGATCGGTTTGCCGTATTGCACCATTGCGCCCAGTGCCATAAACATCAAGGCGAGCAGGATGGTGACGAAATAGCCGCTGTTGAAATCGAGCAAGCGGCGTTGGCGGTAGTTCGGATCAAGGCGGCTTTTTTCCACCACCCATAACGAACTGGCGACACTCAATTCCATCGGTGCGGGCATCCAACCCATTAGAGCGATGAGAAACGGAATCGCGCCCAATGTCCAAGCCGAGGGGGCGGCGAAATCGGCACTGATTGCCAGGGCGCTGCGCCCGAAGGCAATTAATAATGCCAACAGCGTAATCAGCGACAGCAGTAACATAATGCTTTTGGAAACTTTATCCAAGCGCGGATATTGGCGCGAGAATAAAATTGCCAAAAAGCTGAACAGTACGATCAGATTTAAGCCGTTTAACGCCACCTCAAACGGGATCAACATGGTTAGCAGCACCGCCGATAACAGCGTGCCGCCGGCAACATTCACCATGGTGGCAAACAGATTGAACGCGAGAAACAGCCATAAATAGCCCTTGCCTTTTTCGGCGTAGCCCTGCAACACGCTTTTATTATTCAGCGCGCTGTAGTCAAAGGCGAAGCGGAAAAACGGATATTTCAACAGATTCACCGCGATGATAAACAAGGCAAGTTGATAGCCGTAATATGCGCCGGCTTGGGTGGAGGCGATGATATGCGAGCCGCCGACGCAGGACGATGCCATGATAATGCCAGGCCCAAATTGTTTGCTGAATGATTTCATTTAATCCCATGTCCTTGTAACTGCCGGATTGTGTGTTGTAAGTTTTGTGCTTGTGTGATTGCCGAAATGACCGCCACACCGTCCGCACCGGCTTGGCGGATCGAAAGTGCGGTTGCGCCGCTGATACCGCCGATCGCCACGAGCGGTTTTTCAATCCCCCGCTGCCGAATTTGTCGGATTAAATTTAAGCCGACCACGGCATTGGCGTCGGTTTTCGATTGGGTGGGGAAAATCGGCCCTACGCCGAAATAGTCCACCGCCCGTAATTCGGCATTCTCGATGGCTTGCTGCAAGGTATTGACCGATAATCCCAGTAATAACTTGCCTTGGCATTGTTCGATCACTTGTCGAACCGGGCGATCCGCCTGCCCGACGTGCACCCCGTCCGCTTGTAGCGCAAGTGCTAAATCCACATCATCATTCACAAAAAACGGCACATGATATTGTCGGCATAAATCACGGCATTGTGTTGCCAATTGGCGAATTTGCTGCGGATCTTGCAGTGAAAAGTTGCCTTTTTCACGAAATTGAAAACAACCGATACCGCGCTTTAAGGCTTGCTCCAAGCAGGCTAATAATGCTTGCGGCGGCGAGCCGCCTAAGTGACGGCAGTCTTGCGTACCGGCGATAAAATAGACGGCAAGCATTTGCTTAATGTTTGTCATTTTTTCCTTCAACGTAAGCCCCTTAACGCCGCCCTGCGATCGGCAGTGATGAAAATGCCCAATGGTTGGTCGGGCCGTGTCCGTGTCCGAGATTCAGCGGATGGGTGATTGCCGCGGTAATAAATTGCTTGGCGAGTTTGACGGCGATGGTCGGCGATTGCCCTTTTGCCAATTCGGCGGTAATGCAGGCGGAAAAGGTGCAGCCGGTGCCGTGGGTGTGCGGCGTGCGGTAGCGCGGGCTTTCGAGCGTGAAGCTGGCGCTCGGGGTAAACACCCAATCGCAACAGACCGCACTTTGCGAATGTTGGCTGTGTCCGCCTTTGATCACCACCGTTTTCACGCCCCATTCCTGCAGGTAGCGTGCCGCTTTTTCCGCACTTTTTGCGCCTAAAATCTCAATGCCGGTTAAGGCTTCGGCTTCGGGCAGATTGGGGGTGAGAATGTCAGCGAGTGGCAGCAAATGCTGCTTGAGTGCCGCGACCGCACTTTGCTGTAACAACGCCGCTCCGCCTTTGGCGATCATCACCGGATCAAGCACCAGATGTTGAAAGCGGTAACGGCGCAAACTCTCGGCGACCGCTTCAATAATCTCGGCTGTGCCAAGCATGCCCAATTTCACCGCCGAGATGTCGAAATCCTCGGCGACTGCTTGAATTTGCGCCTGAATGGTGGCGACCGGTATCGGGTGAATCGCGTGCACGCCTAAGGTATTTTGTGCGGTAATTGCGGTTACCGCACTTGTGCCGAATACGCCGCGCATTTGAAAGGTTTTCAAATCCGCCTGAATGCCTGCGCCGCCGCCGCTGTCGGAGCCGGCAATGGTTAAAGCTTGCGCAATATTAGACATAATCCGCCCTCGCCAGTTGTTGCACTTGCGCATTGTCCACTGCCGCCAGTTGATCTAAAAGTGCGGTATAGAATTGTCCGTGTTGCGATGGTTGTAAATTTTTTGCCGCCAGTTCGCCGGCAATGGCGTATGCGCTTGCCCCTTCGACCATCGCCTGAAAATCGTCTTGGGCGGCGACGGCTAAGAATGCACCGCAGACCGCACTTAACAGGCAGCCTGAGCCGGTAATGCGCGGAAACAGCGGCGTGCCGTTGCGAATATGCGCCACTTGTTTGCCGTCGCTAATCACATCAATTTCGCCGCTAATCATCGCCACGCAATGATACTGTTGTGCAATTTTGTTTGCGATAGAATCCAAATCTGCGTTGCCACTGCCGACATCCACCCCTTTGCTTTGCCAACTGACATTGGCGAGAAACGCCATTTCACCGGCATTGCCGCGAATGGCGCTGAAGCGGATTGCTTGCAGCAATTGCGCCACCGTTTGTTGGCGGAAGCGGGTTGCGCCCACGCCGACCGGATCAAGCACCACCGGAATGCCGTGGCGGTTCGCCGCTTTTCCGGCAAGCAACATCGCTTGCACCTGCCCGGCGGTCAGCGTGCCGATGTTAATCACCAAGGCATTGCAAATGCGCGGCAGTTCGTCCATTTCTTCGACCGCACTTGACATAATCGGCGAGGCGCCGAGTGCCAATAAACCATTGGCGACATAATTGGCGACAACAATGTTGGTGATATTGTGAATCAACGGGTTACGTTGGCGCAGTTGGCTGAGATAATCGGTGGTCAGCATAAATTAATCCTTCAGTTGTACGGCGTAATCGGCGAGTGTCGGCACGCTTTTGATTAAGCCTTGTCGTTGCATAAATTCCGCCATCTGCCGATAGCGGTTTTCGTCAAGGGCGCGCGGGCGCAGCGCCAAGCGCGGCAGGGTATCACGCCAAGCAAGGCGGTTGAGTTCGTTGTCTAACTCATTTGGTTTATAGCTGACAAAATCCTGCCATGCTTGATCAGGGTGGTTAATCAGATAGATCGTGGCTTGTTCAAGTGCGGTCAGAAAGGCACGCAATTTTTTGTCGGACAGCTTGTTTTTGTTGGCGACCAAAATCAGCTCGTCATAAGCCGGCACGCCGTGTTCTTCCGGATAAAACGCCAAACCCGGTTGTTTTTCCAGATCCATTTGGTTCAATTCAAAATTGCGGAATGCGCCGATCACCGCCTCGACTTGACCGCTGATCAGCGACGGCGACAATGACCAATTGACATTGATCATTTCAATATCTTTTTCGCTTAAACCGTATTTTGCCAACATCGCTTTCAGCAGACTGGTTTCAAAACCGCTGACCGAATAACCGATTTTTTTACCTTTCAGATCAGCGATGGATTTGATGTTGCTGCTTTGCAGCACCACCAAGCTGTTGAGCGGGGTCGCAACCAAGGTGCCGACGCGCACCAACGGCAAGCCTTCCGCCACTTGCATTTGCAGTTGCGGTTGGTAATCGACCGCCAAATCCGCTTGCCCGGCGGCAACCAGTTTCGGCGGCATTGAGGGATCGGCCGGTTCGATAATTTCAACCGTTAAATCGTGGGCGGCGAAATAGCCTTTCTGTTGCGCCACAATCAAAGCGGCATGATCGGGATTGACGAACCAATCCAGCAGCAGCGTGATTTTTTCTTTCGCCTGCAACGGCTGGCTCAAGAGTAAAAGTGCGGTCAGAGCGGTGAAAAAGGTTTTCATGGTGTTTTCCTGTTGTGAGTGTGTGAATTATCGTTAGCTAAGGTCTAATCCCATTTGCCAAAATGCCACTTCCATGCGGGTGGCGGTGGTGAAAATCTGTTGCACTTTGGCGCGTTGTTTCGCGGTTAAGTCGCGGCACAATTGGTTGAGCAATTCGCCTAATTGTGCGGCGGCTTGTTGGAAATCCGCGGCGGCGTAGTTGTCGATCCAGTCTTGATAGGGATTATTCGGCGGGCTGAGTTTCTGTTCCGCGATCCAACGGGCGATTTCGGCATAACCGAGCGCGCAAGGCGCAATCGCCGCATACAAATCCGCCAGACTGCCGTTAATGCCGCAATCCAACACATAACGGGTGTAGGCAACGCAAGCGGGGGATTCGGGCGTTTGCAATAATTCCTCTTCGGCAATGCCCCACTGACGGCAGAAGCCGATATGCAGTTGAATTTCTTGCAATAAAATGCTGATGGCATGATTGGCTTGCTGCATTTGTGCGAAGTTGTCGGACTTAAACAGACTCAACGCCAAGGCGCGGTTATATTGAAACAGATAGAGATAATCCTGTTTTAAGTAGTGCTGGAAACTGGCTTTCGGCAGTTCGCCGCGCGCCAATTGCAACACAAACGGATGTTGGGTGTACGCCAGCCAATGCGGTTGTGCCTGTTCGATTAAGTGTTGGGTGATGGTCATTTTTTCCTCTTTTTTTATGCTCGCTTTTTTATTTAGTTGAGTTGAGCCGCCCATGGAATAAAACGGCGTAACAGTCGGTCGACGACAAAATATAAGCTCAGCGCCATTAATATTAACAACAGCAGGGCGGCGAACATCAGATCGACCTGCATGCGTGCATTGGCGTGCAACATCAAATAGCCCAAACCTTTTGATGAACCGACCCATTCGCCGACCACAGCACCGATTGGCGCAACCGAAACCGCAATGCGCAAGCCTGACGCCAAGGCGGGCAATGCCGCCGGCAACCGCACTTTGAACAGCAACGGTAAACGTTTTATTTGCATACTGTGGGCTAAATCCAGCCACGCTTGCGGAGTGTTGCGCAAGCCGTCGTAACAGGCGGCGGTGACCGGAAAATAGATAATCAACACCGTCATCACGATTTTTGAAGCCATGCCGTAGCCGAACCACAGCACCAACAGCGGCGCAATCGCAAAGACCGGAATTGCCTGAGAAATCACCAGTAACGGCATTAAAAATGCAGAGATTGGGGCGGACAGTGACAACAACAGCGCAGAGCCTAAACCAAGCAAAAAACCGAGGGTTAAGCCGAGCAAAATCTCAAGTGCGGTAACTTGCGCGTGTTGCCACAGCAATGGGGCGTGGGTTTTCAGTTGTTGCGCGACCGCACTCGGCGCAGGCAATAGATAGTGCGGCAGTGCCAGCAGGCTGACCGCACTTTGCCACAACAACAGCAAAAGTGCGGTCAGCAGCAGGATTTTGGCGAGGGATTTCAGCTGCTTCACGGCGTTGTTCCCTCTAATAATTGCGCGATAAGCTGCTGTTGTAATTCGAGGCTGGCGGAATTGAGCGGGCGTGGTTTGCTTCCCGGCGGCGTAACAGCGTTGGTGAGCGATTGTGCGGTTTGCTGCAACACATAAATCTGATCCGCCAAACGCACCGCCTCTTGCGGATCGTGGGTGATTAACAGCACGGTTTTGTCTGCCAGCAGTTCACAGGCGAGATCTTGCAGTTGTAAACGGGTGACCGCATCCAATGCTGAAAACGGTTCGTCCATTAAAATCAGATCCGCCTGCTGCATTAAGCAACGTGCCAACGCCACACGCTGCCGCTGCCCGCCGGAGAGTTGATAGCAACGCTTGTGTTGGTGCTCCTGCATTTGTACCGCACGTAGCAACCGCTCGGCTTGTTGCCGGGTCGCTGCATTTTTCTTGCCTTGCAGATGGGCTTCCAGCTGCACGTTATCGACAATCGACAGCCACGGATAAAGCGAATCTTGTTGCGCCAGCCAGGCTAATTTTAGCGGACGGGCAAAGTGAATATTGCCTTGCCGAATGCTGTGCTGTTCCAATCCGGCAATCGCACGCAATAACGTGGATTTGCCCACGCCGGAACGCCCGAGCAGCACCGTCCATTTGCCGAGCGGCAGATCGAAATCAAAGTCATTGAACAACGACTGTTCGCCGAAAACTAAGGTTAAGCCGCGAATTTGCACCGCATTCATCGTGCGCACCACTAACGGCAATTAACGCAAGAAACGGGGGTTTACACAGAGAAAATCGGGAGAAAAAAGAGAAAGTGCGGTCTGATTGAACATCATCATAATAGTTTCCTACGTCAGCATTAACTGGATCAGGTTCACGGGTATCATCTCAGCCGCTTTCCATGTTTAAAAGCAGCACCCCGACTAGTGGACGTTTAATCTATAAAAATTATATCATCAGAACAACCGCTTTTTTTCAGAAGTTTGAACTGGATCAAATCTTATTTGAGAAATTTAATCGGATTGGCGGGATATTCTCTGCCGAATATCAGATTGATTTCACAATAAATTGGATCTAGCTCAAGATTTTGAATTTAATGATTTGCATTTCGTTTATTTGAGGCATATTGTTACCAGCGCATATTTTGGATCCTATATAATTTCAAGGATAAATATGTCTTTCAATGGATTAACAATAAAAATCATCAGAGGTTATATGAAAAAACTATCTCACTATCTTATTGTGCCGGCAGTATTACTATTATTGTCAGGTTGTGCGACGGAGTCATCCAGAACAATTGAAACTCCACGGGTGGCGTCCGCTCAAACGGTTTATCAAGGGGCAAAAGTGCCGGTTGCCATTGGGCAATTTGATAACCGTTCTGATTATCAAAATGGGATTTTCTCCGATGGCGTTGATCGCCTGGGTAGTCAGGCACAAACGATTTTGATGAGTGATTTGCAGCAGAGCGGGCGTTTCTCGGTTTTAGATCGCACAAATATGAATGCGATTAAGAATGAAGCAAAACTGAAAAAAATCAGCCAAAATATCAAGGGCGCACGTTATGTTATTACGGGCGATGTTACTGAATTTGGGCGTAAAACAACTGGCGATCACCAGCTATTCGGCATTTTAGGCAAAGGCAAATCACAAGTTGCTTATGCGAAAGTGAATTTAAATATTGTCGATGTGGAAACGTCAGAGGTGGTTTATTCTGCTCAGGGAGCTGGAGAATACAGCTTATCAAATCGCGAGGTGATCGGATTCGGAGGATCTGCCGGGTATGATTCTACGCTAAATGGAAAAGTATTGAGTCTGGCAATTCGCGAAGTCGTTGATAATTTGGCTCAAGGGCTGGAAAGCGGTGCTTGGAAGCCAAGTAAATAAGAGGTATTGTGATGACAATCTTCATGAAAATTGCATCGAAAACGGCTTTGGTGCTGGGAGCAGTATTGTTGACCGGTTGTGCTTCAAACAATGATATTTATGCTTGGCAAGGTAATGATTATAGCAAGAGTTTGTACGATTATTTGAATAGTAATGCCGCCGAAACAGAGCAAATTGCGACGTTGGAATCTATCGTTAACCGTGCGGAAAGTTCAGGTAAAAAAGTACCACCGGGATTGTATGCGCAGTTGGGGTTGCTGTATTCGAAACAAGGGGATTTGAATAAATCACAAATGTATTTTAATTTGGAAAAATCCACTTTTCCTGAAGCAGCGCAATATATAAACTTTTTACAAAACAATAAAGTAAGGGTGAAGTAATGAAAAAATTATGGATTCCTATCGTAGCATTGTCAGGGTTAATTTTATCCGGTTGTGCAGGCAACAGCGAGCCGTACGATTATTCTACTTTTTTAGAAAGTAAACCTCGTTCGATCTTAGTACTGATGCCGACCAATCAATCGACTGAAGTCAAGGCAGGAAGTGCGGTTTTAGCAAATACGGTCAAGCCATTGGCTGAAGCCGGATATTATGTTTTTCCGGTAGCCGTTGCAAATGAAACATTCCGTCATAATGGCGTATATGAAGGGCATGAAATTCAGCAGATTCCACACCGAAAATTACATGAAATTTTTGGTGCGGACAGTGCACTCTACATCAATGTGACAGATTATGGTTCGAGCTATGTGCTGATTGATAGCATAACGACGGTTAAAGTGGAAGGTAAGTTGATTGATTTGCGTAATGGCGCAACGCTATGGCGCGGGCAGGCAGTTGCTTCAAGCAGTGAGCAAGGCAATAATGGTGGTGGTAATGTAATCGCTATGTTAGTGGTTGCAGCAGTCAAGCAAGTTGTCAACACCGTCGCCGACCAAGGCTTTGATGTGTCAGTTTTGGCAACTCAACGCCTCCTCAATGGCGGCTATAACGGCGGATTATTATATGGACCTTATTCACCGCATTATGGTAAAGACCCACAGTTAAAATAGGATTAATTTGTCCTATGAAAAAACGATCTTGCCTAAAACAAGATCGTTTTTTTACCCAAAGAAATTACAGCATATGACGCAATTCTAAAGTATAATAACCGCCATTTTCTATCTACAATCAGCGATAAAACTATGAGTTCGACATTCAACGTAAAAACCTTTCAAGGTATGATTCTCGCCCTGCAAGAATACTGGGCAAACGTGGGCTGTACGGTGGTGCAACCTTTTGATATGGAAGTGGGGGCTGGCACATCGCACCCGATGACCTGTTTGCGTGCCTTAGGCCCTGAGCCGATGGCGTTTGCCTATGTGCAGCCGTCGCGTCGCCCGACCGACGGACGTTACGGCGAAAACCCGAATCGTTTGCAGCACTATTACCAATTCCAAGTGGTGATTAAACCGTCACCGGACAATATTCAAGAATTATATTTAGACAGCCTGAAAATGCTCGGTTTTGATCCGACCCAAAATGATATTCGTTTTGTGGAAGATAACTGGGAAAACCCGACGTTAGGCGCGTGGGGCTTGGGCTGGGAAGTGTGGTTGAACGGCATGGAAGTGACCCAATTCACCTATTTCCAACAAGTGGGCGGTTTGGAATGCAAACCGGTGACCGGTGAGATTACCTATGGTTTAGAGCGGTTGGCGATGTACATTCAAGGCGTAGACAGCGTGTATGACTTGGTGTGGTCGGACGGTCCGTTAGGCAAAACCACTTACGGCGACGTGTTCCACCAAAACGAAGTGGAGCAATCGACCTATAACTTTGAATACGCCAACACCGAATTTTTATTCTACTGCTTCGAGCAATATGAAAAAGAAGCGCAAGAGCTGTTAGCATTGGAAAAACCGTTGCCGTTACCGGCTTACGAACGCATTTTAAAAGCGGCGCACAGTTTTAACTTGCTCGACGCACGCAAAGCGATTTCCGTCACCGAACGCCAACGTTATATTTTACGCATTCGCGCTTTAACCAAAGGCGTTGCCGAAGCCTATTATGCTTCGCGTGAAGCCTTGGGTTTTCCGGGGTGTAAAAATAAGCGGCAATAAATAAGTAGGTAAATATGACTAAACCAGTTCTGTTTTTTGCACACCTTTGCCCTGATACCGAGCCTTTCATAGCGGAATTAAACGCCTTAAAGGTCGCGTATGAAAGTGTGAATATCTTTGAAAGTATGGCGAATTTTAAACGCTTTTTAAAACTGCGCGATAGTGACCGCACTTTTGATGAGGCGAAACAAAACGGTTATGTCGGCATTCCGGCGTTGCTGTTGGCAAACGGGGAAATTATCCTTGAACTCAATGAATTAAAACGCCGATTTGGTTAAGTCTATGAATTCACTGCAAACGACCAACCAGCAATTAATCCTCAATATTGCCGAGATTATCACCACTGCACGCCAACAAGTGCGGCAGGCGGTGAATGTCGCGATGGTGCAAAGCTATTGGGAAATCGGGCGTTTGATTGTGGAAGACGAACAACAAGGCGAACAACGCGCCCAATACGGCAAATATCTGTTGCAAGAGATTTCGCAACGTTTAACAGAGATGTTTGGTAAGGGGTTTGACGAACGTAATTTACGCAAAATGCGTCAATTTTATCTTACCTTTCCAATTCGGGACTCAGTGAGACCCGAATTAAGTTGGACACATTATCGCCGTTTAATTCGTGTAGAAAATGCTACTGCAAGACAATGGTATCTTAATGAAACGATTGAACATAATTGGTCAGTCAAAGCTTTAGACCGCCAAATCTCCGTTTTATATTACGAACGTTTATTGGCAAGCCAAAATAAAGCTTTGGTCACGCAAGAAGCGGAACAAAAAACCGAACCGTTAAAAGAAACCATTCAAGATTATCTGCGTGATCCTTATATTTTGGATTTCTTGAATTTGCAGGACAAAACCTATCAAGAAAATCAAATAGAACAGGCGATTATCAGTAACTTGCAAGATTTCCTATTGGAACTCGGTAAAGGTTTTGCCTTTGTCGAACGACAAAAGCGCGTACGATTTGATGATGAAGATTTTTATATCGATCTGGTTTTCTATAATTTCAAATTGAAATGTTTTTTATTGATTGATCTTAAAATCGGCAAATTAAAACATCAAGATATTGGGCAAATGGACACCTATGTGCGTTTATATGACGAGCAATTTAAAGGCGAAGATGACAACCCGACCATCGGCTTAGTCTTATGCAGCGAGCAGAGCGAAGCGGTGGCGAAATATTCGGTGCTTGCCGACAGAAAACAGATTTTCAGCTCAAAATATGTTGCGTATTTGCCAACCGAACAAGAACTGGAACGGCAATTGGCTTCTAGTGTCATGCAAGTGCGAGAAGCGGCGGCAGTTTATAAAATAAAATATTAATACATAGCGTGGTGATCCCACATTTAGAAAGAGAAATGAAGATGAAACAAAATTTCCTTGCCGAGATCGGCACAGAAGAGTTGCCACCGAAGGCACTTAAAAAATTAGCGACGGCGTTCGCCGACAATGTGGAAGCGGAGTTGAAGCAAGCGGGTCTTGCCTTTGATAACGTTGAATGGTTTGCTACGCCGCGTCGTTTGGCGGTGAAGGTGTTGGGTTTGGCGACTTCGCAGCCAAGCAAAGAAGTGGAAAAACGCGGGCCTGCGGTTGCGGCGGCGTTTGATAAGGAAGGCAAGCCGACCAAAGCGGCGGAAGGCTGGGCGCGCGGTTGTGGCATTAGCGTCGATCAAGCGGAGCGTATCGCCACCGATAAAGGCGAATGGTTGGTTTATCGTGCCGTGGTGGAAGGGCAGGCGACCAAAAATCTGCTGGTCGGTATGATTAGCAGCGCCTTGGCGAAATTGCCGATTCCAAAAACCATGCGTTGGGGCGATAAAAGCGAGCAGTTTGTGCGCCCGGTGCACACCGTCACTTTATTATTGGGCGATGAGCTGATTAACGGCGAAATTTTGGGGGTGGCAAGTGGTACGACTGTTCGCGGACACCGTTTTTTAGGCGAGCGTGAATTCCAAATCAGCCACGCGGATCAGTACCCTGCGCTGTTAGCGGAAAAAGGTTCGGTGATTGCCGATTTTAATCAGCGCAAAGCCTTGATTTTGGCAAAAGCACAAGAAAAAGCGACCGCACTTGGCGGTGTGGCAGATATTGAAGACGCTCTGCTTGATGAAGTCACTTCGTTGGTGGAATATCCGAATGTGTTAAGCGCCACCTTTGAAGAGCGCTTCTTGGCTGTGCCGGCGGAAGCCTTGGTTTACACCATGAAAGGCGACCAAAAGTATTTTCCAATCTATGATAAAAACGGCAAATTGCTACCGCACTTTATCTTTGTTTCCAATATCAATCCGCAAGATCCGACGGCGATCATCGAGGGCAACGAAAAAGTAGTGCGTCCACGTTTAACCGATGCGGAGTTTTTCTTTAAAACCGACTTAAAACAGCGTTTGGAAGACAACTTACCGCGCTTGGGAACCGTGTTGTTCCAACAGCAGTTAGGCACATTACGCGATAAAACCGCGCGTATCGAACAATTAAGCGGCATTATCGCGGCACAAATCGGTGCGGACGAAACCCAAGCGAAACGCGCCGGTTTGTTGTCAAAATGCGATTTGATGACCAACATGGTGTTTGAATTCACCGATACGCAAGGGGTGATGGGCATGCATTATGCCCGTCATGACGGCGAAGACGAAGCCGTGGCGGTGGCGTTGAACGAACAATATATGCCGCGTTTTGCCGGTGATGATTTACCACACAGCCTAGTGGCGTGTTCGGTGGCGTTGGCGGATAAATTGGATACTTTGAGCGGTATTTTCGGCATCGGACAACATCCGAAAGGCGACAAAGATCCGTTTGCCTTGCGCCGTGCCGCACTTGGCGTGTTGCGGATTATCGTTGAGAAAAAATTGCCGCTGGATTTGCAAACCTTAGTGCAAAGTGCGGTCGAATTGTACGGTGATAAATTAACTAACGCTAACGTGGTAACCGACGTGGTGGACTTTATGCTGGGTCGTTTCCGTGCGTGGTATCAAGACGAAGGTTTCAGCGTGGATGTGATCCAAGCGGTGTTGGCACGCCGTCCGACCAAACCTGCCGATTTCGACAAACGCGTGCGTGCGGTGGCGCATTTCCGCACCTTAGATTCCGCCGAAGCCCTCGCCGCCGCCAATAAACGGGTGAGCAATATTTTGGCGAAAGTGGAAGGCGAATTGCCTAACAGCGTAAACCGCACTTTGTGCCAAGATCCGGCGGAAACCGCACTTGCGGATCAGGTTGCCGAGTTACAGCAAAAATTGCAACCGTTATTTGCCAACGGTGACTATCAAACCGCACTTGAGCAACTTGCCGCGCTGCGCCGGCCGATCGATAACTTCTTCGATAACGTGATGGTGAATGCGGAAGATCCGGCGTTGCGTCACAACCGTTTGGCGTTGTTGCATAATTTGCGTGAGTTGTTCTTGCAAGTAGCGGATATTTCGTTGTTGCAATAATTGATTCTGATGTCAAAGGAAAGGGCTAACATTTGTTAGCCCTTTTTTGTCTCTTTTATTTTTGGCTTATTTTAATAAACCGGCGCTGTCAAGTGCCGCGCTGACAACCGGCTGTGCTTCTTCGCTTAACACGGTTAATGGTAAGCGTAAGAAGGGTTCGTTGATCAGTCCGATTTTGTAGCACGCCCATTTGACCGGGATCGGATTGGATTCGACGAACAGGTTTTTATGCAGCGCCATTAAGCGGTTGTTGATTTCATCGGCTTGGGCAAAGTCGCCTTTTAAGGCGAAGTGACACATTTTTGCCATATCGGCAGCGGCAACGTTGTTGGTGACGGAAATCACCCCTTCGCCGCCGGCTTTGATCGCCTCTAATCCGGTGGTGTCATCGCCGCTTAATACGATGAAATCTTTGCCGGCTAATTCTTTGATTTTGCTGACGCGGCTGACATCGCCGGTTGCCTCTTTAATGCCAACGATATTCGGGATTTTTGAGAGGCGTGCTACGGTTTCCGGTTTGAGATCGCTGCCGGTGCGCCCCGGTACGTTATATAAAATCTGTGGTAAATCGGTACTTTCGGCGATGGCTTTAAAGTGTTGGTACATCCCTTCTTGCGTCGGTTTGTTGTAGTAAGGCACAACCGATAAACAACCGGCAACACCGCTGCCGTGCAGTAATTTGGTCATGGTAATGGCTTCGCTGGTCGCGTTGGCACCGGTGCCGGCAATAATCGGAATGCGCCCTGCGGCATATTCGACGGTCTTCAGAATCACCTTAACATTTTCATCAATACTTAGGGTCGCAGATTCCCCGGTGGTGCCGACGGAAACAATCGCATCGGTTCCGGCTGCGATATGAAAGTTTACCAGCGCTTCCAACTCGGTGTAATTCACTTCGCCGGAACTGTCCATCGGAGTGATAAGCGCAACGATACTGCCTGAAAATAAAGGGTTACTGGCCGACATAAAACTTCTCCTGTGTGTTTCTTGTTGCTTTATTGATGAAATCGTTTGATTATTCTAGATTGCCAAATTTGTCGTAGTTTGCAAGTGGTTTTTTTATTTTCCGGCAGATAAATCAAAAAAAGTGAAAACGGCTTGATTTAATGGTAGTTTAAGTGCGGTATCCTTCGCTAATTTTGGAGAGTAAAGATGTTATCAATATTAAAGTGCGGTGTTGCGGCACCGAAATTTACCTTGGCGGATCAACGGGGCAATCAGGTCAGCTTGGATGATTTTACCGGAAGAAAAGTGTTATTGTATTTTTATCCGAAAGCACTGACGCCGGGCTGTACCACCCAAGCTTGCGATTTGCGTGACGCTAAGCGGCAGTTGGAGCAACTGGGAGTGGTTATTCTGGGCGTTAGTCCGGATCTGCCGGCAAAATTGCGTACTTTTGAAGAGAAAAAGGCGCTCAATTTCACTTTGTTGTCTGACCCTGATCATCAGGTTGCCGAGCAGTTCGGGGTGTGGGGCGAGAAACAATTTATGGGACGTCGCTATGACGGCATTCACCGGATCAGTTTTTTGATTGATGAAAATGGGATGATTGAGCAGGTGTTTGATAAATTTAAAACCAAAGATCATGCCCGGGTGGTGCTGGATTATTTGGCACGGTAAACCAAAAGTGCGGTTTACCGTGTTTAGGCGTTTAGCTTAAATCTGTCGGAATGTGGTAAATCTCTCCGCCTTTTCGTTTAAATTGTTGCGCCATTTCCGCGAGCCCCAGTTGCTGTTCCGCAGGGAGCGCTGCGGCATAATCCCTGACTTCCTGTGAAATTTTCATCGAACAGAATTTCGGCCCGCACATCGAGCAGAAATGGGCGACTTTGCCGGATTCTTGCGGCAGGGTTTCATCGTGATAGGCGCGGGCGGTTTCGGGGTCTAATGCCAGATTGAATTGATCTTGCCAACGGAATTCAAAGCGGGCTTTCGACATCGCATTATCCCGAATTTGCGCTGCCGGATGACCTTTGGCAAGATCGGCGGCATGGGCGGCAATTTTATAGGTGATTAACCCTTGTTTGACGTCGTCTTTATCAGGCAGGCCCAAATGCTCTTTCGGCGTGACATAACACAACATGGCACAGCCGAACCAACCGATCATGGCGGCACCAATTCCGGAAGTAAAATGATCGTAACCGGGAGCAATATCGGTGGTGAGTGGCCCGAGGGTATAGAATGGCGCTTGGTGGCAGTGTTCCAATTCCTCGGTCATATTACGCTGAATCATCTGCATCGGAATATGCCCAGGGCCTTCAATCATCACTTGTACATCATACTCCCACGCAATTTTCGTCAGCTCGCCTAAGGTGTAAAGCTCGGCGAATTGGGCTTCATCATTGGCGTCTTGAATCGAACCAGGACGCAAGCCGTCACCGAGCGAGAGCGAAACGTCATAAGCGGCGCAAATTTCGCAGATCGCACGGAAATGCGTATATAAAAAATTCTCTTGGTGGTGCGACAAACACCATTTCGCCATAATCGAGCCGCCGCGCGACACAATTCCGGTCAGGCGTTTGGCGGTCATCGGCACATAGCGCAGTAGCGTGCCGGCGTGAATGGTGAAGTAATCCACCCCTTGTTCCGCCTGTTCGATCAGCGTGTCTTTAAACACGTCCCAAGTTAGGTGTTCGGCAACGCCTTTCACTTTTTCCAATGCTTGATAGAGCGGCACCGTGCCGATCGGCACCGGGCTGTTGCGCAAAATCCATTCGCGGGTTTCGTGAATATTGCGCCCGGTCGAGAGATCCATCACCGTATCGGCTCCCCAACGCGTTGCCCAGACCAACTTTTCCACTTCTTCCTCAATTGAGGAGCTGACGGCTGAATTGCCGATATTGGCATTGACTTTCACCAGAAAATTGCGCCCGATAATCATCGGTTCGGATTCAGGGTGATTAATATTGCACGGAATAATCGCCCGTCCGGCGGCAACTTCCTGTCGGACAAATTCGGGGGTGATTGCGGATGGCAGGTTTGCGCCGAAGCCCTGTCCGGGATGTTGCTGCAAGAGCACCGCACTTTGAATCCGGGCGCGCCCCATGTTTTCCCGAATGGCGATAAATTCCATTTCGGGCGTAATAATGCCTCGGCGCGCATAATGCAGCTGAGTCACGGTTTTGCCTGTTTTCGCCCGCCGTGCCGAGCGTTGCCATTGGAAACGTAATTGATCCAAGGCGCTATCCTGCAAACGGGATTGGGTATATTCGGAACTGACCGAACCGAGCACTTCGCTATCTTGCCGTTCTTCAATCCACTGGCTACGCAAGGGATGAATGCCTTGGTTGATGTTGATCTCCGCGGTTTCATCGCCGTAAACGCCGGACGTATCGTAGACCGGAATCGGTTCGTTCGCTTCAAACTGCGGATTGTTTTTATCGCCGCCGAGAAAGGTCGGGCTCAGTTGGATTTCACGCATTGGCACTTGGATATCGGCACGAGAACCTTGCAGATAAATACGTTTTGAGCTGGGGTAATGCGTCCCCTTCAACTCGTTGATAAATTGCTGTGCCGCTGCTCGTTTTTGGCGGCGGCCGTTTTGTTGCAGAGATTGGGTGTCAGACATGGCAAATTCCTTTATATCAAATAATAAACAGAAGTGCTTGTCCGGAGCGGCAGAAAATAGGTGTGGAGCAAGATAGACCGCACTTTGATGTATGCGGCTTTCCCTATCTTGGAAAATCATCATGTTGAGTATTCGACGATTGACTTGTTCCCTTCGCAGGTCTTAACCCGAGCAGGTTCCACGGATCCCGATTTACGGTCTCAGCCAATAAGGATTGGCACTCCGACAAGAGGGGGCAGTATAGGGAAGCGGTTTTAAACCGGCAAGTAGCAATATGCAAAAATGTGATTTCAGCAAGGTTTTAGTTGGGATTATCGAAGAGGCGGTCAAAAAGGGGAAAGTGCGGTTTGAACCGCACTTGGGATGTGTTTTAATATTGTTCGCCCTCTTCATTCGACGGCCAGGCATTGACCACGGCTTTCACCAGTGTTGCCAGCGGGATGGCAAAAAATACGCCCCAAAACCCCCACAAACCGCCGAAAATCAATACCGCCAGAATAATCGTCAGCGGGTGCAAATTCACGGCTTCAGAGAACAGCACCGGCACTAACAGGTTGCCGTCCAGAATTTGGATGATGATATAGCCTAACATCAAATACCACAACGTCGGTGTTACGCCGTATTGCACCAATGCCACCAGCGCAATCGGAATAGTGATTAACACCGCGCCGACATAAGGCACTAACACCGATAGACCGACCCCAACCGCCAGCAGGAGTGGGTAGCGCAAGCCGAAAAAGAGGAATAGAATGTAGGTAAACACGCCCACAATTATGATTTCCACAAATTTACCGCGGATATAGTTGGAAATTTGGGTTTTCATTTCCAACCATACTTGCGAGGCTAAAGTGCGGTTACGCGGCATGAAACGCATAACACCTTGAATTAATTCATTTTTATCTTTAACTAAAAAGAATACCATTAACGGCACTAAAAACGCATAAATCCCGATAGTGACCAAACTCAATAATGAGGAAAGGGAGTAACGCAAGGCAGACTCGCCGAAAGCCAATAATTTGGTACGGACATTGCTGAACAAAGAATCCAACATCGGATAGTCAATCAGATCCGGGTAGTGTTCCGGCAGGGTCAGTAGCCAGACATGCAGTTGATTGATCATATTCGGCAAATCTTGTGCCAATGAGATGGTTTGTGTCCACAAACGCGGTACAACAACGATGGTGATAAACACGATTAGGGTGACAAACAGCAATAAGGTAATACTGACGGCCGCAATCCGCGGCAGTTTGAGTTTTTCGGATAGAAAGGCAATCGGTGCTTCCAGCAGATAAGCCAGCACCAAGGCAATCAACAGCGGCGCGATAATCCCGCTGAAAAAATAGATGGCAATAAAGAGGAAAAATAAAATGGCGAATAGCCCTAAGGCCTGTGGATCAGTAAAGCGGCGTTTATACCATTTTTGAAACATTTCCCACATGGTCATTTTCCTATGGTCAAGTAAATCAGACTTTTTGATTATAACAAGTTATTGACTTAAAGAAAGATTAAAACTATTTTCCAAGCGACAAAATTGATGAGGAGAAAACCATGAGCGTAAAAATCTTACACAATCCAAAATGTTCAAAAAGCCGGGAAACCTTGAAGTTATTAGAAGAACAAGGGATTCGGCCTGAAGTCGAATTATATTTGCAGAAGCATTACTCGGTCGCCGAGTTGCAGCAACTTCGCCGTCGATTGGGGATTAGTGATGTGCGCGAAATGATGCGGGTCAATGATGAACTGTACCGCACTTTAGGGCTGGATAATCCCGAATTTACCCAAGAGCAGCGTTTGGCGGCGATTGCGCAACATTCGTCATTACTGGAACGCCCGATTGTGATCAACGGCGAACAGGCGAGAATTGGGCGCCCGCCGCAAGCGGTGTTGGAAATCTTATAAATTTAAGCAGTGTTTGACGAACGGAATGGTGAGTTTGCGTTTTGCCTGTAGCGACGCTTGATCCAGCTGTTGCAGGGTGTCAAACAGGCTTTGGGTATCCCGTTCCAAACGTTTGAGCAAAAACAGCCCGACTTCGTCCGGCAGTTCCAAGCCGCGTAAGTAGGCGCGTTGTTGCAGGGCTTTCAGTTTTTGTATTTCATCAAGCGGTTGTAGTTTGTGGATTTCGCCCCAACTCAGACGGGAACGGAGATCATTGAGGGAAATGGCGAGGTTACGCGGCGAGCTGTCGCCGCTCAGAATCAAAATGGTGCGTTTTTGCTCTTTAATCCGGTTATATAAATCGAAAAGTGCGGTTTCCCACTTCGCTTGCCCGGCGATCAGTTGCAGATCATCAATGCAGACCAGATCTTGACTTTCCAAGTTATCCAACACATCAGGCGAAAGGTGCCTTGCGTGTTTGAGCGGAATAAAACTGGCGCTGGCGCCGCGATCAAACAGATAATGGCAGCAGGCTTTGAGCAAGTGCGTTCTGCCGCTGCCATTTTCACCGTACAGATAAAAAAATTGCTGTTGCCGCTGTTGCAGGTGATGACGCAACGATTCAAGCAACAGCCGGTTATTTTCCCCGCAGAAATTTTCCAGGGTCAAATCATCAAGCTGTTGAATCGGCAATGTCAGTTGGACTGCGGTTGTCAAACGTTCACCTGCTTTTGATTAGATAAGGGGTTCTTCCTTGGCTTTGGGTAAAACCAAGTTCATGATCACGGCAACAATGGCACATAAACTGATACCTTTGAGCGAAACTTCGCCGACATTTAACATCATACCGCCGATACCGAAAGTCATCACCACCGAGATAATGCACAGGTTGCGCGGTTCGGAGACATTGACTTGCGCTTTAATCAGCGTACTCATGCCGACCACGGCAATCGAGCCGAACACCAACATCATAATCCCGCCCATCACTATGGTCGGAATCGTGGACAGGAACGCGCCGACTTTGCCGCAGAACGAGATTGCAATCGCCCACACCGCCGCCCACGTCATGATATTCGGGTTAAAATTACGGGTCAGCATTACCGCGCCGGTCACTTCGGCATAAGTGGTATTTGGCGGCCCCCCTAAGAACGAGGCGGCGGAAGTGGCGATTCCGTCACCGAGTAAAGTGCGGTGCAATCCCGGCTGTTTCAAGAAATCTTTGCCGGTGACCGAGCTGATCGCCATAATACCGCCGACGTGTTCAATCGCCGGTGCAATCGCAATCGGTAGCAAATAGAGAATCGCTTCCAGCTTAAATTCCGGGGTGGTCAAGGTCGGCAGGCTGAACCAATCGGCTTTGGCAATGGCGCTGAAATCAACCAAGCCCATTGTTAACGCCAGAATATAACCGACGGTAATGCCGAACATAATGGGCACTAAGCGCATTAAGCCTTTGGTAAACACGGCGACGATGAGCGTGGTCAGCAAGGTTGCCATCGAAACCAAAACCGCTTGTTGATACGGGAAAATTTGTGAGCCGTCGCCGCCTTTGCCTAGCGCCATATTCACCGCTAACGGTGCCAGCCCCATACCGATAATCATGATAATCGGACCGACCACCACCGGCGGAAACACCCGCTGCAAAATGCCGGCGCCTTTTAATTTAACCAACGCACTTAATGCCACGTAAACCAAGCCTGCGCCCATCAAGCCGCCCATTGTCACCGGCAAGCCCCAAGTGGCGATACCGTATTGCATTGGCGCAATAAAGGCGAAAGAGGACGCGAGGAAAATCGGCACTTGGCGACGGGTACAGAGTTGGAATAATAACGTACCGACACCGGCAGTCAAAAGTGCGGTATTGCTGTCAAGTCCGACAATCAACGGCACTAGGACTAGCGCACCGAAAGCCACGAATAACATTTGCAGCCCGACGAACGCCTGCTTGATTTGGCTTTGTGCCGGCAGATCGTCATGTACCGGAATAGAATTTTGCATGATATTGATTCCGCTTAATTATTTGGTGCCGAAAATTTTATCACCGGCGTCGCCTAAGCCCGGAATGATATAACCTTGTTCGTTCAAGTGATCATCAATCGACGCGGTGTACAACTCGACGTCGGGATGGGCTTTTTCCAAGGCGGCAATCCCTTCCGGCGCAGCCACTAACACCAAAACTTTGATTGAACGGCAGCCTTTGGCTTTCAATAAGTCGATCGTCGCGACCATTGAACCGCCGGTGGCAAGCATTGGATCGACCACAATCGCCAACCGCTCTTCCAAATCCCCCGCCAGTTTTTGGAAATACGGCACCGGTTCGAGGGTTTCTTCATTACGGTACATGCCGACCACGCTGATACGCGCGCTTGGAATATGTTCTAACACGCCGTCCATCATCCCCAATCCGGCGCGCAGAATCGGCACAACCGTGACTTTTTTGCCTTTAATCCGCTCAACTTCGACCGGGCCGTTCCAACCGTCGATAATCACTTTTTCCGTTTCTAAATCGGCGGTGGCTTCATAGGTCAGCAGACTGCCGACCTCGGTGGCAAGTTGGCGAAAGTTTTTAGTATTGATTTCAGCGGCGCGCATTAAACCGAGTTTATGCTTGATGAGAGGGTGTTTGACTTGAACCAGTTTCATTTTCTGCTCCTTGCTTAGGTTCTGGTGACCTTTTGTTTATTTGTTAAATTTTAATAGATAGGTTAAAGAATTAATAGCTTTTTATATCAAGCCGCGTTAATTTTGCCGAATGTCCGCGAAAAAGCGGACGGCGTCGTGATACCTGAATTTAGCTATCGCCAATAATTAACCGGGCATGTTACAATTATCACCGTTTGAATTATGCACACCGTAAAGCGGTGCTGATTCTAACTATGTCTTTTAGCTAAACAACTGAAACAGGAACTCATCGTGGAAAAGAAATCATTAAGTTATAAAGATGCCGGCGTTGACATTAATGCAGGTAATGATTTGGTTGACAGAATTAAAGAAGATGTCAAACGAACCCGCCGTCCGGAAGTGATGGGCGGACTTGGTGGTTTTGGAGCCTTGTGTTCTATCCCGAGCAAATATAAAGAGCCGGTGCTGGTTTCAGGCACGGACGGCGTCGGCACAAAACTGCGTCTGGCGATTGATTTGAATAAACACGATACCATCGGTGTGGATTTGGTTGCGATGTGCGTCAACGATTTGGTGGTGCAAGGGGCGGAGCCGCTGTTTTTCCTTGATTATTATGCGACCGGCAAACTGGACGTGGATGTGGCGGCAGACGTGATTAAAGGCATTGCCGACGGTTGCGAACAGTCCGGCTGCGCTTTGGTCGGCGGCGAAACGGCGGAAATGCCGGGTATGTATCATGCGGGCGATTATGATCTGGCCGGTTTCTGTGTCGGCGTGGTGGAAAAAAGCGAGATTATCGATGCCAGCAAAGTGAAAGTTGGCGACAGCCTGATTGCGCTTGCTTCCAGCGGACCGCACTCTAACGGCTATTCGTTGATTCGCAAAGTGTTGGAAGTGAGCGGCGCAGACGCCGCAACCGAATTGCTCGACGGCAAACCATTGGCGGAACATCTGTTAGCGCCGACCAAAATTTATGTGAAATCGGTATTACAACTGATCAAACACGTTGACGTGCACGCTATTTCTCATTTGACCGGTGGCGGTTTCTGGGAAAATATTCCGCGCGTTTTGCCGGCGCACGTGAAAGCAGTGATTAATGAAAGCAGTTGGCAGTGGGATTCCATTTTCAATTGGCTGCAACAACAAGGCAATATTGATCGCCACGAAATGTACCGCACTTTTAACTGTGGCGTCGGGATGGTGATTGCCCTACCGCAAAACGACGTGGAAACCGCACTTGCCTTATTGCAACAAGCCGGCGAAAAAGCGTGGGTGATCGGACAGATTGAGGCGTTGGGCAGTGATGAAAGCCAACAAGTGGTTATGCCGGTCGTATGATCAGAATTGCAGTCTTAATTTCCGGTGACGGCAGCAATTTGCAGGCATTGCTCGATGCCTGCGCAAGCGGACGGATTAACGGCAAAATCGTGACCGTGGTCAGCAATAAAGCCGAGGCTTACGGCTTGCAACGGGCGCAACAGGCGGGAATTGAAAACCGCACTTTCTTGCGTAAAGCCTATGCCGATAATCAAGCCATGGATTTGGCGATTGCCGGCTATTTGCAGCAGCAACAAGTGGATTTAATCGTCTTGGCGGGTTATATGAAAATCCTCAGCCCGGCGTTTATCCGGCCGTTTGCCGATAGAATTCTGAATATCCACCCGTCGTTATTACCCAAATATCCTGGCTTGGATACCTATCGTCGAGCCATGGAAGCGGGCGAGCGGCAACACGGCACCACGGTGCATTTTGTGAATGAAGAAGTGGATGCCGGTGCGATTGTGCTACAAGCCAAAGTGCCGATTTTCAGCGATGATCAAGAGCAGGATGTGATTGATCGCGTGAAGGCGCAAGAATTGCAAATTTATCCGCTGGTGGTCGCTTGGTTTGCCGATGGGCGTTTGCGTTTGCAAGACGGCAAAGCCTATCTGGATCAGCAACAATTGCCTTCGGACGGCTATGCCGCCGATTAAATCTGTTTGGGACGAGGCTGAAATTGTTGAATAATTAAGCGATTGTCAGCTATTATCCCAATTAATGGGAATTTTTTTGCAAAAATAGGTTCTAAGCAACGTATCCTTTTACTGATGAGAATTGGAAGAACAATGAAATTGAACAAGATCAAAGCAAAATTTATCTGTAGCCTCATGTTTTTGGTAACGTGTATGTTGCCATTACAAGCGAGCGCAGCAGAAAAAGTCGTCGCAACAGTGAATGGTTATCCGATTCTGGCAAGCCAAGTCAAAAAAGAGCTGGGTAAAAAGGCGGATAATGCCGGCAACCGTCAAAAAGCCTTAGACGGCATTATTGATGATATTCTGGTGCAACAAGCGATTCGTGAATCCGGGGTGCGGATTAGCGGCGGGCAGGTTGATCAGGTGTTCCAAAGTATTGCCGACAGCAACGGGCTAACTTGGGGACAACTGTTAGATGTCTTGGAGTATCAAGGGGTTAATTATCACCAATACCGCAATCAAATTGCACATCAACTGTTGATGAACGAAGTGCGGCAACAAAATATCGGCAAAAGTATTGAAGTGACCCGCGAACAGGTTGAAGAACTCGGCAATAGCTTGCGACAACAGGCGCAAAAGCGCGGTAAAGTGCAAAAACACACCGCGACCGAATACCGCGTGCGCCATATTCTGTTAAAAACCAACCCGATTTTGACCGACGCTAAAGCCAAAGCGGAATTAAGCCGAATCCGTGCCGACATTCTCGCCAAGAAGACCAGCTTTGAAGCGGCGGCAAAAGCCAATTCCAAAGATTATTTATCCGGTGATAAAGGCGGTGATTTGGGCTTTGCCTTCCCGGAAATTTATGTGCCGGAATTTGCCAAAGTGGTGCGCAGTAGCAAACAAGGCGGGATTTCGCAACCGTTTAAAACCGAACACGGCTGGCATATTTTACAAGTGACGGAAACGCGCAAAGGTGATCGCACCGATGACTTCTACCGTCAAAAAGCCTACGAGCAAATCGTCAACAAACAAGCACAGGCGGAAGCGCGGGATTGGATCAGCGGCTTGCGCAAACGCGCCGAGATTAAAATCCTGGATTAATCTGACCGCACTTTTAAAAATCCCGCACTTGGCGGGATTTTTGTTTTATACTTAGCAACAATTTTCTTGTGAACAGACCAACGATTTATGAATTCAAAAAAACATTTAGGGCACACCGCGCGGAAACGCTTCGGGCAGAATTTCTTACACGATCAAAACGTGATTCAAGGGATCGTCGCGGCGATTTATCCGCAAAAAGATCAATATCTGGTCGAAATCGGACCGGGCTTGGGCGCATTGACCGAGCCGGTGGCGGAGCAGTTGGATCATTTAACCGTGATTGAACTTGACCGCGATCTTGCCGAACGTTTGCGCCATCATCCGTTTTTACACCAAAAACTGACCGTGATTGAACAAGATGTAATGCAGGTCGATTTTCGTCAACTGTTTGAGCAAGCCGGGCAAAAAGTGCGGGTGTTCGGCAACTTGCCGTATAACATTTCCACCCCGTTGATGTTCCACCTGTTCAACTACTACGACAGCATTCAAGATATGCACTTTATGTTGCAAAAAGAGGTGGTGAAACGCTTGTGTGCCGGACCGAACAGCAAAGCCTACGGGCGGTTAACCATTATGGCGCAATATTTCTGTCGGGTGATTCCGGTGTTGGAAGTACCGCCGAGCGCATTTAAACCGGCACCGAAAGTGGATTCGGCGGTGGTGCGTTTGATTCCGCACGCCAGCTTGCCACATCCGGTAAAAGATCTGTATTGGCTCAATCGGGTGTGCAGCCAAGCCTTTAACCAACGGCGCAAAACCTTGCGTAACGCACTTTCCACCCTGTTTAGCGCAGAGCAGTTGACCGCACTTGGGATTGATCAAAATGCGCGTGCGGAAAATCTGGCGCTTGCCGATTATGCCCGTTTAGCCGACTGGCTGGCGGACAATCCGCCGCAAGTCGAGCGTGGGCAAATTTCAGCGGACGAAGAATAGGAGCAAGTAATGGCAACCTATATCGTCGGTGATCTGCAAGGCTGTTTTGACGAACTGCAACTGCTGTTAGACAAAGTGCGGTTTGATCCGCAACGGGACGAGCTGTGGCTGGTCGGCGATTTGGTGGCTCGCGGTGATAAATCGTTAGAATGCTTGCGTTTTGTTAAATCATTGGGCGAAAGTGCCAAAACCGTATTAGGCAATCACGATCTACATCTGATCGCCACCGCACTTGGATTGAAATCGATTAAGAAAAAAGATCGGGTCGATACGATTTTTGCCGCCGACGATTTTGAAGAATTGATTGACTGGTTACGCCATCAGCCGTTACTGCGTCAGCACCCTAAGTATGGTTTTATTATGTGCCATGCCGGAATCAGCCCCGATTGGACTTTGCGCCGAGCCAAGAAAAGCGCGGCGGAAGTGGAGGCGGTGTTGCAACAGGGCGACTACCGCACGTTGATTAAAGAGATGTATGGCGAACAACCGGATCGTTGGAACAAGCAGCTGAAAGGGATAGAACGGCTGCGTTATATTATCAACGCCTTCACCCGCATGCGGTTCTGCTACGCCGATCACCGCCTTGATTTTGCTTGTAAAACCACGTTAGCCGAAGCGCCGCCGGATTTATTCCCGTGGTATGAGTTGGATAACGCCACTTATCAACAGCAACCGATTATCTTCGGACACTGGGCGAGCCTCGTCGGCGAAACCATGCCAAAAGGCATTTACGCCCTCGATTCCGGCTGTGTGTGGGGCAACTATATGACCCTGTTGCGTTGGGAAGATCAGCAGTTTTTTTATCAAAGAGCGGTTAAAAATTATCAGCAATTTTAGCTTACAAGGAATTAAGCTATTACAAAATGCCCCTTGTTTTTTTCGTTTAAATCTCGTATCTTTCCACAGTTCATTTTTGAGAATGAATATCTAAAAAAATGCTAAATCCATTTTAGCAACCTTTCAAAATTCGGAGAAAATATGAAAAAACTGTTTGCAAGTTTTGCGACGGGTTTTGCGGCGTTAAGTGTCTTACTTAGCCCGACAACGTTGTTCGCCAACACCACCTTTAAAATTAGTGCCATTCCTGATTATAACGCCACTGAAATGACCCGTTCATTCGATAGCTTTGCCGATTATTTAGGCAAAGAAACCGGATTAACCGTGCAATATGTGCCTGTCACAGATTATGCTGCGGTAGTGACCGCATTCCGCCGCGGGGAAATTGATTTAGTCTGGTTCGGCGGTTTAACCGGTGTGCAGGCGCGTGCACGAGTAGAAGGTGCTGAAGCTATCGCACAGCGTCCGCAAGATGAAACATTCCAGTCTGTGTTTATTAAACAAACCGCACTTGAAAATGTGAAAGACATCAAGGATGTGAAAGGTCACACTTTGGCTTTCGGTAGCGAAAGTTCGACATCCGGCCACTTAATGCCGCGTTTTTTCTTATCTGAAGCGGGTATCAATCCGGAAAAGGATTTAGACTCACAGCCTACTTACAGTGGTTCACATGATAAAACCTACGGTTTAGTGGAAGCGGGCAGTGTACAAATCGGTGCGGTAAATAAACAGTATTGGGACAAAATGGTGACAGAAGGCAAAGTAGATAGCAGCAAAGTGGCGTTATTTTATACTACGCCCGAATACTACGATTACAACTGGACCATCAATTTAGTCGATAAAAAATTCGGCGAAGGTACCAAAGAAAAAGTGAAAGCCGCATTATTAAAAGCCGATAACTCAAGTTCTGAGGTAATGAATTTACTTTCCGCTGAGAAGTTTATCGAAACAAATAATGACAACTACAACGATATTGAGAAAGTCGCAAAAGAGTTAAAGTTAATTAAATAATTTTATTCGACAGCGACCTACGGTCGCAATCGGTTAAGCATTGGGGAGAGGCTTTGCCTCTCTAAAGCAGCCGCAAAGCGGCTGATCTATGCGTAACCTAGTACGGCTTTGCCGTGCTAGGCTAAAAAAGCTCAATTTGAGCTTAAATAACATATTTAAAAGATCAATAGATCGCTAATGGCATATTTTAGGATATGCCATTAATACATTCCCACAAGGATTATTTATGTCTCAATATCTCCTTTCTTTACAAAATGTTGCCAAACATTTTAATGAAAAAATTGTATTAGACCAAGTCTCACTCAATATTCAAGCAGGTGAAATTATTGCGCTGGTCGGTCCAAGCGGATCGGGAAAATCAACCCTAATGAATGCGATTATGCGTTCCATCGAACTCTCAAGCGGCGCAATCTTCATTGATCATAAAAATATTCAGGATTATCGCAATAACAAAGAATATGCCCAAAAAGTCGGCATGTTACATCAGCAATACGACTTAGTGAAACAACTGGAAGTTGTACATAATGTGTTAGCCGGTCGATTGAATCATTGGGGGCTATGGCAATCTTTACTCTCTCTGATTAAACCGCAACAACGCCATATTGCCGAACAAGCCCTAAGTGCGGTGGGATTACAGGAAAAAATTAATCAACCGACCACAGAATTATCCGGTGGCGAACAACAGCGCGTTGCGATTGCGCGTTTATTGGTACAAAATCCCATGTTGATCTTAGCGGATGAACCGGTTTCCGCTCTTGATCCGGTGAATGCTCAAAATGTGTTGGCACTCTTAACAAAACTGGTGCGAAAACAAAATAAAACCCTGATTGCCAGTATGCATTCGGTGGAATATGCCAAAGCCTATTTTGATCGCATGATCGGCATTAAAGCAGGCAAAATCGTATTTGATCTGCAAACCAATCAAGTTACCCAACAACAACTTAATGCCTTATACGGATTAGTACAAGATGAAATTATCATTGACTGAACGCCGTAATTTTCTCACGTTAATGTTGTTGTTGGCATTTTTGTTGAGCCTGTTTGCCATTGATCATGAAAAAGGCATTATGCATTCCGGCGGTTGGACAACGCTGCAACGGCTATTTTCAAGTCTTCTTCAGCCTGATTTGTCGCCTGAATTATTAATATTAGCATTGCAATCCAGCCTGCTCACCTTTGCTTATGCGTTACTTACGCTTTCCTTAGCGTTAATTGGCGGATTTTTCTTAGCGATTTTTGCTTCCGGCGTATTACTTCCTTCAACATGCTTACAAACGGCTGCGAGAGCAATTCTCGGTTTTTTGCGGGCTATCCACGAACTGATTTGGGCATGGTTTTTTGTCGCCGCAGTGGGCTTAAATCCAATCGGTGCGGTCTTTGCGTTGGCAATTCCGTATTCCGGCTATCTCGGTAAAATTTTTGCGGATACCTTGCAAGCAGTGCCTTATAAACCTATCGCCGCTTTAAAACAAGCCGGAGCCACTCCGCGGCAATTACTGATTTACGGCTATTTGCCGCAAGCCTTGCCGATGATGTTGAGTTACACCATGTATCGCCTAGAATGTGCCATTCGTTCCTCTTCCGTGCTGTCGTTTGTGGGCTTGGGCGGTATCGGTATGCAAATTCAGCTTTCCTTGCAGGATTTACGCTATGATCAAGTCTGGACCTTTTTGATTTTCTTGGTCGCGCTGATCGTCTTGATTGATCGCTGGAGCTATGCGGTGAGAAAGAGAGTGAAATAATGAATAAATTATCACAACATGTTGATCGCCATTTTATAAAATATTCCTTTTGGGCGGTATTAGGCTTAATTGTTTGGTCTTGGCTGTATATTCTAAAAGATCAACCTAATGCGTTATCTGATCTCTTTCGCGCTGAAAACGGGGATTATTTAGTTGAATTTATGGAAGGCATGTTAGGGGTAGGCGAAGAAACACCGGCTTATCTTGATCCTGAAATGTGGCAAAAGGCGTTAGTGCTGACTTGGGAAACCTTTGTGATGAGCATTTTGGCGACGGGCATTGCCGCGATTGCTACGTTTATTTTAGTCTTGCCTTCCGCTCGCAATGTGGTACAGGGGAAATTAGGTTTTCAAGCCCATTGGTATCACAAAGTGGCTTATCATATTAGTCGTTTTTTCTTTTTGTTCAGTCGTGCCGTTCCTGAACTGATGTGGGCGATGATTTTAGTCTTTATCTTCAAACCCGGCATTGTGCCCGGCGCTTTGGCTCTCGCCATTCATAACCTCGGGGTATTAGGTAAATTATGTGGTGAAGTGATTGAAGAGATGGATGAAAAACCGATCCGTCATTTAGCCCAAAATGGGGCTTCACAACTGCAAATTCTGTTTTACGGGATTTATCCTAGTGTCATGCCGAGCTTTTTAAATTATATTTTATACCGCATGGAAAATATTATTCGCGCCACATTAATTGTGGGTTTTGTCGGGGCTAGCGGATTAGGCATGCAATTTAAGTTAGCCATGAGTTTTTTCCATTATTCCGAAATCACGCTGTATTTGTTGTGCTATCTGTTGTTAGTCTATGTCACCGATTTTTTATCGGCTTGGGCGAAGCGTTATATTGCGGCGAAAGGTTAGGATTTGTTTATAATTTGAGCTGTTACTATGCTTTTTCCTATGCTGTATTTTGCGCTGTTTTGCACCAAGCCAAGCGCAATAAATTCTGTTATTCTGCGCCATTCTAAGCTATTCTATATCCCATTTTCTATTTAACCGCAAAAGTGCGGTTTTTTGTGTTGATAAAAGGTAATTTCGCTATGCAAGAGCAATATCGTCCGGATCAGATTGAACCGAAAGTGCAGAATTATTGGTTGGATAACAAAGTGTTCGCCGCCAAGATTGATTTAAGCAAACAAAAATACTACTGCCTCTCGATGTTCCCTTATCCGTCAGGACGTTTACATATGGGACACGTGCGCAACTACACCATCGGCGACGTGGTGGCGCGCTATCAGCGGATGAACGGCAAAAATGTATTGCAGCCGATTGGCTGGGACGCATTCGGTATGCCGGCGGAAAATGCGGCGATCAAAAACAAAACCGCACCTGCACCTTGGACCTATGAAAATATTGCTTACATGAAACAGCAATTGAAAATGCTCGGCTTCGGTTATGATTGGGATCGTGAACTGACCACCTGCAAACCGGAATACTACAAATGGGAACAGTGGTTCTTCACCGAGCTGTATAAAAAGGGTTTAGTTTATAAAAAAACCTCAGTGGTGAACTGGTGTCCGAACGATGAAACCGTATTGGCGAATGAGCAGGTTGATGAAGGTCGCTGTTGGCGTTGCGACACCCCTGTGGTGCAAAAAGAGATTCCGCAGTGGTTTGTGAAAATCACCGAGTATGCCGAGCAATTATTGCAGGGTTTAGACGGCTTACCGCAGTGGCCGGATCAAGTGAAAAGTATGCAACGCAACTGGATCGGGCGTTCCGAGGGCGTGGAAATCATCTTCCAAGTTGCCGACAGTGATGACAGCGTGGCGGTTTACACCACGCGCCCTGATACCTTGTTCGGCGTGTCCTTTTTAGCGGTGGCAGCAGCGCACCCGTTGGCGGAAAAAGCGGCGTTGAATAATCCTGAATTGGCGCAGTTTATCGCTGAGAGCAAAAATGCCAAAGTTGCCGAAGCGGATCTCGCCACCATGGAAAAGAAAGGGATGGCGACCGGCTTGGAAGTGATTCACCCGTTAACCGGCAAAAAAGTACCGGTGTGGGTGGCGAATTTCGTGTTAATGCACTACGGCACGGGCGCAGTGATGGCTGTGCCGGCGCACGATCAACGCGATTATGAATTTGCGCAAAAATACGCTTTAGCGATTAACGCCGTGATTCGTCCGAGCGATGCCGAACAACCTGACATCAGCCAAGCAGCGTACACCGACTACGGCGTGTTGATCAACTCCGGTAAATTTGACGGTTTGGATTTTGAGCAGGCATTTAATGCGATTGCCGATGAACTGGAAAGTTTGAATGTCGGCAAACGTCAAGTGAATTACCGCTTACGCGATTGGGGCGTTTCCCGTCAGCGTTACTGGGGCGCCCCGATTCCGATGTTGACCTTGGAAAACGGTGAGGTTGTGCCGGTGCCAATGGACGATTTGCCGGTGATTCTGCCGGAAGATGTGGTGATGGATGGTGTGCAAAGCCCGATTAAAGCCGACCCGAACTGGGCGAAAACCACGTTTAACGGGCAGCCTGCGTTGCGTGAAACCGATACCTTCGACACCTTTATGGAATCGTCGTGGTACTACGCCCGTTACACCTGCCCGCAATACCAAGGCGGGATGCTAGACAGCGAAGAAGCGAATTATTGGCTGCCGGTCGATCAATATATCGGCGGCATTGAACACGCCACCATGCACTTGTTGTATTTCCGCTTCTATCACAAACTGCTGCGTGATGCGGGCTTACTGCAAGCGGATGAACCGGTGAACAAATTGTTGTGTCAAGGCATGGTGTTGGCGGACGCTTACTACTATATTTCCGAATCGAACGAACGTATCTGGGTATCGCCGACCGAAGTCACGGTCGAGCGCGATGACAAAGGTCGCATTAGCAAAGCGGTGGATAAAGACGGACATGAACTGGTGCACGCCGGTATGACCAAAATGTCCAAATCGAAAAACAACGGTATCGATCCGCAAGAAATGGTGGAAAAATACGGTGCGGACACCGTGCGCCTGTTTATGATGTTTGCGTCGCCGGCGGAAATGACCTTAGAATGGCAAGAGGCGAGCGTGGAAGGGGCGAACCGTTTCTTACGCCGCCTATGGAATTTGGTGTTTGAATATCAGAAAAATCCGGCAACGGCAGCCTTGGATTTGGCAGCATTAAGTGCGGATCAAAAATCATTGCGTCGCGATTTGCATAAAACCATCGCCAAAGTGAGCGATGATGTCGGTCGCCGCCAAACCTTTAACACCGCGATTGCGGCGATTATGGAGTTGATGAACAAATTGACCCGTGCGCCGTTAGCCAGCGAACAGGATCGCGCGGTGATGGCGGAAGCGCTAAGTGCGGTGGTGAGAATGTTGTATCCGATCACGCCGCATATCTGCTTTACCTTATGGCAAGCGCTGGGCAACAGCGATACCATCGATTTCGCACCGTGGGTGGAAGCGGATCAAGCGGCGATGATCGACGATGAAAAACTGATCGTGGTGCAAGTGAACGGCAAGGTGCGCGGCAAATTCACCGTGGCGGCCGACGCGGCGGAAGAGGCGATTAAACAAACCGCACTTGCCGATGATAACGTCGCGCGCCACTTGGACGGTTTGAATATCGTCAAAGTGATTTATGTGCCGGGCAAATTGTTGAGCTTCGTTGCAAAATAAGCCATGCTGACCGCACTTTTAGTCCAAGTGCGGTTTCTGATCATAAGGATTCAAATTATGCTGAAAAAAACCTATACCTTGTTACTGTGTTGTAGCGCACTTTTATTGAGTGCCTGCGGTTTTCAATTTGCCAACCAAGGCGGAATCGAAAAGGAATTCCGAACCATCAAGTTGCAAAGCGCCGAACCCTATGATTATCTGACACGTGAAGTGCGTAACCAATTACGTTTACATCAGGTCAAGATTGTGCAAAGCGGCGATGTACCGGAATTACGCATTAAAGAGCATACGCTCTCGTCCAATGTGGTTTCGGTATTTAAGCAGGGCAGAGAGGCGGAAAAGTTACTCAGTCTGAATCTGAATGCAACGATGTATGTGCCGGGGCGCGGCGAATTTCCGTTAAGCTTGCGCAACAGCCGCACATTTTTTGACGATTCCCGTGCAGCCTTGGCAAAATCCGCGGAAGAAGATGTGATTTACAATGATATGCGCAGCCAAGCGGCACGCCAACTGATTATTAAAATCATCAGTTTGCAAAAGCAATTGGACACGCCGTAGTGCCGTAAGCACACGCCATGAAAAGAATTCCAGCCGTTCAATTGAAAAACCAGCTAGCGCAAAGTCTTGCCCCGAGTTATCTGTTGCTCGGGCAAGATTTACTGTTATTGGACGAATCGCGCCAAGCTTTATTACAAGCCGCCAAAAAACAACAATTTGATGAGATCTTAACCCGAACGATTGATAACAACAGCGATTGGGATGAGATTTATCAACATTGCCAAGCACGCGGTCTGTTTTCTGAAAAATCGGTGCTTATTCTGACGCTGCCGGACAATCTCAGCCAAACGGTACAAAAAAAACTAGCCACCTTGGTTGAATTGTTACACCAAGATATTTTACTGATTCTGCAAGTGGCGAAGTTTAATCTGCAAACCGAAAAACAGGCATGGTTTACCGCACTTGAACAGTATGCCGGCGGGGCGATCGTGTTAGTGAACTGCCAAACTCCGACCGCCGAACAACTGCCGCAGTGGATCCGGCAGCGCGCCAAGGACGAAGCGTTACAGCTTGACAACGAAGCGGTGCAACTGTTGAGTTATAGCTATGAAAGCAACTTATTGGCACTGAAACAGCTGCTAAATTTGCTCAAATTGCGCTATCCCGAGGGCAAAATCAACTATCTTAAAGCCAAAACCTGTGTCGAGCAGGCTTCGGTCTTTACCCCTTATCAATGGTTAGACGCCATGCTGGAAGGCAAAACCAAAAGAGCAGTGCGGATTTTGCATGCGCTGCGGCAGGAAGAAATACAGCCGCTGATTTTATTACGCAGTGCACAAAAAGAGTTGATGACGATTTTACAGTTAAGCGGCGCAGAAAGTATGCTTAACAGCGCCGATCCATTACCGTTACATCAGTTACGGCAACAATTTGATCGTTTGCGGGTGTGGCAAAACCGCCGCCTGTTTTTCACCAAAGCAATGCAACGTATGAGCTACGCCGATCTGTTTCGTCTCTTGCAAAAACTGGCGGAGATCGAACGGGTGTTGAAACGCGATTTTGATGCCGATGTGTGGCCGATGTTTGAAGATTTCACCTTGGTTTTTTCCCACCATTAAACGACGGCAATTAGCGCTAGTCAGATGAAGCGACTTTGGTTAAAATACCATCAATTAAGATTGACACTATTTTCATTTTGCAAGGAGAAAACAATGAAAAAATTATTACTTCCCGTTTTATTCGCGGCGCTTGCCGCCTCAAGTGCGGTGCAGGCGGCACCGGCAGGACAGACCTTTGTCGGTCCGTCCGTGGGTTTGAATTTAGCGACGAACAAAGGCACCGCCAGCGGCGGCACCGAGGTTTCGTTTAAACGTTTTACTTCCCTTAATTTAATCGGCGATTACGGTTTTGATTACGGTAATGATTTTGTCGGTCTGCCTTATGCTTCAATCAAATTATTCGGCGATAAACTGGGGGAATCGGACACCTTGAATATCAGTAATTCTTCCCGCTCCAAGATTAAGCAGCGTGATCACTACGCACTGGGCTATGCGCAAGGCTACCGTATCACCCCGAATTTATTGGGATTCGGTAAAGTGAACTATAACTATTCCGAGATCAAATTTGAGAATTTGAATAACGACAAACGCAATTTTAAAGGATTTGGTTATGGCGCAGGCGTGCGTTATGCGTTGGATTCGGATATTGAGCTAGGCGTTGAATATCTTCGTTCCAACTTAAAACACGGCGATGATAAGCTTAAGTTGAACACCTTTGATTTTTCCGCCTCTTACCGTTTTTAGGTTAATACAAAACGTGTATTGATAGTCAACCCCGTCTTCAAAACGGGGTTTTTTGTTAACTGGATCACAAAAATGCAATTCAACTAAAACGTTTTAGTTAAAGTAATAGCGTAACTAAAACGTTTTAGTTAAAATCGCACACATTGTAATCAATGACTCGAACAAACAAGGAGAGAACGATGGATTTTCCAAAAATTGCCCAACAGGTAATCGAAAAACTGGGTGGGAAAGACAATATCAGCGCCTTGGCGCATTGTGCGACACGCTTACGGATCGTATTAAAGGACGAAAGTGCGGTCGATAAAGAAGCGATTGAGAATATTGACGGCGTGAAAGGACAATTTTCCGTTGCCGGACAATATCAGATTATCTTCGGTTCCGGCACCGTGAATAAAGTGCATGCGGAAATGAGCGAGCTGTTAGGCATGGGCGATATGACCAAAAGCGATGTCGCGGCGGCCGGAGCGCAAAACCAAAATCTGCTGCAACGCTTGGTAAAAGGCTTGGCTGACATCTTCGTACCGATTATCCCGGCGATCGTTGCCGGCGGTTTGTTGATGGGGCTTGCCAATGTGTTTATGGCAAAAGATCTGTTTGTTGAAGGGATGTCGTTAATTGATACCCATCCCGAACTGACCGATTTGGCAGCGATGATCAACACTTTCGCCAATGCGCCGTTCGTATTTCTGCCGATTCTGATTGCGTTTTCGGCGACGCGTAAATTCGGCGGCAACCCGTTCTTAGGGGCGGCGTTAGGGATGTTGTTGGTTCACCCGGATTTAGTCAATGGTTGGAACTATACCAGTGTGGTTGCCGAAGGTAAGCTTGCCTATTGGAATATCTTTGGTTTCGATATTGAACGCGTCGGTTATCAAGGTTCGGTATTGCCGGTATTGGTTGCGTCTTGGATTTTGGCAACCTTGGAAAAAGCGTTGCGTAAAGTCGTGCCGTCGGTGCTGGATAACTTGTTAACCCCGTTATTGGCGCTGTTTATTGCCGGCTTTTTAACGTTCAGTTTTGTCGGGCCAATCACCCGTGAAGCCGGTTTCTTATTGGGAGCCGGGTTAACTTGGTTATATGATACGGCGGGCTTTATCGGTGGCGCCCTGTTTGGTGCGTTGTATGCCCCGATTGTCATCACCGGTATGCACCAGACCTTTATTGCAATTGAAACGCAGTTGTTGGCAGATTTCGCCACGACCGGCGGTACTTTCATTTTCCCAATCGCAGCGATGTCGAATATCGCGCAAGGTGCGGCGTGTTTGGCGGTGTTTGTGATTATGAAAGATGTAAAAACCCGTGGGATCGCCTTGCCGTCAGGTATCAGTGCGCTGTTGGGAATCACTGAACCGGCGATGTTCGGGGTCAACTTACGCTACCGCTATCCGTTTATCGGCGCGATGATCGGGGCGGGGTGTGCCAGTGCATTCGTGGCGTTATTCAATGTCAAAGCCCAAGCGCTCGGCGCAGCCGGTTTACCGGGCATTATCTCGATTAAACCGAATGACATCAGTATGTACGTCATTGGGATGTTAATCTCTTTCGTGGTTGCATTTTCAGTTACGATTGTCTTGGGCAAACGCGCACAGAAAAAAGCCAAGTAACACGCGAACATTCGCTTAAAGAAAAGCCAACCAAACTCAAAGTGCGGTTGGTTTTTTATTATGTCGACGGCAAACGGCTGGCGAAGCCTGATAAAATATGCTAGTTTGACAAAAATTATTTTTAATAACCTAACGTGATAACACATTTATGAGTGACGAACAGACAACAAACGACAATCCGGAGCCGAGTTCGAAAAAAGGTTTTTTCCAGTCGCTATTCGGCGGCTTGTTTCAAGGCGAATTGAAAAACCGTGAAGCGTTGGTCGAAGTCATCCGCGATTCCGAACAGAATGAGCTGATTGATCAAGACACCCGCGAAATGATTGAAGGCGTGATGGAGATTTCCAAACTGCGGGTGCGTGATATTATGATTCCGCGGGCGCAAATTGTGTTTATCAACAAAGAGCAATCGCTGGATTCTTGTCTTGATGTGATTATCGAATCGGCGCACTCGCGCTTTCCGGTGGTGAGCGACGAACGTGATAACGTTGAAGGCGTGCTGTTGGCAAAAGATTTATTGCCGTTTTCACGTAGTAACGCCGAAGAGTTTGATATGTCGCTGATTCTGCGCCCGGCGGTGATTGTGCCGGAAAGCAAGCGCGTGGATCGGATGTTGAAAGAGTTCCGCTCCGAACGGTTTCATATGGCGATTGTGGTCGATGAATTCGGTGCAATTTCCGGCTTGGTGACAATTGAGGATATTCTTGAGCAGATTGTCGGCGATATTGAAGACGAATTTGACGAAGAAGAAGCGGCGGATATTCGCCAGCTTTCACGTCACACTTATTCGGTGTCCGCATTAACCGATATTGAAGATTTTAATGAAAAATTCGGTACTCATTTTGAATCGGAAGAAGTCGATACCATTGGCGGCGTGATTATGCAGGCTTTCGGCTATTTGCCGAGCCGGGATGAGGAGATTGAACTGGAAGGCGTGCAATTCAAAGTGGCGTCTGCCGACAGCCGTAAGATTATTCAATTACGGGTGCGGGTGCCGGATGAGATTATGCCGGATACTGATCAGACGGAAAATAGCTAAATGCGTATTTTGTTCTGCTCTCCGTTAGTGAAAATTATCCTCAGTTTGTTGCTGGGCGCCAGCGGTGTTTTTGCCTTTGCACCGTTCGATTTTTGGGGCATGGCGTATCTCAGTGTCGGTGGCTTGATTGTTCTTGCGACACAAACCTCGCGTAGAACCGCACTTTATACCACTTATTTCTGGGCGTTGGGTTTCTTTGCGTTTGGCATTAATTGGATCCACGTCAGTATCAATTTATTCGGCGGCGTACCGTTATTATTGAGCTATCTGGCGGTGCTGTTGCTTGCCGCATACTTAGCCTTATACCCGTTGCTGTTTACTTATCTGGTGCGGCGTTTTCAGGTGAAAAGCGCGGTGATCTTCGCCATTCTGTGGACATTTACCGAATTTTTGCGCGGTTGGGTGATGACCGGTTTTCCGTGGCTGCAATTCGGTTATTCGCAAATCGACAGCCCGTTTTTCGGCATAGCGCCGCTGTTTGGCGTGCAAGGATTAACCTTCTTTGTGGTGTGGATATCGGCGTTGTTTGTGACAAGCTTCAAGGCATGGAAAAGTCACGCGAAAGGTACAAGTGTCAGTGCATTGTTAGTGTTATTCGTCGTGGCTTCGGCGGCGTTTTATGCGGGGAAAAACCACGATCCGCAAATTCATCTCAGCACAATCAAACAAGACCCCAAAATACTGAAAGTCACCTTAGTGCAGGGAAACATTGAACAAAACCTCAAATGGGATCCGAATTATCTCAGCAATACGATTAAGATTTACCAAGATTTGATTGCACCGCACTTGGGCAAAAGCGATTTGATTATTCTGCCGGAGGCGGCGATTCCAACCTTGGAAAACCAAGTGCCGACCTTGCTACAGAATTGGCAAACGGCGGCACAACAAAGCGGCAGCGAGCTGATCGTCGGCACGGTTTACCATGACGTGCAAACGGATCGTTTTCATAATTCGGTAGTGGTATTAGGGAATCCGCAGCAGCCTTATAGTCTTGAAACCGACAACCGTTATAACAAACACCATTTGGTTCCGTTTGGCGAATATGTGCCGTTGGAAAGTCTGTTGCGCCCGCTGGGAACGATGTTTAATTTGCCGATGTCGAATTTCAAGCAAGGCGACTATTTGCAAGCGCCGCTAAAAGCCAAAGGACTGAGTTTGACCACGGCAATTTGCTATGAAATTACCTTGGGCGGCCAGTTACAGCAAAATCTGAAACAGAACGGAAAAACCGATTACATCTTAACGGTTTCGAATGACGCGTGGTTTGGGGATTCCATCGGACCTTGGCAGCATTTCCAGATGGCGCGAATGCGTGCGTTAGAAAACGGCAAACCGGTTATTCGCGCGACCAATACCGGGGTTACCGCCTTTATCGGAGCCCGCGGAGACGTGTTGGCGCAAGCGCCTCAATTTGAAGCGACGACCTTAACCTTTGATTTGACATTATCACAAGCAATAAACGCAACGCCTTATTTAATGCTCGGCGATAAACCGCTTTATATTATCTCGCTGGTATTGCTCATCTTGCATATGCTGACCGCACTTTTACGCCGCAAGCTGTTACAACGGGCTTGCGTCAGTAAAGAAGGGGACTAGGGAGAAAGGCGCTGTCTTATACTTATAATAAAGCGGCAGCGCTTTTTCGAGAAAAAGAGAGAGATTAACGGCTACGGAAAATAATGCGCCCTTTACTTAAATCGTAAGGTGTTAATTCCACGGTGACTTTATCGCCGGTTAAAATGCGGATATAGTTTTTACGCATTTTGCCTGAAATATGCGCCGTTACCACATGACCATTTTCCAATTCAACCCGAAACATGGTGTTTGGCAAGGTTTCCAAAATCGTGCCTTGCATCTCAATGCTATCTTCTTTAGCCATTCATTCCTCTGAAATTTTTAATCTTAAATACAGTCGACAGGCAACAACGAATACCGCACTTTTGTCGGTTATTTTAAGTTCGTTGCCGTTACAAAGCGCAGATTATACCCGTATCAACTGCATTCGAAAAGCGTTTATTTTTTATTAAATCACTTAGATAATAATAATTATTATTTGTAAAGTTGTATGGAGTTTTATTTAATAAAAAATGGTTTTTTAAATGAAATTCTTATAGAATAATCTAGACTTGTTCGTGGATAATCTATTAAGATCGCAAGATCGCAAGATCGCAAGATCGCAAGATCGCAAGATCGCAAGATCGTAGATCATTCTCTATTCACATTTTGAAAGCAGGTATTTATGAAAATTCTAGTTACTGGTGGGGCTGGCTTTATCGGTTCTGCTGTGGTGCGTCATATCATTAATCATACCCATGATAGCGTTATCAATGTTGATAAATTAACTTATGCGGGTAATTTAGAATCGTTGGCAAACATTGCTGAAAATCCACGTTATGCCTTTGCACAAGTCGATATTTGTGACAAGACCGCACTTGAGCGCGTTTTCCGGCAGCATCAACCCGATGCGGTGATGCACCTTGCAGCAGAAAGCCACGTTGATCGTTCGATTGACGGTCCCGCCGCTTTCATTGAAACCAATATCGTCGGCACTTATACCTTGCTTGAAGTGGCGAGAGCCTATTGGAGCGGTCTTGATGAAACTCGCAAATCCGCGTTCCGCTTTCATCATATTTCCACCGATGAAGTGTATGGCGATTTAGAAGGCACGGACGATTTATTCACTGAAACAACGCCTTATGCCCCAAGCAGCCCCTATTCCGCTTCCAAAGCCTCAAGCGATCATTTGGTGCGTGCGTGGTTGCGCACTTACGGCTTCCCAACAATTGTGACTAACTGCTCTAACAATTATGGTCCTTTCCATTTTCCTGAAAAACTGATTCCATTGATGATCTTAAATGCGCTCGATGGTAAGCCGCTGCCGGTTTATGGTAATGGCATGCAAATTCGCGATTGGTTGTTTGTGGAAGATCACGCACGTGCACTGTATAAAGTGGTGACAGAGGGCGAGATTGGCGAAACCTACAACATTGGCGGACACAATGAAAAAGCCAATATTGAAGTAGTGAAAACCATTTGTAACTTATTAGAAGAACTTGTGCCTAATAAACCGCAAGGTGTAGCGCAGTATCAAGATTTAATCACCTACGTGACTGACCGCCCTGGACATGATGTGCGCTATGCGATTGACGCAGCCAAAATTGGGCGCGAGCTAGGCTGGCAACCACAGGAAACCTTTGAATCCGGCATTCGTAAAACCGTGGAATGGTATTTGAATAATAAGAAATGGTGGAGCCGAGTGTTAGATGGCTCTTATCAAGGTGAGCGTTTAGGGTTATCATCTTAAATTATTAAGGAGGTACATATGCAACAAATTATTCCGGTTTTAAGAAATGGCAATCAACGTATTATCATCTTGCCGATTGAATATGATGTGGATGAAATGTATTTATATAGTGATCATAAGGGAAGTTTGACACTATCCTCTCAACCTTTTAACCAAGATATTGCTCCATCAAACAATCGTCGAAATTTTGGTTTTATGAAAGGAAAAATTCAGATACCAGATAATTTTGATGAAATTTATTCAGATGAAATTGCTGAAATGTTTGAGGGAAAATATGAAAATTCTACTCGATAGTCATATTTTGATTTGGTATGCGCAAGGAAATATAAAGAAGCTAAAACCTGAAAGTATTGATTTATTAACAGATTTACAAAATGAATTGTATTTCAGTATTGTGAGCATTTGGGAAATTGCGATTAAGTCAAATTTAGATAAACCGCATTTTATTATTAACCCTGAAGAGCTTGTTTTACAATTAAAAGAGAATGGTTTCAAATTGCTACCATTGATTCCTGAACATATTTTTCATTTGAAACAATTGGAATATATTCATCGAGATCCCTTCGATAGAATGTTACTGGCACAGGCAGAGACAGAAAGCTTATATTTTATTACGGCAGATCAGACAATTTTAAAGTATGAAAAATCATTTTTACCTAATGCAAATATTTTAGCAGATTAATTGGGTATTTTATATGAAAGGGATTATTTTAGCCGGCGGTTCCGGCACGCGTTTATATCCGATTACCCGCGGCGTATCGAAACAACTATTGCCGGTTTACGATAAACCGATGATTTATTATCCGCTTTCGGTATTGATGTTAGCGGGTATTCGTGACGTTTTAATCATCACCACCCCGGAAGATAACGACAGTTTCAAACGTTTATTGGGCGACGGTAGTGATTTTGGCATTAATTTGCAATATGCGATTCAAGCCAGTCCCGACGGTTTGGCACAAGCATTTTTAATCGGCGAAGAATTTATAGACGGCGACAGTTGCTGTCTCGTGTTAGGTGATAATATCTTTTTCGGGCAATCATTCACACCGTTATTGCAAAGTGCGGTCGGCAAAGAAACCGGCGCAACCGTGTTTGCTTATCAAGTGAAAGATCCGGAACGTTTTGGCGTGGTCGAATTTGATAATAATTACAAAGCCTTATCAATTGAAGAAAAACCAACGCAACCGAAATCAGACTGGGCGGTGACCGGTTTATATTTTTATGACAACCGCGTGGTGGAATTCGCCAAACAGGTTAAACCTTCTGACCGTGGCGAACTGGAAATCACCTCGATTAATCAAATGTATCTGGAAGACGGCTCGCTCAATGTTCAATTGTTAGGACGTGGTTTTGCCTGGCTCGACACCGGCACGCACGAAAGCCTGCACGAAGCGGCTTCGTTTGTGCGCACGGTGCAACACATTCAAGATTTACAGGTGGCTTGTTTAGAAGAAATCGCATGGCGTAATGGCTGGCTGACCACAGCGCAAATATTGGAGCTAGCCAAACCGCTAAGTAAAAATGAATATGGGCAGTATTTAATTCGCTTAGTCAAGGATGGAAAATAATGGCAAAAATTTTAATCACAGGTAGCCGTGGGCAAGTGGGAAGCCACTTGGTTGAGCAACTCACAGGTAAGGCAGAAATTTTAGCGGTTGATCGTGAAGAATTAGATATTACCGACCGAAGTGCGGTATTCGAAACCGTCAAAACTTTTCAGCCCGATGTGATTATTAATGCCGCAGCACATACCGCGGTTGATCGTGCGGAAAGTGAAATTGAGCTCTCGCAAGCGATTAATGTTAATGGTCCAAAATATCTTGCCGAAGCCGCAAATGCAGTGAATGCCGCAATTTTACATATTTCTACGGATTATGTATTTGATGGGCAGGGCAGTGGTGAGTATCTCGAAACGGATCCCACCGATCCGCAAGGTGTCTACGGTAAAACCAAATTAGAGGGTGAAATTGCCGTTCAACAATACTGTGAAAAATCGATAATTCTACGCACTGCTTGGGTGTTTGGCGAACATGGTAATAACTTTGTGAAAACCATGCTACGCTTGGCAAAAGAGCGCGACACAATAGGTATAGTAGGTGATCAGATTGGCGGACCGACTTATGCCGGTGATATTGCCGCCACAGTGATTACTATAGCTAATAAAATTATTCATGATGAACAAGTAGAGTTCGGTGTTTATCACTATACTGGCAAGCCTTATGTGAGTTGGTTCGAATTTGCGCAAGCCATTTTTGCTGAAGCGGAACAGCAAGGTACTCTGGTGAAAAAACCTGCCTTGAATAGTATTACAACAGCGGATTATCCAACTCCCGCAAAACGCCCGGCAAATTCACGTTTAAATTTAGATAAAATTAACCGTACTTTTGGGATTAAACCAAGCGATTGGCAAAAGGCGTTAAAAAATATTAAAGCGTATGGCTAATTTTACTGGTATCTAAATTATGCTAAAAAAAGTTGAAAGATTAATAGATGAAATAAATAAAGTTCATCTTGCGTTTTCAGAAGATTATTTTGAAACCGAAAAAATTGAAAAGGTAAATTTAAAGCATACTTTTGATAAAGTACCGGTTGAGCATATTTTGGCTTACCGCCTGAATTTACACGAATCAATCAATGATTATCTTTATCGAGCCGATTTATATGATATTGCCTATTTTTATCGGGTAAAAACATCAGAATCTATCTTGGATAAAATTGAACGATTCAAACAACGTAGCGAAGGTTTTCCGGTTAACAGTATTTTGAATGATATTTTTGGCGCAAGAGTTATCGTGGATACTGATGATATAACGAAAATAATGGATAACTTAGATGTTTGGAAAGAAAAATATGGCTTAAAAAATTGGTATTTAAGAGATAAAGAGGAGTATATTGGTATCCATATTTACTTTAAAAATACCAGCAATTTCTATTATCCCTGGGAATTACAAGTTTGGGATAAAAAAGATGCGGAAAGAAATATTCAAAGTCATAGAAAATATAAACGAAATTTTGTGAAGCAAGGATCAAAATGAAAATTATTGAAACCACAATTCCTGATGTCAAACTGCTTGAACCACAAGTTTTTGGTGATGAGCGCGGCTTTTTTATGGAAACTTTTCGCGATGAGTGGTTTAAACAAAACATTTGCGACCGCACTTTTGTTCAAGAAAATCATTCGAAATCAGTAAAAGGTGTGCTGCGTGGTTTACATTACCAAACTGAGAATACGCAGGGTAAATTAGTGCGGGTTATTTTCGGTGAAGTTTTTGATGTTACCGTTGATTTACGTAAAAATTCACCAACGTTTGGCAAATGGATTGGTGAAATTTTATCGGCTGAAAATAAACGCCAACTCTGGGTGCCGGAAGGCTTTGCGCATGGCTTTTATGTGATGAGTGATGAAGCTGATATACATTATAAGTGTACGGATTACTATAACCCAAAAGCCGAATATTCTCTTTTGTGGAATGACCCAACAGTTGGAATTGAATGGCCGTTAGAGGGTGAACCGAGTTTGTCGCGAAAAGATCTTCTAGGTAATGAATTAAGCAAGGCGAAATTATTTTTATGCTAAAAAAATTAATAGATAAATTTAAACGGTTTTATGCTTTTGATGAACTGTTAAAGCAGTTGATCATAAGAGATATTAAACTTAAATATCGTAGAAGTTATTTAGGTTATTTATGGAGTATTCTAAATCCATTAATGTTGATGGTCGTATTAGTTATTGTATTTTCCAACTTATTTCGGTTTGATATTCCTAACTTCCCTGTTTACTTATTGACAGGACAAATATTATTTGGTTTTATGGCAGAGGCAACAAATATCTCTGTTTTATCAATCGTTGGCAATGCTTCATTAATCAAAAAAACATATGTTCCAAAATATATTTTTACAATTTCCAAAGTTGGAAGCTCTTTAGTTAACTTAATTTTTTCACTAGCAGCATTATTACTTGTCATGCTGATTACAGGAACTCCATGGTCTTGGGCTATTTTAGCTATTCCTATAATTTTATTGCAATTATTTATTTTCTGTCTCGGGTTAGGATTATTTCTTGCAGCAATAACAGTTTTTTTTCGAGATATACAGTATTTATGGGGCGTTTTTGTGACCATGTGGATGTATCTAACGCCAATATTTTATCCAATCACAATTATTCCGGAATCTTATAGATTAATATATACAACGATAAATCCAATGTATCAATATATAGAACAGTTTAGAGGTGTTATTTTATATGCAAAAATACCCGATTCTAGTACAATGCTATTAGGTAGTATTTTAGCACTTCTCATCTTATTTTTTGGGGCTTGGTATTTTAATAAACGACAGGATAGTTTTATTTTATATATATGAAAAATAGTGATACTGTTATTAAAGTGTGCAATGCCACAGTTCGCTTTAATAAATCAACAGAAAATTATAGTGGTTTAAAGGATTATGTAATAAAAATGCTAAAAGGGCAATTAATGTTTGAAGAGTTTCTGGCATTAAAAGACATTAATCTCGAAATAAAAAGAGGAGAGTCTTGGGGGCTGTTGGGCGTTAATGGATCGGGAAAATCCACATTGCTAAAATTGATTTGCGGTATTTTAACCCCTTACAAAGGTAGCGTTGAAGTAAATGGTACTATTGCCCCATTAATTGAACTAGGGGCTGGCTTTGATGGGGAGTTGACTGCTAAAGAAAATATCTTTCTAAATGGGGCACTACTGGGGTATAAAAAATCTTTTATGGAAAAGCATTTTGATGAAATTATTGATTTTGCTGAATTAGAAAATTTTATCGATACACCAATAAAAAACTTTTCATCGGGAATGGCATCGCGTTTAGGGTTTGCAATTGCAACAATTGTTAAACCAGATATTCTTATCGTTGATGAAGTATTGGCTGTAGGTGATGCAGCATTCCAAGAAAAATGTAAAATACGAATGAATAATATGTTGTCAGATGGAACAACATTGCTTTTTGTATCTCACTCTATAGAACAAGTAAATGAGTTATGTGAATATTCAGTTTTACTTCAGCATGGATCTATAATTGAGTCTGGAAGAAGTAATTATGTTTCTCAATTGTATAATGATTTAATAAAAATAGTCTAATTGAACTGAACTGAACTGAACTGAACTGAACTGAACTGAACTGAATAATACACGGGATGAAAATACTTTTTTAAAAAATAAAATTGATTTTTTACATAAAGTTATTAAAAGAATTGTTGGAGAATAATATGAAAATTTGGTTTTTAACATCTGAGTTTCCACCAAGTTTTGGTGGTGGTATATCTACTTATATTAAGCAAATTTGTTTAGGGCTATCTCAGCTTGAGCATGAGGTTACTGTAATAACTAGAGGTGACTCAGATGAAGTAGAGAATATTAATTCTAATTATCGTGTGCTTCGTTTTAAACATATGGAGCATCCTATTTACTCAGCTTTGGGATATTGGGCTGCCTTGTCATATCAAATTTCTGATGTTGTTGAAGGATTGATTAAAAAAGAAGGTAAACCAGATTTAATAGAAGTCCAAGAATATAATGCTTTAGGTTATTATCTTTTTCAACGCAGATTTGCCTTAGAGGATTGCTTTCAAAATTTAAAAATAGTTGTTCATATGCATACACCGATATTTGAACTAATGAAAATTAATCAAGAACCTAGATATAAGTTCTCAAATTATTGGATTGGGCAAATGGAAAAGTTTGCTATTAATAGTGCAGATGCGTTATTAACTCAAAGCCAATTTTTAGCCAAGAAAATTCGAGATGAATTAGATATTAAGAATTCGATAGAAATTATTCCATTACCATTTGATGAAATAAGAAGTAGTACTAAAAATATTGAATATGATTTTTTATATATAGGTAGGTTTGAATATAGGAAAGGTGTTGTTCAATTACTTAGTCATATTTCAAAAATGTGGGAAAATAATATAAAATTTAAGCTCTGCATGATTGGTGGAGATACATTCTTTTATCCTAAACAAGTATATTTGAAGAAATACTTACTGGAAAAATATTCTAAATGGATAGAATTGGGTTATTTGGTAGTTAAAGACAATATGCCACCAGAAAATCTACATCATGAAATTAGTCAATTGAATGTTGTTATTATACCATCCCTGTATGAAAACTATCCTTATACTTGTGTCACCTCAATGATGTTAGGGAAGCCTATTTTAGCATCTATAAGTGGTGGGCAAGCTGAAATGGTTGGTAATGATAGGACTGCTGGTTTTATATTTGATTGGGATAAGCAAAATTCTTTCGAAAATGAGTTGCAAAATTTCTTAAATTTAGACTTGAAAACTATTAAAGAGATGGGGGAAGCGGCTAGGAATAGAGTAATGGCATCATCTCTTTTGAGTAATAATTTAGCTGTTCGTATTTCTTTTTATCATAAAGTTATCGATAATGCTACGGAATTAAATTTTCCAGAACCTGAGTATATAAAACGATTAAAGCTTTCGACTCCAGTTTTAAAGAATTCATATAACAATAAGAAAATATCAATAATAATTCCTTACTATAATTTAGGAGAATATATAATTGAAACACTGGAGTCGGCTCTATCTTCTGATTTAGAGGATTTTGAAATTATTATTGTTAATGATGGTTCTACAGATTTAGACTCTTTGCAGAAGCTTGAGGATATTAAAAATAATTTTATTGGATATGATATAAGAGTTATAAATATTCAAAACTCAGGTTTAGCTAATGCTAGAAATGTTGGGGCAGTAAATGCAAAAGGAGAATATATTACATTTTTAGATGCAGATGATCTTGTCTATAAAGATTTCTATTCTAGCGCTATAAAAATACTGGATAGATTTACAAATATTTCATTTGTATACTCTTGGTTAGAGTATTTTGAAAATGGAAAAGGGGTATGGCCAACTTTTAATACAGAGTTGCCATTTATGTGTTGTGCAAACATGTTGTCAGCATTCTGTATTGTTCGTAAGAGTGACTTCTTAGAGTTCGGTCTTAATCATTCAAATATGGAGTATGGTATGGAGGATTATGATTCTTGGCTTGCGATGGTATCAAATGGTTGCATCGGTTTTTCTATCCCTAAAGTGTTGGTTAAGTATAGAGTTAGACATAATTCTATGTCCCGACAATTTAATAAAAATATGATTTTATATCTATATGATATTCTTTCTAAAAATAATAACCGACTCTATAAAGAATATGGTAATGAAATTTATAATCTAATTTCATCTAATGGTCCAGGTTATTTTTGGAATAATCCGACTTATGAATTACCACCTTTAGGAATTGCTAATGATAAACAAGACCTGTCAGGAATACAGTATAGTATACAAAATCTTCGCTATAAAAATGAGCTAATAAGAATTGCAGAAAGTAAAATAGGAAGTTTTTTATTACGAGCACTATTTAAATTAAAAATTAATAAACTGTTCTAAGAGGTGTTATGATTATTGGTAGAGGAATGCTTGCTAAAGCATTTAATAGTTATGTATCTACTGAAGATGTAATTATTTTTGCTAGTGGAGTATCTAATTCTAATGAAGAGAATTCATCATCTTTTACTCGAGAGAGAGAGCTGTTACGTCATACAATCAGAAATAATCCAGCGAGTCTAATTGTTTATTTTAGCACTTGTAGTATTTATGATTCGACACTGCAAAATTCAAAATATGTATTGCATAAATTATTGATGGAGCTCATACTACAAGATGAGTGTGATAGATATTTAATATTTAGATTACCACAAGTTGCAGGGAGGACAAAAAGTCCAACCATTATTAATTTTATTTATAATAAAATTAATAATGGAGAGGAGTTTAGCGTTTTTAGTAAAAGTAAAAGAAACATAATAGATGTTGATGATGTCTTTAAAATCGTTGATTATATTTTAAAAAAAATTTATTTATGAATTTAATAATAAATTTAGCCTCGCCACTATATACAGATATTCTTGAACTAGTATCGATTCTAGAAAGGTCTCTTAACAGAGAGGCATATTATAATATTGAAGATAAAGGTTCAAGCTATTATATTGATATTTCCCAATTAAATGATATTTATAGTACTCTCGGTATAGTTTTTGATGTGGATTATGTGTCCAAAACGATAAATAAATATTTTATTAAGTAAAGCACACTTCTTTTTTATTATTAATATTATTAGTAGGCTGTCATAATATCGATATTGAACAACAAATTATAAATGTTTTGAATCAAGATATTGTGCCGGATAGAATTATTATTTTAGATGATTGCTCATTAGATAATGTTATTTAAATCCTTGATTTGTGAAGGGATTTAAATAATGCAATTATAATTTCTAACTCATTTTAACAAGAATAAAATTAAAGTTGTTAAGAATTAATAGAAAAATTAGTAATATTTTTTCTTCTCAAAGATTAATGGATAATGTTTTTAAATATGATTAGATTATCTATAAAATTGTACCCAAGAAATATGTAACATAAAAAGCACATTATTGAATATTATTATTGATTTTCTTAATCATTAATTATATGGACACTAAAATCTATACACATATAATCAGCGGATTACATTGCTTACTTGATTTCTTCTATACTATAGCAAAAATCAACAAAGCGATAATATGAAAGGAGCTAGAAAGGTTTTTCTGGTTGGCATATGAAAAAAAATACACTCGTTAGTCATAGTGCTAAAAATCATAAAATTAAAATAAGGGCAATTATGTATAATATTGTCTTTTATTTTAAAGCTAGTAAAGCTGAATTGTATTATGGCTTAAAATACAATCAAGTTAAATTTAAACTTAAGGAATTAATATATAAAATTGGATTTTATTTAAAGCACAACCATTCAAAAATATATTATAATTTTTTTTTGCCGTTTAAATCAAGTTTGAAAGGAGTCTATTTTAAATATTTTGAAATTAAAAGTAGGTATATAAGGATAAAAAAAATTAATGAATATTTATTGGTTAATGAGTGGAATTTGAGTGTTAAAAATAATGGCTTAAGCAATACTCTAATTTCAATTATAGTCCCTAACTATAATTATGAGCAATATCTAACAGAAAGGCTTGATTCAATTTATATGCAAACACATAAAAATATTGAAGTCATTTTGTTAGACGCTCATTCTACAGATAACAGTCGTGATATTCTTCTCAAGTATAAGAATAAATATCCAGATATTACTACGACTATCTTTAGTGAGAAGAATGGTGGTGGTGTTTTTCAACAATGGGCTAAAGGATTAGCGCAAGCTAAAGGAAAATATATCTGGATAGCAGAAAGTGATGATTGGTGTGAGAAAGATTTCATTGAAAAACTTATTCCTGCTTTTAGTGATCAAGCTATAATGCTTGCTTTTGCTAAAAGTGATTTTATTCAAAATGGGATAAAAATTAATAGCACTGAACAGTATTTAAATGATATTGAATTGCCATGGTATCGTTCTTTTTCAATAAGTGCAAATGATTTGGTGAAAACTGCATTTTCTATTAAAAATATCATTCCAAATGTTAGCAGTGTCATTTTTAGAAATGTGGGAAAAATATCTGGTGAAATTTTTTCACAGTGGCACAATTTCAAATTGTGTGGTGATTGGTTATTTTATATAGATTTTATTAAGGGGGGGGCTGTTCATTATAGTACGGAGACGAAAAATTATTATAGAGTACATGAAAAAAGTACTTCTTTGAAAGTTCAAGGTTCCGAGCTATATTACGAAGAGCATGAAAAAATAGCGATTTTTTTAGAAAAAAACTATAAAATCCCTAAAAGTAGTCATGAAAAACATTTAAATGAGTTAGAGAAGCATTATGTTTCTTATTGTGGGGGAGATGATATTAAGGATGTATCAAACTGGTTTAATTTAAATAAGATCTATGATAATAAAAATGAAAGGCGACCTAATATCTTAATTTGTATTTTCTGCTTAGATATTGGTGGTGGCGAAACATTTCCTATATTTTTATCAAATGAATTAAAGCGGTTGAACTATCCGGTAACAGTTTTAGATTGCCAATTAAGTCATTCAAACGAGAAAGTAAGAGAGATGTTGGATCCGTCTATTCCTTTAGTTAGATTGTCGAATATGTCAGAGCTAAGAAAAATTATTGATACATTAAGCATAGATATAGTTAGTACTCACCATGGAAGTGTAGATGAGATAATTTCACATTTTGTGGATAAAAAAGATAAAACACCTAAGCATGTGATTACTTTGCATGGAATGTATGAAGCTATTGATAAGAATGATCTCCAGCGCCTCTTGAAAAGAGTCGAACAGAGCTGCTCTTCATTTATATATATAGCAGATAAAAATTTACCTCCTTTTATCGATAATAATTTTCCTAATATGGAAATATTCCATAAAATTGGAAATGGTTTACCTTATTATACTGGTAATAAATTAGATAGAAGTATTTTAGGTATTAGTGAAAATGCATTTATTGCATGCATTGTGAGCCGAGCTATTCCTGAAAAAGGTTGGATTCCTGCTATTGAAGCTGTGACTTTAGCTAGGATTAAGACAGGAAAGGATATACATTTAATATTAGTTGGCAGTGGCGAGGTATATGATAAGTTATTGGGTAAGGTACCTGAGTATATACATTTAGTTGGTTTTCAAAAAAATGTACGAGATTATTTTGCTACTGCAGATATTGGGTTGCTTCCATCAGAATTTCAAGGTGAAAGTTTCCCATTAGTTATTATTGAATGCTTATATTCAGGTAAGCCGATGGTAGCAAGTAATTTAGGAGAATCTAAAAATCAACTGAAAGATGAAGATTCTAATCTAGCTGGTATTATCTTTGATCTAAGAGATGGTAAAGTACAAATAGATGAGTTAGCTGATATAATTTCTGATTTAGTAATGGATAAAGAATTGTATAATAAATTACAAAGTAGAGTATTTTCAGCAAGTAAGAAGTTTTATATAGAGTCTATTGCTAAAGAATATTTAAAAGTATTTGATTACGCATTAAAAGAGAATATATAGATAATTTAATGCTTTTGGGGATTATGAATTAAATAAAATTACTTAGAATACAATAATCAACCTCCTAGAATCAGATGCGGTTGAATTCAAACTCGCCCAAGGCAAAAGTGGTTTGCGTGAGTTACCTATTGACTTTTGGAAAAACTATTCGGCGATGGCAAATACTTATGGTGGGAAGATTATTTTAGGCGTTCATAAAATTTATTGTTACAGGTATCGAGAATATCGAAAAAGTCAAAACTGATCTATCTGATAATGTCACTGATAAAATTACATTGCGCAGGGTTAACTTGTTGAAATTTATAATAGAAGATTCTAGTATTATGATTGCAAGGTTATCATTTTTGCTTGCCGTCGCGGAACGTGCTATTAAACGTGATATTGAAAAACTTAAATCAGAAAAGCGGTTTGAGCGTATGGAAAGTGATATTAATGGGCGATGGCTCATAAAATAATAAGGAATAATCCAACATGATATTGCCAAAAGCCGCTTTAGTTATTCCAACCTATAATGCCGGGAAGCTAGGTGAAAAATGTTTTGCTAAAATTCAGCGGCAAGGTGTTCAGCCTGATGTGTTGGTGATTGATTCAAACTCGGCGGATAACACCGTGGAATTAGCGACAAAGTGCGGTTTTGCAACACATCGTATTTCACAGACGGATTTTAACCATGGTGGAACGCGAAATTTAGCAGTATCATTATTTATTCAAGATTATGATATTGTGATTTTTATGACGCAAGATGCCATTTTAGTGACTGACAATGCGATTGAAAATTTGCTAAAAGCTTTTGATAATCCTAAAGTTGCTGCTGTTTATGGTCGTCAGTTGCCACACGATAATGCTAATCCGTTGGCGGCACACGCGCGTTTATTCAATTATCCTGAACAATCGGTGGAGAAAAGTCAGGAAGATATACCGCACTTAGGCATTAAAACGGCGTTTATCTCGAACTCTTTTGCTGCGTATCGATTATCTGTGTTTAATGAATTAGGCGGTTTTCCTGATAATACCATTTTAGCGGAAGATATGTATTTGGCGGCAAAAATGATTTTGGCTGGTTATAACGTTGTTTATTGTGCTGAAGCAACGGTTCAACATTCCCACAACTATACGCTTTTGCAAGAGTTCCAACGTTATTTTGATATTGGTGTCTTTCAAAAAAATGAAAGTTGGATTCAGAAAAAATTTGGAACGGCAAGTTCTGAGGGTAAAAAATTTGTTCTGTCGGAAATCCGTTATTTATGGAACAATGCCCCTTGGCTATTGCCAAAAGCAGCATTGGCGACCTTGATGAAGTGGCTTGGATTTAAATTGGGATTCGCTTGGCAAAAATTACCATTAGCGTGCTGTAAACAATTGAGTATGTATAAAACGTTTTGGAAATAAAAATGATAAATAACCCCAAATTAGCGCCTAAAATTAATAAACTGGCATTGATCAGTTGTGATTTTATTACATATTTTTTCGCAATTTCAGTGGCTTATTATCTCTCTCCATTGGATGATTTTTCAATGGAGCAATTGGAGTTTAATGGTTCGTTGACGCGCTTGGGGGCTTTCAGTTTAATGGCATTTATTATGGTTGGTTGGCTTTGGGTTATTCACCGTCATTATACTTATCGCAAACCTTTTTGGGATGAACTAAAAGATATTTATTCCACTCTCGCCGTTGTTTTGTTGATTAATCTTGCCCTGTTGGTATTTATTGAAAAATCCCCGTCATTGGATACCTGGTTATATATTTCTGTCATTTTGTTTATTTGTTTTCCGTTCGCTCGTTTTCTTTGTAAAAAAATACTTCGCTATTTAGGCACGTGGGATATGGCTTGTGTGATTATCGGTAATGCGGAGAATGCACGTAATGCTTATAGAGCGATTAGTAGTGAAGTTAGTTTGGGTTATAAAATCAAAGCGTTTATCGATCCTATCGGGCGGATTCCGGTGACGGTAGAAAAAGGCGGTTATATTACAGAGGAACAGTTTTTTTCTCATTTAGAACACTATCAAAAGATTTTTATTGCATTGGAAAATCATCAAAACGACATGATGGAATATTGGATGCGTAAACTCTCGAGAACGGGCTTTCGTAATATTTCGATTGTTCCACCTCTACATGGTATTCCGTTATATGGAGCGGAGGTTTCGCATTTTTTTGGTTATGAAGCGATTGTGTTGCGGATTCATAATAATTTAGCCAAAAGATCTTCACGTATCATAAAAAGGACGTTCGATATTATCGCCTCATTCTTTTTATTATTGATTGCAAGTCCTTTATTTGGTTATTTATTTCTGAAAATTCGACAAGATGGAGGCTGTGCAACCTATAGCCAGATTCGAATTGGACGGAATGGCAAACCTTTTCATTGTTATAAATTTCGTACTATGGTGATGAATTCAAGTGCAATATTACAGGAGCTGTTAGCCAGCGATCAAACGGCACGAGAGGAATGGGCGAAAAGTTTTAAATTAAAAAATGATCCGAGGATCACCAACGTCGGACAGTTCCTGCGGAAAACCAGCTTAGATGAGTTGCCGCAGTTATGGAATGTTTTAAAAGGCGAAATGAGTCTGGTCGGACCTCGCCCCGTGATTCGGCAGGAATTGAAATTTTATAAAGATGATGTGAGCTATTATTATATGGTGCGTCCGGGGATGTCAGGCTTGTGGCAAGTGAGTGGGCGCAGTGATACTGATTATAATACACGTGTATATTTGGATGCTTGGTATGTTAAAAATTGGTCGTTATGGAATGATATTGCCATATTAGCAAAAACAGCCAATGTGGTGGTTCGTGGCAAAGGCGCTTATTGAAATAAAATGAGCTTATTGAATAGAAAATAAAGCAATAAAAAGCACTCAACCGAGTGCTTTTTCGTTAATTAAATTAATTACTTATCTTGGCAACAGCCTTTGCCTGCCAATTTTTTCTCAAAGCGCGCATTGGCTTCGTCCCAGTTGACCACATTCCAGAATGCTTTGATGTAGTCCGGACGGCGGTTTTGGTATTTCAAGTAATAGGCGTGTTCCCACACGTCTAAGCCTAAAACCGGGTAGCCTTCCACACCGGCGATGTCTTTGCCCATTAATGGCGAGTCTTGGTTGGCAGTGGAAACCACGGCTAATTTACCGTCGTTAATTACTAACCACGCCCAGCCTGAGCCGAAACGGGTGGCTGCCGCTTTTTCAAATTCCGCTTGGAAAGCTTCGACGGAGCCGAAATCACGTACGATGGCGTCTTTCAAGGCGCCTTGTAAGGTTGTGCCTAATTTTAAGCCTTTCCAGAACAGAGAATGGTTGGCGTGCCCACCGGCATTGTTACGCAGAGCGGTGCGTTTGTCAGCAGGAATTTTGTCCAAGTTAGCAATCAATTCACCCGGGCATTTGTCTTGCCATTCAGGCAATGTTTCCAATACCGCATTGGCATTGTTCACATAGGCTTGGTGGTGTTTGGAATGGTGAATTTCCATGGTTTGTGCGTCAAAGTGCGGTTCTAATGCGTCGTAGGCATAAGGTAGTTCAGGTAGAGTATAAGCCATTTTCATTTCCTCATCAGTTGAATAAAAAGTAGTTGAATAAAAACTGCCAGTAAAGAAGGCTTTTCGTTAGGAAAAGCGGATTGAATTTCATCACTAGTGTAGCAAATAAATTGATCGAGATCATTAAATGTTTATTTTTTGTGACGGAAGGCTATAAAAAAAGAGCAAGGATTAACCCTGCTCTTTGGTGCTTTATTTATCATTTATTTAGCGTCATTCTTTAGCCGCATTCACTGCTGCTACTGCGACCATATTGATAATCCGGCGGACGGAGGCGACCGGGGTCAGAATATGGGCGGATTGGCGCAAGCCCATTAACATCGGACCGACGGTGATCGCCGTGGTTGCGGAGCGTAGTAAGTTATAGCCGATACGCGCCGCTTCCATATTCGGCATGACCAAGAGGTTGGCTGAGCCTTTAAGCGGGCTGTCCGGCATGATGTTCTGGCGCAGTTTTTCTGAAAGTGCAATATCGGCGTGCATTTCACCGTCAATAATCAAGTTCGGGTCGCGTTGTTTCACCAATTCTAGTACTTTGCGCATTTTGACCGCACTTGGGTGGTCGGAAGCGCCGTAGTTGGAATGGGAGATTAAGGCAACCTTAGGTTCAATCCCGAAACGGCTCACTTCGGCGGCTGCCATTAAAGTGATTTCGGCTAATTCTTCCGCATCCGGATCTTGGTTTACAAATGCGTCAGTCACGAATACGTTTCCGCTCGGCATTACCAGCCCGTTTACGGTGGCGGCGGTTTTCACCCCGTCTTTTAAGCCAATCACATTGCGAATGGCTTTCAGGTGATCGGCATAAGAACCGACCAACCCGCAGATCATGCCGTCGGCGTAGCCTAAACGGACTAACATCGCCGCAATGGTGGTTGGGTTGATACGAATTTCTTGTTTTGCCAATGCCGGGGTAATGCCGCGGCGTTTCATAATGTCATAATAGCCGGTCCAGCAGGTTTCATAGCGATCATCTTTTTCAATATTGATGATTTCGTAATCAACGCCTTCTTCCAAATGCAGTCCCAGTTGTTTGATTCGCTGATGAATCACGTCCGGACGACCGATTAGGATTGGCAATGCGATTTCCAAGGTGGCGATTTCTTGTACCGCATGCAATACGCGCGGTTCTTCGCCGTCTGACATAATGATCCGTTTTTTGTCTAAGCGGGCTTGGGCAAAAATCGGTTTCATGAACAAGTTGGTTTTGTATACGAATTGGGTCAATTTTTCGATATAGACGTTCATATCCTCAATCGGACGCAAGGCAACGCCGGAATCCATTGCCGCTTGTGCCACTGCCGGGGCGATTTTGATGATCAAGCGCGGATCGAACGGTTTTGGAATCAGGTATTCAGCACCAAATGCCACTTCTTGCTCGCCGTAAGCCGAGGTGACCACTTCGTTTTGTTCGGCGTGTGCCAATTCGGCAATCGCATGCACCGCAGCCAGTTTCATCTCTTCGTTAATGGTGGTTGCGCCCACGTCCAATGCGCCACGGAAAATAAACGGGAAGCAGAGTACGTTATTCACCTGATTCGGGAAGTCGGAGCGACCGGTGCAGACAATCGCGTCGGGACGTACTGCTTTGGCGACTGGTGGCAAAATTTCCGGATCGGGGTTTGCCAACGCTAAAATAATCGGGCTTGGTCCCATGCTTTTCACCATTTCTTGTGTCAAAGCACCGGCGGCGGAGCAGCCCAAGAAAATATCCGCGTTTGGAATCGCATCGGCAAGTGAGCGTGTGCCGTTATCGTCAATCGCATAGAATTGTTTGGTTTCGTCCATACGCTCGGCGTCTTCACGTTGTTTATAGATGACGCCTTTGGAATCGCACACGGTGATATGGTTTTTCTCCATGCCTAATGCACGCAGTAAATTCAAGCAGGCAATCGCGGAAGCACCGGCACCGGAAACCACCAGTTTGACGTTTTTGATGTCTTTATTGACCACGCGCAAGCCATTTATCACCGCCGCCGCACAGATAATCGCGGTGCCGTGTTGATCGTCGTGGAACACCGGAATTTGCATACGCTCACGCAATTTTTTCTCGATATAGAAACATTCCGGGGCTTTGATGTCTTCCAGATTGATCCCGCCGAAAGTCGGTTCCAATGAGGCGATGATATCCACGATTTTATCCGGATCGCGTTCGTCGATTTCAATATCGAATACATCGACTCCGGCGAATTTTTTAAACAACACGCCTTTGCCTTCCATCACCGGTTTACCGGCAAGAGCGCCGATATTGCCTAAACCTAACACCGCCGTCCCGTTGGAAATTACACCGACTAAATTGCCGCGCGCCGTGTATTTATAGGCGGCTAACGGATCCTGCTGAATTTCAAGACATGGAATGGCAACGCCCGGCGAGTAGGCTAATGCCAGATCGCGTTGGGTAGCAAGGGATTTGGTCGGGGTAACTTCAATTTTTCCCGGCACCGGAAATTCATGAAAGTCCAGAGCGGCTTGGCGGAGTTGTTTATCCATTCTTAGTGTCCTCAATAGAGATGGGTGAAAATACTTGATAATTTGCTAAAAGGTTATCAAACATTGAAAGATGTGTGAAATTATACGCTTTATTTTACTAAAGTTAAAAACCCATAAAGGAGTATGTGATACAGCCCACAGAATTTTTTTTATTTTGAAATTTAATCCGCTCTGTATCTTTAGCAGCAAACGGGTACAATAAACAATTTATTGGTAAAAAAGGTTTTTTATTGGTGCGTTTAGATAAGTTTTTAGCAGAGCAGACCGGCTTGAGCCGTTCACAAGTGACGAAAATGCTGCGCAGCGGTTCGGTTGAACGGAATCAAACGGTGGTAAAGTCGGGAGCAACCCAAATTTCCGTCAGCGATCAGATTCTGTTGGACGGCGAGTTACTGCAATGGTTGGAAAGCGGGCAATACCTGATGTTATATAAGCCGCAGGGTTATATTTGTTCCCATGACGACGGCGAATACCCGACGGTGTATCATTTTTTTGATTATCCGTTACGCAACAAACTGCATTCGGTCGGGCGTTTGGATGTGGATACCACCGGTTTGGTGCTGTTGACCGATGACGGACAATGGTCGCACCGGATCACCTCACCGAAATTCTATTGTGAAAAAACCTATTTGGTGACGCTTGCCGATCCGATTGAAAACCACTACCAAAGTGCGGTTGAGCAAGGGATTTTGTTGCGCGGTGAAAAATCACCGACCAAACCGGCAAAATTGGAAATCCTTGATGATTACAACCTTAATTTGACCATCAGCGAAGGGCGTTATCATCAGGTGAAACGGATGTTTGCCGCGCTCGGCAACAAAGTGGCTGCCTTACACCGTTGGCGGATTGGCAATGTGGTGTTGGATGAGAAGTTAGACGAGGGCGAATACCGCACTTTGACTCAAAATGAAATTGACGGATTGCGCGAACGCCCGTCGGAAAATGGATAGATTTATGCTACACACAGAAAAAATCAGACAAATAAAGAAAAGCCCTGTATTTGTCTTAATTTTAGGGATTTTGGCGATGTTGCCGCCGTTGGCGATTGATATGTACTTGCCTTCGTTTTTAGATATTGCCCGTGATCTCAAGGTTAACTCGGAAAAAGTCCAGAATACGTTGGCTTTATTTACGCTCGGTTTTGCCATCGGGCAATTGCTGTGGGGGCCGGTTGCCGATAGTTTTGGGCGCAAGTTGCCGATTTTGATCGGTACGCTGGTGTTTGCCGCCACCGCACTTTTCTTGACGCAGGTCGAGAATATCGAAAACTTCTTGCTACTCCGCTTTATTCAAGGCTTTTTCGGATCGGCTTCGGCGGTGGTCTTAGGCGCCCTGCTACGTGATTTGTTCTCGAAAAATTACTTTTCGAAAATGATGTCGATGATCATGCTGGTGTCGATGATTGCGCCATTGCTGGCGCCGTTTATCGGCGGTAATCTGGCGAAATTTTTCCACTGGCACTCGATATTCTATGTACTGACTTTTTTTGGCATTTTGAGTTGTGTTTTAGTGTTGTGGAAAATTCCGGAATCGCAACCGATAGAAAAACGTGTGCCGTTCAGCTTGAAAACGGTGTTGCGCAATTTTGCCTTATTAATTCGCGAAAAAGCCGTGGTCGGCTATGTCTTGGCGGGGGCGTTTTCTTTTGCCGGCATGTTCTCGTTTCTGACCTCCGGCTCGATCGTGTATATTGATATCTATCAGATTGCGCCGGAAAATTTCGGTTATTTCTTCATTATGAATATGTCGGTAATGATCCTATTTACCTCGATCAACGGGCGCATGGTAGTGAAAGTCGGGGCGGAAAAAATGCTGCGTTTCGGTTTGACCATGCAATTTTTAGCGGGCTGTTGGTTGTTGCTGGTGGCGGTGTTTGATCTCGGTTTCTGGCCGATGGCGTTGGGCATTGCGGCTTTTGTCGGTATGCTGTCGATTATCGGCTCTAATGCGATGGCCTCGATTCTGGATCGCTTTCCTCAGGTTGCCGGCACCGCAAATTCCTTAGCCGGCACGATTCGTTTTGGCACCGGGGCGATTGTCGGTTTCTTAATTTCACTGGTTCCGGTCACAAGTGCGGTACCGATGTTGTTGTCGATGTTTTTATGTACCCTGATTTCGGTGCTGAGCTACTATTTTCTGACCTATCGCGGATTGTCGAACACAGAATAAAATCCAAGTTGAATTAAACAAAGAAGGGCTGAACGCCGGATTAAGCGGTGTTCGGCTTTTTTATGCGCAATAGATGATAGAAACGGTTAGGCAGAAAAATTTAATAGGATTATCGTGAGCTTAAGGATTTTTATCATCAGAGGTGCTGAATAAAACAATATTTGGTGGAGATAGACGGGATCGAACCGACGACCTCTTGCATGCCATGCAAGCGCTCTCCCAACTGAGCTATATCCCCATATCAGAATGGATTTGATGAGCTGTTCATCAAAGTGCGGCTATATTAATAACCGCACTTGAATCTGTCAATCTGATTTATTGGCTTTATGGTTTAAATGCCTAAAATTAAATCAGTCGTGCTTAAGCCGCGTGAATATTTTGGATAAATTCAATCGCTTTTTGAATCCGCGCCAAGCTGCGTTCCCTGCCGATCCCGACAAGGGTGACGTCCAACGACGGCGATTGTCCGCTGCCGGTGACGGCAACGCGCAACGGCATACCGACTTTGCCCATGCCCAATTCGAGTTCGGCGGCGGTTTGCTCAATTGCGTGATGAATATCCGCCGCATTCCAGTCGCGAAGTGCGGTGAGTTTTTGCAATACTAAACTTAACGGCTCAACTGTTGTCGCTTTGAAATGTTTCTTGACCGCACTTTCATCAAATTGGCTAAAATCTTCGAAGAAATAACGGCTTGCCGCCGCCATTTCTTTTAAGGTTTTGCAACGCTCGCCAAGCATTTCGACCACGTTTGCCAAACTCGGACCATTGCTGGTGTCAATTTGCTGATCCTGCATATGCCATGCTAAGTAACCGGCGACTTTTTCCGCCGGTAATTCGCGGATATAGTGGTGGTTCAACCATAACAATTTATCGTGGTTAAACGAGCTTGCCGAGCGACTGACGGAAGTCAGGTTAAATAACGCCACCATTTCTTCACGGCTAAACACTTCCTGATCACCGTGTCCCCAACCCAAACGCACCAGGTAGTTGTTTAGCGCTTCCGGCAGATAGCCGTTGTCGCGGTATTCCATCACGCTGACTGCGCCGTGACGTTTGGAGAGTTTTTGCCCGTCCTCGCCTAAAATCATGGAAACGTGGGCATACACCGGCACAGGTGCGCCTAAGGCTTTGAGGATATTGATTTGACGCGGGGTGTTGTTGATATGATCTTCACCGCGTACTACGTGGGTGATACCCATATCCCAATCGTCCACCACCACACAGAAATTGTAGGTCGGCGCCCCGTCGGTGCGGCGGATAATCAGATCGTCCAATTCCTGATTGCTGATTTCAATTTTGCCGCGAATCGCGTCATCAAAGATAACCGAACCTTCGGTCGGATTTTTAAAGCGTACTACATGCGGTTCATCGGCGTGATGGTTGTGATCGTGCAAGCAATGGCGGTCATAGCGCGGTTTTTCTTTATTTTGTTCTTGCTGTTCGCGCAACGTTTCCAACCGCGCTTTGCTGCAATAGCAACGGTATGCCAAGCCTTGTTCCAACATTTGGTCGATCACTTGGTTATAACGGTCAAAACGTTGGGTTTGGTAATAAGGCCCGTGTTCCCAATGCATATCCAACCATTCCATCGCTTCCAGAATCGCATCGGTGGCGGCTTGGGTGGAACGTTCCAAATCGGTGTCTTCAATCCGTAATACAAATTCGCCTTGGTTGTGGCGGGCATACAACCAAGAGTAAAGTGCGGTGCGCGCGCCGCCGACGTGCAAAAAGCCGGTCGGACTCGGGGCGAAACGGGTTCTGACGTTGACATCGGGATTAAAATCGAAAAGCGGTTGAATATTCATCATTGACCTTATAGCTGGCTAAAAAACAATGGCGGTTATTGTAGCGGTCAAGTGGGCGTATGGGTAGATCAAATTGCATTGATATGTTTATTTTTACGACAATTAACGCGAAAAAAGGAAAAAATCATTGACTGAAAGCCAACACCAATTATAATGCTCGCTCACAACAAACGGGCGATTAGCTCAGTTGGGAGAGCACCTCCCTTACAAGGAGGGGGTCACTGGTTCGAGACCGGTATCGCCCACCACTTTTTTCAAGTGTCCGTTTGTTGTTATAAGTTTGACCTAGCGGGCGATTAGCTCAGTTGGGAGAGCACCTCCCTTACAAGGAGGGGGTCACTGGTTCGAGACCGGTATCGCCCACCACTTCCGCGCAAACTTATCCCATGATTTTAAGGCAATCTTAAGTGGGCGATTAGCTCAGTTGGGAGAGCACCTCCCTTACAAGGAGGGGGTCACTGGTTCGAGACCGGTATCGCCCACCACTTAAGACTTAAAATCACACCGCACTTAATCAGTTTCTGATTAGCGTCGGGCGATTAGCTCAGTTGGGAGAGCACCTCCCTTACAAGGAGGGGGTCACTGGTTCGAGACCGGTATCGCCCACCACTTTTCTTATTTCTAATCCGAAAAGAACACAAGACGAAAACAATCTAAAATAGTATAATATTTGATTATTGTTCTCATTATTCTATTTTATTATGCAATATCTGTTTTTGCCTTTGCGTATTTTAGCGTTTTCTGCACTCTTATTTGCTTTTTGTCGTTTACTGTTTATCGGCTTATACCCCGATTATTTTTTGAAATTAAACGTCACACAATTGCTGCACGCATTTGCGCAAGGCTTCCGTTTTGATATGCATATCAGTGTGATCGCACTGGCATTGGTATTGCTGATAACAGGGTTGCCTTTTCGTTTTGCTCAACGGAAAAGTATCTTAAAAACAGCAAGCTATATTGGTTTGCTAATTTTACTGTTGATGTTGACACTAACGCTGTTTGACTTGACCTATTTCGGTGAAGTTTACCGCCATCTCGGACAAGAATTGTTTCAAATCAGCGCAGATCTTGATGTGGTTTTAGAATTGGCATTTACCTCGCGCCTTGCTTATACGATTTCAGGGCTGATTCTGTTTGTTTTAACGGTTGTACTGTATAAAAAATACGTTATTAAGCCGATTGAAAAAAATCATTTTCCTCTGATTCAACCTATTTGGCTACGTCTTATTATTTACGTTGTATTTTTAGGGTTTTGCTTTTGGTTGGCACGAGGCATGATTACCCAAAGCCGCCCTATCGGTTATGCCGATGCGTTCCAAAATAATGCTTCCGCAGCCGAATCCAATCTAACCTTGAACAGTATTTTTGTGATTTGGAAAGAAGGAAAAAACCGTAAAAACAACACCGCATTAGATCTGTTGACAGATGATGAAGCACGGCAATGCGAAACGCGCTGCGTATCGGATTTTCAGTTCCGGGCAACCACGCCGGCAACACAGAAAAATGTGGTTTTTATTTTATTGGAAAGTTGGAGCTACGACTACATTGATGGTTTAAGTGGTAACAGTTATGGGGCAACACCGTTTATCGATTCGTTAATCCCCAAATCACAGGTGTGGGATAATTTCTATGCCGCTGGTCAGCGCAGTATTATAGGTATTCAAGCGGTGTTAACCTCAACCCCGGCTTTAAACAATTTCCCGACCTTAGGATTTGGGCTGGAATTAAACCGATTGAATAAACCGGCGGATATTTTGAATAAACATAACTACCGCACTTTGATGATGCAATCCTCAAACCGGCGTTCATTTAATATGGACGGCATTGCCAATATTTTAGGTTTTCAAGAATATTACGGCAAAGAGGATATTCCGCTGGTGCGCGAATATCCGCAGCCAACGCCAAAATTTGGCTGGGATTATGACAGTTTAATGTTTTTAAACCAAAAATTGAGTGAAACACAACAGGCGGATAAGCCGTTTTTCTCTTTTTTATTTACCGGTACAACCCATGAACCTTTTGCAGATCCAGGCAAAGCATTTCATCTTTATCCCCACGATAAACTGGGCGAAAACGGTTTTTTGAATACGTTACGCTACAGCGATTGGTCATTGCAACAATTTATGCAGGCGGCAGAAAAGCAGGCTTGGTATCAAAATACCATTTTTATTTTTAGTGCCGATCATGTGTTAAAGACAAATTCGGATCAATTACCGGAACAGTTTCATATTCCGTTGATCATCTATACTCCCGACGGCAGTTTAACGCCACTGCGGCATTCAGAATTGGCGACACAATACGATTTGTTGCCGACCATTATGGATCTCTTAGGTATTAACGATCCGATTAGCACCTTTGGGCAATCGTTAATTCAGCCTAATGAAAATAATTCGCCACTAATGCTGAATCGAGGAAATGTGATTGGTGTTCTCACTCAACATGGAAATGCGGTGTTGCAAGACAAACAACAGGTTGAATTAAGCAATTCATCGGCAATGCTACAAAATGAAATTCAGAAGTTAAAATGGAAAATTATTGGCGCAGAAAGAAAGTTAAAGAAAAATCAGTGGGTTGAATAAATCAAAGTTAAAACGGCATTCTTACTTATTGTGAGAATGCCGTTTTTCTTTATTTCGAATGCCGCTCTTTCAACTTACCAATTACGTCCGCCCAAGCCAGATCAGCGTCTTGCAACAGTACGGTTAAATGATAGGCTAAATCAGCCGCTTCACAAATGGTTTCATTGTGATCTTTCACCGTTGCCGCAAGTGCGGTTTCAACCCCTTCTTCGCCGACTTTCTGCGCAATGCGTTTTGTGCCGCGTGAATAGAGGAGGGCTGTATAAGAACTTGACGGATCTGCGCCTTTGCGAGCCGCGATTAAGCGTTCTAACTTGCTAAAGAAAATCCAATCCGGTTCGTTTTTATTGCTAAATTGGTGGAAACAGCTTTCCGCCCCGGTGTGGCAGGTTTTACCAATCGGATTGGCTAAAATCAATAACGTATCGTTATCGCAATCCAAACTCATATCCACCACATTCAGGAAATTGCCTGAAGTTTCACCCTTAGTCCATAAGCGTTGTTTGGTGCGTGAAAAAAAAGTCACTTTTTTCTCGTTCAAGGTTTTGGCTAACGCTTCCTGATTCATATAGCCCAGCATTAACACTTCGCAAGTGGTGGCGTTTTGCACGATCACCGGCAGCAGATTATCCACTTTTTGCCAGTCGATTTGTTGTAGATCTAACATTGTTTTATCCTATTATTTTTTACACTTAACGGCGCACTTCCACACCTTGCCGCGCAAGATAGGTTTTTAATTCGCCGATATTGATAATTTGCTTATGAAACACGCTTGCCGCAAGTGCGCCGTCTACATTGGCTTGCACAAAAGCGTCACGGAAATGTACCATTTCGCCGGCACCGCCCGAGGCAATCAACGGCACATGGCATATTGCACGCACCGCACTTAGCTGGGTTAAATCATAGCCTTGGCGTACGCCGTCTTGGTTCATCATATTCAACACGATTTCGCCTGCGCCGCGTTGTTGCACCTCTTGCACCCAGTCGAGCAACTGCCAGTTGGTTTGACGGGTGCGGGTTTCATCGCCGGTATATTGATTGACCCAATATTTGCCGCTGCTTTGCTCGAACCAACTGTCAATGCCGACCACAATCGCCTGTACCCCGAAACGATCCGCCAAACGGGAAATCAAATCCGGATCAGCCAACGCAGGGGAGTTAATGGAAATTTTATCCGCACCGAATGCAAACAGCTTTTCGGCATCGTCGATGGTTTTAATCCCCCCGGCGACACAAAACGGAATATCGATCACTTCCGCCACCCGCTCGACCCAGCTTTTGTCTACCGTACGACCGTCCGACGAGGCGGTAATATCGTAAAATACCAGTTCATCGGCACTTTCATAGGCGTAGCGTTTCGCCAACGGCACGATGTCGCCGATAATTTCGTGGTTGCGGAATTGCACGCCTTTCACCACCTGCCCGTCACGCACATCTAAACAAGGAATTATCCGTTTTGCCAACATTCGATTGCCTCCGCCACCGTAAATTTGCCTTCCAATAGGGCGCGTCCGATAATCACCCCGGCCACGCCCGTGCCTTTCAATGCTGCCACATCGGCAAGCGAACCGATACCGCCGGAGGATTGGAATTGAATGGTCGGATATTTGGCACAGATTTCGCGGTATAAATCCACGTTCGAACCTGCCAATGTACCGTCACGGGAAATATCGGTACATAAAACGTGTTGTAAACCGACCGATTGGTAATCTTCAATCAATTCCTCAAGCGACACACCGCTCGCTTCCTGCCAACCGCTAATCGCAATAATTTTCTCGCCGTTGGCAGCGATGTTGACATCTAACGCAAGTACAAATTTCTCGGCAGCGTATTTTTCAAACCAGCGTTTGACCATGTTGCGTTCTTTTACCGCGGTTGAGCCAATCACGACCCGATTCGCGCCCACCGCCAATAAATCCGCCACATCTTGTTCGCTACGAATACCGCCGCCCACTTGCACCGGGCAATTTGTCGCTTTGATAATCTTGCCGATTAACCCCGTTTGGCGTTTTGCCGGATTTTTTGCTCCGGTCAGATCCACCAAATGCAACTGTTCCGCCCCTTGTGCCACATAATCGGCAAAAAGTGCGGTCGGATTGGAGGAATAATTGGTCTGCTTGCCGTAATCCCCTTGATGTAAACGCACCACTTGCCCATCGATCAGGTCAAGGGCGGGGAGAATAATGGATTTTTTCATAGTATTTTCCTTATCCGACAGCGGCAAAGCCGCAATCGGTTACGCATAAGTCAGCCGCTTTGCGGCTGTTCCATATAAGTTAATGTTCTTTGCATACTGAGTGGCAAAGCCACTCAACTATGCGTAACCGCTTGCGACGTCAGTCGCTGGCGGAAACTAAGCTAGATTAGACATTCTCCACAAAATTCCGCAACAACTGCGCCCCGGCTTTGCCTGAACGTTCCGGGTGGAATTGTACGCCGTAAAAGTTTTTGTAGCCCAATGCGGTGGAGAACGCTACGCCGTAGTCGCAGCTGGCGATGGTGTTTTCGTTGGGCAAGACTGCATAGCTATGCACAAAATAAAAATGGCTGTCTTGTTCAATCTCCGCAAACAGCGGATGAGCCGCTTGATACCGCACTTGATTCCAGCCCATATGCGGCAAGGGTAAGCCGGTGTCGGGAATCAACTCGGTGCGTCCGCGCATTAATTCTAAGGTGGCTAAATTGCCTTCGCTGGAAAATTCGGTCATTAACTGCATGCCCAAACAGATACCCAGTACCGGTTGCGTTAGCTGTCGGATCGTTTCGATTAAATTGCGATCGGTTAGATTTTTCATCGCCGCAAGTGCGGTGCCGACTCCCGGCAACAGCAGTTTATCGGCTGCTTTGATTTCCGCTAAATCTCGGCTGATTTTCGCCTGATAGCCCAAACGATCAAACGCGAATTTTACCGAGGACAGATTGGCACAGCCAGTGTCGATAATAGTTATTCTTTGCACTAATTACTCCTAAAATACAACATGTTATTAGATAAATGAAAACTATCATTTTTATCTAATAAAATAAATTTCTTAAATCCTGATAAATCAGGTGCTTTAATAGTTCTAAATTTTGGTTCTTCAAATAAAGTATCAATTTTTAGAGATTTTTTCCTATGATTTTTCAGTAAAAAATCATAAAAATTAGGTGTATTGATATGTTCAGCAATCATCAAATATTCAATAGTAACTTTATTATTATCTATTGTAAGACAAGGGTATATTTCTCCATCACGAGATCCGATGGATGCACACATTGATGAATACTGTAAAAGAGGGAAAGAATCTTTCCATATTGATAAAATATTTTTAATTGCCTCTAATCTTATATTCGAAGACCATATGGTAATATACCCACTAACTATTCTTTCCCAAATTGGATCGCTTTTCGGGTATGGTTTTCCTGACCAATAATTAACTATATTTTCTATAGCGTTTGGTTTTAGACTATAGTTTTCATTTAGAATATGAGCAATCCAGTTAGAGTCAACCCTAGTTGATTTATTGGCAGCTACACCTACGTCAGCCAAATATTCATCAGAAAAATGTTTTCCCCAATTTTCATTTTCCCATATCCTAGCGACTGAATCGACTTCATCAAATACAAAAACACCTCTCAATCTAGATACACACTGAGGAAAAAATAACTTTCGTATATTATCTATATATATCTCACTTTGGATTCTATTGATGTTATTTGATATAAGCATATCAGACATCATTATTGACAGCATAGAATCTTTCGTATTTAATGTATCTACACTGCCAAAAAATCCGCGAGCTATATTCCAAGCCGAGACTGGATAATCATAATCAAGGTATATAAATCCTTCAAAATCTTCAGTGCCCAAATTATTCATTACAAATTTTTTCCTATTTTTAAAATAGCGAATAAGTTTATAAAAACTAAGTGTAGCGTTCTTAGTCTTAAAAATAATTCCATTACTCTTACTACAACACCCCTTTCGAGCTTGGCAACTGGTCGCTTTCAATTCGAATCGCTTGGCGTAAGGTTCTTCCGAAGGCTTTGAAAATCGCTTCCACTTGGTGGTGGGCGTTTTTGCCTTTGACACTTAAATGTAAGGTGCACGCCAGTGCGTAAGAGAGCGATATAAAGAAGTGTTCCGCCATTTCGGTGCTGAAATCGCCTACTTTATCGCGGGTGAATTTGGCTTTGAATTTCAGATATGGACGACCGGACAAGTCCATCGCGCATTCCGCTTTGCATTCGTCCATCGGCAGCACAAAACCGAAACGGGCAATGCCGCGTTTGTTGCCTAAGGCTTGTTTCAAGGCTTCGCCCAAGGCAAGTGCGGTATCTTCGATGGTGTGGTGATCGTCGATATGCAGATCGCCGTCCACCGTCACTTTCATGCGGAAACCGCCGTGGGTGGCGATTTGATCAAGCATGTGATCGAAAAAGCCTAAACCGGTTTTGATCTCGTTCATGCCTTGCTCGTCCAGCCACACTTCAACCCGAATATCGGTCTCTTTGGTGGTGCGCACAACGGCGGCATGGCGTGGTTTGAAGCCGGCTTTGCGAATGCGTTTTGCCAGAATTTTCTCGGCGATCAAATCCCAATTCAGTTTTTCAGGGTGATACTGCAAGCCGGCAATACCTAAGTTATCCGCCAGTTGCATATCGGTGGAACGATCGCCGATCACATAGCTGTGTTTCGGATCGAACAGCCCTTTATTGATATACTTTTTCAACAGCCCTAATTTCGGTTTACGGCATGCGCAGTTGTCTTCCGGGCGGTGGGGACAAATCAGCACCTCATCAAACTCAATTCCCTGCGAGCGGAACAGTTCCATCATCGCATTGTGCGGTTTGTCAAAATCGGCTTGTGGCAGCGACTCCGTGCCTAAGCCGTCTTGATTGCTCACCATCACGAAACGGAAGCCTTTATCGCGTAATTTGAGTAATGCCGGAATCACATTCGGCTCGAATTTCAGCTTTTCCAGCGTATCAATCTGGAAATCGGCTTTCGGCTCGTCAATCAAGGTACCGTCGCGGTCGATAAACAGAATTTTTTGTTGTGTCATGATGTTGTCCTTATTGTTTATTTTGATGAAATCGCCCGAATCGCCTCAACCATGCGGCGGTTTTCTTGTTCTGAACCGACGGTGATCCGAATGCAGTTGCTTAAGCCGAGAGCTTTATGTTGATCGCGTAAGATAATACCCTGATCCCATAAGGTTTTGAAGATGTGGTTGCCGTTATCGAATTTCACCAAAATATAGTTGGCTTCGCTGGCAAAGATTTTTTCGACGCACGCCAGTGATTGCAGCTCATTAATTAACCAAGTGCGGTATTCGACCACTTCCGCAACCCGTTGGCACATGGCGGTTAAGCCGCGGTTATCTAAGGCTTGGCAAGCCAGATCCGAAACCGGTACGGGGATTGGATACGGCGCGATCACTTTTTGTAATACATGAATCAATTCAGGATTTGCCAAGGTGAAACCGCAACGTAAACCGGCGAGGGCAAAGGCTTTGGATAAGGTGCGGATAATCGCCAAGTGCGGATAGTTCGCCAATTCATTGCTGAATGTCGCTTGCGGACAAAATTCGATATAGGCTTCATCGACCACCACAATCGCGCGATCACGGGTCATTTCCAATAAGGTTAATAAATCCTCACGCTTGACTAAATTGCCGGTCGGGTTATTCGGGCTACAGACGAAAATCACTTTGACTTGCTCAAGATTTTTTTCGATTTCGGCTAAATTCAATTGGAAATCGGCAGTCAGCGGCACGGTTTTGGTTTGAATGCCACAGGTTTCGGCACTCACCGCGTACATGCCGTAAGTCGGCGGACAATACAGCATCTTGTCGTCCGCTTCGCAAAAGGCACGGATAATCAGCTCAATGCTTTCGTCACCACCGCGGCTGACCAGCACATTTTCCGCCTGCAAACCGGCATAAGCGGCATAACGCGCCAGCAGTTGTTGCGGCTGTGATTCGGGATAGCGGTTAAAAGTGCGGTTCTGTAAATTAAGATCGGGCGAAGTCGCATATTCATTGGCATTCAGCCACACATCGCCCTTGCCGCCTAAGCGACGTGCCGATTGATAGGGCGTTAAGGCTTGAATATTTTTGCGTGCAAGTTGTGAAATTGTCATGGGGTTTCCTTAATCCTGTTCGTTGCTTTCTTTTAATAAAATAAAATGTTCGATTAATTTAATCATTAATTCTTTTTGTTCAGGCAAACTTTCTGCCACTAATAATGCTAAGGCAATCAGCGTGTTATCATTAATCAGTTGTTCAACCTGCTTGGCTAATAATGCCTGATTGAGCTGTAAATACCACAAAAACAAAAATGATCCGGTGCGTTTATTGCCGTCCGCCAATGCATGATTTTTTATCACAAAATAGAGCAAATGCGCGGCACGGCTGGCAACATTCGGATAAAACGGATCATCGCCAAAGCCTTGTTCAATACGGTTGCCATTTGTGCTTGTGATAGCCAAACGGTTTCATGATTGAATTTAACATCTACTTGAATTTGTTGATCTTTACTTGTATAAATCTGAATTTGGTTTGTCATCATTTTTCCCTAAAGACAACCGCACTTTGCGTTTATCTTTATCCCATCTTCGCCAAACGAATACTCACCGCTTGTTTATGTGCGTCCAGCTGCTCGGCGGCTGCCATTAATTCAACGGTTTTTGATAAATCTTTAAAGCCTTGCGGGGTGAGTTCTTGCACTGTCATACGTTTGCTGAAATCCGCTAAGCCAAGGCTTGAACTGGTGCGCGAGTAGCCGTAGGTCGGCAGCACATGGTTGGTGCCGCTGGCGTAGTCGCCCATGCTTTCGGGGGAGTATGCGCCTAAGAAAATCGAACCGGCGTTGTCCAACTGCGGTAATAAGGCGCGGGCGTTTTCCACTTGCACGATTAAATGTTCCGGTGCATAGGCGTTGCTGATTTGCACGCATTGCTGCAAATCGTCAGCGACGATGGTGCGGCTGTGGCGCAGGGCTTGGCGTGCGGTTTCGGCGCGCGACAAGCCGGCAAGCTGCCGTTCAATCGCAAGTGCGGTCTGTTCGGCTAAGGTTTTGCTTGGGGTGACCAAAATCACTTGGCTGTCTGCACCGTGTTCCGCTTGCGACAATAAGTCGCTTGCCACGAAATCAGGATCGGCAAATTCATCGGCAATCACCAACACTTCGGAAGGCCCTGCCTGCATATCAATCGCCGTGCCGAGTTGTGTGACTTGGCGTTTGGCTTCGGTCACAAAGGCGTTGCCCGGCCCGAAAATTTTATCGACTTTCGCCACGCTCTCCGTACCGAACGCCATCGCAAACACCGCCTGTGCGCCGCCCACCGCATAGATGGTTTCTATGCCGCACAGGTTGGCGGTATACAGAATTTCATCGGCAATCGGCGATGGCGTGCACAGTACCACTTTTTGACAACCTGCGATTTTTGCCGGAATGGAAAGCATTAGCACGGTAGAAAACAGCGGCGCAGAACCACCGGGAATATACAAACCGACTTTATTAATCGGGCGGGTCAGCACTTCGCATTTTACTCCGGCTTGGGTTTCCACTTCGATCACGCTCGGTTTCTGCGCTTGGTGAAATGCGTCGATATTGCGATACGCATTTTGAATCGCTTGTTTCAACTCATCAGGCACACGGCTGGCGGCTTGGGCGATCTGTTCGCTTGAAACGGTGAGCGTTTCCAACCGCACTTTGTCGAATTTTTCGGTCAACTCAAGTAAGGCGCTATCGCCGTTTTGCTGCACCTTGGTTTTAATCTCATTCACTGCCTGCTCGATACTGGCGGAATTGGTGATTGCAGGGCGTTCAAGTGCGGTAAGCTGTTCCGCTTGAGAAAGTTGATTCCAAATGATTGTATTCATTATTATGTCCTTATTAACCCATCATCTTCTCTATCGGCAACACCAAAATCGAGCTTGCGCCGACTTCTTTCAGTTGTTCCATGGTTTCCCAGAACAGGTTTTCTTGGCTGACGACATGCATTGCCACTTTGTCGTCATCGTGTGCCAGCGGCAGAATGGTCGGGTGTTCCACCCCCGGTAACAGTGCGGTGATTTCGTCCAGTTTGTCTTTCGGCGCGTGCAGCATAATGTATTTACTTTCGCTGGCTTGTTGCACCCCTTGAATTCGAGTCAGCAGTTTATTGACCAAGGCTTGTTTTTCTTCGCTTAACTCGGCGGCACGTTGGATTAAGCAGGCTTTGGATTGATAAATAATTTCCACTTCGCGCAAGCCGTTGGCTTCTAAGGTTGCGCCGGAAGAAACCAGATCACAAATCGCCGTGGCTAAACCGGCGGTCGGTGCCACTTCGACCGAACCGGTCAATAAACAGTTTTTAAACGGTACGCCTTCTTCCTGCATATAGCGTTTCAGCAAATTCGGGTAAGAGGTGGCGATACGCGCGTCGGTTAAATCTTGCACGCCGTTGTATGCCATGTCGCGCGGTACGGCGAGTGATAAGCGGCAACCGCCGAACTCAAGGCGTTTCAACATCTTGTATTGCACTTCGTCACCGGCAGACAACCGTCCCAACTCTTCTTCTTCCAATACGTTTTCGCCGATAATGCCCAAATCGACCACGCCGTCGAACACCAAGCCCGGAATATCGTCATCACGCACGCGCAGAATATCAATCGGCATATTTTCCGAATAGGCGATTAAGCGTTGTTCGTTCCAGTTGATTTTCACGCCGCACTGTTTCAGCAACGCTTGTGATTCTTTGCTTAAACGCCCGGATTTTTGCATAGCGATACGTAAACGTTTTTTATCCAACATAGTCAGTCCTTATTCATTCCAATTTTAAAATGCCTGTAAAAAAATAAACCCCTCGAAAGTATCCTTCCGAGGGGTCGTTATTGCTTTGCCGTACTTAACTCGGAAGAGGTTTATCTTCCAAGCAACACCAAACGCCTGAAAGAAGAATCAGGGGTGATGGTGATGAGCAGTACGGATTAAATTCATGTGTTTTGTTCCTTTAAAACAGATGTGGTTAACATACTGAATCCGCTTTTATTATGCAAGTATTATTTGCAAAAATTAGCGTTCCTTTGCCTTGGCGCTAAAAATCGCCAGTGTGAACTGGATCACCCAGCCGATTGAAAAGGCGAATAACAGCGTGGCGAAGCCGAGCGTGCCGCCGAGGAGAAAGCCGATCAGCGCAACCGCACTTTCCATGGCGGTGCGCACAATGCCGACTTTGAGTTTAAAACGTTGGCACAGTCCGACCATTAACCCGTCGCGCGGTCCGGAACCCATATGGCAGGTGAGATAAAACGCCGAACCGACGCCCATTAACAAAATGCCGAGCAAAGCGTAGGCAAAACGGGCAAGTGCGGTCTGCGGCGTAGCGAGGCTGGCGGCAACCGCGCCAAGGGCAATGGCGATCAACACGATATTCAGGATCGTACCCAAGCCGATTTTCAGCCGCAGCGGCAGCCACGCCAACATCACCACACAGCTGATGATAAACGAGGCGAAACCGACACTAACCCCGGTTTGCAATGCGATCCCCTGTGACAGAATCGTCCATGGCGCCGACCCTAAATCGGAGACCAACAGAAATCCTTCGCCCACGCCGACCAGCAATAGCGACAGGCATAACGGCACGAAACTGTGGAATTTCACTTCCCACAGCCGATTGGCGCTCCATTCGGTTTTCGGTAAAACCGCGTACTGTTTTTTCAAGGTTATTTCCGCTATGGCGAATGTTTAATTATTCTGAATTGTGACATGATCATGTTAAAAAGAAAATCATTACGGACGAAATAACTTTTCTGTCTTAGTTATATCAATTGGAGCTTGTCGGATTGTTGCTGAAAATAAACCGCACTTTGAGTCTAAGATCACAAATTTGAATAATAAATAAACAAAATTTGTTATCTTGCTCACAACATATCATTTTTTCACTTTATTTTTCTTGGGTAACGTTCAGAATTTAAACATAAGTTGAAAAACAAACAGGTGTTGATTATGCATCGCGAGCAACAAATTTTAGAACTGTTACGAAAAGATCCGTTAATGCCTCAACAACAACTTGCGGATATTTTAGGATTAAGCCGTTCGAGTGTTGCCGGCTATATAATGAACCTAATGCGCAAAGGGCAAATCAGAGGAAAAGGCTATATTCTTTCACCGCAACAGCGAGTCGTGACGATTGGCGGAACGAATATGGATATTGCCGGTTATCCACTCAATAATATTGTTTTCGCTGATTCTAATTTAGGCAAAATAAAATGCACTCCCGGGGGAGTCGGGCGTAATATCGCACAGAATATTGCTATGCTGGGGAAAGAATCTCATCTCATTTCAGTCGTTGGTGATGATTTATATGGGGAGACGGTATTGGAGCGAACGAAGCAGGCGGGCGCGCATGTCGATCGCTGTTATAAGTTGCATAACGAAACCACATCCACTTATTTATCGCTGTTGGATAAAAATGGCGAAATGGTGGTGGCGATTAATGATATGGACATTTTAACGCATTTAACCCCCGCTTTATTATCTTCACGCCTGGATTTTATCCAGCATGCCGATGTGATAGTCCTGGATTGTAATTTAATGGAAAAAACACTGGCATGGATCTTCAGCAACTGTGGGGATATTCCCATTTTTGTTGATCCGGTTTCGACCTTTAAGGCGATAAAAATCCGACATTGGCTCTCCCATGTTCATACGTTGAAGCCGAATCGTTTGGAAGCGGAAACCCTGAGCGGTATAGCGATAAAACATCGTGATGATGTGGCAAAAGTAGCGGAATGGTTTCATGAACAGGGCGTGATTCGCTTGGTATTGAGCATGGGCGCCGAGGGGGTTTATTTTAGCGAGCAATCGGGAATAGACGGTTGGTCGGCCCCATTGAAAGTGAACACGGTCAATGTGACCGGCGCCGGTGATGCAATGATGGCGGGATTGGCATGTTGCTGGTTGGAAAATATGACATTACAGGAAAGTGTACGTTACGCGCAGGGCTGTTCTGCAATGGCATTGTCTTCCGAATTTACTAACAATCCGAACCTATCGGATGATAGCGTTAAAAAACTCTTAGAGGTTCAATTATGAATAAATATCTTGATATTGCGCCAGAAGTGGCAACCGCGTTGGAAAACAAGGTACCGGTGGTGGCATTGGAGTCTACCATTATTTCACACGGCATGCCTTATCCACAAAATGTCGAAACCGCACTTGAAGTAGAAAACGTTATTCGTGAAAACGGCGCTGTCCCTGCGACGATAGCCGTTATTAAAGGGCGGTTAAAAGCAGGATTATCGCGTGATGAAATCGAACTGCTTGGTAAAGAAGGGCACGCCGTGGCAAAAGTCAGCCGTCGGGATTTGCCGTTTGTTATTGCTGCTGAGCAAAACGGCGCAACAACTGTCGCCGGAACGATGATTGTTGCGGCGTTAGCCGGTATTAAAATGTTTGCGACCGGAGGGATTGGCGGCGTTCATCGGGGAGCGGAACGCACCTTTGATATTTCGGCAGATTTGCAAGAATTGGCTCGAACCAATGTGGCGGTTATCTGTGCAGGTGCAAAGTCGATTCTGGATCTGGGAATGACAACGGAATATTTGGAAACATTCGGAGTGCCGTTAATCGGTTATCAAACAGATAAATTACCGGCATTTTATTCAAGGACAAGCCAGTATAATGTCAGTATCCGTTTAGATTCGGCAGAAGCAATCGCAAAAGCGCTAGACGCTAAATGGGCGGCGGGGTTGAATGGCGGTGTGGTGATAGCCAATCCGATTCCGGAGGCTTTCGCAATGCCGGAAGAGGAGATTAATACCGCTATTGATCAAGCCGTAAGGGAATCACTTGAGCAAGGGGTTGTCGGCAAAGACAGCACGCCGTTTTTGCTGGCGCGGGTGGCGGAACTGACCGGCGGCGAGAGTTTGAATTCGAATATTCAATTAGTGTTTCATAATGCCAAATTGGCTGCTCAGATTGCCGTTGATTATCATAACGTTGCGTTATAACACCTTTGTATATCAGAACCTTATCAGGTTGCCGTCCGTTATGACGGCGGCGGCCTGCGTTATCATTAACATAGATTCAAATAGGGGAAATTTATATGCTGGCGACAACACAAGATATTTTAAATACGGTAACTGCGGTCAATTTAACTTATCAGCAAAAATTAATGAGTCTGGCAAATATTGCCGAGCGCTTAATTGATCCGCGTGAGCTTTTAGGTTATAGCGAAGAAGAGTGGCATTATCTTGAAAACCAAATGATCTGCGACTTAAACGAAGGTTATGCGATTTATCGTCCTCGCTATATTTTGCCGGATTATTCGGTTTATCTTAAACAAGGCTGCCAATTCTTAGCCTTACCTATTCCCAAGACACTGGATGAGGTGTTAGACGGGTTACTGATTCTATATTCCCATGTGCCGTCTATTACCACGTTTCCGGTGTATATCGGGCGTTTGGACAGCCTGCTCGAGCCGTTTATGACGAATGAAACGGAAGATTATATTAAAATTAAACGCTTTTTAAATCATATCGATAAAACCGTACCGGACTCTTTTTGCCATGCCAACATCGGGCCTTATGAAACGACAGCCGGGCGTTTGATTTTACAGGCCGTGATTGAGCTGGAAAACACTACGCCGAATATGAGTATCCGCTACGATAAACGCAAAACCTCACGCGAATTTGCCGAATTGGCGGCAAAAGCCTGTTTATTGGTGTCAAAACCGTCGTTTGCCAATGATGTGTACTATATTCGGGATTTAGGCGAACAATATGGCATTGCCAGTTGTTATAACGCCTTGCCGGAGTGCGGCGGCGCATACACATTAACGCGTTTACGCCTCGGTACAATCGCCCGCACTTGCCGGACGGTTGCGGAATTTGTTCAGGGTTTACTGCCGAAGGTCGCCAACTTAGCGCTATCCATCATGGACAAACGCCATCAGTTTTTAGTGGAAAAAAGCGGCTTTTTTAAATCCAGCTTCTTGGTGAAGGAAGGGTTTATCCAACGCACCAATTTCACCGGCATGTTTGCGATTGTCGGCTTGGCGGATGCGGTGAATCACCTGTTGCAACAAGAAGGGCTGAACGAAACCTTCGGGCAGAGCGAGAGAGGAGACGTCATTGCAACCGCGATTATGGATTGTCTGAGCGAAGTCAATGGACAACATCGAGGGCTTTATGCGGAACGCACCGACGGACATTATTTGCTGCACGCGCAAGTGGGCGCTAGCAACCACGAAGAAGATAAGCGCAACACCCCGGCACACCGCATTAAAGTGGGGCAAGAGCCAACCTTATTGGCGCACTTGAAGCAATCCGCACCTTTCCACCGTTATTTCCCGTCAGGAACAGGGGATCTGTTTGCATTCGATCAAACCTACCTCGATCACCTTGATGCGGTAGTTGATATTATTGATGGCGCATTTGCCTTGAATTATCGCTATATCACCACCTATTTGAAAAATACGGATCTGATTCGTGTGACGGGTTATTTAGTGAAAAAAAGCGAAGTTGAACGCTTCCGCAAAGGGGAGGCGGTGCTGCGAGATACCACCTGGTTCGGTTCGGGCACGGATGACTGTGCGCAGGTCTTTGACCGACAATTGCGTGATCAAGGCGATGTGAATGCAGCCGGATAAAACAATAAAGTGCGGTTCTGCGCCCGATCAGACCGCACTTGGGCAAATTTTTGTGCCGTTGCAGCGGATTATTCCGTTTTCCAATGTCGAAGGTTCGGGAAATCGGATCAGTATTTTTTTACAGGGCTGTAAACTCAATTGTCTGTACTGCCATAATCCTGAAACCATCGCCAGATACAGCGCAGACAGCAGTTTGGTGAGTTTAGATTATTTATATCGGCAAGTGCGGTCGAGCATGCCGTTTATTCGCGGTGTCACGGTTTCCGGAGGCGAACCGACCATTCATCATCGCAAACTAGTGCCGTTTTTTCATGCGGTGCATGAACTCGGCTTGAGTTGTTATTTAGATTCCAGTGGCTTTTTTGATTTTGACATGACACAAGAGTTGATTGCGGTAACGGATAAATTTCTGTTCGATGTCAAAGGAATCGGCGCCGGATTACAAACGTTGTGTTTGGATCGCAAAAACCGCGCGGGGCTTGTGTCGCAACAAGCAGATTTAACCGTGCGAATCAAACCGGAAAATAGAGAACGCAACCTTAATAATCTTGTTCGTTTACTGCGGTTGGGCAAAGTCGAGGAGGTGAGAGTGGTACTGATTAAGGGCTATTTTGATCTATATGAATTATTGGCGCGAGTCGCTGCGTTACTGAAGCCCTACCCGGAGGTCTTGTTTAAACTGATACGGGTTCATGCGAAAGGAAGCCGGGATCCGTCAGCTATCGAACGTTTAATGCCAACGGCCGATGAGATGAATCATATGACAGCGTACGTAAAAGCCTTGGGTATAGAAAAAACGGTAGCAATTTATTGAACATGTGAAGTATGTTTTTTGTACGAATAGTTTGGAAAGGCTCCAATATAGTTGATTTAGATCTCATTATGAAAATTATTTTCAGACTTTTTTTAAAAAAGGGGTATAGTTGCAATCTTAAAAATTTGAAGCCGTTACTTTTAAAGAGCGGGCTGTTGTTTTTTATAGTGAAAATTTAACTATTTTTTTTAGTTTTTAATACAGAGGTTGATTATGGATTCACTACTCAGTATCGTCGGTATAGTTGTATTACTGGCAATTGCATTTTTGCTTTCGAATAATAAAAAAGCAATTAACTATCGTACCGTGTTGGGCGCATTGGCGATTCAAATCGGGATTGGCGCACTGATTCTTTATGTGCCGGCCGGACGTGATGCGCTGTTGGCGGCGGCACAAGGTGTTCAAAAAGTCATTAATTACGGCAATGACGGAATTGGCTTTTTATTCGGCGGTTTGGTCAGCGACAAAATGTTTGAAGTATTCGGCGGCGGCGGTTTCGTGTTTGCCTTGCGCGTGTTGCCGGCAATCATTTTCTTCGCCTCGTTAATCTCCGTTTTATATTACATTGGCGTTATGCAATGGGTGATTAAAATTATCGGTGGTTTCTTGCAAGTGGTGTTGAAAACGTCGAAAACCGAATCCATGTCGGCGGCGGCAAATATTTTCGTCGGGCAAACCGAAGCCCCATTAGTGGTGAAACCGTATATCGCCAAAATGACCGAATCCGAACTGTTTGCAATTATGTGCGGCGGCTTGGCGTCGGTTGCCGGAGCGGTGATGATCGGCTATGCGCAAATGGGCGTGCCGTTGCCATATTTGATTGCCGCTTCGTTTATGGCGGCACCGGGCGGTTTATTATTTGCCAAAATTTTATTTCCACAAACCGAAAAGCCGCATGATGACATTGATCATGATGGCTTAGAAGAAAAACCGGCTAACGTATTGGATGCGGCGGCAAGCGGCGCTTCTTCCGGGATGCAATTAGCGATGAATGTGGGGGCGATGTTGTTGGCATTTGTGGCATTAATCGCATTACTTAACGGTATTTTAGGCGGCGTTGGCGAGTGGATTGGCTTCACGGATCCGAATCATCCATTAACCTTGCAGATGATTTTAGGTTGGATTTTCCAACCGTTGGCTTATGTAATTGGTGTGCCGTGGAGTGAAGCGCAAGTCGCCGGTTCAATGATTGGGCAAAAATTAGTGATTAATGAGTTCGTCGCTTACCTTGATTTTGTTAAATATCTTGGTGCGGATGCCCCGGTGGTGTTGAATGAGAAAACCAAAGCAATTATTACTTTTGCGTTGTGTGGTTTCGCCAACTTCAGCTCGATTGCCATTTTAATCGGTGGTTTGGGAACAATGGCGCCAAACCGTCGCTCCGACGTGGCGCGTTTGGGGATTAAAGCGGTGATTGCCGGTTCGCTATCTAACTTAATGAGCGCCGCAATTGCCGGTTTGTTCATCGGTTTAACCGGTGCGGCATTAGTCGTCTAACTACCGCACTATTGGTTTTAATACGGAACACCACGCTTGGCGTGGTGTTTGTCATTCGATGACAGGGCGGTTTTAGCCCCGGTCATCTTTGCAGGAGTCACTATGACACAATTGAACGACATTAAAAAAACGGCAAAACTGGCGTTGAGCCTGATGGATCTGACCAGTTTAAACGACAACGATACCGACGAGGCGATCATCGCATTATGCCGTCAGGCGAAAACCAAATTCGGTTCGCCGGCGGCGGTTTGCGTTTACCCGCGCTTTGTTCCGATTGCGCGTAAAACCTTGCGGCAGTTGGGCTTGGCACAAGTCAAAATTGCTACGGTCACCAATTTTCCGCACGGTAATGATGATCTTGACATTGCGGTTGCCGAAACCAAAGCGGCAATTGCTTACGGCGCAGATGAAGTGGATGTGGTGTTTCCCTACCGCACTTTGATCAAAGGTGATGAAAAGTGCGGTTTTGAACTGGTCAGTGCGTGTAAAAAAATCTGTGCGGACAACAACGTGTTGTTGAAAGTGATTATCGAAAGCGGCGAATTACAAACTGCGGCGCTTATTCGCAAAGCCTCTGAAATTGCGATTCGAGCCGGTGCGGATTTTATCAAAACCTCAACCGGCAAAGTGCAAGTCAACGCCACTTTGGAATCGGCAGAACTCATGTTGCAAGCCATTGCCGATTTAAACGTGCAAGATCGAGTCGGCTTTAAAGCGGCGGGCGGTGTACGCACTGCACAAGATGCACAGCAATATTTGCAATTGGCCGCCCGCATTTTAGGCGGCGACCGGCTTAATCCCGCTCATTTCCGTTTTGGCGCTTCGGGTTTATTAAATGATTTATTAGGAACTTTAGGCGGGGAAAACCAGTCTAACTCTACAAGTCAATACTAAAAACAAGAGAAGAAGGAAAAGAAGATGAAAAGAACCTTTATTTTAATGATGGACTCTTTTGGTATCGGTGCCGCAGCAGACGCGGATAAATTCGGTGATGTCGGCTCGGATACATTAGGGCATATCGCGGAGCAATGCGCCGCCGGCAAAGCCGACAACGAACACCGCAGCGGTGCGTTGAAATTGCCGAATTTAACCAAATTGGGCTTGGCAATGGCTGCAAAAGAATCGACAGGCCGTGTGCCGGCAGGCATGGATGCGAACGCAGAGATTATCGGCGGGTATGCCTTCGCAAAAGAGATTTCTTCAGGCAAAGATACGCCGTCAGGGCATTGGGAAATCGCCGGAGTACCGGTGCTGTTTGATTGGGGCTATTTTAAAGATCATCAAAACAGCTTTCCGCAAGAATTACTTGATCGAATTGTGGCGAAGAGCGGTATTCCGGGCTATTTAGGCAACTGCCATTCGTCGGGGACGGTGGTGTTGGATGAATTAGGGGAAGAGCACATGAAAACCGGCAAACCGATTTTCTACACCTCGGCCGATTCCGTGTTTCAAATTGCCTGCCATGAGGAAACCTACGGCTTAGAAAAATTATATGAACTGTGTCATATCGTGCGTGAAGAATTGGAAGGCTATAATATCGGACGTGTGATCGCCCGTCCGTTTATCGGCGCAAAAGCGGGCGAGTTCAAACGTACCGGCAACCGCCATGATTATTCGGTATTGCCGCCGTCTGCGACCGTATTACAAAAATTGGTTGAGGAAAAACAAGGTGACGTGGTGTCTATCGGCAAAATCGCGGATATTTACGCTCACACCGGCATTACCGAAAAAGTGAAAGCCACCGGCTTGGAAGAGATTTACGACCGCACTATCGAACAAATCAAAGCCGCTGGCGATAACACTATCGTGTTCCCGAATTTCGTCAATTTTGATTCTGATTACGGACACCGCCGTGATGTCGCCGGTTATGCACAGGCATTGGAATACTTCGATTCGCGCTTGCCGGAAGTGTTGGCGTTGGTGCAAGAAGGCGATCTATTGATTATCACCGCCGATCACGGCTGTGATCCGACTTGGAGCGGCACCGATCACACCCGCGAACACATCCCGGTGTTGATGTACGGCAGTGAAGTACCGAAGGGTTTCTTGGGCAAACGCGAAACCTTTGCCGACATCGGACAAACCATTGCCGGCTATTTCGGCACATCGCCGATGGATTACGGCACAACAATGATTAACTTTCAAAAATAACGATTGATTAAAGAGGATATTATTATGGCTACACCACATATCAATGCCGTTGACGGCGCATTTGCCGACGTTGTTCTTATGCCGGGCGATCCGCTGCGGGCAAAATACATCGCCGAAACCTTTTTGGAAAACCCTCAAGAAGTGACCAATGTACGTAATATGTTGGGTTATACCGGCACTTACAAAGGACGTAAAATTTCGATTATGGGGCACGGCATGGGGATTCCGTCTTGCTCGATTTATGCCAAAGAACTGATCACCGAATACGGCGTGAAAAAAATTATTCGCGTCGGCTCATGCGGCGCAGTGCGCCATGACGTGAAAATTCGCGATGTGGTAATCGGCTTGGGGGCATGCACCGATTCCAAAGTCAACCGTATCCGCTTCAAAGACAACGATTTCGCCGCGATTGCCGATTATTCAATGGTCGCGGCGGCGGTGGAAGCGGCAAAGCAAAAAGGCGTGAAAGTGCAGGTCGGTAATTTGTTCTCTGCCGATCTGTTCTATACCCCGGATGTGGAAATGTTTGATTATATGGAAAAATACGGCATTTTAGGCGTGGAAATGGAAGCTGCAGGGATCTACGGTGTCGCCGCCGAATTCGGCGCCAAAGCGTTGACTATCTGCACCGTCTCCGACCATATCCGCACCCACGAACAAACCAGCGCCGAAGAACGCCAATTAACCTTCAATGAAATGATTGAAGTGGCGTTGGAATCGGTGTTGATCGGTGATCAACAGTAAAGTGCGGTTTAAGCTAGGTTAGCATTGAGCGAAGCGAAAGACAATAAATCTTGAGCGTCACTGTAATCGTATTTACCCCCTGACGTAAATGTCAGGGGAAATTTGAGTATCGTATTATATCGGCATATTTTGACGCAACACCGCATTAATCCGCGTTTGCCAGCCTTTTCCAGTGGCTTTGAATGCGGCTAAAATATCGCTGTCTAAGCGCAATTTAATAGCCTGCTTCGGATTATCTAGCCGTGGTCGCCCACGTTTGATCAGGTTTTCCCCTTGATATAAATCTGCACTTTGGAAAAAATCATCGCCGAGCTCTGGCGCATCATCAGGATCAATCCAAGTAGGATGTAAAACGTTGTTGTTCTCTTTCATTGGCTTTCCTCATTGAAATAATACGGCGATTCTTATCACGCCAAGTCCAAACGATCACCACGAGCCGTTCAGCGAGTGTGCCGATGGTGATATAGCGTATTTCCCCATAGTTTTGACGGGAATCTTCCGCCGTAAAATGTGTACCGTGAAAAACCTGCTCTGCGTGAGCGAAATCAAGCCCACGCTCTAGCAGAGTTTTCTGGCGTTTCAATTGATCATATTCAATCCCTGCCAAATTAATGTACCCCCATTAATTAATTAAATCAAGTGCTATGCAGTTTAATTCAGCAGCAATTTAATCAATACTACACGGACAGAAGTCTGGAATCTTGATCGCAAACTTCCTTGTTTCTAAGCCCCGCCGATTCAGGTAAAATGACGGCATTTTATTTGTGCATGTGTTTGTGAATAGGAAAAACATGAATTTTATCGGAAAAATTATCGGCTTTATTTTAGGCTACCGCTACGGTGGCTTTTTTGGCGCGCTTTTTGGGGCGGTGTTAGGGCATTTTGCGGATAAAAAAATCTACGAAATGGGCAGCGTCAGCTCCAGCTCGTTCGGGCGTACCTTGACTCGCCAGCAACTGTTTTTGAAAACCACCTTTGCCGTGATGGGGCATTTAAGCAAATCGAAAGGGCGGGTGACGGAAGACGATATTCAACTGGCGCAAAGCTTAATGAACCGTTTGAATCTTGATACTGAAGCGCGGCGCATGGCGCAAGACGCGTTCAATCAAGGCAAACAGGCGGATTTTCCGATTCGTCAGGTCATTCGCGAGTTTCGGGTTGGCTGTGGGCGCCGTCCTGATCTGTTGCGCATGTTTTTGGATATTCAAATTCAGACCGCACTTGCCGATAACCACTTGCATGACAGTGAAAAAGAGCTGTTGTTTGTGATTGCGCAAGAACTGGGCTTGTCGCAAATGCAGTTTGAACAGATGATGGCAATGATTTACGCCTCGCAACAATTTGCCAACGGCGGCTTTCAGCAACAGGACGGCTATCGGCAGCAAAGCGGCTATCAAGGCGGACAGCAATCTTACCGCACTTCGTCAGGCGCAAGCTTAGACGCGGCGTATCAGGTGATCGGCGTAACGGCAAACGATGATCAAACCACCGTCAAACGCGCTTACCGCAAATTGATGAACGAATACCACCCCGATAAACTGGTCGCCAAAGGCTTGCCGCCGGAAATGATGGAAATGGCAAAAGAGAAAGCTCAGAAAATCCAAGCGGCATATGACATGATCTGCAAGGCGAAAGGCTGGAAATAATGATGCCGCAGCGTAGTGCATTTCCGGTTGTGTTAGCCTTAATTGTCGCGCTAATAGCCGTTTGGTCTGGAATCGCCCCCTTTTCAAGAGCGGTGTGGTACGCGGAAGTCGCGCCGGTTTTTGTGGTATTTACGGCGTTAGTCATGACTTATTCACGTTTTCAATTCAGCAATATCGCGTATTTTTTAATGAGCTTGTGGCTGATTTTGCATTTAATCGGCGCACATTACACCTTTGAACTTGTGCCGTTCGAATGGGGCAGCCGCTTGCTGAGTGGTTGGTTCGGCGAAGATCGCAACCATTTTGATCGCGTGGCGCATTTTATCATCGGTTTTTATAGCTTCCCGATGGCAGAATGGCTGTTGCGTCGTAAGTTATGCGGACCGATTTTAGCCGGTTTCTTTGCGCTATTTTTTATTATGAGCGTTGCAGCCGCCTACGAATTGATCGAATGGCAATATTCGGTGATCGCCGGTGGCGACGAGGGCATTGCTTTTCTCGGCTCTCAGGGGGATGTGTGGGACGCGCAAAAAGATATGCTTGCCGACACGTTGGGCGCGCTGACCGCACTTGCGCTGTTCTACTTGTTGCGCACGGATAAAACGGTCTAATGCGCGTCATTCTAGCCCCGATGCAGGGCGTGCTCGATCCGTTTTTGCGCCATTTGCTGACCCAAGTGAATGATTACGATCTCTGCTTGTCGGAATTTGTGCGCGTGGTCGATCAACTGTTGCCGAAAAAAGCGTTTTATCGGTTGTGCCCTGAATTGCAACACGGCGGTTATACCCGCGCCGGTACACCGGTGCGGGTGCAGTTGTTGGGGCAGTTCCCCGAGTGGTTGGCGGAAAATGCGCAAAGAGCGGTTGAACTGGGGTCGCACGGGGTTGATTTGAATTGCGGTTGTCCGTCAAAAACCGTGAATAACAGCCAAGGCGGCGCTTCCTTATTGAAACAGCCGGAACTGATTTATCAAGCCACCAAAGCGATTCGGCAAGCGTTGGATAAATCGTACACCGTCAGTGTCAAAGTGCGGTTGGGCTGGGACAGCGATTCGGCGGCGTTTGAAATTGCCGACGCAGTACAGCAGGGCGGCGCAGATGAAATCACTATTCACGGGCGCACCAAAAGCGACGGTTACCGTGCCGAGCGGATTAACTGGCGGAAAATCGGCGAAATCCGTCAGCGCTTGCAGATTCCGGTGATCGCCAACGGGGAAGTTTGGAACTGGCAAGACGGGCAAGCCTGCTTGGCGGCGACCGGCTGCGATAGCTTGATGATCGGGCGCGGCGCGCTGAACATTCCCAATCTCAGCCGGGTGGTGAAGTTCAAGCATGACAAGCTGGCGTGGGCGCAGGTGTTGCAACTGCTACAACAATACGTTAATCTCGACAATCCGGCGGACAGCGGTTTTTACCATGTGGCGCGGATTAAACAATGGCTGCGTTATTTGGAAAAGGAATATCCGCAAGCGGCGCAACTGTTTCAAATCATTAAAACCGAACATGGCTACGGCGGTTTAAAAGCCGAAGTGGAACGCCAAACCGCACTTTGTATCAATAAGGAGAGCGATGATGACCCGTATTAATGTCGTGCCGGTCGGCGAGTTGTGCGATCAACATTTGCTGGCGGAACACCGCGAGTTGACCCGCATTCCGAATGCGATCGCCAAAGGCAAATACAATTTGACCGGGCAGCCCGAGGATTATAAATTAGGCACAGGACACGTTAAATTTTTTATGAACAAGCTCGCTTTTCTGCACAAACGCTATCACGCTTTGCACCAAGAATGCTTGGCGCGCGGCTTTAATGTCACCAATCGTTGGGCCGAGGATTTGCCAAGCGAACCGCACTTATGGCTCGATTACCAGCCAAGCGACAACGCCCTGCGCTTAAATCGAGCACGAATTGCGGAGCGTATGCCGCTGAAAGCGCGCTTCACCCCGCATAAAACCGCTTAAACGGGAGAGCCATGCAAATCGTCATCGCCTCGGTCAATCCGGTTAAAGTCAATGCAGTCAAAACCGCATTCAGCAAATTGTTTCCTGATCGCACTTTGCATTTTAAGGCTATGCCGTCGCAATCGGGCGTGGCGGAACAGCCGATGAGCATGACGGAAACCAAACAAGGTGCGTTCAATCGGGTGCGATTCTGTCAGCAACAGTTGCCAAACGCGGATTTTTATCTGGCGATTGAAGCCGGAATCGAGCGCTTTGATTACGGCGCGGCGACCTGTGCCTATGTCGTCATCAGCGACAAAGTGCGGTTTGCAGTCGGGCGCAGTGCCGAATTGCCGATTCCCGATTGTGTGTACAATCGACTCAATCCGGAAATGGAATTAGGCACGGTGATGGATCAGCTGTTCCAAACCGAAAACATCAAACAAAAAGGCGGCGCGATGAGCCTGCTGACCAACGGCAACGCCAGCCGCGAAAGCGTGTACGTGCAAGCGGTGATTTTGGCGATGGCGAAATTTTTGCATTTATCGCTTTTTGATCCGTAAAATTCCTTGATAAGAATGCGGTTATTTTGCCTAGATAGGTGGAATTTAAGAAATTATTAGCATTTTTACGGAAAATATCGGTATAATGGCACCGCTTATACTCTTTGTCAGCGTGCGGCTATCAAAAATGATCTATTCAAGTTATATGAAAACCATTTTTTATCCCCATTTTATTCCCACCTCGATTGCAGATTATTTTTGCTAGTCGCAATAAAGAGATAAGTTCAAATTTACTTATTGATTTTTAAAAGGAAAATCTCGTGACTCCAATTGTTAAACAATTTAAATACGGTCAGCATACCGTAACTTTAGAAACCGGCGCGATGGCGCGTCAGGCAACTGCCGCAGTGATGGCGAGCATGGACGATACTTCGGTTTTGGTTACCGTGGTGGCGAAAAAAGACGTCAAAGAAGGGCAGGATTTCTTCCCGTTAACCGTAAACTATCAAGAGCGGACTTATGCGGCAGGTCGCATTCCGGGCGGATTTTTCCGTCGTGAAGGCCGCCCGTCCGAAGGCGAAACCTTAATCGCGCGTTTGATTGACCGTCCGATTCGCCCGTTGTTCCCGGAAGGCTTTTACAACGAAATTCAAATCGTGGCGACCGTGGTATCGGTTAATCCGCAAATCAGCCCGGATATCGTGGCGATGATCGGGGCTTCCGCCGCACTTTCGTTGTCCGGTGTGCCGTTCAATGGTCCAATCGGCGCGGCGCGCGTTGGCTTTATCAACGATCAATTCGTGTTGAACCCGACGATGGCGGAACAAAAACACAGTCGTTTGGATTTAGTGGTTGCCGGTACCGATAAAGCGGTATTAATGGTCGAATCCGAAGCGGATATTTTAACCGAAGAGCAAATGTTGGCCGCCGTGGTGTTCGGTCATCAACAACAGCAAGTGGTGGTGGAAAACATCAAACAATTCGTTGCCGAAGCAGGCAAGCCGCGTTGGGATTGGCAAGCGCCGGCGGTGAATACCGCACTTGTGGCACAAGTCAAAGCGTTAGCCGAAAGCCGTTTGGGCGAAGCCTACCGTATCACCGAAAAACAAGCGCGCTATGCACAAGTCGATGTGATTAAAGCGGAAGTGACCGCAGCGGTGTTGGCAAACAACCAAGATGAAAAAATCACCGAAAATACGATTGCCGATATTTTAGGCGCATTGGAAAGCGATGTGGTGCGCAGCCGCATTTTAGCCGGCGAGCCGCGTATCGACGGACGTAACGTAGATACCGTGCGTGCGTTGGATATTTGCACCGGCGTGTTGCCGCGTACTCACGGTTCGGCGATCTTCACCCGTGGCGAAACCCAAGCCTTGGCGGTTGCCACTTTAGGCACGGAACGTGACGCGCAAATCATCGACGATATCACCGGCGAACGCACTGATCACTTCCTGTTCCACTATAATTTCCCGCCGTATTCCGTCGGTGAAACCGGCATGATCGGCTCGCCGAAACGCCGTGAAATCGGTCATGGTCGCTTGGCGAAACGCGGCGTGATGGCGGTAATGCCGACCATCGAAGAATTCCCGTACGTAGTGCGTGTGGTGTCTGAAATCACCGAATCAAACGGTTCGTCTTCCATGGCGTCGGTGTGCGGCGCTTCGTTGGCGTTAATGGACGCAGGCGTGCCGATCAAATCAGCCGTTGCCGGGATCGCGATGGGCTTGGTGAAATCCGACGATAAATTCGTGGTGTTGTCCGATATTTTGGGTGATGAAGATCACTTGGGCGATATGGATTTCAAAGTCGCCGGTACCAAACAAGGTGTAACCGCGCTGCAAATGGATATCAAAATCGAAGGCATTACGGCAGAAATCATGCAAATTGCCTTGAACCAAGCCAAAGGTGCGAGAATGCACATTTTAGGCGTGATGGAACAGGCGATTTCTGCGCCGCGCGGTGATATTTCCGATTTCGCCCCGCGTATCCACACCATGAAGATTGATCCGAAGAAAATCAAAGATGTGATCGGTAAAGGCGGTGCGGTGATTCGTGCCCTGACCGAAGAAACCGGCACTTCGATTGATATTGCGGACGACGGTACGGTAAAAATCGCGGCTACCGATAATTTGGCGGCGAAAGCCGTTATGGCACGGATTGACGACATCGTAGCGGATGTGGAAGTGAACCGTGTTTATAGCGGTAAAGTCACCCGTATTGCAGACTTTGGCGCATTTGTTGCTATCGTTGGCAATAAAGAAGGGTTGGTACATATTTCTCAAATCGCCGAAGAGCGGGTTGAAAAAGTAACCGATTATTTGCAAGTCGGACAAGAAGTCGCAGTAAAAGTGGTGGAAATCGATCGTCAAGGCCGTATCCGTTTGACCATGCGCGATATTGCGGCACAAGACGAGGTACAAGTCGCTGTTGGGCAAGGTGACGACGAGTAATTCAACTCGTCATAAAATTTTCGGCTGTCTATCTATGGTTCATCTCCTAGGCAGCCTGACGATTTTATTTGGGGGCATATGATAATGAAAATGGCCGGAAAATTCGTTCATTACACAAAATCGTTTTGTGTGTTGACGTGTTTACTTGTTGCCGCTGCATGTTCTATGCGCCCGACTATTCCATTGGTTTCCGACAAGAATGTGACCCTTGCCGAGCAAAATCCGTTGCTGCATTTTGATCAGGAAGTGATGATTGCGCGGCTGGGGCAGGTGTTACTGGTCGGAAATTTGGATAAAGACGAACGGGCAGCTTTACACTTTGAGCGTGGTGTATTGTATGACAGTTTGGGCCTCTGGGGATTAGCCCGTTATGATTTCACCCAAGCCTTAATGCTTCAACCGAAATTAGCGCCGATTTATAATTATTTAGGCTTGTATTTGCTGTTGGATGGCGATTACGACGGTTCGCTAGATGCGTTCAATGCCGTATTGCATTTGGACGGCAACTACGAATATGCTTATTTGAATCGGGGGTTGAATTTCTATTATGTCGGTCGTCATGGGTTGGCCGAACGGGATTTTTTGACGTTTTATCAAGCGGATCCGAGTGATCCATACCGCACTTTGTGGCTGTATTTGAATGAATTGAAATATAAACCGCACGAAGCAAGACAAAATTTGGCGCAACGGGCCAAAGGGTTATCCAATGAATTTTGGGGAACCAATATTGTGCACTACTATTTGGGCGAATTGTCGTATGATGATTTACAGCAAAAAATTGACAGTTTTGCCGTGCCGTATTCGCCTCAATATGCTGAAATTTTAACAGAAACCTATTTTTATTTAGCAAAACAACAACTCAATCTGGGGAAGGTTGACGAAGCAACCGCTTTGTTTAAATTGGCTCTTGCCAATCAAGTATTTAACTTTGTTGAGTATCGTTTTGCCTTGTTTGAACTCTCGCGTTTACGCTTGAATGAGAGTGAAACACTCACGGTTGTACCTGATACGAACTAAGTTAAACGGTCTTGATTGGGATTGCCTGGCTTTCGCGCCAGTCATACGGCTTGCAACCGCGTTGCAAACCGCACTTCGCATTTGCGCCACAATCACGCCGCACTAGGCATTATTCTATCACGCAACAATTTTTATTATTTTATCGGCGGCGCGTCCGCTGTCTACTATTGAGTAAAATATGACTGAAACAACTTTAACATTTAATGATTTAGGTTTGCCTGAATCGCTTATTTCCGCTGTCACCGCTATGGGATTCGTCAATCCGTCCCCGATTCAGCAAATTTGCATACCGCACTTGCTAAACGGCCGTGATGTGCTGGGTATGGCGCAAACCGGCAGCGGCAAAACCGCTGCGTTCTCCTTGCCGTTATTGGCACAGATCGACGCCGACGTGCGCACGCCGCAAATGCTGGTGATGGCGCCGACCCGTGAATTGGCGATTCAGGTTGCCGATGCCTGTGAACAATTCAGCAAAAACATCAAAGGTTTGAACATTGTTACGCTGTACGGCGGACAACGCTATGACATTCAATTGCGTGCCTTGCGTAAAGGCTCGCAAGTGGTGGTCGGTACGCCGGGACGGATTTTGGATCATATCCGCCGCGGCACATTAAACTTATCCGAACTGCGTTTTATGGTGCTGGACGAAGCCGACGAAATGTTGCGCATGGGCTTTATCGACGATGTGGAAGAGGTGATGAGCAAATTGCCGGAACAGCACCAAACCGCACTTTTCTCCGCGACCATGCCGGAGCCGATTCGTCGCATTACCCGTCGCTTTATGCAAGATCCGCAAGAAGTGAAGATTCAGGCAACGCAACAAACGCTGCCGGATATCACCCAAAGCTGCTGGTATGTCAACGGCGTGCGCAAAAACGAAGCCTTGCTGCGTTTCTTGGAAGTGGAGGATTTTGACGCAGCGATTATTTTCGTGCGCACCAAAACCGCGACCTTGGATTTAGCCGAATTATTAGAAAAACACGGGCACAGTGCGGCGGCGTTGAACGGCGACATGACCCAGCAACTGCGTGAACAAACTTTGGATCGCTTGCGTAACAACCGCTTGGATATTCTGATTGCGACCGATGTTGCCGCACGCGGTTTGGACGTGGAGCGAATCAGCTTGGTGGTGAACTACGATATTCCGTTAGATGCGGAATCTTATGTACACCGTATCGGCCGTACCGGGCGTGCCGGGCGTGCCGGGCGTGCATTGTTGTTTGTCGAAGGGCGTGAAAGACACTTGTTGCGCAACGTAGAACGTTTGATCAAAAAACAGATCGACGAAGTGGATCTGCCGAATCATAAAACGTTGGAAGCCTGTCGCCGTGAGAAATTTAAACAAAAAATTTCCGCCCAGTTGGAACACCATGATTTGGAAAAATACCGTAACCTATTGGAAGATATGTTCACAGCCGATCAGGATCATGAAGATTTGGCCGCGGCGATGATGATGTTGCTGCAGGGCAAACAAAAATTGATTTTGCCTCCGGACGCGCCAATCAAACCGCGCCGTGAACGCCAAGAAAATTCGCGCTCAGCGGATCGCCGTGGACGTGATCGCGATGACCGTTTCGGCGATCGTCGCGACGAACGTTCCCGTCCGGCGCGCGAGCAGATGCCGATGGATTTATACCGTATCGAAGTCGGTCGTGCCGACGGCGTGGAAGTGAAGCATATCGTCGGTGCAATCGCCAACGAGGGCGACATTGACAGCCGTTATATCGGGCACATCAAACTGCATGACGATTATTCGACCATCGAACTGCCGAAAGATATGCCGAAAGAATTATTGCAACACTTCGGTAAAACCCGCGTGTTAAACAAACCGATGCAAATGCGTTTTGTGGAAGAAGTGAAAGGCGACGGTGGTTTCGGCGGGCGAGGCGAACGCAAAGGCGGTTTCGGACGTGGGCGTGATAGCCGCCGTGAAGGCGGATTCCGCGAGGGCGGACGTTCTGATTTCCGTTCAGGACGCGGCGACCGTTTCTCCGAGCGTAATGATCGCAGCGGCAAACCGGGTTTTGAGCGCAAACCACGCCGTAGCGGACGTAGAGAAGGATAATTTCTATATCAAGCAATCCCTTTGGGATTGCTTGAGCGCAGACAAAGATTAAAATACACAATTGATATTGTAAAAGTAGGGGCGGATTATATATCCGCCCGAATTGTACTCCGCATTTTCCCTTTATTAATTAAATGCTTATACCGCACTTCGTAAACGGGCGGATATATAATCCGCCCCTACTTTGCTTTATCATCAAACATCTTTGTTAATAAACTGTCAGCCCCACAACGGGGATGTTTTTTCATTGAGATCACCATGACCGCACTTGAACAAGATCAACATTTTATGCAGCGCGCATTGGCGTTAGCGGACTATGCCGAATCGCTGGGCGAAATTCCGGTGGGCGCAGTGTTGGTGGACGAAAACGGGCAGATTATCGCCGAAGGTTGGAATGCTTCTATTCTAAAGCATGATCCGACCGCGCACGCCGAAATCGAAGCGATTCGCAAAGCGGCAAGTGCGGTACGGAATTACCGCTTACTCAATACCACGTTGTATGTCACCCTTGAACCCTGCACCATGTGCGCCGGGGCAATTTTGCACAGCCGGATTAAGCGCTTGGTGTTCGGTGCACGTGATTATAAAACCGGCGCGGTCGGTTCACGTTTCCATTTTTTTGATGATTACAAAATGAACCACTTTCTGGAAATTACCGCCGGTGTATTGGAGCAAGAATGCAGCGCAAAACTGAGCGCGTTCTTTCAACGGCGACGGTTGGAAAAGAAAGCGGAAAAGCTAACCGGCTGATTTTTAATAGAAAAGTAGGGTCGGGTGTATATCCGCCCGAACCGCACTTTGTAAACGGGAGGATATATAATCTCCCCCCATCATTGTCTCATTTGAGCAACTTGAGTTATTCAAGTCGCTTTTTTATCGCTTATTCATCATCATCTTGCACTAATTGCTTCAATTGTGCGGCAACGTCGTAAATTTGAGCTTTGGCGGTGTCGAGTAACTCGTCGGTGCTTTCTTCGCTGACAAGGCTGATGACCATCGGTAAATTCATGCCGCTGTAGAGCGAAATGCGATCTAAATAACGCATGGCGATGTTGCAAGGTGTGCCGCCCATAATGTCGCACAGCACGACAATTTCGCCCGATGTCGTCTTGGCGAGTGCTTGTTCGAATTTCTGTTGAAAATCTTCACTGCCTTCGTGTGGGTATAAGGCAACGGTTTGCGCCCCGTCGATTTTGCCTAAAATCATTTCGGCCGTGCCTAACAGACCTTGTGCAAATTCACCGTGGCTGATTAAAATAATGTTCATAAAATTGTCCTCGTTATAGATTTTTTGTGGTTAATTGCTTGTAAATAGGCTCGGCAGAAAAGCGAAGTGCGGTCGGGCGTACGCCTTCGGTTTCAAACACGATAATCTCATTCTTGCCTTGTCGCAGATAAGGCGCAGGCAGGTAGAGATAGCAGGTCGGGCCTTCCGACCAGTATCGCCCTAAATTTTTGCCATTGACGATAATCACCCCTTTGCCTAATTCGCGGGTGTCGATAAAGCTGTCTTGCGGTTCGTCGTCAATCGTCAAGGTGAACTGATAAAATGACGGCGTGGCGGAGTTGGCTGAACCGCTGAAATCCAGTTGCTGCAACTTATTGAAATCAATGTAGTATTGTTGCCAATTGCTGTGAAAATGCAGATCCAACACTGCGCCGCCGCTGATCCCTTTACACTGTGTCGGCGCAAGCATTTTGCCGCCGTAATTGACCCGTCCCATATTTTCCACCAATAAATCCAACTGGAAGCGATCATTCGGGGTTTGCAGCATAATATCTGCGCCGATTTCATGTTGATATTGGGTGGCGACTTTTTGTTGATCGTTGAACACCTGTACCCGATCACGGGCTTGATAAATCCGCAGTTTCAGCTCGTCGCTATGGCTGTCGGCAAACGTGCGGTAGAGCATATAGCCGTGATAATGCCCCAATTGCTCCATATTTTGCGTGTAGAGGCTGTCGTGGCGGCAACTGATTTTGTCTAAGGTGCTAAACAGCGAAACTTCCTGTTGCAGCGGCAGATCGGCATAACGGCAAAAGTGCGGTAACAGCGGTTCACAAATCGGGCTGGCATCGGGATACTGTTTCAGCACTTGTTGCAGCAGATAAAATTTTTGTGACGGCTCGCCCCATTCGCGGATCGGCGCGTCGTAGTCGTAGGAGGTCACTTGCGGCAAATCGGTGTCGCCGCGCGCAGAACAGCCGTTCCAAAAACCGAAATTTGTGCCGCCTTGCAACATATAAAAGTTGATACTGGCACGGTCGAGCAGGGCTTTAGCGCAATCGGCAAGATCTTGTGCGTCGCGCGTAATCACCGGCTCTTTCCAACGGTTAAACCACCCGTCCCAAAATTCCATACACATTAATGGAAAAGTGCGGTTGTGGCGGCGGAAGTAGAGTTGTAATTGGTCTAAATTTTCATCGCTGCGTGAGCCGAAATTGCCGGTCGGCAGAATGCCGTCTTCAATCAGCGCACCGGCTTCCAGCGCGTTTTGCCACGCGCCGTCTGAGGTGAACAGCGGCACATCGACACCGTTATCGAGCATGATCTGTTTGATTGCGCGTAGGTAATCTTTATCGTTGCCGAACGAGCCGTATTCGTTTTCGATCTGCATCATAATGATATTGCCGCCGTGTGTGATTTGATACGGCGTAACCAGTGGCAGCAGGTGATCGAGATAGGTTTTGACCGGGATTAAAAATTCGGGGGTGTTGCTGCGCGGGCGCAAGTTCGGTATGTTCAGCAACCAAGCCGGCAAACCGCCGAATTCCCATTCGGCGCAGATATACGGCGACGGACGCAGAATCACATAGAGATCAAGCTGTTGCGCAGTTTGAATAAAACGGACCAGATCGGCGTTGTCGTCAAAATAGAATTGGTTCGGTTGCGGTTGGTGCAAATTCCATGCAACGTAGGTTTCGACAGTATTGCAGCCCATGGCTTTCAAATTGTAAAGCGTGCGATACCAATATTCCGGTACGATCCGAAAATAGTGCACCGCGCCGGAGATAATCTTAAACGGTTTGCCGTGCAGTAAAAAATCGTGTTCGCCAATTTGAAAGGGCATGCGTTACTCCTTATTGCTGATGTAGGTTTTGAATAATGGTTAAAATGGCGTTCATGTCTTTGCCGCTGTAGTCGGCGTTGGATTGATCAATCGGCAAGCGCGTTTCTTCATAAGCGATCACGCGCAGCCCCGCACTTTTAGCGGCGGCGATACCGTAATGGGAATCTTCGATCACAATCACCTTGCTTTTATCTACTTGTAATGTGGCAACGGTGTGGTTATAAATCGCCGGATCGGGCTTGCTGCGCGGAAAATGTTCACCGCTGACAATCAAGTCAAAGTGCGGTCGAATGCCGCATTCGTTTAAAACGTGTTCAATATGTTGTTGGCGTGAGGACGAGGCAACTGCCACTTTAATTTGGTTTTTGGCGGCAAAATCCAAAATATGGCGAATATCGTGACGCAGAATGTCGGGATAATATAAATTTTTCACGCTTTGCGCGCTGTATTCGCCCAGTTGCTGTTCGATTTCGGCTAAGGTCAGCCGATGATTAATCAATTCGGCAATGGTTTGGTATAAGTCTTGGTAAGATTTACCGACTAACACAGAGGTGTCGAGTCGGGCGCGTTCTTGCGGATCGTCGATAAACGAGCCGATGAACGCAGTTTGATTGGCGAAATCAATAAATTCGGAATCGACGATCACGCCGTCCATATCAAAAATAATTGCTTCTAACATTGTCGATTTCACTCGGTGAAAGGGTTATAAGGAAACGCAAAGCACAGGTTGCGGGGACTCTCGTTCGCTGTGCTTTGCCGGTTATTGTTATTTTTTGCTAGTGCTTTTGTGACCATTAGTGTGTCAAGCTGATTAACCTTTGGCTAAGATACCTAACCAAGACAGCAAGATACACAGCACGATAATGATCATAATCGCTTTATTCGAGGTCATTTTCTTACGTCCTAATAACCAGTAGATAAAGCCGACCACTAACGCAGGCACTAATCTTGGCAAAATCAGATCCAAGTTAGCTTGTGCCGACACCACTTTTTCACCGATGGTTGCCACATAAGGAACGGAAACGTTCACCATGGTGGCGCACATCACCCCGACAACGAACACCCCCAGTACCGTGGCGGCGTTGGTTAAGGCATTCAGTTTGTGCCCTAAGGTGGTGACAAGGCTGACCCCTTCGCGATAAGCGATTTTCAATTGCGCCCAGCGGAACACCATGGTGGCGATTGCCACCAGCACCCACAAGCCGACGCCCAACGGATTGCCGCCGATTGCCATGGTGGCGGCGATTGCCCCCATAATCGCAGGGACTAATGACCCGAAGATCGCATCACCGATGGCGGCGAACGGGCCCATTAAACCGGATTTGATCCCGGCAACCGCTTCAAGGGATTTCGTGCCTTGCTTTTCTTCTAATGCCAAGTCGATCCCTTTCACAATAGTGTTAAAGAACGGGCTGGTGTTGAAGAATTGGTTGTGCATGACCATCATTTTTTGCAGTTCAGGCGTGTTGTCGCCGTACATTTTGCGTAATTGCGGTAATAAAATCCACAGGTAACCGGAGCCTTGCATCCGCTCGTAGTTCCAACCGACTTGGTTGAATAACAAGTTGCGGATATTGATTTGGCGGAAGTCCGCATCGGTCAATTTGTAATTTTTCGGATTACCGACCGCAGTAGTTTGATTAGAGTTCGTCATCTTCAATTTCTCCTGTTGCAGAGGTGGATTTTTGCGTCTGTGCGGTATTATTGCTTTCGTTGACACTGCGTTGGTATGCAAGAATGGCGAAACCAAAACCGATAGCCGCCATGGCTAACATTGGTACGCTGTTGTAAGAGCGTCCTAATGCTGCCGGCAGTAAGCCGTCTAACGCATTGCCGATAGCAGCAATGTTGCCGAACAAGGTGATGAAGATAGCCGTTAAAGCGAAGCTTAAAATCAAGTAAGCAATGTGGCGTTTGGTTGGTAAGTAGCGTAACAAGATAGCAAAACCCAGTGCCGGTAACACGCCGCCGGCTAAGGTTAAACCGTCGGCGATGATTTTCAAAATACCGGTTTGCATGGCTTCTGCCAATTTCGCCACGAACGGACCGCCGAATACCAATGCCAAGAAGATCGGAAGCGCACGAGAGAGACCCCAAGCCAGCGCACCGAGCAGATAGTTGACGCTAATCGCCTTATACGCATGGTCTGTGATGTTTTTATCGATACGGTGTGCGAAGAATACGTTAGACATTCTCGCCAAAATATCGGTATAAACCATCAATGCCGCAATCGGTACAGCCAGCGAGGTTAAGGCTAAGGTCGGTTCCATGCCGACTGCAATGGAGAATGCGGTTGCGATAACGGTGCCTGAGTTGGCATCAATACGTGAAGCCCCGCCGAAAGTCCCCACACCCAACACCGTTAATTGCATTGCGCCGCCGATTAACAAACCGGTTGTCATATCGCCCATAATCAGACCGGTAATAAATCCGGCGAAAACAGGTGAGCCGGCACTGGAAACAATGGTTATTTCATCTAAAATTTGATAAAACGCATACAGCGTAATCAAAAGTATTTGCCACCATTCGATCATAGTCGTTACTCCTTATAAAAGTTTCATTAAGTCGATCTTTTCTTCATTGGGCACCATTTGAGCCGTTAAATGGATGCCTTTTGCAGAAAGTTGTTTGAAGACCTCGACGTCCGCATCAGTGATGTTGACTGACTTTTTGATCGAACGGGTTTGGTCTGTTTGGGACATATTGCCGACATTGATGTCTGTCAGCTCCACACCTTGCTCGACCAATCGAAGCAAAGTCTGTGGATTGCGTGTAATCAGCAAAACGCGTTGGGTGTCGTAACGCCCTTCGTTAATATTATTTGCTGCTTTTTCAACCGTGAGCACGCTGAGTTTCACCCCCGCAGGGCAAGCCAAGCGTAAACCTGCTTTATCAATATCATTATCGGCAGCGGTGTCGTCCACCACCATAATGCGTGAAATATTCAGGTACGAGGTCCATAAATTTGCGACTTGTCCGTGAATTAAGCGCCCGTCAATGCGGGTATGAATAATTGCCATAATGAACTCCTTTTTGTGCCTATTTTTTGTGTTGTTATAAAATCGTTATTCAATACCGTCGTTAAAATCGAATCGGCGTTGCATTTTGTTGTAAGACGGCATCCAATTCTTGAATATTTTTAATGCCTTCGGTTTTGAGCCACTCGATAGAGGCTTCTTTGCCTTGCGCTTTATAAAGTTTTGCACCGTCAGCCCAAGTGGCTCGGCCGCACAGCACGCCGTTGTAGTGTGAACCGGCTTGTTTGGCGAACACCAGCGTTTGTTGGAACAGTTCGGCGGAAACCCCCGCACTTAAGAAAATGAACGGCAAATCCGAAACCGCACTTTGCTCGGCAAAATAGGCTGCGGCTTCCTGTTGGCTGTATAACGCCTCGCCTTCGGCAAAACCTTCCACATATTTCATATTGACCGGCACTTCCACCTTGAATACGTCCACACCGTATTTCGGATCGGCATAGCTGCGCATGGCTTCGATCACTTTGCGCGGTTTCAGCTTGGCGTATTCTTTTTCATCTTCGGTATTGGCATCGTAGGTTAAAATCTCTAAGAACAGTGGCATTTCTTCTGCTTTGCATTCGGACGCAATCCGCTCGACAAAGGCTTTTTTGCGATCGTTAATGCAATCCGGTTCGTCAACATCCACATAGAGCAATAATTTGACTGCGTCAGCGCCTTTTTCTTTTAAACGCAGCACAGACACGTCGTCGATCAGATCGGGAAAGCGCCCGACGGCGGTTTTGTCATAGCCGGTTTTTTCATACGCCATCATCAAACCGGCCTCGGTATCACGCACGCCAGCCGCCGTCCAACCAAATTCAGGGTCAAGCAAAATTGACGAGGCATTCGGGGTTAAAATAGTGGAAACCAAACTTTTAAATTCACTGATTTGTTCGGGGGTGATGTCGTCTCCCAACATTCTTTTTAACGCGCCGCGTTGGTCGATGGCAAGCGCGCTGATCACACCTTGTGCGTTACAAATTTTTTTGAGTCGTTCTGTTCTTTTAGACATAATATCAATCCTTTAGATTCCGTCTTCTTCCTGTGTAGTATGAGTTTTACTGTGGGTTAATTCTTCGCTGAGTTTGACGATGCCTTGCTTGCCGCTGTTAACAGCCAGCTCGACTAACTCGGTAAACGTTAATTCGTCTTTTTCCATGGCACATTCAATTAACATTTGTAAGTTTGTGCCGGTAATGACTTCTTGGATCGGGAGTTGTTGTGCGACGAGCGAGGCGGTTCTGAATGGCGAGCCTCCGAGAATATCACAACAAAACAATACGCCGTCTTGATGTTCAAGCTGCGTAAGTGCGGTTAAAATTTCATCTTTGAGTTGAGCAGGACTTTTGCTTTCAGGGAAATCAATAAAGGCGAGATTTTCCTGTTCACCGATGATTTGGTTTAAGGCATATTGAATACCCGTAGCAAAACGACCGTGTCCCAGCACAATAATACTGATCATAAGGACTCCTTAAATCTGGTTGGGGTTACCCCCAACCAAGCCTGAGAGATTGTTTATTACAGGAAACCGGCAAAGCGTCCGATGATTCCTAAAGCAACGGTAAGGATAATCAGACGTAACGGAGACCAACCTTTTTTCACCAACCAGTACATCAAGATGGTGTAAACCAGTGGGAAGAAAGCTGGCATTAGTTTATCAATTACATCGGCTTGCACTTTAACCACGGCATCACCGGCAGTAATTTCCAAAGTGGTGTTAAAGCGGATATAGGTTGCGACCAATGCACCGATCACGGTCATCCCGACGATAGAAGCGGCATGTCCGACTTTCTTGGTATTGGCTTTAATCACCGGAATAGCGGCAACCCCCATGCGATAGGAGTAATGCGCTAAGCCGAAACGTAAACCGAAGTGAACGATATTAAATACCACGAAGAAGAAAATCGCCCCCATAATCGAGCCTTGTAATGCCAAGCTGGCACCGATCCCGCCGCAAATCGGTAGTAAGGTCAGCCAGAACATTGCATCACCGATTCCGCCTAACGGCGCACCGACCGCAATTTTGGTACTCTGGATACTGTTAACGTTCTGTTTGGAACGCTCCATAGCCAGAATGATCCCCATCACAAAAGTGACCAAGAACGGGTGGGTATTAAAGAACCCCAGATTCCCTTTCATCGACTTGGTTAAGTCGGCTTTATTGGTATGGATTTTTTTTAGTGATGGTGCAAGTCCGTACAACCAACCTGCCGCCTGCATTCTTTCATAGTTAAAAGAGGCTTGTAACAACAGCGAACGCCATGCCATCACGTTAATATCACGTTTGGTCAGTTCAGCACCGATAGTTTGATCTTCATAAACATCATCATTGAGTGCTGTTGTTTGAGTATTCAGTTTAGATTCCATCTTCAAACTCCTCTTTTTGAACTTTCACTTCGGCAGTTTCACTGCCTTTACGCATGTAGTCGATAATCGCCATGGCAGTTGCGGCAGCGGCGATGGCTAGGATTGGCAACTGTAACCAAGCGGCGGCAACGAAGCCTAAAATAAAATACGGGATATAGACGTTTTTCATCATGATTTTCATCAATACTGCAAACCCGATTGCCGGCATGATACCCCCGGCGACCCCTAAGCCGTCGATGACTTGTTTTGGCAACATTTCGATGATTTTTCCGGCGTGTTCCGCACCGAAATAAACCGGTAGGAAAGCACAGAAGAAGTAGAACGTACCGAGCACCAACAAACCGAAGTAGTTGACGTAATCAATGCCTTTCAGATTGGCGTCTTCCGCCATTTGGTCACAGCGCGACATCACGGCTGACATGATAGAAAATAGGAATGTGATCCCCATTTGCACTGCAATCGCAAACGGCACGGCGACCCCGACGGCAACGGTCGGATCGGTTTTGGTGGTAATCGCAAAAGTCGCACCAACCACGGTACCGATAATCACGTTTGGCGGTTGAGCTCCGGCGAGTGGTGCTAAGCCCATCCAGACCAATTCCAAGGTACCACCGACTAAAATACCGGTCTGTAAATCGCCAAGTACCAGACCGACAATCGGACCTAGTACAACCGGACGGTGGAAGTGGGTTAAGCCGTTATAGAGATCGAGACCTGCTATAAAAGCAATAATGCCAAGGATAATTGATTGTAGTAATCCAATTTCCATGAGTTGTCTCCTTACTTGAGTAATTTAAATAGATCAGTGGATTCCTCGGTTGGAACGCCTTGGATATAGCATTCCACCCCAAGTTGTTGCAGCTTTTTGAAAGCGGCGGCATCTTGTGGATCGACTGATACCGTTTTGTGGATTTGTTGTTTGCCTTCGGCAAAATGCATATTGCCGACATTGATTTTTTTCACCGGAACCCCGCCTTCGACCAATTTCAGGAAATCAGACGGACTGCGGCAGACCAACAGGATTTTTTGTCTGTCGGCGGCACGATGAATATTGTCAATTACTTTTTGTAATGGCCAGAAACGAACGTCAATTCCATCTGCCAGCACCATTTCCATTAAATTTTGTTGCATTTCGTCTGCCGCCACTTCATCATTGGCGACCAATACCAAATTGGCACCGGCAAAACCGACCCATTGCACCCCGACTTGCCCGTGAATCAGACGTTCATCAATTCGGCTTAATACGATATTTGGCATAACTTTCTCCTTATTGTTGTAAATTGATACATAAAGTGCGGTTAAGGCTTATACGGGTGAATAATCACACCTTGTACCACGCGGTTTACTTCACCGGTCGGACACGGGTTATCAGTGGTGTGTCCGGTAAGGTAAGAGCGATAGAATGAAAACATTTGTGCAAAGATGATATACGGAAAAGCAAGTGCCATATCCGATACCGCACTTAATGTGCCTAAACAAATTTGCTGCTCGGCAGGCAGGCGACTTTCCAGTTCGGCGGTTAAGACCACCAAGCGTTGTACTTTGCCGTCGCGCAGAATTTCATTACATAAATCAATATCATATTGACGGGTGTAAGGATTGTTGGAAAGATAGACAATCACCGTGGTTTTGCTGTTGATAATCGATTTCGGACCGTGACGGAAGCCCAGCGGCGTGTCATAAATCGCCACCACTTCGCCGGCGGTCAGTTCCAATAATTTCAAGGCCGACTCTTGCGATAAGCCTTTGAAACCGCCGCTGCCGAGATAGACAATCCGTTCAACCGCTTCGCCGGCTAAGGTTTTCACCTGCCAATGTTTGTCTTGGATAAAGCGTTCGGCGCAATCGGCGAGTTGTTGCACTTGCGCAAGGTCAAAGTGCGGTTGGAAAAAGATCAGCGCGGTTGCCAAGGTCATGCTGGAGAAACTCGAGGTCATGGCAAAGCCGTTATCATTGGTTTGTGGCGGTAACGCGAGCGCGTAGGCGTTGTCGGCTTGATAATTTTCTTGATACAGTTTGCCGTTTTGGTTGCAAGTGATGATTAAATGGTAGCTGTTCTCCACGAATTGATTCAGCAACTGCACCGCCGCCGCACTTTCCGGGCTGTTGCCGGAACGCGCAAAAGAAATCAATAACGTCGGCTGATCGTGTTTCAGATATTGGTACGGGTTGGAGACCAAATCGGTGGTGGCAATCGCCGTGGCTTGAAGTGCGCTCCATTGGTTAAAAAACGGTAACAATACTTCGCCGGAAAAAGCGGAAGTGCCGGCACCGGTTAAAATGAGGCGTAAGTTATCTTTGGCTAACAGTGGCGCCAAAAAATCATCAATGGCTTGCCGTTGTGAATCGATGATTGAGGCGGTTTGCCGCCAACAATCAGGTTGCTGACAAATTTCTTTTGCCGTCCATAAGGCATTAGCTTGTTCGAGGGATTCGCCGGCGATGCCCAAATAATCCATGTCTGACTCCTTATCAGTAAATAGAGAACGAATAAATTGCATTCGTTGGGTAAGGAGTCGAATTGACCGTTTGGCAATGCAAATACGTGTTGAAAATTTAAAACATGATTGGCATAGTTAATTGCTGTTGACTAAAATGACCCGCACACCCTGTTGTTGAAAGGCTTGCAAATAGTCGGGCGGAATGGCGTTATCGGTAATGAGAATATCAATTCCGGCAAACTTGCGAATCACATGAACACTGCGTTTACTGAATTTGCTTGAATCCGTCACCACGATAATCTGTGCCGAAATATTACACATCAAGCGGTTCAAATTGGCTTCCTGCTCATTATGCGTGGTAATTCCGACTTTCAGATCGTAACCGTCTACACCCAAAAATACTTTGTCAAAAACATAATTTTCCAAACTTTTTTCTGCGGAAATACCGGAAAAAGAGAGTGCGTTTTTTCTTAACGTGCCGCCGGGCATTCGCACCTGAACGCCGTCTGCCGCCGTCAGCTCCATTGCTACGTCTAAACCGCTGGTCATCACCACCACATCATTTAAGTGCCGCATATTTGCTGCGATTTCTTTGGTGGTAGTGCCGGAATCCAAGATAATCGAATCGCCGTCATTAATCAGTTTGGCCGCGGCTTGTCCGATCAGGCGTTTGATCTCGACGTGTTGGTTGCGTTTCTCTTTAATCGACAATTCGCCGATGATTCGGTTATTCGGCAAAGCGAAACCATGCGAACGCAATAGTAATCCTTGTTTTTGCAGATAACTGAGATCGCTGCGAATGGTGACGCTGGAAACCGCACAATGTTGTGCCAATGCTTCGACGCGAATACTGCCTTGAGCATTAACGATTTGTACAATTTGCGAACGTCTTTCCACAGTGCTTGTCATTTTCAACCCCTTACGAAAACAAACTTAATATTTCATTTGCTTTCGAATTGATTTTGAATGGCTTCATTTTTGGAGTAAAGCAAGATATTTTAAAATCAGAGAGCTATCACATTTTTTGTTTCATTACAGTTGATATTTGTGATGGTTATAACGATTTTGCGGCTGCTTTTATAAGGATAAACGGAATTGGAATATAGCAAATGAAAGCAAAAGAAAATTATTTCAAATAACTTATTAAATCCGGATAATGGGCGGCAAGTTGCCGCCATTTATGATTATCTATTTGTAATGAAAGGAGAAACTCGCCATTTTCGCTAATGTTTTCGCTGCGGATATGGTTTTGTTGATAGAGTAAGTGGCGGATTTTGCCCGCCGTCACCGGCAGCGACAGTTGCAAATGTAAAATTTGGTTTTCGAGCCGTTTTTGAATCGCTTGCCGTAGTAATTCAATTCCTTCTCCGTTCTGTGCAGAGAGATAGACCGCACTTGGCTTACCTTGATCGTCATAGTCGATATGCGGAGCGACATCTTCACATTGATCGATTTTATTGAACACCAATAAATAAGGTACGGTAGACGCCCCGATTTCTTCCAACACCGCATTGACGGCGTCGATATTTTCCTGACGGCGTTCATCGGAGGCGTCGATCACATGCAATAGCAGCGTGGCTTCGGTGGTTTCTTGCAGGGTAGATTTAAAAGCTTCGACTAAATCGTGCGGTAAATGGCGGATAAATCCGACGGTATCCGCCAGAATCGTAGTGCCGACATTTTCAATCTCCAACTTACGCAAGGTCGGATCAAGAGTAGCGAACAGTTGATCGGCTGCATAGACCTCGGCGCTGGTTAAGGCGTTGAACAAGGTTGATTTACCGGCATTGGTATAACCAACCAAGGATAAGGTCGGAATTTCGGCTTTTTGCCGGGTGCGACGGTTGAGATTGCGCTGTTGGCTGACTTTTGCCAGCTTGGATTGCAATTGCGCCAACCGCACTTTGATTAAACGGCGGTCGGTTTCGAGCTGGGTTTCGCCCGGACCGCGCAAACCGATCCCGCCCTTTTGTCGTTCTAAGTGGGTCCAACCGCGGATTAAGCGGGTGGAAATATGTTTCAGCTGTGCCAGTTCGACTTGCAGTTTGCCTTCGTGCGAACGGGCGCGTTGGGCGAAGATGTCAAGAATCAGGGTAGTGCGGTCAATGACGCGGCAGCCGCACAATTTTTCTATGTTACGGTTTTGTGCGGCGCTGAGAATATGGTTCACCAGTACGATATCGGCATTATGCAATTTGACCGCCTCCGCCACTTCTTCCGCTTTGCCTTGTCCGATAAAATATTTCGGTTGCGGCGCAGAACGCGCGGTGGTCAGCACTTCAATCACATCAACTTGCGCCGACGCGGCAAGTTGGCGGCATTCCTCGATGTTTTCCGGATCTTTTTGCTGTGAAAAAAAGACATGTACCAAAATCGCGCGCTCATTTTGCAACAACTGATCGCGGATATCTTTACGGCCTAAGCTCAGATCGAAAAGAGCGCTCTGCTGTTCGCTTGGAGCGCTGTCATTATCATATTCAGACAACGTGATTTCCTACAACCAGATTATTCGCTATCGCTAACGTCCGTTTTATTCTCACTGCTTTGCGCTTGAGAATTGTTATGGTGTGAAATCGCCCGTGCCGGCACCACGGTGGAAATCGCATGCTTGTACACCATTTGACTAACGGTATTTTTTAACAAAATAACAAATTGGTCAAATGATTCGATTTGTCCTTGCAGTTTGATCCCGTTGACCAAATAAATAGACACGGGAATGCGTTCACGACGAAGTGAGTTCAAGTAAGGATCTTGTAATGATTGTCCTTTTGCCATAATTGGATTCCTTATATTTTAGTTATGATGTTTTAGTTATAGTCTTACAAATTTTTAAGCAAAACCGGAAACGACCGCAGTATGTCTGTCCCTCTATTTCAATATAGCAACTTTATTTCCGAAAGTCACCCGTCTGCAAGAGGGCGGAGCCGCTTTCTTGCAAAATTTGCATAATTTTTTGTTTTGCTTGCGGAATTGCCAAACTGTCCAGCCAGTGAATCTCCGATTTCCAGCCCCTTAGCCAGGTTATTTGCCGTTTTGCCAGTTGGCGGGTGGCGCAAATGCCACGATAGATCATGTCGGCATGATCATAATCGCCGCGCAAATATTCCCACATTTGACGGTAGCCGACGCACCGAATGGAGGGAAGATCCGGATGCAGATCGCCACGTTGATAGAGCGACCGCACTTCCTGTTCAAAGCCTTGCATGATCATATTATGAAAGCGTTGTTCAATGCGCTGATGTAATACCGCACGATCTTGCGGCGCAATCGCAAATTGCATAATCCGATAGGGCAGGGCTTCGCCTTGGATTGCCGTCAGTTCGGTCATGCTTTTGCCACTGATATAATACACTTCCAAGGCGCGGTTAATCCGCTGCGGATCATTGGGGTGGATCCGTGCGGCTGCAATCGGATCAACTTGTTGCAGTTGTTGGTGCAGATATGCCCAGCCTTTTTCGGCGGCAACCGCTTCAATTTCAGACCGCACTTTGTCATCTGCCGACGGCAACGGTGATAACCCCTCAAGTAAGGCTTTGTAATACAACATAGTGCCGCCGACCAACAACGGAATTTTACCCTGTTGAGTGATCGATTGCATTTCGCGCAGTGCGTCATGACGGAAATCGGCGGCAGAATAACTTTCCGCCGGATCTTTAATGTCGATTAAGCGATGTGGCGCTAAAGCTAATTCCGCCGGGTTCGGTTTGGCGGTGCCGATATCCATGCCACGGTAAATCAATGCCGAATCGACACTAATCACCTCGAACGGCAACTGTTGGCGCAACTGAATCGCCAAGTCGGTTTTACCGGAGGCGGTCGGTCCCATGAGGAAAACAGCCAAAGGTTTGCGGTTGCTCATAGGGTATTTCCTAATCGATAAGGCTGTAGATCCAATGGCAGCAAGAGTTGTTTAAATTGCGCCGATTCGCTGTCGAGCAGCTGCTCTAAACGCGCGAATTCGGCATTGGCATCGGCTAAGGTTTGCAGTGGCGGCAAGGTTAAATTGTTGATTAAGTGCGTGAGGAAATCGTTAAATTTACTCAGGTTACTCTGATTGAGCAAGCCGACCAGACAGGCTTGCAGATTTTGCTGGCGCAACACTGACGGCACGGCACTCACGGTTAAGCGGCTTTTGCCGTGCTGTTGATACAGCGTGATTTCAAAGCCGCAACGGGCAAAGTGCGGTTGCCGTTGCGTCCAATGTTCGGCTTGGATCTGATCTAAATGCAACACCAACGGAATCAGTAGCGGCTGATGAGGGATTTTTTCTTGTTGTAGTTCTTGCGTTAATTTGCAGCGTTGCAACGCCGGCACTTGCACAAAATAGAGCCGTTGCTGCCGTTGCAATAATAACAGTTGCTCGTCCGCCAGCAAGGTTAACAGGCGCAAGTGCGGATTTTGCTGAATTTCCCATGACGGCGCGGGCTCTTGGATTGGCATAGGATTTGGATTCAACGTCGAATAGCTCACGGTTGCAGGTTGCAGCAACTGATGATATGCCTTGCCTTCTGCCGGGCGATAAGCCGGGCGTTCTGAAAAATCCCGCGGCGCATGATCACTCGCCGAAGTGCGGTTTGAACTTGCACTGACCGCACTTGCGCTTGGTGCCGGCGCAAAAATATTTTCCCCCGCTGCGGCACGATTAGGGGCTAGTGGCGATTGCATTTCCGTTTCGATAAAATCTAAGTTATCGGCCGTTGCCAACGCATTCAGTACGCCCTGATAGATAAAGTCATGTATTAAACGACTTTGGTGAAACCGCACTTCGTGTTTTGCCGGATGTACATTGACATCAACCTGTGTCGGATCAAGATCGATAAACAACACGAATGCCGGAAACGCCTCGCTGTGAATGTTATCGCCATAGGCTTGACGCACCGCATGGTTGATGGTTTTATCGCGCATCATACGCCCGTTGACATAACTGTAATTCAGATCGTTTTGCGCACGTAAAAAACGGGTGTTGGCGACCCAGCCGTAGAGGTGCAAATCGTTGTGCTGCCAGTTGATTTCCAATGCATTTTCGACAAAATCTTGTCCGCAAATCGCAGCCAAGCGTTTCAGTTTTTGCTGCGGACTGCCGGCTTTACGGTATTGGCGTACGATTTTGCCGTTGTGGGTTAAGGTGAAAGCCGCTTGTGATTTGACCAACGCAATGCGACGCACCACTTCGTCAATATGGCTGAATTCGGTTTTTTCGGTGCGCAAAAATTTGCGTCGTGCCGGCGTATTGAAAAACAGATTCGCCACTTCGACCGTGGTGCCGACAGGATGTGCCGCCGGCTGAATGGTGGTTTCCATCTCGCGTCCCTGTGCGAATACCTGCCAGGCTTCGGTTTGTTGCGGCGGTTTGGAGGTCAGGGTCAGGCGTGAGACCGAGCTGATACTGGCAAGGGCTTCGCCACGGAAACCGAGGCTTAAAATCGCTTCTAAATCTTCTAACGTGCTGATTTTACTGGTGGCGTGGCGTGATAAAGCGAGAGCTAACTCCGCTTTCGGAATGCCAAAACCGTTATCACGAATGCGGATTAAGCCTGCACCGCCTCGCTCGATGTCAATCTGAATGTCGTCCGCTCCGGCGTCAAGGCTGTTTTCCACCAGTTCTTTCACCACCGACGCAGGACGTTCCACCACCTCACCGGCGGCAATCTGGTTAGTCAGTTGTGGCGAAAGAATTTGAATCGGCATGCTGTTTAATCCCGTAATTTAATTTTTTGTCCGATACGGACATTGTCGTTTTTCAACTTATTTAAACGCTGTAATTCACGAATTTTGATATTGTATTTAATTGAGATTCCGCCCAGACTTTCTCCCGCTTTCACGGTGTGGAATTGCGGGGTGCTGCTCGCCTTATTACTTGCTTTGCCGCCGGCTTTATTGCTTTTAGCCGTGTTGCCCGCCCGGCCGGCGACCGCACTTGCCTCACCGCTTGTGTTGTAATAATCAATCAAACCGCGATAAATGGCATTGGCGATTTGGCGGCGGTAAGCGGCGGTTGCCAGTTTGCTTTCTTCTTCATGATTAGAAAGGAAACCGGTTTCCACCAACACCGACGGAATATCCGGCGAACGCAATACCCCGAGGCTGGCGTGTTGCGGCACGTTTTTGCTCAATTTGGCAAAGCTGCCGAAGCGTTTCAGAATGGCTTGCCCTAACTGATAACCGGCGCGTTGCGAATGCCCGAATTGCAGATCCAATACGGTTTGGTTCAAATATTTTTCATCGTGCGACGCCAAAACATTACCGGCGCCGCCCAATAATTCCGATTGTTTTTCATGATCTTCCAACCAACGCCCCATTTCGCTGCTGGCACGTTTATTTGACAGCACCCAAACCGAGGCGCCGCGTAGCGACGGTGATCCGTTGGAGTCGGCATGGATGGAGATTAAATAATTGGCTTTGTTCTTCCGCGCAATTTCCGAGCGGTTCGGCACCGAAATATAGTAATCGCCGGTGCGGGTCAATACACTTTTGAAACGGTGATCTTTATCCAATAGGGCTTTTAATTCTTTAGCAATTTGCAGGGTAACCACTTTTTCACGCAAGCCTAAACCGGTGCCGATTGCACCGGGATCTTTGCCGCCATGGCCGGCATCAATTGCGATGACTAACACGCCGGTACGGGCGGCGTTGCTTCTGGCAGCCGTTGCTTGATTTTTCGTGGTGGTGGCGGTTTTAACCGTCTCTTTCGCCACTTTTGCTGCGCTAGTGCCGGTTTTTGTTGCTGCGGTTTGACCGGCGGCATTATCGACCATCAGTGTAATTTTTTTACCGTTATTGTGGAATTTAAAACCGCTTTTTTGTTTGAGTTCTAATACCACCCGCAGGGTAGTGGAACGGGGCGGGTTGCTGGTGCGCAGATTGGCCACGACACTGTCGTTAATCTTTCTCGGCAACAACTTGGCGTGAGCTTGGCTGTTGGCAAAGTCAATCACCAAGCGTTCCGGATTTTGCAAGGCAAAATAGCTGTATTTGGTGGCGAGCGAAAAAGAAAACTCGATTTGCGTTTTTTTGTTTTCATTTTTCACATTCAGTGCGGTCAGGGTGCCCGCGTTGGCGGAAAAACTGATAAAGCCGAGTAAAAGTGTCAAAAAGTAAGTGATAAACAAAGCAAATTTTTTCATTCTGGCGTCTTTCGTCAAATCAAAACAGTTAAATATAAATTCGGTTATGCTGCTGCGTGCGCTTGGTTGCGTTAGTGCAATTGTGCCGCAATGCGTTCACCCATTTCGCTGTGCGCCGTGAGTTGCAGCTCACGTCCTTGTGCTAAATAGTTGAGTTGAATGGTTATGTCCGCCGCAGGAATCATGCCTTGCCCGCGCTCCGCCCATTCCAATAATGCCAAGCTGCCGGATTGAAAATAATCACGAATGCCCATAAACGCCAATTCTTCCGGATCGGCGAGGCGATACAGATCAAAGTGGTAAACATTCAAGGTCGGCAGAGGGTATTCTTCGACTAAAGTATAAGTCGGACTTTTGACATTACCGTTATGCCCCAGCGCCTGAATTATACCGCGGCTAAACGTGGTTTTGCCCGCACCTAAACCACCATATAAATAGACAACAAAGCCCTGTTTTTGTTCCATTGCATTATATTTGATCAAAAGCGCGCTCAGACGTGCGGCAAAGGCGAGCAATTGCGCTTCGTTTTCAAATTGGATTTGATATGGAGATGTTGCTAGTGGCGACATAATTCAACTTAATATAAACGGAATATCCAAACTAAAATCAGGCGCTAATGATAGAGGAATTTTGCTGTGAATGCACGGTTTTATCTGCATAGAAACCGCACTTTATAGTGCAATAAAAAGAGATAAACTAGGTAAACGATAAGGTTTGAGAATTTGGAGCGGGAAACGAGACTCGAACTCGCGACCCCAACCTTGGCAAGGTTGTGCTCTACCAACTGAGCTATTCCCGCATTTGAATGGTCTGACGTAATCAGTGGGGTGCATTATACAAAAATTTTTTTTGCCTGCAACCCCAAATAATAAAAAAAAGTTTGATTGTCGAAAATGACAGCAAAAAGCGTATGATTTTTAGCTTTGCGACGTATTTTTGTTCAAATCAATAAAATGTTCGCGGTAATAAGCGAGTTCGGCAATCGATTCCCGGATGTCATCGAGCGCCAAATGGGTATTCTGTTTTTTAAAACCGTCTAAAATTTCCGGTTTCCAGCGGCTTGCCAGTTCTTTCACGCTGCTGACATCGAGATAGCGGTAGTGAAAATAGTCGGCTAATTCCGGCATATATTTGAACAAAAAGCGCTTATCTTGCGCCACGCTGTTGCCGCAAATCGGCGAGCTGTTTTTCGGCACCCATTTTTTCAGAAAATCCAAGGTGCGCAATTCGGCGGCACGTTCGCTTAATTTGCTTTCTTTAACGCGCGAAACTAAGCCGTTGGCGGTATGGGTTTTGCTGCACCATTCGCTCATGGCGTTGAGTAAACTGTCCGGCTGGTGAACGGCAAGCACCGGTCCTTCGGCAAGTATATTCAGATCTTTATCGGTGACAATGGTGGCGATTTCAATGATTCGCTCTTTTTCCGGATCCAAACCGGTCATTTCAAGATCAATCCAGATCAGATTTTGTTTATCGAATGGCATAATATGCGGTATCCTAGTCGTTCAAAAATTATCTCATTTACGCGCTATTTTAGCGTAAAAACCAGCGGGAGTAAGGAAATTTTTTGAGTAAGCAAAAGTTAACAAAAAATCAGAAGCGCCGAATTCAATCTAACCAACAGAAAACGTTAAGTCATTATCAGCAGCGGAAAAAAGAAACGCGTGAGATTGAATGGCAGGATGACATGTTGGGCGAAATGCAAAGCGGAAGGGTGATTTCCCGTTATGCGCTGCATGCCGATATTGAAAACAGCGTAGGCGAGGTATTTCGCTGTAACTTGCGCCGCACCTTAAGTAATTTGGTGGTTGGTGATCGGGTGTTGTGGCGTGCCGGACATCAGCAATTGCAAGGGATCAGCGGCGTGGTGGAAGCGGTGCAGGAGCGTAAAAATGTGCTTTCCCGTCCGGATTATTATGACGGGATTAAACCGATTGCGGCGAATATCGATCAAATTTTTGTGGTTTCGGCGATGTTACCGCACTTTTCCGCCAATATTATCGATCGTTATTTGGTGGTGTGTGAAAGTTTGGGGATTGAGCCGATTTTGCTCTTGAACAAAATTGATTTATGTACAGCGGAAGAGCGTAGCGAAGCCGAGCAACTGTTTGATATTTACCGCACTTTGGGTTACCGCGTGCTGATGGTTTCTTCTTATAGTGGCGAAAATATGCGGCAGTTAGCCGACATGTTGCGTGATGGCTGTTCGATTTTCGTCGGACAATCCGGGGTGGGGAAATCCAGTTTACTCAATGCGTTGCAACCGCACTTGGCATTGCAGATCGGCGCTGTCAGTGAAAATTCCGGTTTAGGGCAACATACTACAACGGTTTCCCGTTTGATTCGCTTAACCGACGGCGGCGAAGTGATTGATTCGCCCGGTATCCGTGAGTTTGGCGTATGGCATTTGGACGCGACCACCATTACCAATGGTTACCGTGAATTTCAGGACTATCTTGGCGGCTGTAAATTCCGCGATTGCAAACATCTGGACGATCCGGGCTGTGTGTTGCGTGAGGCAGTGGAGCAGGGCAAAATTCACCCGCTACGTTTTGAAAATTACCACCGCCTGATTCTGGCGTTGGACGAAAATAAGGCGCAACGGCATTTTGTTACAAATTAATTTGCGTTAGGGCATGAAACCGTGGTGCAAAACCGTGATAGGCAAATGTCAAATCCGCTCATAAAATGTAAGATGCGGTTAAAAAATAAACTTTTTTAATTAAAAACTGTGCGATACATCATATTTTTTCCAGTTATGCCTTGATTATTTAGGCGGAATATTGATACTAACCCAAATAATTATTTTAGTCGGTAAAATAATTATTAAAAAATTGTGATAATCAGGGTTGTGCCCGTATTGAACTAGGGGCGCCGTGATTTGCTATGAATCATATTGATTTATATTCAGTGTTACTCAGATAAATAAGGAAATTACTTATGTACTCAAAAGACGTTACCATTACTGCTCCAAATGGCTTACATACTCGCCCGGCTGCACAGTTTGTCAAAGAAGCAAAAGCGTTTGCCTCCGATATTACAGTAACTTCCAACGGTAAAAGCTCCAGTGCGAAAAGCTTGTTCAAATTGCAAACCTTAGGTTTGGTGCAAGGCACCGTCATCACCATCAGTGCCGAAGGCGAAGACGAAGAAAAAGCGGTTGAGCATTTGGTTGCGCTGATCCCGACTTTAGAATAAATCAATTTAAGCTGATTCGATTGTCGGTGGTTATTGCCTGTCAAGACAGGTTATAATTTAAGCAAGCTAAAGCGAATAGAGCTCTATTCGCTTCACTATTTTTATTCAACAAAGGTTTTATTATGATTTCAGGTATTTTAGCGTCACCAGGGATTGTCTTCGGTAAGGCACTGGTTCTGAAAGAAGAAGAGATTGTTTTAAATACAAAATCCATCGCTGCATCTCAGGTTGAGGCTGAAATTCAGCGTTTCTATGACGGGCGTGAAAAAGCGGTCGAGCAGTTAACCGCGATTAAAGAGAAAGCCACCAGAACATTAGGTGAAGAAAAAGGTGCCATTTTTGACGGGCACTTGATGATTCTGGAAGATGAAGAGCTGGAAGACGAAATTCTGGCCCTGATCCGTGATGATTTGGTGACCGCCGATTTTGCCGCCGGTTCCGTGGTTGATCAGCAAGTGACCATGCTGTCTGAAATCGATGATGAATATCTGAAAGAAAGAGCGGGCGATATCCGCGATATTGGTAACCGTTTAATCAAAAATATTTTGGGTATGAATATTGTTGATCTGGGGGAAATCAACGAAGAAGTCATTCTGATTGCGAATGATTTGACCCCGTCTGAAACGGCACAATTAAATCTAGACAAAGTGCTGGGTTTTATCACCGACATCGGCGGGCGCACCTCACACACCTCAATCATGGCGCGTTCTTTGGAGTTACCGGCGATCGTCGGCACCAATGTGGCAACCAAACTGATCGTCAGCGGCGACACCTTGATTTTGGATGCGGTCAATAATGAGATTTTCATCAATCCGTCACAAGAAGAGTTAAACCGTATTATCGGCTTGCAACAGCAATTGGCGGAAGAAAAAGCCGAACTGGCAAAACTGAAAGATTTACCGGCGGTGACCTTAGACGGGCATAACGTCGAAGTGGTGGCGAACATTGGCACTATCCGCGATGTGGAAGGCGCACACCGTAACGGCGCGGAAGGCGTTGGTCTCTATCGTACCGAATTCCTGTTTATGGATCGTGATCAGTTGCCGAGCGAAGAAGAACAATTCCAAGCCTATAAAGAAGTGGTTGAGGCGATGGACGGTAAATTGGTGGTGTTGCGCACGATGGATATTGGTGGCGACAAAGAGTTGCCGTATTTGAATTTACCGAAAGAAATGAATCCATTCCTAGGCTGGCGTGCGATTCGTATTGCTTTAGACAAACGTGAAATCCTGAATGATCAGCTAAGAGCGGTCTTGCGGGCTTCCGCATTTGGCAAACTGGCGATAATGTTCCCGATGATTATTTCGGTGGAGGAAATTCGTACGCTGAAAGCGGTGGTTACGGAATTAAAACAAGCGTTGCGCAACGAAGGCAAAGCCTTTGACGAAAATATTCAAATCGGCGTGATGGTGGAAACGCCGTCTGCGGCGGTGAATGCCAAATTCTTGGCGAAAGAAGTGGATTTCTTCAGTATCGGCACCAATGACTTGACCCAATACACCTTGGCGGTTGATCGTGGTAATGAATTGATTTCACACCTGTATAATCCGATGACTCCGTCGGTGTTGAGCCTGATTAAACAAGTGATCGATGCGTCGCACGCGGAAGGCAAATGGACCGGGATGTGCGGCGAGTTAGCCGGGGATGAACACGCCACGTTATTGTTGCTCGGCATGGGGCTGGATGAATTCAGTATGAGCGCGATTTCAGTGCCGCGGATCAAAAAATTGATTCGTAATGTGAACTATGCGGACGTACAAAACTTGGCAAACGAGGTGTTGCAACAACCGACTGCGGCGGATATTCAAGCGAAAATTTCGGCTTTTTTAACCGAAAACGGTTTAAACTAGATACAAATTAAAAAATTTCGGGTAACATAACAGAGATTTTTGATGGATTAATGAGGAGATTTAAAATGGGTTTATTTGATAAACTATTTGGTTCAAAAGACAATAAAGGTGCGGAAGTTGAAATTTATGCGCCATTATCCGGTGAAATTGTCAACATTGAAGATGTGCCGGACGTTGTTTTTTCGGAAAAAATCGTTGGTGACGGGATCGCAATTCGTCCTACCGGTAATAAAATTGTCGCCCCAATCGACGGCGTGATTGGTAAAATTTTCGAAACCAACCACGCATTCTCAATGGAATCCAAAGAAGGCGTTGAGCTTTTCGTGCACTTCGGGATTGATACCGTAGAATTAAAAGGCGAAGGTTTCACTCGTATTGCCGAAGAGGGGCAAGATGTGAAAAAAGGCGATACCATCATTGAATTTGATTTGGCAGTATTAGAAGCCAAAGCAAAATCAGTGTTGACGCCGGTGGTGATCTCCAACATGGATGAAATCAGCAGTATTGAAAAAGCCAGCGGCCCGGTTGTATTAGGCGAAACCGTGATTTTGAAACTGAAAAAATAAAATTTTCTTCATGCTTTAAAAACCAGACCTACAGTCTGGTTTTTGTTTTTGTCTACTATGCCTCGCCTAGTAGATAAAATAAAACCGGAAAATATTTTTATTTTCCGGTTAAAAGTGCGGTTCAGTGTGGTTTATTCGAGTTCACCGCAAAAACGATAACCTTCCCCGTGGATAGTTGCGATGATTTCCGGCGTATCCGGGTGCGACTCAAAATGTTTGCGAATGCGGCGAATGGTGACGTCAACGGTTCTATCATGTGGTTTCAACTCGCGCCCGGTCATTTTTTTCAGTAAATCATCACGGGTTTGGATTTTCCCCGGATTTTCACAGAAATGCAGCAACGCACGGAATTCGCTGCGGGGTAACTTATTGCTTTCCCCTTCCGGCGAAATCAAGGTGCGGCTGTTAATATCCAGCGCCCAACCGTTGAAACGGTATTGTTCCACGTGTTCGTGCGAAATCGGTTGTTCTTTTTCGGACATGGTGCGTTGCAACAGATTTCTGGCACGAATTGCCAATTCTCTTGGATTAAACGGTTTGGTGATATAGTCGTCGGCACCGATTTCCAGTCCCAAAATTTTATCCACTTCATTATCGCGTCCGGTTAAGAACATCAGCGCGGTATTGGCGGTTTCACGCAATTCGCGTGCCAGCATTAAGCCATTTTTGCCGGGTAAATTAATATCCATCACCACCAGATTGACGCTGGTGCTGGACAGAATACTATGCATTTTATTACCGTCAGAAGCTTCCATCACTTCGTAACCTTCCGCCTCAAAAATGTTTTTTAGAGTATTTCTGGTAACGGCTTCATCTTCGACGATAAGAATTTTAGGAATACGCATTTATCTTTTACCTATAAAATCACAGGGTTATAAATCACCATTATTATATTGGTTTTCATGGCAATTAATTTTACTTTTAATAAACAAATAAAATATTCATTGCAGAATTGCAACCTAACTATAACATAAAGAATACGAAAAAAAGCATAATTCTGTTCTAAACTTTGACTTAGGTCATCCTTTAGAGGGAGTTTTTAGTGCGATAGGCTAAAAATAATGTGAAAAAATGCTTTTTACATTGTTTAAGTGTCGTATTAATGTTCTTTTGTTTTAAAAAATTTCACATCCGGATAACGTTCATGCGCCAAGTTTAAATTGACCATAGTCGGAGCAATGTAAGTTAAGTTATCGCTGCCGTCCAAGGCTAAATTCTGCTCGTTTTTGCGTTTAAATTCTTCGAATTTTTTCACGTCGTCGCATTCAACCCAGCGCGCGGTGGTGACATTGACCGTTTCGTAAATCGCTTCCACGTTATATTCGCTTTTCAGACGTGCAACCACCACATCAAACTGCAACACCCCGACCGCGCCGACAATCAGATCGTTGTTGGTGAGCGGACGGAACACCTGCACTGCGCCCTCTTCCGAAAGCTGCACCAAGCCTTTTAACAGCTGCTTTTGTTTCAGCGGATCGCGCAAGCGGATACGGCGGAACAGTTCCGGGGCGAAATTCGGAATGCCGCTGAATTTCAGCTTTTCACCCTGAGTGAAAGTATCGCCGATTTGAATTGTGCCGTGATTGTGCAAGCCGATAATATCGCCGGCATAGGCTTCTTCGGCATGAGTCCGGTCGCCCGCCATAAACGTGAGCGCGTCGGAAATCACCACATCTTTACCAATTCGGACGTGGTGCATTTTCATACCTTTTTCATATTTGCCCGACACGATACGCATAAAGGCAACACGGTCACGGTGTTTCGGATCCATGTTCGCTTGAATTTTAAATACAAAGCCCGTCAGTTTTTCTTCCGCCGGAGAGACATCGCGCAAATCGGAGTGGCGCGCTTGCGGGCGGGGTGCCCATTGGGTCAAGCCGTCCAACATATGATCGACGCCAAAGTTGCCAAGTGCGGTGCCGAAGAAGACCGGCGTCAGTTGCCCTTGCAAAAAGGCGTCCAGTTCAAACGGATTGGAGGCACCTTGCACCAATTCCAGTTCGTCACGTAATTGTTGCGCCAAATCATCGCCGACCGTGCTGTCTAATTCCGGATTATCCAACCCCTTAATCACCCGCACTTCTTGGATGGTGTGTCCTTGCCCGGTTTGATAGAGGTAGGTTTCGTCATTGTAGAGATGATAAACGCCTTTAAATAATTTACCGCAACCGATAGGCCAGGTGATCGGCGCACAATGGATATTCAATACGTTTTCCACTTCGTCTAACAGTTCCATCGGATCACGAATATCGCGGTCGAGTTTATTCATAAAGGTCAAAATCGGCGTGTCGCGCAAACGGGTGACTTCCATCAGTTTAATCGTGCGTTCCTCAACCCCTTTGGCGGAATCGATTACCATCAAACAGCTGTCCACTGCGGTCAACGTGCGGTAGGTATCTTCCGAGAAGTCTTCGTGTCCCGGGGTATCCAACAAATTGACCAAGCAATCGCGATACGGAAATTGCATTACCGAGGTGGTGATCGAAATCCCGCGTTGTTTTTCCATTTCCATCCAGTCGGATTTGGCGTGTTGGCTCGAGCCGCGCCCTTTGACCGTACCGGCGGTTTGAATCGCTTCACCGTACAGCAACACTTTTTCCGTAATCGTGGTTTTACCGGCATCGGGGTGGGAAATAATCGCGAAAGTGCGGCGTTTATCAATTTGTTGTGGATATTGGTTGACTGACATTGGTAATTTTATCTCGGGTTAATATTTTTATCGGCGCGTATTGTCGCTTATATAAAGGGCAAATTCAATCTTACACGCGAATTGGCGGTATTTAGTTTATTTTTTTATATGGCGCTTAATATAATCCGGTAACTCCGCCACCGAATCCAACACCGCCTCTGCCAATTTTTCGCCTTCGGCAGTCACCGTTTTTCCGCTGCGGACTAAAATAGTATGGGCTACACCGGCAGCGTTGCCCGCCATCAGATCCTCGATTTTGTCGCCGACCATAAAAGAGCGGTTAAGATCAATCTTCAGCTCGCTAGAGGCTTGCAACAACATGCCCGGTTTCGGTTTGCGGCAGTCGCAATCTTGGCGATATTCGCCCTGTCCGTCCGGCAGGTGGGGGCAATAATAAATGCCGTCGAAATCCACGCCGCGATCCGCCAGTGACCAATCGAACCACTCGGTCAGTTGCAGAAATTGATCTTCGCTGAAATAGCCGCGCGCAATGCCGGATTGATTGGTGACCAACACCAATAAATAGCCCATTTGTTTGAGTTCCAACAAGGCTTCAATACTGCCGTTGATAAATTCAAATTGATCGATTTGGTGGACATAACCGTGATCGACATTGAGGGTGCCGTCGCGATCGAGAAAAATGGCTTTTTGCATAAGAACCTTTAGTCTTTAGTGTAGTATAGTGGCGGAGCGGAATCGCCCGTTTATTGGCGGCGATTATAGCGCATAATCGTACTGAAATGCGGGAATAGCGTACTTTTATTGAATAAAATGCAGTAAAGTGTCTAGCTTATAACGAGTTGCTATAAAAAAGGGGCAACTAGCGGTTGACATGGCAATCTGGACGTCTAAAATAGCGAGGTAATTTATGACTTCAATCACAAAGGGCTTACATGATTAAGCTAAAAAACATTAACAAAATTTTTGAGGCGAACGGCAAAAAGCTGACCGCACTTGATAACGTCAATCTGGTGATCCCAAAGGGGCAGATCTGTGGCGTGATCGGTGCGTCGGGGGCGGGCAAAAGCACGCTGATCCGTTGCGCCAACTTGCTGGAGCAACCGACCAGTGGGCAGGTGTTTGTCGACGGGCAGGAATTGACCGCGATGAATACCGCGCAGTTAGTCGAGGCGCGCCGTCATATCGGCATGATTTTCCAGCATTTTAACCTGTTAAGTAACCGCACGGTATTTGGCAACGTGGCGTTGCCGTTAGAATTGAACGGCAGTGATCAAAGTGCGGTCACCCGGCGGGTGGACGAGTTATTAGAACTGGTCGGTCTAAGCGACAAGAAAAACGTTTATCCGAGTAATCTGTCCGGCGGGCAAAAACAGCGGGTGGCGATTGCGCGCGCGTTGGCTTCCGAGCCGAAAGTGCTGTTATGCGACGAAGCGACCAGCGCACTCGATCCGGCAACCACACAGTCGATTTTAAGCCTGTTGCAAGAAATCAACCAAAAATTGGGTTTAACCATACTGTTAATTACTCACGAAATGGAAGTGGTGAAGCAAATCTGTCATCAAGTGGTGGTGATTGATAAAGGGCAGTTAGTTGAATCGGGAAGTGTGAGCGAAGTGTTCTCCAACCCGAAAACCGAACTGGCAAAAAGCTTCATTCAATCCACGTTTCGAATTAATTTGCCGAAGCAGTATATGGAACAACTCTCGCCGTCGCCAAAAGGAGCGAATTCTTATCCGATTATCAAATTTGAATTTACCGGGCGCTCGGTTGACGCCCCGTTATTGTCGCAAACTTCGAAAAAATTCGGTGTGGATTTGAGTATTTTAGTCTCACAGATTGATTATATCGGCGGGGTGAAATTTGGCTTCACTATTGCCGAGGTGGAAGGGCCGGAAGACGCGATTACCGAGGCGAAAATTTATTTGATGGAACACAATGTCCGGGTAGAGGTGTTAGGCTATGTTTGATCGTTTAACACCACAAGTGTGGCAGATGATTTTGAATGCGACCGGCGAAACGTTATATATGGTATTTGCTTCTGGATTGTTGGCTGCACTTTTTGCTATTCCGCTTGGTGTGTTGTTATTTATCACCCGTCCGGGCGAAATTAAGCAAAATCCGAAGTTATATCGGAGTATCAGCATGGCGGTCAATATCGGACGGGCGATCCCGTTTGTGATTTTGCTGTTCTGGATTATTCCGTTCACCCGTGCCTTGGTCGGCTCGTCGATTGGTACTACGGCGGCGGTTGTGCCGTTAACCGTAGCGGCGATTCCGTTTGTGGCGCGTTTGGTCGAAGGCGCGCTGTTAGAGATTCCCGCAGGGCTGACCGAAGCCGCACGAGCCATGGGCGCCACCGATTTACAAATCATCAGCAAATTTTTATTGCCTGAGGCGCTGCCGGCGTTGATCAATGGAATAACGATCACGTTGGTGACCTTAGTGAACTATTCCGCGATGGCGGGCATTGTCGGCGGCGGCGGTTTGGGCGATGTGGCGATTCGCTATGGCTATCAAACCAATGTACCGGAAATTTTAACCACCGTAGTGGTTATCTTGGTGGCATTGGTGCAACTGATTCAATTTGTCGGCGATCGCTTAGTTCGTTATGTCGATCACCGTTAGGTTTTATTCATTACTCTTTACGAAAAAGGAAAATACCATGAAATTAAAAAATATTTTCACCTTGACCGCATTGGCTACTGCTGTTGCATTTTCCGGTTCAGCATTGGCTAAAGACGGCAAACTTAAAGTGGGCATTCAAACCGGTCCGGAATTCTCCGTTGCCGAAGTCGCAAAACAAGTGGCGAAAGATCAATTCGGTTTAGAGGTTGAACTTGTACCCTTTACCGACTATGTCACTCCGAACGTGGCATTGGAAGAAAAATCGATTGATGCGAACGCATTCCAACACAAACCGTATTTGGATGCGCAAGTGGAAGCGCGTGGTTTGAAAGGGTTGGTGATTGTCGGTAATACTTTCGTTTACCCGATTGCGGCATATTCTAAAAAAATCAGCAAACTTGATGAACTGAAAGACGGGGCAACCGTGGCGATTCCAAATGATCCGACTAACGGCGGACGTGCCTTGTTATTGTTACAAGCACAAGGGTTGCTGAAATTGAAAGAGGGTACGGGATTAACCCCGACCGCACTTGATATCGTTGACAATCCGAAAAAACTGAAAATTCGCGAATTAGAAGCACCGTTGTTACCACAAGTATTGCCGGAAGTGGATTTAGCGGTCATCAATAATACTTATGCCGGACAAGCAGGCTTGTTCCCAAGCACCGACGCGATTTTCGTGGAGGACAAAGATTCGCCGTATGTGAATATCATTGTGGCACGCGAAGACAACAAAGACGATCAAGATGTGGTAAACTTTGTCAAAGCTTATAATTCCGAAGCCGTGTATGAAAAAGCGAAAGCGGAGTTTAAAGACTCTGTGGTGAAGGGCTGGTAATTAACCTAATCCGCTCTACAATGAGTAAAGTAAATATATAATAGTATCAATAGGTTGATTGAGAGTTTCTCTTAATCAACCGATTTTTTTATAGAATGTGAAAAGAAAAATGACTGAATTAGCCACGCCGTATTATCTGATTGATAAAAGCAAATTACTGAAAAATATGCAGAAAATTGCCTATCTGCGTGAGCGTTCCGGGGCGAAAGCTTTGTTGGCGTTGAAATGTTTTGCCACCTGGGGCGTGTTTGATTTTATGCGTCAGTATATGGACGGCACAACCTCGTCTTCGTTGTATGAAGTGAAATTGGGACAGCGCAAATTCGGCGGCGAAACCCATGCCTATAGCGTGGCGTACAGCGACGCGGAAATTGCCGAGGTGGTTGCCAACGCGGATAAAATCATTTTCAATTCTATCAGCCAGTTACAGCGTTTTTCTCAACAAGCACAAGATATTCAGCGCGGTTTGCGCGTCAATCCGCGTGTCAGCGCCTCTGATTTTATCTTGGCGGATCCGGCGCGTCCGCACAGCCGTTTAGGCGAATGGGACATCAATAAAATTCGTGACGTACTGCCGCTGATTAACGGTTTTATGTTCCACAACAACTGTGAAAACGGCGATTTTGACCGATTTGATCAGATGTTAAAGCATATCGAAAACGAATTTGGCGAACTTCTGCAGCAAGTGGATTGGGTCAGCTTGGGCGGCGGCATTCATTTTACCAGTGAAGGGTATCCGCTCGATCAATTTGCCGACCGCCTAAAACAATTTGCCCAACGATACGGCGTGCAGGTGTATTTAGAACCGGGCGAAGCGGCGATCACCCTCAGCACCAGTCTGGAAGTGACGGTGTTGGATACCTTACATAACGGCAAAGATTTGGCGATTGTCGACAGCTCAATCGAAGCGCATATGTTGGATTTGCTGATTTATCGCCAAACCGCTAAGCTACAGCCGAATCAGGGCGATTATCACTATATGGTCTGTGGCAAATCTTGTCTTGCCGGCGATATTTTCGGCGAATATCGGTTTGAACAACCGTTGAAAATCGGCGATCGCCTGTCGTTCTGCGACGCCGCCGGTTATACCATGGTGAAAAAGAATTGGTTCAATGGCGTCAATATGCCGTCCATTGCCATGAAAGAATTGAATGGTGAGATTAAATTAATCAAACAATTCAATTTTGACGATTACGTTGACAGCTTGTCTTAACCGTTTTGCGTTATTGCAAGTGGTTTCAACGAATCAATCAGGTCTTGCCGAGTTGGCAAGATTAAACGTCATGCCGGTTATGACCGCACTTTGAAATCAAAAGTGCGGTGGTAATCTGACATTAAGGAGGATTATGCAAACATGAAAAAAAACATCTTAATTATCGGTGCCGGTGGTGTGGCTCAAGTCGTCGCACATAAATGCGCCCAACACAACGATATTTTAGGTTCTATCGCCATTGCTTCACGCGGCATTAGCAAATGCCAAGACATCGCCAACAGCGTGCGTGAAAAAAATGCCTTTAAAATTCCCGCTGAAATTGCCTGCTTTGAACTTGATGCGTTCAATATCGAAGCAACCAAATCGATCATCAAAGAAACAGAAGCACAAATCGTGATCAACGTCGGTTCGGCATTTCTCAATATGTCGGTGCTGCAAGCCTGTATCGAAACCGGCGCAGCTTATCTTGACACCGCAATCCACGAAGAACCGCATAAAATTTGTGAAACCCCACCGTGGTACAATAATTACGAATGGCAACGCCGTGAAATCTGTGCAAAGAATAAGATTACCGCTATTTTAGGTGTCGGTTTTGATCCGGGCGTGGTGAATGCCTATGCCGCCGTTGCGGTCAACGAGTGCTTAGATCAAACCGACAGCATTGATATTATTGATATTAATGCCGGCAGCCACGGGCGTTATTTCGCCACTAATTTTGATCCGGAAATCAATTTCCGTGAATTTACCGGGCAAGTCTGGAGTTGGCAAAACAGCCAATGGACCAGCAACCGAATGTTTGAAATCAAGCGGACGGACGACCTGCCGGTTGTCGGCCAGCAAACCTCGTATATGACAGGGCATGATGAAATTCACTCGCTGTCGCAAAACTTAAACGTGCCGAATATCCGTTTCTGGATGGGTTTCGGCGATCATTATATTAATGTATTTACCGTGCTGAAAAATTTAGGCTTATTGTCGGAACAGCCGGTGACCACCGCAGAAGGCTTGGAAGTGATCCCATTAAAAGTGGTGAAAGCGGTTCTGCCTGATCCCTCTTCACTGGCGCCGGATTACACCGGTAAAACCTGTATCGGCACGCTTGCCAAAGGTCGGAAAGACGGTAAGGAAAAAGAAGTCTTTCTCTACAACGTGGCGGATCATAAAGAAGCCTATGAAGAAGTGGGCAGCCAAGGCATTTCCTATACCGCCGGCGTACCACCGGTTGCTGCTGCGATTCTAGTGGCACAAGGCGTGTGGGATGTGGCGAAGATGGTCAATGTGGAGGAACTGGATCCGAAACCGTTCCTTAACCTGTTGAACCAAATGGGCTTGCCGAATCGGATTAAAGACGAAAACGGCGACCGAGCATTAGCGTTTTAACGCACGGATAGCCTGAAGATACCGCACTTTGCATTTGAACGGCAAAGTGCGGTTTTTTAGCTTATTATCGGAGAATTAGAGCATTTTCTTGCGTAGCGACAAGACAACCGACAGGATTAAAATCAGGAATACAAAGCTCATCGACAGCACAATCGGCAAATGAATGCCCGCCATCACCAACAGCATTTTGATACCGATAAAAATCAAGATCACCGCCAATCCGTATTTCAGATAGACAAAACGGTCGGCAATGTCCGCTAGTACGAAATACATCGCACGCAAACCGAGAATGGCGAAAATATTCGAAGTCAGCACGATAAAGGGATCGGTGGTGACGGCAAAGACCGCCGGAATGCTATCGACCGCAAACACCACATCGCTCAGCTCGACCATAATCAGCACCAATACCAACGGCGTAAACACCTTTTTGCCGTTTTCGATGGTCAGGAACTTTTCGCCGTCAAATTGACTGCTGAGGCGTAAATGGCGGCGCAGCCAGTTGAGCAGCCAGTTTCGGGAGAAATCTTCGCCTTCACCGCCTTCTTTCGCAGTGAAAATTTTGAAACCGCTATAAATCAAGAATACACCGAAAATATATAAAATCCACTCATATTCACGGATTAACATCGCACCGATACCGATCATCACCGCACGCATCACAATCGCGCCGAGTACGCCATACAACAGCACTTTATGCTGATATTGCGGCGGCACTTTGAAATAGCTGAAGATCATCAGGAATACGAATAAGTTATCGACCGACAGCGATTTTTCCAACACGTAACCGGTCAGAAATTCCATCACTTTTTCACCGGCAATTTTGCTGCCGAATGCCGGATTGCCGGCGAGTTCAAAATAGAGCCATAAGGCAAACAACGCCGAAACACTGATCCACACCACGCTCCACCACATCGCTTCTTTCACGCTGACTTTATGCACCCCGCTCTTTTTCAGGCTGAATAGATCAATCAGCAGCATGATCGCAACCACAATTGAAAATACGGTATAAAATATCGGGCTGCCGATGTCGGGCAGTGACGGATTCGTCATAAAAAACTCCACAATAACGGATAAGATAAAAAAGCTGCCGTCCGGCAGCTTTCAGGCTGATGACAAAGTCTCTTTCTCTAATCATTTCCCTCCCTCTGTATACGGAGGGAGGTGTCCTAAGGACGGAGGGAGGCATAAAGAATGTTAAAAATGAATATGTTGCATTTTCATATTATCCCTCCCTCCCCATTTTTCTTGCGAAAAATAGTACTCCCTCCGCACGCGGAGGGAGAGAAGTAAGTTTGTCAGCAATTTCAAAGCTGCCGTTAGGCAACTTTAAGTATTATCAGCTATTTTGGATTTTATACAAGTTAAAATCGGTGTCAGAAATGCAAAACGCACGACCATATTGCCGTGCGTTTAAAATGTGAAGCTAAAAGAAAAATTACAAGCTTTCGGTAAAAGTACGCGCAATCACGTCGCGTTGTTGTTCCGGAGTCAGAGAGTTGAAACGTACGGCATAACCGGAAACACGGATGGTTAATTGCGGATATTTTTCAGGGTTATTCACCGCATCTTCCAAGGTTTCGCGACGCAATACGTTGACGTTCAAGTGTTGACCGCCTTCCACTTTGACTGTCGGCGCCACATCAACCGGCAATTCGCGGTATTCGATTTGACCTAATTCGTTAATCGCAACGATTTGGTCTTCAGTGTAATCGCCTTTGGCACATAAGCAACGGGCTTCGCCTTTGTCGCTGTCCAATAACCAGAAAGAGTTTAATAACGCGTCGTTTGCCGCTTGTGTAATTTGAATACCTTTGATCATAATAGACTCCAATATTATCGTGGACGGATTAAGTTTACTGCTCAGAATTTTATCACCCTTGTTTAAATTTTCAAATATTTTTGGGGATAATTGACCCAGAACAACTGGTTATTTTTTGATAAAATCGGATATTTGATTTAAGTCAAAAAATAACATCGGAACGCCTGCTTAATTTAACTTAATACTTGTTTTTTGATTACATTTTAATAACAAAAATAAGGCGGGTTTTAAAATCAAGGCTAGGTTTTTTGACTGCCTTTGCCTATAATTTTCAAAACAGCAAATCAGTAAGGGAAGACGAATGAAAACCTGGACAGAAGCGATCGGCGCGGAAAAGCAACAACCCTATTTTTTAACTATTTTGGCACAAGTCGAAAATGCGAAAAAGAGCGGTAAAACGGTCTATCCGCCGCATGACGAAGTGTTTACCGCTTTTCGTTTAACCGAATTTGAACAAGTCAACGTGGTGATTTTAGGGCAAGATCCCTATCACGGCGCCAATCAGGCGCATGGGTTGGCGTTTTCGGTCAAACCGGGCATTGCACCGCCGCCGTCGTTGGTCAATATGTATAAAGAACTGGCCGATGATATTGAGGGCTTTGAGATTCCGCCGCACGGCTATCTGCAACACTGGGCGCAGCAAGGGGTGTTATTGCTCAACACTGTGCTGACGGTGGAGCAGGGGCGGGCACATTCGCACGCCAATTTCGGTTGGGAAACCTTTACCGATAAAGTGATTGCGCAACTGAACCAACATCGCGACCATTTGGTCTTTTTGCTGTGGGGCAGCCACGCGCAGAAAAAAGGGCAGTTTATCGACCGCCAACGCCATTTGGTTTTGAGCGCACCGCATCCGTCGCCGTTGTCGGCATATCGCGGTTTCTTCGGCTGTAAACATTTTTCCAAAGCCAATGCTTATTTACAACAACATCAACAAACGCCGATTGATTGGCGCTTGCCGTTGCAGCTGAAATAGCATTACCCATAATAAAAGTGCGGTAGAGAATCGGTGCGAATCTGTTATAATCGCACCCTGTTTGTCATTATCTATGGAAGCCTTATGCTCGCGATTATTTCCCCGGCAAAAACCTTGGATTTTCAGTCTGAAATTCCCGCATTTGATTTTACCCAACCGGAATTAACCCAATATAGCCAACAACTTATTGAGGTGTGCCGTGCATTGACCCCGGCACAAATCGGCTCGCTCATGCATATCAGCGATAAGCTGGCGGGGCTGAATGCGGCACGTTTTGCCGAGTGGCAATTGGCGCATAACCCAACCAACGCCAAAGCCGCAATTTACGCCTTTAAAGGCGATGTTTATACCGGTTTGGATGCCGACAGCCTGAGTGCCGATGAAGTGCGCTATGCACAGCAACATTTGCGCATGCTGTCGGGTCTATACGGCTTGTTGAAACCGCTGGATTTAATGCAACCGTACCGTTTGGAAATGGGCACCAAACTTGCCAATCCGAACGGTAAAAACCTGTATGATTTTTGGGGCGGCGTGATCACCGCACAATTGCAAACCGCACTTGAGCAACAAGGCGATGACGTTTTAATCAATCTGGCTTCGGACGAATATTTTAAAGCGGTACAGCCGCAAAAATTACAGGCACGGATTGTCAAGCCGATTTTCCTCGATTATAAAAACGGCAACTATAAAGTGATCAGTTTTTATGCCAAAAAAGCGCGCGGTTTGATGTGCCGTTATTTAATTCAAAACCGCATTTCGACGGTGAACGATCTGAAATCTTTTGATTTGGGCGGTTATTGGTTTGACGAAAGCGCCTCCGCTGGCAACGAACTGGTATTTAAACGCGATTCACAGGATTAACCCATGGCGATCAAATCCGTTTTTTTATTGGCGTTGTGCTTATTGTTCAGCGCTTGCTCGTCGGTTGAACAGAGTAAAACCTTCCAAGCACCGGAAAAGATCAAATTCAATGGCAAAACTTTCCAACGTGGTAAAAGCGTCGATTTAGTGGAAATGGTGCGCTATGTCTATCACCCGAACGGCAATAGCGGCTCAAGGGAAAAAGCCGTGCTGTTTTTCGACCGTAATAAACAGGAGTTAAGCCTGCGGCAACGCTTGGAACTGCGGCAAAAAAGTTATCAGCAAAGCGATAATACCTTGGCCGAAATGTCGATTACGGATGAGACCTTATATTCGCAACTGGTTTACCGCCCGAGCGAGCGTTTTGCCTATTGGGGCGTCGAACTGGCGAAGGGGCGGAATATGGCGGATTGCGGCTTTTTAGAATTTCAATATAGCTATGGTGTGAACGCTAAACCGCAGGCAAAAGCGAAAGAACAGGCTTTTCTGCAACGGCAAATTTATCCAAAGGCGCATAAAATCTTACAACAATTGCAACAACAGCCGTGGACATGGCAGTGTAATTAAAAGTGGGGTGATTGATTATGCATGAAAAATATGGACGTTTGGTACGCCGCGCTTCAGTGTTGGCCGTTTGCACCGCACTTAGCCTGATTTTAATCAAAGGCGTGGCTTGGTGGCAGACCGGCTCCGTCAGCATGCTGGCGTCGATCACTGATTCGTTGTTGGATCTGCTTGCTTCGTTCACCAGTATGATTATTCTGCGTTTTTCACTGATGCCTGCCGATGACAACCACTCGTTCGGACACGGCAAGGCGGAATCGTTAGCCACGCTGATTCAAGGCGCGTTTATTTCCGGTTCTGCGATCTTGTTGTTGTTACAAGGTATTGAGCGCATCATTAACCCGCAGCCGCTGCAATCCGCCTCCATCGGGATTGCCGTCACCGTGATTGCTTTAATATTTACTTTGGCGCTAATCCGCTATCAAACTTATGTCATTCGTAACACTCAGAGCCCGGCAATTCGCGCTGACAAACTGCACTATGAAACCGATCTGTTGATGAATGTAGCCGTCTTGCTGTCATTGGGTTTGAGTGCCTTCGGCTATATTTACGCCGATGGGATTTTTGCGCTGCTGATTGCGCTGTATATTTTGGCGAATGCCCTCAAAATGCTGTTTGAATCGATCCAACTGCTGCTTGACCGCACTTTGCCGGAGAAGGAAATTGAAACCATTTGGGAAATTGCCTCCAGCCAGCAGGAAATTATCGGTATTCATGATTTGCGCACCCGTCGTTCGGGCGCGATTCGGTTTATCCAGTTGCACTTGGAACTGGACGATAATCTGCCGTTGTGGAAAGCACATCAAATCACGGATAACCTCGAAAATCGACTATTAATGGCATTCCCGATGTCGGATATTATCATTCACCAAGAGCCGACCTCAGTGGTGCAAAAAGAACAAACATTGCAAAAAATCTGAAGTGTTTTGTATTTGTCATAAAATCGCAACATAAAATTGATAAAATGTTAACGGCTGAAGAAAAAATCAGAAAAAAATCATTTTCCTATAGAGAGTAAACCAGGGATCGTGTACCCTACACACAAAATTATTTTTCAATCAAAATTAAATAGAAGGTAACTCAACATGGTAAAGAAAGTTGCTATTTTAACCAGCGGCGGCGACGCCCCGGGCATGAATGCGGCAATTCGCGGCGTGGTGCGAGCAGCGCTGTTTGAAGGCATAGAAGTTTATGGCGTATATAATGGATATTCAGGACTCTATCATAACGAAATCAAAAAATTAGAGCGTTTTTCCGTTTCCGATATTATCGGGCGCGGCGGCACATTTTTAGGCTCGGCGCGTTTCCCTGAATTTAAAGATCCGGCAATTCGTGCCAAAGCGGTGGACAATTTGCGTCAACACGGGATTGATTCTTTAGTCGTAATCGGCGGGGACGGTTCGTATATGGGCGCGAAATTGATTACCGAAGAATACGGTTTTCCTTGTATCGGGATTCCCGGCACGATTGACAATGATGTTGCCGGCACGGATTATACCATTGGTTTCCAAACCGCACTTGAAACCGCCTTGGAAGCGATTGACCGTTTGCGCGATACTTCCAGTTCGCACCAACGCGTTTCGATTATCGAAATTATGGGGCGCCATTGCGGCGATTTAACCTTAGGCGCAGCGATTGCCGGCGGTTGTGAATTTATCGTCGTGCCGGAGCGTCCGTTTGAGCGTGAAGCTTTGATCAAGAAAGTCGAATACGGTTTCCACAAAGGGAAACGCCACGCCATTATCGCCATCACAGAACATATTTGTGATGTTAATGAGTTGGCAAAAGAAATCGAATCGCGCGTTAAACTGGAAGCCCGGGCTACGATTTTAGGGCATGTGCAACGCGGCGGTGCGCCTTGCGCCTTTGACCGTATTTTGGCTTCGCGTATGGGGGTTTATGCGGTCGAGTTGTTGAAAGAGGGTATCGGCGGACGTTGTATCGGTATTCAAAATGAGAAACTGGTACACCACGATATTATTGATGCCATCACCAATATGAAGCGCCCGTTTAAAGCGGATTGGTTCGAAGCCTCAAGAATCTTGTATTAATCCTTATTCATTACACAGACAAAACCCGCTGATTTAGCGGGTTTTTTAGTTCCTCCGCTACTTGCCTAACCGCGCTTTATAATGTCGTCGGCAAACAGACAGATAACGGTCATTGCCGCCGATTTGGATTTGTTCGCCGGCTTTGACCACCTCTCCCTCAGCATTTAAGCGCAGTACAAAATTGGCTTTGCGTCCGCAGTAACAGATCGTTTTCAGCTCTTCCAACTGATCCGCCCAAGCAAGCAAATAGCGACTGCCTTCAAACAGCTCACCCTGAAAATCGGTACGTAAGCCGTAACACAATACCGGAATATGTAGTTTATCGACGACATCGCTCAGTTGATACACCTGAGATTTAGTCAAAAACTGCGCTTCATCAACTAAGATACAATGCAGCGGTTGTTGTTGAATTTGTTGCTTGATTTGCTGGTATAAATCGGTTTTGTCAGTAAAAACTAACGCCTCTTGACTGATGCCAATGCGCGAGGTCACTTTGCCGCTGCCGAAGCGATCGTCAATTGCCGCAGTGTAAACCAGCGTGTTCATTTGCCGTTCTCGGTAGTTGTAGGAAGATTGCAGCAAGGTAGTGGACTTGCCGGCATTCATGGTGGAGTAATAAAAATAGAGTTTTGCCATGATGAACTCAGCTTTTCAGCCAATAATAAATCCAGTAACACAATGTGCTGACCAATATCGGTAAACACGCTAAGGCAAAGATACCAATCGTAGTGCCGGCGCCGAACCAAGCACCAAGTGCGGTCAGATGATCAATCAGTTGTGCGCTAGGCAGGGAAAAGAGAAAAAAGCCGATCACGGCAATGGTGAGCACACAGCCCAATCCTGCCACGCGCATGGCTTGTACTTTTTTAAGATTTTGCATATAGGATCCACCGATGAAAAGCATTGTCAGAATCCTATCATAATGGCGGGCGTTAGCAAACTGTCGGCGCATGAATCATTTAGACATTCCCTTATCTTGGTTCTATAATGCGGGCATAACTTAAATTTAAGGATAAACTATGCAATTTTCAAAAATGCACGGCTTGGGAAACGATTTTATGGTGGTGGACGGCATCACCCAAAATGTGTTTTTCCCGGAGAGCACCATTCGCCGTTTGGCGGATCGGCACCGTGGCGTGGGGTTTGATCAACTGTTGTTGGTCGAGCCGCCGTATGATCCGGATATGGATTTTCACTACCGTATTTTTAATGCCGACGGTAGCGAAGTGGCGCAATGCGGCAACGGCGCGCGCTGTTTTGCCCGTTTTGTGCAACTGAAAGGGCTAACCAATAAAAAAGAGATTAACGTCAGCACTGCCAAAGGCAAAATGGTATTGAATATTAAAGAGGACGAACAAATTCGGGTCAATATGGGCGAGCCGATTTGGGAACCGGCAAAAGTACCGTTTACTGCCAATAAATTTGAAAAAAATTATATCTTGCGCACCGAGTTGGAAACGGTGTTATGCGGGGTGGTGTCGATGGGCAATCCGCATTGTGTTTTAACGGTTGATGATGTGGCGGCTGCACCGGTGCAACGCTTGGGTGCTTTGTTGGAAAGTCACGAGCGTTTTCCGGAATGTGCCAACATCGGTTTTATGCAAATCTTAAACCGTAAACAGGTGAAACTGCGTGTGTTTGAACGTGGTGCCGGCGAAACCCAAGCTTGTGGCAGCGGCGCCTGTGCGGCGGTGGCGGTCGGCATTATGCAGGGTACTTTGGATGCACAAGTGGAAGTGGCATTGCCGGGTGGTAACTTGTTGATCGAATGGCAAGGCGAAGGTAAACCGCTGTTTATGACCGGCGAGGCGACCCATTTATTCGACGGTTATATTCGGTTATAAGGGGTTGTGATGAGTGAAGCATTAAGCGCAAGTGCGGTGGCGGATTATTTACAGCAGAATCCTGATTTTTTCAATGATTACCCGCAACTGTTGGATCGGCTAAAGGTGACCCACGCGGAAAAGGGTATTCTGTCGCTGGTGGAAGCGAAGCTGCAACGCCAACGCGATCAGCTGCAACGGCAGCAACAGGAACTGGATACGATTCATAAAGTGGCGGAGCACAATGAGCGCATGTTTTTCAGCCTGTTACCGCTACAAACCCGCTTGGCACAAGCCAAACGCTTGCCTGACGGTTTGGCGGCATTACAAGACTGGACGACCGCACTGGGTTTGCAAAAAGGCACGGTGTTGCTGTTTCGTGACAGTTGGGTGGAGGGTGAGGAAATCGAAGCGCAAAATTGGTTGGATCGCACCGCATTTGAGATTATCCGTTTGGAACGCTTCGGTTTGCAGCGCCACTATTTAGGCACACTGACCCACCGCGAAAAAACCTTGCTGTTTTTGCCGGACGATTTTCCGGTTGGCTCGGTGGCGCTTTGTTTGTTGGGCAAACGTAAATCCCGTCATCCTTACACCGCGGTGTTATTGTTTGCGGCAAGAGACGAACGCCATTTTCACCGCAACCAAGAAACCGCATTTCTGCGCCAGCTGGCCGAGATGATCGAGCAACATCTCGATCATTGGCTGATTGAGAAATTATAATGAGCGTAACCGCACTTTCGCAGCCGCTGCAGGGTTATTGGAATTATTTACGGATTGAGCGCCAACTCAGCCCGCATACCCTGAGCAATTACCAACATCAATTGGAACAAATTATCCTGATGTTGCAAGCGCAAGGGATTGAAAATTGGCGGCAGGTGGATGCGGGTGTGGTGCGTTATTTGCTGGCAGCAAGCCGTAAGCAGGGGCTGAATGCCAAAAGCCTCGCTTTGCGTTTATCCAGTTTGCGTGGTTTTCTGAATTATTTATTGTCGCAAGGGGACATTAAAGTTAATCCCGCCGCCGCGGTTTCCGCACCGAAACAAGCCAAACGTTTGCCGAAAAATATCGAAGCCGAACAGGTCGGGCAGTTGTTGGATAATGCCAGCAATGAACCGATTGATCTGCGCGATTTGGCGATGATGGAATTGATGTACAGCGCCGGTCTGCGGCTAAATGAATTGCAACAGCTGAATATACAAGATCTGCAAAGCCGCACGCGCGAATTGCGCGTCTTGGGGAAAGGCAACAAAGAGCGGATTTTGCCGTACGGGCGTTACGCCGCACAAGCAATTCAAAAATGGTTGGCGGTACGCATGCTGTTTAATCCCGAAGACGATGCCTTGTTCGTCAGCTTGCGTGGGAAGCGAATCAGCCACCGTGCGATTCAAAAACGCTTGGAAGTGTGGGGGCAGCGGCAGGGCTTACCGACCCATTTAAACCCGCATAAATTGCGCCACTCGTTTGCCACCCATATGTTGGAATCCAGCGCCGACCTGCGTGCGGTGCAGGAGCTGTTAGGACACGCCAACCTCTCCACCACCCAAATCTACACCCATTTGGATTTCAAACACCTCGCCGACGTGTACGACTCCGCCCACCCGCGAGCGAAACGGAAGTGAGTTAGGCTGCTAGTGTCCTTCGCCCCTAGTGGGAGAAGGACAGATTTTTGCTTCGTTTAGAAGCGAAAATCAGGATGAGGGGGAGAATAGCATATTCACCCTCATCCGTCCTTTAGACACCATCTCCAATCAAGCGAGAAGGGAAATTATCACCGCACCAGCGCTTTCGCCTCTTCTTTCATCAAAACCCCCTTGCACAACCGACAATGATAGCGCACGTTATTGCGCAGGATATTATTATGGCGGCGTAGGCTGAGTTGGTGGGTTTGGCAGTCGCAGCGGTAGGTGATAGTGTTGCCTTGTACGTTTTGAATATCGAATTGGTGGCAGGTATCGGCAGGCAAGTTAAACACCTGCTGCATCAGCATTTGCCACTCTTTACCGTGCGGTTGAACCCGCCCGAACAGTTGATATACCAACAAGTGCGCCAATTCATGCGGCACGACTTGGCGCAAAAATTCCTCGCTGTTTTCCAACAGCAAAGTGCGGTTCAGACGGATTTCATTTTGTTGCAGGTAAGCGACACCGGCTTTCACACCGCACAGCTTGAAATTGACTTGCGGCATGGCAAACGTGTGCTGGAAATGGCGTTCGGCTAAATCCAAACAGCTGCGTAAACGGCGGCTGATTTGCAGATTAAGATGGCGCAGTCGCTGTTGATCGTGAAGTGAAAGAGACATAAAGAGCGGTCAAACAGCCTGCCGTGCCATTTCCAACCCTTCGGCAATGCTTGGATAATAGGGATTGTCCGGCGTGTAGCACAAGACAATTTCGCCCTCTTGAAACAGCACCAACTCATTAACCGCCAACTGTTGCCAGTTTTCGTTATCGGTTAAAGGTTCTGTTGCAATCACTGCCACCCGATCATTCGGCGTGGTGACCGAAGCAAAATCAATCTGCACATCGTCATCGACCAATTTCGCCTCGCCAAACGGCGCTTTGCGCACGATATAATGTAACAGTGAGCCGGTGTGGGCAATCAGCCATTCGCCGTTTGACAACAGAAAGTTCAGTAAACCGTATTGGCGCAGTTGTTGCGCAATCAAATTGACTTCGGTAAAAATCTGCTCAAGGCTTGGGGCGTGATCGAACTTCTGACGTAAAGTTTCCAACAGATAACAAAATGCCGTTTCGGAATCGGTCGTGCCGACCGGACGGTAATATTGCCCTTCATTTGGCTGAAAGTTTTTCAAATTGCCGTTGTGCGCAAACAGCCAATATTGCCCCCAGATTTCACGCATAAACGGGTGGGTGTTGGCAAGCAAAATCCGCCCTTGGGTTGCTTTGCGGATATGCGCAATCACATTTTTCGACTGAATCGGATAATTACGCACCAAATCGGCAACCGGCGAAGTGGCACTGGCTTTATCGTCATGAAACAAGCGCACGCCTTTATCTTCAAAAAAGCCGATCCCAAATCCGTCGGCGTGCGAATCGGTCAAACCGCCACGACAGCGAAAGCCCTCGAACGAAAACACAATATCGGTCGGGGTGTTGCAGTTCATTCCGAGTAGTTGGCACATTTGAAATTCCTTAAAACCAAAATTTTTATTCATCTATACTACGAAATTTTAGTAAGAAGTAAAATAATCAAAGAGTATAAATTAGTTTAAAAAAGGAAAACAGAAAAACGGAATAAGGCTAAAATACCGATACTATAGCCAGTATTCCGATCTTATTATTATAACCCCGGCGCTTTCCAAAGTGAGGTGGTGAGATTCTCATCAACAAGTTGTAATTGTTGATGGTATATCTCACTCCATTTCTTTTTATGCGCTTGATAAAGGATATGGTTTTCAGGATTCGGTTGGTGTTGGCGTTCAAATTTCACTAATTTTTTACCGGCTTCTGCCAGCGAAGAATAAATCCCTGCTCCAACGCCAGCTGCGATGGCGCAACCTAAAGCCGTTGCTTCTTTAACCACTGGAATATTCACAGTTAAGCCGGTGACGTCAGCTAAAATTTGACTCCATAAATGGCCCTTTGAGCCACCTCCGGCAAAAACGATTGAAGAAAGTTTTATGCCTGAAAATTGCTCTACTTGATCTAAGTTGCAAGAAGATACAATAGCCGCATTTTCTTCTAATGCTCTGAATAATGCGGCTTTGTTGCATTTATCGGGATCAATTGAAAGGTTAATGAATGAGGGGGCCGCGTGATACCAGGCTTTAAAATGCATGGCGTCGGAGAAAATCGGTACAATATCGTATGATCCGACGGGGACACGTGCAGCCATTTGTTCTAATAAAGTGTAAGTATCGATTCCTAATTGGCTGGCAAGATGTTTTTCAGCTTCACAGAAAGCATCTCGGAACCAACGCATGGTCAAACCGGTGAAGAAACTGATCGATTCGGCTTGTACCAATGGCGGAATAACATGGGGATTGACCCGCACATTCATTTCGGGATCGGTAGCCGCTTTAGGCAGATTGACGACTTGTTGCCAGAATGTGCCGCCGATAACAGCGGCTTGAGCCGCGTCGGTAATACCGAGTCCTAAGCAACCGAGTTGTACATCACCACCGCCGACGACGACAACGGTTTTGGGCGATAATCCGGTTAATTGTGCGACATCAGGTAAAATATTGCCTAATAAGGTCCCGGTTTCTTTCACCGGCATAAGAATTTTAGGGTTTAAATCAAGCAGTTCGAGTAGCTCGGGCTGCCAATTTCTGCTGTTTAAGCAAAGCAAACCGCTCGTGCCGGCATTCGATGGTTCGACCACGAGTTCTCCGCTTAACATAAATGCCAACCAATCACTGATCATACTGATAGCGTTAACATTTTGATAAAATTCAGGCCGGTGATTGGCAAGCCACAACAAGCGCGGAAGAGCACTTAAAGCCAATGTTTGCCCTGAAATCTCATAAACCTGTTGTTCGAACGTGCCGTTATTCAATGATTTCAAGTACCGCACTTCTTCGATTGCTCTGGCGTCAACATTACCGCACGCCCAAATTGGTTGTTTTTTATCATCATACAGCACAATTCCTTCCCGCATGGAACAGGTTGAGATAGAAATAAGTTGCTCCGGGGCGATTTGTGCTTGCTGAATAACATGTTTGATACAGTCAATTGCCAGCTGCCAGTTGGTTTGTAAATCAAAATTCATTGAACCGGGAATTTGAGGATCGGTTAGATGAGTCCACTCTTTTTGCGCTGCACTAATCTGATTACCGTTTAAATCAAAAATAACAGCCCGGATACTTCCGGTGCCAGCATCAAGAGCCATGAGATAACGATCTGATTGATTATCCATTTTACATCTCCTCAATTTTCCGCTTTAACAAAATAAAGAGTGGTTAGCGGCTAGACGATTTTTGCCAGTATCATTTTTGCCGTTTTTTCTTCGGTAACTAATGAATTGATATATTTTCCTTTTAATGCGCTTAAAATAGCTTCGACTTTATTCTCCCCGCCAGCAATACCGATAACCGTAGGGATTTTGATTAATTTATCCAATGGAACGCTAATGAGTTCATCATGTAGCGGAATATCCGGTTGGAGCGTACCGTCGTGCTGCATGAAATAACCTAAAATATCGCCAATAGCCCCTTTGTTTCTGAGATCCTGTTGGCTATCTTCATTGATATAGCCGGAACGCAATAAGGTGGCTTGTCCTTTCTGCTGGGTTGATCCGATCCCGACTATTGCCACGTCAGCGGCTTCGGCGGCTAACATAATGTCTCTGACACAAGCTTCCCGTTTAAATAATTTTGCAGCTTCAAGTGATGAAGCTCGGAGCGGAGCGGGAATCATGCTGATACTGCAAGAGCCGTCTAATTCGCCAATTCCTTTCATATAAGGTCCGACCCCACCGGAAAGCGTGATTAATTTTATTTGGTTATTGGTGATAAACTCGTTACTGTACTTAATTGTTTGCATAATGGTTTCACCGAAACCGATCGCGAGCAATTGGTTCGGGCGCATGATGGACATCAACATTTGTGATGCGCCGATACCTAAGCGCGTATTTATTTCATTTTGCTCAAGTGCGGGCAGAACCCGAATATGCTGTAAACGAAAATGGTGTCGTAATGCCTCTTCCAGTTCAAGGCAACCCTTAAAACGAGAATTAATTTGGACTTTAATCAAGCCGATTTGGCGTCCTTTTTCCAATAAACGCGATACTTTTAAGCGAGGAATATCCAACCGCTTTCCAATCTCACCCTGTGTTAAGTTATCGTGATAATAAAACCAAGCAATTCTTGCCAGTATTTCTTCTTCGCCCATAGTGTGTGAGATAGGAAGATTTTCTTTGATATGATTCATTATTGTTTCCTTTGTTACCATCAATATTATTATTCATATGATTTATAAAATTATCAATTGTTCATTTTTATTTTTTGTATAAGCGTGATTTAGATCACAAAGTATCCGCTTACTGCCTTAATCTTCCTAATTTTTCCTAATTTCATTCTTGTTTTGCGATCTAAATCACAGTTATTTTTATTTTTACTCTATAGGATGATGAACAAATGAAAAATACAAATACATTTATTCATTCTTAAGGGTGATAAAGAAGATGATAAGAGAGCATATTTCAGATAGAAAACGGCTGCTTGCCACTTATGGTGTCAGCAAGTCTTTTTCTGGCGTTGAAGTTCTAAAAGATATCCATTTTGAGTTGTACGCCGGGCAAGTTCATGCGCTGCTAGGTGGAAATGGCGCAGGAAAATCGACATTAATGAAAATTATTGCGGGCATTCAACCACAAGATTCAGGAACAATTGAAATAAATGGAGAGATACAAAATAACTTATCACCAAATAAAGCGCATCATTTAGGGATCTATTTAGTACCGCAAGAGCCTTTGCTGTTTCCTAATTTGAGTGTGAAAGAGAATATTCTTTTTGGCTTGAAATGGGATAGCCATAGTGAAAAAAAATTGACTCTTTTACTTAGTGAGCTGAATTCACATTTGAAATTGGATATGCAAGCGGGATTGCTCGAAGTTGCCGATCAGCAATTGGTTGAAATTATGCGGGGTTTGATGCGTGATGCATCAATTTTAATTTTAGATGAGCCGACAGCTTCTTTAACACCGGTTGAAACCGAAAGTTTATTTATAAAAATCCAATCGTTACTTACCAAAGGTGTAGGAATTATTTTTATTTCCCATAAATTACCGGAAGTTTGGCAGATATCCGACTTTATTAGTGTGATGCGAGATGGTTCTATTGCATTAAGCGGTACGACAGGAGAATTAGATCGTAATGATGTTATAGCTGCGATTAAACCTAAATCTAAAGCAGGGCAGTTAAGTGAATCACAAAAATTATGGTTGGAATTGCCAGGTCATCATCGCATCAAAACTACAGATCAACCTATTTTACAGATCAAAGCGTTAACCGGTGAAGGTTTTAAGAATATTAATTTGGAAATCTATCCGGGGGAAATTTTAGGGTTGGCCGGTGTAGTTGGCGCCGGGCGTACGGAATTAGCAGAAACGCTATATGGATTAAGAAAAGAAAAATCGGGAGAGATTATTTTTGATGGACAAGAGATTAACCGACTGAGCATAAAAGAGCGGTTAGATAAGGGTATTGTTTATCTGCCTGAAGATAGACAAGCTTCAGGGCTATATTTGGATGCGCCGTTGTCATGGAATACTTGCGGCTTGACTTATACCGATATGGGATTCTGGATAAATAAAGCAAAAGAAGATGCAATTTTAGAACGTTATCATCGTGCGATAGGGATTAAATTTAATTATGGCGGGCAATTAGTGAGGACGTTGTCTGGGGGAAACCAACAAAAAGTTTTGATTGCAAAATGTTTAGAGGCCGATCCCGCATTACTCGTTATTGATGAACCAACCCGTGGAGTTGATATCGGTGCTAGGGCAGATATTTATCAGCTGATAAAAAGCATCGCAGAACAGAATGTTGCAATTTTATTTATTTCTTCCGATCTGGAAGAGATAGAGCAAATGTCAGATCGGGTTTTAGTCATGCATGATGGCAGGGTTGGCTCCGCTTTGGTTGGAGATGCGATTAATTCGGATAGTATTATGCATATGGCATTTAGCGGCGAATAGAATAGGAAATCATTTATGTGGAAATTTATACAAAATAATCGAGAGATGACAATTATTTTTGCGATTTTGTTTCTTTTTCTATTATTGGTTATCTGGGGTGGTGGCAATTTTAATTTTCAAACGGTAACCATGATTTTTAATTCCGCACAAATTGTTATGTTGTTATCTATTGGCGCAACCTTTGTTATTTTAACCCGTAATATTGATGTGTCGGTCGGTTCAACGATGGGGTTATGTGCCGTCATTATGGGGAGTTTATTAAATTTAGGCTATTCTCTCCTGGCGGCATTTTTATTAACATTATTTTGTGGTTTATGTGCAGGATTATTTAATGGATTTTTAGTCACTATTTTGAGGATTCCGGCGATTGTCGCCACACTTGGCACATTAGGGCTGTATAAAGGGATTATGTTATTAATTACCGGAGGAAAATGGATAGAAGGTCTACCGCAAGAGTTGAAATCATTGTCAGAACCGGTTTTTTTTAATATTTCGTTAATAGGTTGGATCTTAATTCTATTAGTGATTTTAGCTTATTTCTTATTAATGAAAGTGCGGTTAGGAAGACATTTTTATGCCGTCGGAGATAATTTACAAGGCGCATTGCAGTTAGGAGTACGGACTAATTTTGTCAGAATTTCAGCCTTTGCAATTAATGGAATCACAGCGGCATTGGCGGGTATTGTTTTTGCTTCGCAGATTGGATTTGTACCAAATTCAACCGGGAATGGTTTGGAGATGAAAGCGATAGCGGCTTGCGTATTAGGCGGAATCAGTTTATTAGGTGGTTCGGGAAATATTATTGGAGCAATCTTAGGGGCTTATTTTTTAATCGAAATTGATACGATTCTTGTGTTGCTGAAAGTGCCTGCTTATTGGAATAATTTTGTTGCCGGTATTGTTCTACTTGCTGTGCTGGTATTTGATGGGCGTATTCGTATTATGATTGAAAAAAATATCAAATTACAACGTTATGCCAGATTTTTAAAAGAAGAGACGGTTCGGAATAAATAACAAGGTGAAGACGATGTTGAAAGTAAAAAATTACGGTTGGGAAGTTTCGCTTTTTCTTCTATTGATTATTGAGGTTATGGGATTTGGAATGTTGAATCCTCGAATGCTAGATATCAATGTGCTTTTATATAGTACCAGTGATTTTATTTATATTGGCATGCTTGCCTTACCATTAACAATGATTATTGTAAGTGGCGGAATTGATATTTCTTTTGGTTCAACGGTCGGGCTTTGTGCTATTTTTCTTGGGGTATTGTTTAAAGCGGATATTTCTTTATTTATCGCGATCCCGCTGACTTTTTTACTGGGCGGAATTTGTGGTTTAGTTAATGCGGGCTTGATTATCTATACCAAAGTGAATCCATTGGTAATCACTTTAGGAACAATGTACCTTTATGGCGGTGGCGCATTGCTATTATCCGGTTTTGCCGGTGCAACCGGTTATGAAGGGATTGGCGGGTTCCCGGATAGCTTACTTAATTTTGCCAATCAAACTATTTTAGGTATTCCAACGCCGATTATTTATTTTCTCATAATGACAATCATATTTTGGTTATTAATGCATAAAACTATTGTAGGAAGAAGTACTTTTTTGGTTGGTCAAAGTGAAAGAACGGCGCGTTATAGTGCGGTGCCGGTTAATAAAACATTATTTATCATTTATTCGTCAATTGGGTTAGTTGCGGCCTTTGTGGCGATATTATTGGTGTCTTATTTTGGCTCGGCCCGTTCCGATCTTGGCAGTTCGCTATTAATGCCGGTTTTAACGGCAGTAGTGTTAGGCGGTGCAAATATTTATGGCGGTTCGGGTTCTATTTTAGGTACTGCGATTGCGGCTTTATTAATTGGTTATTTACAGCAAGGATTACAAATGACGGGGATTCCCAATGAGATTTCTAGTGCATTATCCGGTGCTTTATTAATTATTGTCTTGATCGGAAAATCAATTAGTTTGAATTATGCCGCAATTCGTTATTGGCTATATCGTAAAACAGGAAAGCAAGTGGTTAATATTCGTTCATGATCAAATAGACATACTGGTAACGGTATGTTTTATACAACTCAATAAGGAGAAATTTTATGAAACATCCATTTTTAAAATCAACCGCACTTGCCGTTGCTTTGGGTTTTTCAGCAGTAAGCGCAGTACAAGCAGCAGATCGTATCGCTTTTATTCCTAAATTGGTCGGTGTTGGTTATTTCACCAGCGGCGGACAGGGTGCAGTCGAAATGGGAAAAACATTAGGGGTTGATGTCACCTACGACGGACCGACGGAACCGAGTGTGTCTAACCAAGTTCAGCTGATTAATAACTTTGTTAATCAAGGCTATAACGCAATCGTAGTTGCTGCGGTTTCGCCGGATGGTTTGTGTTCAACCTTACAACGTGCGATGAAACGCGGGGTGAAAGTGCTGACTTGGGATTCGGATACTAATCCGGAATGTCGCAGTTATTATATTAACCAAGGAACACCGGCCCAGTTAGGCTCAATGTTAGTTGAAATGGCATCTGACCAAATTAACAAACCAAAAGCAAAAGTCGCATTTTTCTATTCCAGTCCGACGGTTACCGATCAAAATCAATGGGTAAAAGTGGCAAAAGATAAAATTGCAGCGGAGCACCCGGAGTGGGAAATTGTGACCACGCAATTCGGCTACAACGATGCGATTAAATCCTTACAAACGGCAGAAGGTATCTTGAAAGCCTATCCTGATCTTGATGCCATCATTGCACCTGATGCAAACGCATTGCCGGCGGCGGCACAAGCGGCTGAAAATTTGAAACGCGAAGGCGTGGTGATTGTCGGATTTAGTACGCCAAATGTGATGCGTCCATATGTCAAACGCGGAACAGTAAACCAATTCGGTTTGTGGGACGTGGTGCAACAAGGCAAAATATCCGTTGCAGTTGCAAATGACGTATTAAAAGGCAAGCCGTTAAAAATAGGTGATAAATTAGATATTGAAGGGGTTGGAACCGTCGAAATTTCACCAAACAGTGTGCAGGGTTATGAATATGAAGCGGAAGGTAACGGTATCGTGGTGTTGCCGGAGCGGGTTGTATTCACAAAAGAGAATATTGATAACTACAATTTCTAAATTTTGAGCAGGAGATAAATGAATGGCAGATTTAGATGATATCCGAGACGGCAAAGATTTTGGCTTAGAAAGACCGCAAACCAATAAAGCATTTTATATGAAAGGATTAGGTGCTTTAGACTGGGGAATGCAATCTCGTTTAGCCAATATTTTTAATCCAAAAACAGGCAAAACCATTATGTTGGCATTTGATCACGGCTATTTTCAAGGACCGACAACAGGCTTGGAGCGGATTGATTTGCATATTGCGCCGCTGTTTGAATATACCGATGTATTAATGTGTACTCGCGGAATTCTGCGCAGCGTTGTGCCGCCGGATACGGGCAAACCTGTGGTGTTACGTGCTTCCGGCGCAAATTCAATCTTGACCGAATTATCCAATGAAGCGGTTGCTGTTTGTGTGGAAGATGCAGTACGTTTGAATGTATCGGCGATGGCAGCGCAGGTGTATATTGGTTCGGAGCATGAACACCAATCGATCAAAAATATCATTCAATTGGTCGATCAAGGCACTCGCTATGGCATGCCGACAATGGCAGTAACCGGTGTCGGCAAAGATATGGTTCGCGATCAACGTTATTTTTCCCTCGCAACCCGCATCGCAGCTGAAATGGGCGCACACGTGATCAAGACCTATTATGTTGAAAAAGGGTTTGAACGGGTCACCGCAGGCTGTCCAGTACCGATTGTGATTGCCGGCGGGAAAAAACTACCTGAGTTGGAAGCGCTTGAAATGTGTTATCAAGCCATTGATCAAGGGGCGGCGGGTGTTGATATGGGACGGAATATTTTCCAATCCGAAGCACCGATTGCGATGCTGAAAGCCGTAAATGCCGTGGTACATCAAGGCGAAAATACGGAAAAAGCGTACCAACTTTATCTTGATGAGAAAAATAAATAAAGTTTAACGATCCAAATATGCCGACAGAAATGGAGTCTGTCGGCATAAATTAAAATATATTTAGGAGCTTACTATGTTTGCTATGTTGGTAGAAATTAATATTAAAGAGGGAAAAGAACAAGCTTTCTTAGAGGTTTTTGCCGCCAATCATTATGGGACTCGAAAAGAACCGGGAAATTTACGCTTCGATGTTTTGCAAGATCCCATGATTAAAACCCGGTTTTATGCTTATGAAGTGTATAAAAATGAAGCCGCATTAGAAGCCCACCGACAGACAGCACATTATCATCAATGTATTAAAGAGCTGGAACCGTTGATGTCCGGACCAAGAAGTAAAACCGTTTTTAATTGGATTTTGCCACAGGATTTCAGCGATGAAAAAATCTAAACTTGCCTTAATCCGACAGCTGAAAACGCAAAAAATCAGTACGGGTATCCTTGCGTCAAATTGGCTTACCTTCGCACAAACCTTGTCTGCATTAAAACAACATCATATGCACCTCCTGCATTTTGATATTGCAGACGGGCAATTTTCTCCATTATTTACGGTTGGTTGTCATGCGCTTAAGCAATTTCCCCATTGTTGTTATAAAGACGTGCATTTAATGGTGCGTGATCAAGAAAAACAAGCCAAAGAGTGTATTAAAAATGGCGCAACGATAATCACCTTACAATTGGAGGGTGATGGTAATCTTACTCAAATATTGGATGATATTAATTCACAGCAAGCAATAATTAGTGGACTAAGCTTGTGCCCTGACACGGATTTATCACGGTTACAGCCCTATCTTGAGCAGGTTGATTTGATTCAGATTTTAACCTTAGATCCAAGAACGGGAGTTAAAGCCGATGAATTTTCGATTTCGACGCGAATCAAATCTATTATCAACATCCTCGGTGAAAAACGACATGAAAAAATTCTTGCAGTAGACGGCTCAATGACTTTAGCGTTAGCAAAGAAAGTAAAGCAATTAGGGATTGATTGGGTTGTAACGGGAAGCGCTTTATTTGCTAATGAAAACTTAGATAACACTTTAACACAATGGAACGTAGAGCTTAATTAAAAATAATTGGTTAAATACCAAAGTGCGGTTTAGTTCAAACCGCACTTCCACTCTTCAGTCAACTATCACTTCAACCCGGCCGCACTTCTCAGTTCTTCGGCGCGGTCGATTTTTTCCCATGGGAATTCATCGCGTCCGAAGTGTCCGTAGGTGGCGGTTTTGCGGTAGATTGGTTTGATCAGATCCAGCATTTTGATTAAACCGTATGGGCGCAGGTCGAAAAATTCGCGCACCAGTTTCACCAATAAGGCTTCGCTCACTTTTGCCGTGCCGAAGGTTTCGATCATAATTGAGGTGGGTTCGGCAATACCGATGGCATAGGAAAGCTGAATTTCGCAGCGATCGGCAAGACCGGCGGCAACGATGTTTTTTGCCACATAGCGCGCGGCATAAGCGGCGGAGCGATCCACTTTTGACGGATCTTTGCCGGAGAATGCACCGCCGCCGTGACGCGCTGCGCCGCCGTAGGTATCGACGATGATTTTACGTCCGGTCAGGCCGCAGTCGCCCATTGGGCCGCCGATCACAAAACGTCCGGTCGGGTTGATGAAATATTTAGTGTTTGCCGACAGCCATTCGCTTGGCAAAATCGGCTTGATGATTTCTTCCATCACGCCTTCGTAAATCTGTTTTTGATCGACTTCTTCGCTGTGTTGGGTGGACAGCACCACCGCATCAATGCCGATGATTTTATGCTTATCGTATTGGAAGGTGATTTGGCTTTTGGCGTCCGGGCGCAACCAGTTCAGCGTGCCGTTTTTGCGCACTTTTTCTTGCTGTTCCATTAAACGGTGGGCGTAGGTAATCGGCGCAGGCATTAAGACATCGGTTTCGTTGGTGGCGTAACCGAACATAATTCCTTGGTCGCCGGCTCCTTGTGCCAACGGATCTGCACGATCAACCCCTTGATTAATATCGGAAGATTGTTTGCCGATGCCGTTTAACACCGCGCAAGAATGCCCGTCGAAGCCCATGGTGGAGGAGGTGTAGCCGATGTCGCAAATCACTTGGCGCGCGATATGCTCAATATCGACCCACGCCGAGGTGGTGATTTCACCGCCGACCAACACCATGCCGGTTTTTACATAAGTTTCGCAAGCCACGCGTGCTTTCGGATCTTGTTCGATAATTGCGTCAAGCACCGCATCGGAAATCTGATCGGCGATTTTGTCAGGGTGTCCGGCGGAAACGGATTCGGAGGTAAATAGGTAATTCGACATAATTTCTCTTTCTTTCAATTTGTGACGTTAGAATCTTGGGCTACGGTTTTAGACGCGTAACCATCTGGACGGCTATAATACCGATTTTAAGTTCGAATACCAAACGATTTTTGTGATTTTGTATAAATTAAAGATCAACCGCCCCTAATTACTCAGTTTTAAATCTCCCGTTTTAATCCAGCCTTTACGCCGGAAAATGTGTGCGATAGCAAGGGTTAAAAGTGCGGGTAATACAAAATGCAGCAAGCCGATTGCTAGCCAGATTTGGCTTGAGTTGCCCATCGCCTCCAGTGTGCCGATTTGTCCGACTAATCCGCTCGTTCCCATACCTGCGCCGCTAGGAATATTCGTCATTTTAAAAACTTGGGTCGAGAACGCGCCGAGTATGGCGCTGCTGATAATCGGCGGCAACCAGATTTTCGGGTTGCGGATAATATTCGGCATTTGCAGCATACTGGTGCCTAAGCCTTGGCTGAGCAAGCCGCCCCAACGGTTTTCTTTAAAGCTCATGCTGGCAAAGCCGATCATTTGGCAACAACAACCGACCGTTGCTGCGCCAGCCGCCAATCCGCTGAGCGAAAGAGAAATCGCAATCGCCGCGCTGGAAATCGGCAGGGTGAGCAAAATGCCCATAACCACCGACACGACCATGCCCATCAGTAGCGGCTGTAGCTCCACCGACCAGATAATAAATTCACCGATTTGGTTCATTAAGGCGGCAATCGGTGCCCCCAACAGTTGTGCCGCGGCGACACCGGCACACAGCGTTACCGCCGGGGTGACGATAATATCCACCACCGTCACTTTGCTGACTAACTTACCGAATTCCGCCCCAATCGCGGCGGCGAAAAAGCAGCCGACCGGACCGCCTAAGGCAGCGCCGGCAAGACCGGTGATGGCACTGCCGAGTAACACTAACGGCGGTGCTTGTAATGCATATGCTACACCAACTCCGATTGCCGCGCCCATCGCTTTTTGTGCCTGACCGCCGACATCAACTAACCAGCTTATCTCTATCCAAGTGCCGATATTCTTCAGGATTAAGCCGATGATCAGTGAAGAGAACAAACCTAATGCCATAAAATTCAAGGCATCGATTGCATAGCGTTTCAGACTGAATTGAATATTTTGCCGTTGTAAAAACTCGTGGATTGTCATGATTACTCCCTATTAAATTATTTTTTTGTAGCATATACTTTCTATTTTTATCGTCAAGTGATTTTAACGGCAGGAAATGGAATTTATAAACGAGATCACACAATGCGCCGAATTGGCGTTATTCAAGTGCGGTCTGATCTGCTAAGATAAGTCATCTGAAAAGGGGGAGGGAAGTATGCAAAAAACAGTGATTTTTGATTTGGGGAATGTGCTGATTAAATGGGAGCCGGACACGATTTTACAGCGTTTCACGCCTGATCCGCTTGAGCGGGAACAGTATCGGACGGTGTTTTTCAGCCAAACCTGGTTGGCGCTGGATGCCGGTTTAATCCAGTACGAGAATGCGCTGAAGCTGTTTTCATTACTGTTAAGCAAACCGTTGAGCGAAATGGAACGTTTTATGCAAGTCGTGCGCGAATCCTTCGAACCGCTGCCGTTAGCCGTTGATTTATTGCATGATTTAGCCAAGCAAAATGTGGATTTAATCTGTATCAGCAATATGCCGCTGCATGCCTATGCCTACCTCAAACAACGCTATGATTATTGGCATTTATTCCGTGGCATTGTGATTTCGGCAGAAGTGCAATTATTGAAACCGCACTTGGGGATTTTTCAACAGACGATCAAACAGTATCAGCTCGATCCAAACCGCACGCTGTTTATCGACGACTCGCCTGCCAATATCGAAGCGGCGCAAACGTGCGGTATCCATGGGGTTTGTTATCAAAACGACCAAACCGGGATTGAGCAGGTGTATCGATTTTTAGCCCAAAAATAATAAAGAAACAGAAAAGGAAAGCATATGCAACAAAAAAGACAAAAAGTCGTGCTTGCCACCGGCAATCAAGGCAAAGTGAAAGAGATGGCGGATGTATTGGCGCAGTTTGGTTTTGAGGTGGTGGCGCAGAGTGAATTCGGCATTGAAAGCCCGGAAGAAACGGGATTAACATTTGTGGAAAATGCGATTTTAAAAGCACGCCACGCGGCAAAAATCAGCGGCTTGCCGGCGATTGCCGATGATTCCGGTTTGAGCGTGACCGCACTTGGCGGCGCGCCGGGGTTGTATTCCGCCCGTTATGCCGGCGAAGAGGGCAACGATGGCAACAATCGTGCTAAGTTATTAGTGGAAATGGCAGATAAGACCGATCGCAGCGCAAAATTTGTCAGCGTGATTGCGCTGTTGCAACATGCAGATGACCCGACGCCGATTATCGCCGAAGGGGCGTGCCACGGCGAAATTTTGCCGGCAGAACGCGGCGAAAACGGTTTTGGTTATGACGCGCTGTTTTTCTATCCGCCGAAAAACGCCACTTTCGCCGAATTGGCGCAAGCAGAGAAAAAACAGGTCTCGCACCGCGCCAATGCATTGAAAATATTGCAGAAAAAATTACAGGCGAACTGATGTTACAAGCTATTACCTTGCCACCGCTCAGCCTGTATATCCATATTCCGTGGTGCGTGCAAAAATGCCCTTATTGCGATTTCAACTCGCACGCACGGAAAGGCACGATTCCGGAAGCGGACTATATTCAACATCTGTTAGCCGATTTAGAGCAGGATTTGGCGTATGTGCAAAACCGCACTTTGCATTCGATTTTTATCGGCGGCGGCACGCCGAGCCTGTTTTCGGCGCAGGGCATTGCTTATTTGTTGCAACAGGTGGAACAGCGCATTCCATTTTCGCCCAAGATTGAAATCACACTGGAAGCCAACCCCGGCACAGCGGAAGCAGAGCGGTTTATCGGCTACCGCCAAGCCGGCATAACCCGGATTTCGATGGGCATTCAAAGTTTTGAGCAGGAAAAACTGCAACGCTTGGGGCGAATTCACAATGTTGAGGAGGCGGTGCAAGCGATTCAATTCGCTAAAAATAGTGGCTTGAACAGCTTCAATATTGATTTAATGCACGGTTTGCCTAATCAAAGCGTCGAACAGGCGTTGAATGATTTGCGCCAAGGCATTGCGCTTGAACCACCGCACTTGTCGTGGTATCAACTCACGATTGAACCGAATACGCTGTTTTATTACCGTCCGCCGAAACTGCCGGACGATGACGCATTGTGGGATATTTTTGAACAGGGGCATAAACTGCTGACCGAAGCCGGTTATCAACAATACGAAACCTCGGCTTATGCCAAAGCGGGCTATCAATGCCGGCATAACCTGAATTATTGGCGTTTCGGTGATTATCTGGCGATTGGCTGCGGTGCGCATGGCAAAATCAGCTTTGCGAACGGCGAGATTATACGCTATGCCAAAACCAAACACCCGAAAGGGTATATGCAAGGCAACTATCTGCACAGTCAAAGTGCGGTCAGCGCGGCGGAACGCCCGTTTGAATTTTTTATGAACCGTTTTCGCCTGCTTGAGCCGGTCGAAAAACAGGATTTTGTGCAGCTCACCGGCTTAGGGCTAGACCGTGTCGCCGCCGATATTGATTGGGCAAAACAGCAACATTATCTGCAGGAAACCGACCGCACTTGGCAAATCACCGAACACGGCAAACTGTTTTTAAATGAATTATTAGCGCGGTTTTTGGATTAAACAATGCGTACAGAATGGACTACTGATTTTCCCGATACTGTGATTGATCGACGTTTAGGCGATGCGACGTCACATCAAGAATATATTGCTGCAAAATCTGGTGATGTAACTGCTGCATACCGTTTGGCACGAGATTTGGTTACGGATGAAGCGGTGCAAAAATTAACATCAATTCTTGGGCAGCGAGATTTTGTTATTGTGCCTGTTCATGCGGAGGAAGCGATTGGAATTAATATGATTCCTTTGGCTGTGGCAAAAGTATTGGCTGGAAAATTAGAAAAGTCGGTTGATTTATCCATTGTGCAAGCGACGAAGGTTTCTCGCACTGGCAGTGACGGTTGGCATAGATTAGCCAATTCACCTAAATTTGATGGTGTCTTTCCTAATAATCAAAACGCACTTATTTTAGATGATACCCAAACTCAAGGCGGCACATTAACCAGTTTAAAAGGGTATATTGAGGGGCAAGGCGGCAAGGTTATTGCGGTTTATGCTTTAACTGGAAAACAATATTCAGTACAATTAAGGCTATCAACGACAACATTAGCGGAATTGAGAGGAAAATATGGCGATCTTGAAACATGGTGGGCAAGAGAATTTGACTATTCCTTTGACAAACTCACAGAATGGGAAGCTAAATTCCTCCTTAATTCAGGTAAAACAATTGAGCAAGTCAGAGATTTTATCGTTAAGGCAAAACAAGATTGATTCTTATCGAAAATTGGAAAAGCTGGCTCGTTAAAATTTGAGAAACGTCTTGGCAAGAGATTGCCAAGGCGTTTTTGTTTTTATCGCGAATGAAACCCATTGAACAATCAGCATAACGTAGTAAGATAAATCAACTCTCATCAGCATAAGGATAACTCATGGATCAGCTTGAAATGAAACGACAGGCGGCGCAAGCGGCGTTGAAATATGTGGAAGCGGACAGCATTGTCGGCGTCGGTAGCGGTTCGACGGTGAACTGTTTTATCGAGGCGTTGGGCGCAATGGCGGATCAAATCAAAGGGGCGGTTGCCGCCTCGAAAGAGTCCGAGCGACGTTTGCAGGCATTGGGAATTGAAGTGTTCAGTGCCAACGACGTTTCGGGATTGGATATTTACGTTGACGGCGCGGACGAAATTAACCCGCAAAAAATGATGATTAAGGGCGGTGGTGCGGCGTTGACGCGTGAAAAAATTGTGTCTTCGTTAGCAAAAAAATTCATCTGCATTGTGGATTCCACAAAACAAGTGGATGTGCTAGGCTCAACCTTCCCGCTGCCGGTTGAAGTGATTCCGATGGCGCGTTCTTATGTGGCGCGCAAATTGGTCGGTTTGGGCGGACAGCCGGAATATCGCGAAGGCGTGGTTACGGATAACGGCAATGTGATTTTAGATGTGCATAATTTCAAGATTATGCAGCCGGTGGAAATGGAAAAGACCTTAAATAATATCGCCGGCGTCGTCACCAACGGCATTTTTGCTTTGCGCAGCGCCGACATTGTGATCGTCGGCGGCGCGCAAGGGGTTCGGATTTTAACATAACCAAGGAAACGAGAGGAAAACCAATGTCAGCAAAAGTCTCACTGGATAAGGCAAAAATTAAGTTTTTGCTGCTGGAAGGATTGCACCAAAGTGCGGTGGACAGCCTGCACGATGCCGGTTACACCAATATCGAATATCATGCCAAAGCGTTGGACGACGCGGATTTAATCGAAACGATTAAAGATGCGCATTTTATCGGCATTCGTTCGCGCACCCATTTGAGTGCCGAAGTGTTGCAGCATGCGCAAAAACTGATTGCAATCGGCTGTTTTTGTATCGGCACTAACCAAGTGGATTTGGAAGCGGCGAAACAACGCGGGATTCCGGTATTCAACGCGCCGTTTTCCAACACGCGTTCCGTTGCCGAACTGGTGTTGGGTGAGATTTTGCTGTTAATGCGTAAAATTCCGCAAGCCAATGCGGAAGTACACCGCGGCTTATGGAACAAATCGGCGACCGGCTCGCATGAAGTGCGCGGTAAAAAACTGGGGATTATCGGCTACGGGCACATCGGCTCGCAACTGAGCGTGCTGGCGGAAGCGATTGGAATGCGCGTTTATTTTTACGATCTGGAAAATAAACTGCCGTTAGGCAATGCGCAGCAAATCCGCACTTTAGAGGAATTGCTTTCGACCTGTGATGTCATTTCATTGCACGTGCCGGAAAACGACTCGACCAAGAATCTGATGAGCAAAGAGCGGATCGAGCAACTTAAAGAAAACTCGATTCTCATCAATGCGGCGCGCGGTACGGTGGTGGATATCGACGCCTTGGCGAATGCTTTGGACAGTGGGCGCGTGTTGGGCGCGGCAATTGACGTATTCCCGACCGAACCGGCTTCAATCAATGATCCGTTCGAATCGCCGTTGTGCCGTTTTGACAACGTGATCCTGACCCCGCATATCGGCGGCTCAACCTCGGAAGCGCAAGAAAATATCGGTTCGGAAGTGGCAAACAAACTGGTGAAATATTCCGATAACGGGTCGACCTTATCGGCGGTGAACTTCCCGGAAGTGTCTCTGCCGGAACATTCGGGCACCAAACGCTTAATGCACATTCACCACAACCGCCCGGGCATTCTGAACAAGATCAACCAGATCTTCACCGACGAAGGCGTGAATATTGCGGCGCAATATTTGCAAACCAACCCGCAAATCGGTTATGTGGTGATCGATGTCGAAACGACGAATACAGATAACGTGCTACAGCAATTGCGCAGTATCGAAGGCACGATTAAGGCGCGCGTGTTGTTCTAGCCCGGCGTTTAAAAAATCGGTTTAATCTCTGCAAAGTGCGGTTTTCTCAGATGAAAACCGCTTTTTATTTCGGAAAAGAAAATGTCACAATACACAAACACCAATTATGCAGCACCGCTGTTGATTATCGGCTGTGTCATCTTCGGTCTGGGCAGCCTGATCGTTAAATTTGTGCCGGTGGGCGCTTATGCGATTGCTTTTTGGCGCTTGCTGGTTGCCGCCCTGATTTTTTTGGGCTTAATGCGCATGTTTAAGCAAAAACTGCCGCAAAGCCGCAAAGCCATTGGTATGGCGCTGTTGTCCGGCGCGTTTTTGGGCTTCGATTTGGCATTATGGCACGAAAGTATTTATGCGGTCGGACCGGGCATTTCCACGTTACTCAACAGCCTGCAAATCTTCTTTCTGTCTGCGATCGGGTTTATCTGGTTTGCAGAACGGCTAACCAAATTACAACTGTTCAGTCTGCTGTTGGCGATTTGCGGTGTCGCGCTGATCGCCAGTCCGGAATTCGGGCACAACAGCAATGCCGGTTGGGGTTTTGTCAGCGGCATTGTATCCGGCAGCATGTTGGCATTGTCGATGGTGTTTGTGCGCAAAACCCAGCAAGTCGAGCAAACCGCACTTTTCCCGTTAATGCTGCTGATCAGTTTGGGCGGTATGTTGGCGCTATTCCTGCCTTCGCTACTGCTTAACAGCCACAATTTATACCCGACCACCTGGCGTGATGTCGGCTTGATTTTGCTTTACGGCGCGTTAATGCAATGTTTTGCTTGGGGGCTTATCGCCTACGCGATTCCGCTGTTATCGCTTTCCGTCACCGGCTTACTGCTGCTCAGCGAACCGGTTGCCGCCCTATTGATTGACTATTTCTGGCTGTTAAAACCGATTAACCGCCTGCAATGGCTCGGTGCAGGCTTAACGCTTTTGGCGATCTATTTAGGTTCTTTACGGACGAAAAAACGCCGTAAAAAAATCAAATAATGCATTGAATTACTTGGATATTTTAAATATAAAACACCAATTAGCCGCGGGATTAGATTATAATTGGACGGAATTGTAATTAACAATTAGACGGAATAGTAGTTTGCAATTGGACGCTGACTCAGCGCGCAATCCGCCGAAAAATTCGTTCGTTCAGATTGCTATCGCCAAGTGCGGTTTCCTGCTACACTACGCAGGCTTTGTGCGCGTTTTTATTTGAATGATTGAGAAAGATGAAAAAACTGATTTATTGCTTTTTGGGATTGAGTTTGTTGCTGTTTATTGCGGTTGCCGCTGGCGGTTATTGGGGCTATCAGCAGATCCAAAACTTAGCGCAACAGCCGATTCATGCCGAAACCGATCAATTGTTGACGATTGAACGCGGTACGACCGGCAAAAAACTGGGCGAATTTTTACAGCAACAGGGGCTGATTGACGACGCGACTTTTTTCCCGTTTTTATTGCGCTTGCAGCCTGAGCTGAGTGCGGTCAAAGCCGGCACCTATTCTTTGAATGGGGTTGAGAATGTGCAGCAATTATTGCAATTGTTGAACAGTGGCAAAGAGGCGCAATTTGCGATTCGTTTTGGCGAAGGCGAAACCTTTAAACAGCAACTAAGCACATTGCGCGCCGCCCCGCACTTACGCCGGATTTTGCCGGCGCAAGAAGCGGAGATATTTAACCGACTGAAAAATTTGTTACCCGATTCAAACGGGCAGACACAACTGGAAGGTTGGATCTATCCCGATACTTACCACTACACCGTTAATTCAAGCGATAACGAACTGTTGCAACGGGCGGTTACGCGCATGGCGCAGGCGTTAGACAAGGCGTGGCAGGGGCGAGCCGCCGATTTGCCGTTGCAAAATCCGTACGAAATGTTGATTTTAGCCTCGATTGTGGAAAAAGAAACCGCACTGGACAGCGAACGGGCGCAAGTGGCGGGCGTGTTTGTCAATCGTTTAAAACGCGGTATGCGCTTGCAGACCGATCCGACCGTGATTTACGGCATGGGCGACAACTATAACGGCAATATCCGGCGTAAAGATTTGGATCAAAAAACGGCGTACAATACCTATCAAATCGACGGCTTGCCGCCGACGCCGATTGCGATGCCGAGCGAAGCCTCGCTGCAAGCGGTGGCACATCCTGCCGAAACCACCGCACTTTATTTTGTGGCGGACGGCAGCGGCGGACACAAATTCAGCAACACCTTAGCCGAACATAATCAAGCGGTGCAGCAATATCTGAAATGGCTGCGCACACAAAAAAATGGAAATTAAAATGCAAAAGTGCGGTCAATTTATTGTCTTAGAAGGGCTGGAAGGGGCAGGCAAAACCACGGCGCGCCAAGCGGTGCTGACAGCATTGCAGGCGCACGGCATTGAACAGGTCGAATTTACCCGCGAACCGGGCGGCACGCCGTTGGCGGAAAAATTGCGCCAACTGATTAAATTCGGCGATGGCGACGAACCGATTAGCGATAAAGCCGAGCTGCTGATGTTGTATGCGGCGCGGATTCAACTGGTGGAAAACGTGATTCGCCCGGCGTTAAAGTGCGGTAAATGGGTGTTGGGCGATCGGCATGATATGTCGTCGCAAGCCTATCAGGGCGGCGGACGGCAAATCGACCGCACTTTGCTGGCGACCTTGCGCGATACGGTATTGGGCGATTTCAAACCGGATTTAACCCTGTATCTCGACATTGATCCCGAACTGGGGTTGAGCCGCGCCAGAAGCCGCGGCGAGTTGGATCGGATCGAACAACTGCAACTGGATTTCTTCCGGCGCACCCGGGCGCGATATTTGGAATTGGTGGCGGCTGATCCGAATGCGGTGTTGATTGACGCGTCGCAATCTATGGCAGAGGTGGCGACCGATGTGCAACGTGCGGTCACGGCGTGGTTGGCGAAACAGGAGCGTTAGCGTGTACCCATGGTTTGAACCGCTCTTTCAGCAGTTGGATAACAGCTTTGCCCACGGGCAAGGGCACCACGCGCTGTTATTCAAAAGTGATCAAGGCTTAGGCAGTGAACAACTGTTGATGACGATTGCGCAAGGCTTGCTGTGTTTGGAAAAACCGGGCTTGCAAGCCTGCGGAGATTGCCAACACTGCCAACTGTTTCGAGCCGGTACTCATCCCGATTTTCACCCTTTGGCATTGCAAGAAGGCAAAAATATCGGTATCGATCAAGTGCGTGAATTGACCGTCGGTTTGCAGCAATATGCACGCCAAGACGGCAATAAAGTGGTCTATTTGCCGACCTTGGAATTGTTAAGCGAAGCGGCGGCGAATGCGCTGTTGAAAACCTTGGAAGAGCCGAATGACGGCACGTATTTTTTATTGTTGGCGGATTTAACCGCGCCATTAATGCCGACCATTTACAGCCGTTGCCAAGTGTGGACCTTGACCGCGCCGCCTCGTGAGGTGGCAAAAGCGTGGCTGCAAACCCAAATTCAGGCTGATGAAACGGACATTGAAACCGCACTTCGGATTAATTACAACCGTCCGTTGACGGCGTTGAACGGCTTGCAAAAGGAATGGCTGCCACTGCGTAAACAGTTTTTACGCCGCTTTTGGCTGTTTCAACAACACCGCGCGCTTGAGCCGTTTTTGCAACAGTTTGCCTTGAAAGACGAGGAGCTGCTGCAACGGCAGCTGAACTGGCTTTCCAGTTTTTTTAGCGACAGCTTAAAGTGCGGTTTACGGATTCGGCAAGGCTGGATCAATCAGGATATTGCCAACGGCATTGAGCAATTCAGCGCGCTGTTTTCGCAAACCGCACTTTTGCGCGCTAACCAACTGGTGTTGCAACTGCGGCAAGATTTAAGCCGGATTAATGCGGTCAATCAAGAGCTGATTATTCTGGATTTTTTAACCAAATTGATTACACAAGTTTTTGAATCGAAGATTGAGGTATAAGTGTTTATTATTGATTCACACTGTCATTTAGACAGTTTAGATTACGAAAATCTGCATCGAGATATGGACGAGGTGGTGGAGAAAGCCAAACCGCGCGGGGTGCAACATGTGTTGTCGATCAGCACCACCTTAAGCGGTTTTGAAAAATTGCAAACCGCACTTGCACATCGCCGCGACGTTTCACTGTCGTGCGGTATGCACCCGCTGAATGTGGAGGACGAAACTTTCGACGGGCAAAAAATGTTGCAACTGGCGCGTGCAAAACAAGTGATTGCGATTGGCGAATGCGGTTTGGATTATTATTACAGTGCCGATAACAAAGCCAAGCAACAACGGATTTTCGCCGAACAAATTGAGATTGCCAAGCAATTGAACAAACCGTTAATTATTCACACCCGTGCGGCGCGTGAAGACACCATGCGTTTTTTGCAACAAGGCAACGCACAGCAGTGCGGTGGTGTGTTACACTGTTTTACTGAAAATCAATGGACGGCGGATCAAGCGCTGGAGCTGGGTTTTTACATCTCCGTATCCGGCATTATCACCTTCCGCAATGCGGAAGAATTGCGCGCGGTGATTAAAACCGTGCCGCTGGATCGTTTATTGATCGAAACCGATTCGCCGTATCTGGCGCCGGTGCCGTATCGCGGCAAGCAGAACCAGCCGGCGTATGTACGTGAAGTGTGCGACTATCTGGCAGTGTTGAAAGGCGTGAGCGCTGAAGAATTGGCGCAAATCACTACCGCTAATTTTGAACGGTTATTTAAGATAAAAGTGCAATAAGGAAAAATATCATGGCTAAATTTACCCTACGCAGAGCTATCACCTTGTTTTTTATTTTGGTGACGTTATTGATCCACGGTGTCTTGTTTGCCACGGTTAATTTTTATTTTCCGCATTATGAAGTCACCCATGTCACCGGAGTGGAAGTGAAACGGGTGGACAAAGACGGGCCGATCACCAAAGCCAATCCGGCGGACGGTCCGACCCGCGATGTGTATTATATTTATACGGAAAATCCGGAAAATAAAAAAGTGATGGTGTACCGCAATGAAGACACCCGCTGGGGCTTTCCGTTCTATTTCAAATTCAACTCCGCCGATTTACAGGCAAAAGCGCAAGGTTTTGCGGTGGATAAAAAAACGGTGCAGGTGAAATACTACGGCTGGCGTTTGGTGATGTTTGACGAGTTTCGTAATATGATCTCAATGAAAGAAGTCGATGCCAACGCCACGGCGGCATTGCCGATCGCCAGCTATGTGCTGTATTTCCTGCTGCTGATCACGCTGTTTTTATCGGTGCAGTTTATTCGCGGCTGGTTTGCGAGCGAACAAGACTGATAACTCCCCCGAATTCAATAAAATTCCTATATCAAGTGCGGTTATTAAACCGCACTTTTTTTATATTTCAAATAAAGCAATCAATTTACAATCAATCAAAAAAATAAACATTGTTTATTTCAGATTGCGGAAAAACTGACTTTTCTCCCTCCGCGGGCGGAGGGAGTACCATTTTTCGCAAGAAAAATGGGGAGGGAGGTGGAATATAAAAATGCAACATATTCATTTTTAACATTCTTTATGCCTCCCTCCGTCCTTCGGACACCTCCCTCCGTATACGGAGGGAGGGAAATGATTAGCGAAAGAGACTTTGTTATCAGCCTGAAATAAAGATTGTTTATTTTTTTGTTTTTCGTACTTTAACATCAATTGTTGTATATTATTTACAGTAATTGTGTTTTAATATACTTTGTTTTTACTATTCGGTTTGTTTTTTGATCGATTGTTGGGTTGTGAATATTGATCTGCGGAAGAGTGTTGTCTTAGGGTAAAGAATTATTTTTTAAAAGGGGGATTGTTTATGAATAAGGTTTACAAAGTGATTTGGAATACGGCAAAACAAGCATTGGTTGTTGTATCAGAATTGGCCTCAAATGAAAAAAAGGCGGCCAGCGAAAGAAAAAGCGTTTCGGTGGGCAGTCGACCTAGAGCATTCTCGTTGAGTAACGTCTTTTTAATGTTATCTATGGCAATGACTGGCGTTTCTGCCTATGCGGCAGAGACGGAATTAAATGGCAGTGCAGTAGATCAAAGTATTGCGATTGGTTCAAGCGCAACGTCGACAGCCGGTGCAAAAACAACCGGCTCAATTGCCATTGGTTCTAATGCCAGTGCCGGCCGTGCGGATATGCAGGATTTAAAAGCCGCCGGTGCTGCACAAGATGTGTGGATTGGAAAACAAAATAATATTGCGTTGGGAAGCGGGGCGACGGCAGACGGCGGGCGTGTGATTTCCATAGGTGAAAACGCGGGCAGCGGCACCGTTGACAATTACAATATTCAAAATGTAAACATCGGCACCAATGCGGGTACGAATGTACGTGGCCGCCATAACGTGTTGATGGGCTTTGAAGCGGGCATGCTGACCACCGGCAATACCACCGGCAGTGCTTCCAGTAATGTGATTATTGGCCATGGCGCAGGGAAAAATACCAACACCAGCACTAATGTGTTGCTCGGACAAGGGGCAGGCAGCAATTTAACAACGGGTGTGCAAAATATTGCGATTGGTTTGAACGCAGGTTCAAATTCGACCGCGGTAGGTTTTGTGCCTTATATTAAAGCCGAAGGTCATAGCGTTTCGATTGGTAATGGTTCGGGTTCTAATGTGACGGGCGATGTCAACGTTTCCGTGGGGCAGTTGGCTGGTCGGATGTCCACCGGTAGCGCCAATGTGTCAACCGGTTTGCAAGCCGGTATGTCGCGTCAAGGCAGTCAAAATATCTCTTCGGGTTTTTATGCCGGTGCCGGTACTCACGGTGATAATAATATCGCTTTAGGTCATGCCGCCGGTTCTGATATGGGGAAAAGCGGCGATCGGGTAAACCGTTCCACTTCAATTGGTCAGCGTGCCAAATCTTTTGGTAATGATTCAATTGCATTCGGCTCAGGCTCGATTGCGGGTGTAGACGGTTCGGCAAGCACCGTTGCCGGTGATATTGCAATTGGGTTGGCGGCTTCCGCCACTGGCGGATTCAGTATCGCCCAAGGTAATAGGGCACAAGCGACTGCCTTAAGAGCCGTAGCTATCGGTGATACTACACAAGCAACTGCCGAAAGAGCCACTGCAGTCGGCGATCATGCAAGAGCCAATAACCTTTATTCCGTTGCTCTGGGTTATGGCGCTCGAGCAACCATAGATTCTACTAGTGCCGGTGGTCAGGTTGCAATCGGGGCAAATTCCAGTTCAACCAGTAATCGGGCGGTTGCCGTCGGGGCCAGCTCGAGTGCCAGTGGTGCGGAAAGTGTAGCAATGGGTGCGACAGCACAAGCCGCACAAATCGGCGCTGTTGCGTTAGGTCGAAATGCGCAGGCAACCGAAATGGCAAGTGTGGCACTGGGACAATTGACCCGTGCGACCGGCGGCAGTGGAATTGCGATTGGCGCTGCTGCTCAAGCAACAGCAACGTATGCAACAGCGATGGGTTATCAGGCTCAGGCAACGGCAAATAGTGCGATTGCGATCGGTAACGACGCGCAAGCGACTGCTGCCAACAGTATTTCCATCGGTACCGGCAACCAGGTCAGCGGCGAAGGTTCGGGCGCAATCGGGGATCCGACCGTGATCATCGGTGACGCGTCTTATTCTTTGGGTAATAACAATAATATTGCGCAAGACAATACCTTTGTGGTTGGTCATGGTGTGACTTCAACCCAAGCCAACAGTGTGATTTTGGGCAATGCGTCTACTGATCGGGCGGCAACCGCTGAAACCCAAGCCACCGTGAATACCATCACTTATAGCGGTTTCGCCGGTGTCGGCAGTGCTGAAAACGGCGTAGTGAGTGTGGGCGGAGAAGGTAAAGAGCGGCAAATTATCAACGTTGCCGCCGGAAAAATTGCGAAGGATTCAACTGACGCGATTAACGGCAGCCAGCTTTATCAAGTATCAAGCGAATTGACAAATAAGTTAACCCATTATTACAGTGTGAATGATAATGGCAATCAACAAGGCAACTATAACAACGACGGTGCCAGCGGTTTGCGCGCGTTGGCTGCCGGTGTGAATACAACAGCCGCCGGTCAAGAGGCGACGGCAGTGGGGAATAAAGCCGATGCCAGCGGTTTGGGGGCTGTAGCAATCGGTAGTGCGGTCACCGCTTCAGGGCAGGCAACCGTTGCCATGGGATCTTATGCCAGCGCCAGTGCCATCGCGGCTACGGCGTTGGGTGAAGAAACTAACGCAAGTGCAAATGGCGCGACAGCGGTCGGGCGCAAGGCGAAAGCCAGCGGCGGCGACAGTGCGGCGTTTGGTAGTGGTGCGAATGCTTCCGGAGAGTCGGCGGCGGCATTAGGTGCAAGTTCAACGGCGAGTGCGAAATATAGTATTGCCGGTGGTGTGCAATCTGTTGCAAGCGGTATTCAATCTATTGCGCTGGGGCGCGGATCCCAAGCGGCACAAACATATGCGACCGCTATCGGTTCTGCAGCAAATGCTTCTGCCAAACAAGCGACAGCCATCGGCACCAGTGCCGTTGCTTCCGGCGCGCGTTCGGTCGCATTGGGCTCCGCTACGCTGAGTAATAGCGATGTTGTTACCGCTTCGACCACCGCTTCGGCGGAAGATACCATTGCGCTGGGCACGGTGGCGCAGGCGACAGCGGCGAATGCGATTGCCACCGGTACTCAAGCGACTGCCAGTGAAGCTCGTGCGATTGCGATTGGTAATGGCGCACAAGCGACTGCGGCAGATACTATCTCTATCGGTAGCGGCAACTTGGTTAGCGGCACAGGTTCAAGTGCGGTCGGCGATCCATCTATCGTGGCAGGTACGAACAGCTTCTCGGCGGGTAATAAAAATGCCGTCGGCAGCACAACGGATAATTCGTTTATCCTCGGCGGGCGTAATGACCTCGGCGGCACAGCGGTGACCCGTGACGCCAACGGCGTGATTACCACTAAAGATGGTATTGAAGAGGAAGTGGACGCGTCGAATTCGGCGATTGTCGGTTACGATAACAGCGTACAACATAAAAATGTATTTGTACTGGGTAATCGAGTGAAAGAGACAATTGAAAATTCGATTTTCTTAGGTGATTCATCGGCTTATGTCGCGGCAAGTGATGTTGATACAGCAACCACCAAAGGCATTGATAAGACTTATACTTCGGCAAATATCAACAAGTTAAGCTTGAACTTTGCCGGTGGCGATAATGTCGGCGGCGTGTTGAGTATCGGCAGCAGCGAACAAACCCGCCGCATTCAAAATGTGGCGCCGGGCTTGATTTCAGCTTATAGCACCGACGCAATTAATGGTAGTCAACTATTTGCGGTGATTAACAGCGGCTGGCGGTTTACCGTCAGCGATAATGGCGGCACCAGCTCAGCGAACTATACTGACGGCGCAGCGTTTGAAACGGTTAAATTGGGCGACACGCTGAACTTTATTGCCGGGGATAATATTGACATTACTCAAGACGGCAAAGGAATCACCATTAGCGCGAAAGTGATGAAAGGTGAAAAAGGCGATACTGGGGCAACAGGCGCAACCGGACCACAAGGTCCGGCGGGTGCTGACGGTGCTACCGGCGCGACAGGTGCAACAGGTGCAACAGGTGCAACAGGCGCAACCGGTGCCACAGGTGCAACCGGTGCAACCGGCGCCACAGGCGCAACCGGCGCTACAGGTGCAACCGGCGCTACAGGTGCAACCGGCGCCACAGGTGCAACCGGCGCTACAGGCGCAACCGGTGCAACGGGTGGTGCAGGTACTTGGACTGTGGAAGTTGACGGTGAAAATGGCAGTGAAGTGGGTGATGGTGATGTCGTTAACTTTGCTTCTGGTAAAAATATCGAGGTTGAAAAATCAGGTACTGACATTACGATCAGCACGGTTGAAGCTCCGGAATTTACCAGTGTTACAGCAGAAACCGTTAATGCAGGCACAGTGAATGCAAGCGAAGTTAAAGCGGGTGATACCACGCTGAATGACAATGGACTAACGATTGCGAATGGTCCGAGCGTCACTAAAGATGGTATTAACGCCGGTGGTAATAAAGTGATCGGCGTTGCCGCGGGCGATATTTCGGCGACGAGCACGGATGCGGTAAATGGCAGCCAGTTGTATGCAACTAACCAAAATGTTGCAACCAATACCACGAATATTGCAACCAATACCACGAATATTGCAACCAACACGGCGAATATTCAGAAAAACACTGCGACAATCAGCAAAGGCTTAAACTTCAATGCGGATACTGGTGCAGTTGTGAACCGTCAATTGGGTGATACTGTGTCGATTACCAGGGATAGCAATATTACAACCCAAACCACGGCTAATGGCGTTCAAGTCACCCTCAATAAAGAGCTGAACCTGAACAGCGTCACCACCGGTAACACCAAAGTGGATACTAAAGGCGTGACAATTAGCGGTGGCAGCAAGGGCACGGTTTCATTAACGGGCAATGGTTTGAACAACGGTGGCAACCGTATTACCGGCGTTGCAGCGGGTGTTGACGGCACTGACGCCGTGAATGTGAACCAGTTGAATGCGGCGACTAGCAACCTGAACAACCGTATCAACAAAGTTGACAGTCGCGCCAGTGCAGGTACGGCTTCTGCTATGGCGGCGGCAGGCTTGCCGCAGGCATACTTGCCGGGTCACTCCATGGTGGCGGTTGCCGGCGGCACGCACCGTGGTGAAAATGCGATTGCGCTAGGGGTTTCCCGTATCAGCGATAATGGCAAAGTGATTGTCAAATTGACCGGGGCTACCAACAGCGAAAACGACACCAGTGCCAGCATTGGCGTGGGTTATCAGTGGTAATGAAACCTGACCGCACTTTGTCTCAGTAAGTGATAAAGTGCGGTGATTTAACGGAGAAGATTAAATGAAAAATGTAGCAAAATACGTATTGCCATTGACAGCTTTAGTTTTAGCGGCTTGCGGCAATTTAAGTGATGTTAAGCAAAATGGCACAACCGACAATCCCGTTTTCCCTGAAATCGAAGACGCAAGCGTGAATTTCAGCGGCTCGCAATACGGCATTTGGCCGAACTGGGACAACGTGCGCATGATCGAAAAAGGCATGAACAAAGATCAGCTTTACTATTTGATCGGACGTCCGCACCATGCGGAAGGGTTGTTTGCGGTGCGTGAATGGGATTATGTGTTCAACTACCGTCAAAACGGCGAACACAAAATCTGTCAGTTTAAAGTCTTATTTGACACCGATATGAATGCACAATCGTTCTTCTGGAAACCGCAAGGCTGTAACAATCAATATGAATTGTCCGGTGATTTTCTGTTTGATTTTGATGCCGGCAATTTAAATGCCAACGGCAAAGCGACCCTTGACGGTGTTATCAGAAATTTAAAAGCACAGAACGCGAAAGCGGTTGAAATTTCAGGTTATACCGATCGTCTGGGATCGGACAGCTATAATCTGGCACTTTCGCAGCGTCGCGCCGATGCGGTGAAGGCTTACTTTGTGCAACAGGGCTTTGCGCCAAGTGCGGTCACGGCAATCGGGCGCGGCAAAGCAGATCAAGTGGCGGCGTGCGAAACGGAACAAGGGCAAGCCTTGCGCGACTGCTTAAAACCAAACCGCCGTGTGGTGATTTCAGCAAAATAATTTGCTGACTTGTTCAAATGTATACCGCACTTTGTTGTTAAACACAAAGTGCGGTTTTTTATGGGCGTTGATTTTTGAGGTCGTTTAACATGGCTTCACGCAAAATAGCATTCATACGGGTTTGATAGCCTTTGCCTTTTAATTTCAGCCACGCAAGAATATCCGAATCAAAACGCACTGTCACCGGGGTTTTCGTTGGTTTATAAAATTTCCCTCGCCCCGCACTTTGCCAATCAAGCGCATTTTGTTCAGGTATCTCAGTTGTGTCGATCTCGATATCTGTTTGATCAGCCAAGTTTTTCAGTTGGTTAAGCCGCTCTTTAGAAATCGAGGGCAGTGCTTCTTGTTTAAATGAGATTTTGTTCATAAATTGTTTTTTCCTTTTTTGTTGCCCTTCTCGCACTAATAATTCGGATTAGCTCCGGATTTGAATTTGAGTCGAGCGTATGTGCGACCAGAATCAGCAGACAACCTGCGACCAATCCCATCGTTTGCCAGCGGTATTCCCCATTTTCGATCCGATCTTGAATGGAAAGGTGATTCGGATCACTAAAAACATGGGCAGCTTCTTCAAATGTAATACCATGCTTTTTTATATTGGACTTTGCTTTATTTATATCCCATTCAAATAGTAATGACATGGTTTTTCCTTTTACTTAGGTATGTACTATATTGTACATACAAATAAGGAAAAGAGAAAGCATGATTTGTTGAATAACGGATTGTTAATGCACCGACTTGATTAGCAAAGTGCGGTATTTGCTATTTGCTCTACACATTCCTCCCGTCCATTCCTTGAACACGGTCTTTTGTACACGATGAGTAAGATGTCGGCAAAAGTATTGTCCGTCAATATCACTTTCGCATTAATTTTGTCAAAAGGAGTGTCAGTGAAATAGTCACCACTGATTGTCATTTATGTCATTTTGTGTGGCGGACGTGTCTGTTTTTGGTTTTCGTTTACAATTTATGTTTTTCATCATGTTGTTTTTTATTTGCGTACGGAAATTAGGGGTAAAAATGCTTTTTTTTTTGCTAGTTAAAATAATGAGTTACAAATTAATTGTAAGTTTTATCCGAGTTATATTGTAAATATCCGTGGGTGGTTAATAATAAAGCAAGTGAAATGCTGATGATATTAGTGTCAGGTTTTAATTGATTTTCAAAATTATTTTGTTTTTTACTTTTATTTTATTTCTAATGGAGCGTTTGGGAGACTGTATGAATAAAGTTTATCGAGTGATTTGGAATAGAACGACACAACAATGCGTAGTTGCCTCTGAATTGGCGAGCGGTTATTGTTGTAGTTCACATTCCGATTCAAATCAAACCGAGAAATCAATCCGAAAATTTAATCAAAAATTAAGCCGAACCGCACTTTTGCTGTCCGGCTTGTTTTTTGCCGGTTTCAGCCTCAGCCCGGTGGCGTCTGCGGCGGTGACTATTGATAATACGGCTAACCGCATTAGTGCAGGAGAACTGGGAAATTCCAATATCACTAATGCACTAGTTCTTGGCAATGTTACGGGAGTTGGCGGAACAAGAAAAATTATCATTGGTGAGGGGGCAGCAGCAGATAGCTGGGGCGGTTCTAACTCTATTATTATTGGTACCAATGCAGGACACGGACAAACCGCAACCCATAGTTTCACCCTTGGTGAACTTGCCGGTTTTAACGTTGCGGGCGACAGTAACTTTGCGATGGGTAAATCAGCGGGTCGTACCGTTGTTGGTAGCAACAATTTTGCCTTTGGTGAAGAAGCTGGGCAAGATATGGGAACGCATGAAAATGCAGATAAAACAGCACAAGTCGGTGGCAATAATATTTCCCTAATGCAAGGTGCAGGCAGCGGCACTAAAGGCTCATTTAATTTTGCCGCCGGTTTTCAAGCCGGACAAGGTGTAACAGGTCATTATAACTATGCGTTAGGTTCACAAGCAGGTAAAACCGTCACCGGTGATGATAACGTGGCATTAGGGGCTAAAGCAGGACAAGAAGTCAATGGTCGTTCTAACTTTGCATTTGGTAACGATGCAGGGAAAAATGTAACAGGCAGCTATAACTACGCCTTTGGTGACGGTGCAGGGCAAAATGTAAAAGGTTACACCGGACCTAATCCACAAAAACCAGATGAACCACAATCGGTTGGTGCCAATAACTTTGCTTTGGGTAAAAATGCAGGTTCAAACTTGGTGGGCAACCACAACGTTTCCATTGGTGAACTGGCAGGGAATCGTGTTGGTACAAATCATAAAACGAATGAAACCGTTGATTCCGCCGAACACAATATTGCCCTTGGTTTCAGTGCCGGGCAATATATCGCCGGGCAAGATAACTTTGCCGCCGGGGTGAATGCCGGTAGCCGTATTATCGGTGAAAGTAATATGGTGCTGGGGAAAGATGCGGGTACCGATATTGAAGGGGATTTCAATACCGCACTTGGCTTGAACGCAGGGATGAATGTCACCGGTAATTCCAATGCCGCAATCGGCGAAGAAGCAGGTAGAAATGTTATTGGCAATACCAATACCGCAATCGGTAAAAATGCCGGTAATAAAGTGACAGGTACTGATAATATCAGTGTCGGTAAAAACGCAGGCACCGACGGAACTAATGTCAGCACCCGTAACGAAAGTATCTCCATCGGTGTTGACTCTTTAGCCAGCAAAAACCAAACCGTGGCGATTGGTGCTAAAGCGAAATCCATCGCAGACAAAGCCACTGCCATTGGCAATAGTGCAGAGGCTTCAGGCACAAGTGCACTCGCCATTGGTGACAGTGCCAAAGCAGGTGCCTCACAAGGTGTGGCAATCGGTAATACTGCCAATGCTGCCGCAACAGCTGGCGTTACTAGCGGAGTGGCTATCGGCACCAAGGCGAGCGTGTTTGGCAACAGCGGTGTTGCTATCGGTCGCAACAGTGCGGCAGAAACTAACGGTATTGCTTTGGGCACGAGCGCAAATGCTAATCAAACCAACTCAATTGCAATCGGTAACACTGCGTATGCAGGTAATGAAGCGGTGCATATCGGTACGACTGCCACAAAGGGTAACTGGAGCAACAACACCGGTGCATTCCGTCGCGGTAGCACCATGATCGGTTATGAAGCCGCGACACAAGGCTTATATTCAACCGTTACCGGTAATAACAATAAAATTCTGATTAACCAACGTGCGACAACTGGCGGTTTCTTAGGACTACGTGCATTTGCCAGTCAGGGGGCATTCTCACATATTTACGGTTCGCAAAACACCGTTGGCGATACTGCCAGTACCGACACTACTAACAGCATTGCGGTGCTGGTGACCGGCTCGGGTAATACTGTGCAAAACAGTAACGGTGCCTTGGTCAGTGGTTATGGTAATACTCTCACCAATTCGGCTGACGATAAAATCGTAATGCCTATCTTTGAAGACCCTATGGATACGATGGCGCGTATATTGGCGACTAATGGCACAGAATTAGGGCAAACCGCATTAATCGGTGCTGGCAACAGCTTAGATAACGGTAAAGATACGCTAGTGATCGGTATGCACAATAGCGTGAATACCTCGAATGACTCTTCAATTACGGGTAGCAATCTGACCGTCAACAGCATTGACCGCTCTTTAGTCAGCGGTAATGACAATATTGTCCACAGCGCGACGGACGTGTTGGCAATGGGGAATGATTTAGTCTTAGGTTCTGACGGCAACCCGATCAGCGGTACGATTGTTTTAGGAAATGACATCACGCTGGCTGACGAGGCTGAAGTGAAAAATGCGGTTGCGATTGGTAATGAAACTAAGGTTGCCAGTGAGTCTATTGCGATCGGGCAGGGTGTGGAAGCCACAGGTAAACAGTCGATTTCGATTGGTTTTGGTAATAAAGTCAGTGGCAATCACTCCGGGGCAATTGGTGATCCAAGCACAATCAATACCGCTAATTCCTATTCCATCGGTAACAACAATACGTTGGCACGAATTGACGGCAACGAAAAAGGCATTTTTGCTTTTGGTAACAACATTACACAAACTACCGACAACTCTGTATTCCTAGGCAATAACGCTGCTTATGTGGCTCCAGCAGCAACAACCAAAGGTACTGATAATGCTTATAGCAGTGATACCACGGTGGTAACAGGCAAAACCTTAAACTTTGCCGGTGGTACGAATGTGGTTGGTGTGGTGAGTGTCGGCAAAGCCGATGAGACCCGTCGCATTCAAAACGTGGCACCGGGCTTGATTTCTGCAACCTCAACTGACGCAGTAAACGGCTCACAACTTTTCGCTTTAGCACAAAATATTTCTACTGCCGCCACAGGTAGCACGCTGAAATATCTGTCGGTAAATAATCCGGCAACAGATGTAGCAAATAGCAAAAATGATGGCGCAACCAAAGCCGGGGCGATTGCGATAGGGACAAAAGCGTCGGCAACTTTGGTGAATGCCTTGGCAATTGGTAACGGCGCAAAAGTAACTCCGGACGGCGGTGCGGGGACTAATGGGATAGCCATTGGTACCAATGCCTATTCCCATGTGATGACCAACGGCAATCATGAAGCGATCGTCACTTTCGGACGTACGAAAGCTAATTTGGCAGGCGGTATTGCTATCGGGCAAGATACCCACGCACGGATTTCCACCATTGATATTGGTAACCGCGATTATCGTGGTCAAATCGGTGATATTGATCTCAGCACGGCAGATTGGATATCAAACAATGTGATCACCGGCGTTGGCGCAACCACAGTGGGGGACAACTCTACCAACTCTGCTAATTTCTCCAGTATCAACGGTTCGTTTAACGTGATTTCTAAAGCGTTTGATAAACCGACCGCTAGCTGGGCTGGCAATGCTTATACAAGAGGAGCTAATGCACTACATAATGCAGGTGCAGCCATTCAAGGTTTTGGCTCCTCCATTACCGGTTCGCTCAATAGTATTGAAGCCAATGAACCGCTTACAGAAGACTTGAGCGTATTAAGTGTCGATGGAAGTGCGGTTCCTGCAACAGCTCATCCGGCTAATGGCTTAATGTATTCTGGGTTAGCATCTAGTATTGTTGGGGTGGCTAACCGCGTAAATAAGAGCAATGGCGCATTAATTTTTGGTGCGGGTAATGAGATTACCAATTCTTATTTAACACCAAATAGTTCTTTGATTATCGATTCATTTGCAACTAATTTTTCTATTTTTGGTGCAAATGTTGCCTTAGCGGTAAACCCTAATATTACGGCAGGATCAGTTAAAGAATTATCTGAAACATTAAGACAATACGTTACCGAAAACCGTTTAGGTTCAGTTGGTATTATGGGCGGTGGCAACACTGCCGATTATGCTATTCTTTCCACTATCAACGGTATCGGTAACAGCTTAAGCGGAACCGGTGGTGCAGCGTTAGATAGCACCAATACCAAATTAGAAAACGCCTTGAATGGTACGATCTTCAGTGCCTTTAACACCATTAACGGCTATGAAAACACCGCTAAAAATGTGGCACACACCGGCATTACCGGCAGCCATAATGAAGTGGAAAATGCGCTACAAACCATCTTAATAGGTAACAACCATGTGCTGAAAGGCACCACTGCAGACGCAGCAACTGGCAACATTATTCTAGGCTTTAACAGCAGTAAAGATGCTGATGATATTGCCGAAAGTGTTGATGATGTGGTGGCGATTGGTAATGACACCAAAGTGGGTGGAAATGCCGCCATCGCTATCGGTAAAGGGGCTCAAGCCTTGGCAGCAAATACCATTTCGATTGGTTTAGGCAATGTTGTCAAAGCCAAAAACTCCGGTGCGATTGGCGATCCAAACATTATCGAAACTACCAATTCTTACGCTATCGGGAATAATAATGCATTGTTGAGAGCGCCTAATGCAACAACCGATGAACTGGGTATTTTTGCCTTGGGGAACGATATTAAGGTTACAACCGATAATTCGGTATTCTTAGGCAACAAAGCAGCGTTTGTGGCAGCCGATACAACCACCAAAGGCATTGATAAGACTTATACTTCAGCAAATATCAACAAGTTAAGCTTGAACTTTGCCGGTGGCGATAATGTCGGCGGCGTGTTGAGTATCGGCAGCAGCGAACAAACCCGCCGCATTCAAAACGTCGCGCCGGGGCTGATTTCAGCGAATAGCACCGACGCAATTAATGGTAGTCAACTATTTGCGGTAATCAACAGCGGCTGGCGGTTTACGGTCGGTAATAATGGCGGCACCAGTTCAGCAAGTTATACTGACGGCGCAGCGTTTGAAACGGTTAAATTGGGCGACACGTTAAACTTTATTGCCGGGGATAATATTGATATTACTCAAGACGGCAAAGGAATCACCATTAGCGCGAAAGTGATGAAAGGTGAAAAAGGCGATACTGGGGCAACCGGCGCAACCGGACCACAAGGTCCGGCGGGTGCTGACGGTGCAACCGGCGCGACAGGTGCAACCGGCGCAACAGGTGCAACCGGCGCAACAGGTGCAACAGGCGCAACAGGTGCTACCGGCGCCACAGGCGGTACCAGCGCAGGCATAGAATGGCAGTTGGCAACGGACGGTGATACGGAAAAAGATCCAGCGCAAGCGCCAAGTGCGGTTTCCGGCGAAACGGTGACGGTGAAACACGGCGCCAACAGCAAAGTGTCTGCGGTAGCCAAAGATCAGGACGGTAATTACAGCTATGAAATTGACGTGGTCGGTCTGCCGATGGAATATCTGGACGCCAATGGCAACTCATTGACCAATGTCGGCGGTCATTTCTATAGCTCACAAACCAATGCCGACGGCACGATCACCCTGACTCCGGCAACCCCGGCGAAAGTGAAAATTGTCAGCGAAAAACCAATGGTTGTGACCAATGTTGCCGACGGCAACGTCGCGTCGGGTTCAAGCGACGCGATTAACGGCAATCAGTTGCACGGCACGGCGCAATCGGTTGCTAATGCATTGGGTGGCGGGGCAACAGTTGACGCAAACGGCAAAGTCACGGCGCCAAGTTATGTGATCACCCAAACCGACGGTAAAACCACCACGGCGAACAATGTCGGCACGGCATTGAAAGCATTGAACAACGAAGTGATCAAACCGATCACTTTCGGTGCCGACAGCGGCACGGCGTATGCGGCGACCTTGGGAAGTGCGGTTAATATTCATGGGGACGGTAAAAATATCGCGACCGAGTCTGACGGCAAAGGCAATATCAAGGTGAAAATCAGCGATACGCCGACCTTTACCAGCGTGACCGCCAACAGCTATAACGTGGGAGAGAAAACCTATATCGACGGCAACGGGATCAACGCCAACAACCAAACCATCAACAATGTTGCCGACGGTGAAATCTCGGCAACCTCGAAACAAGCGGTTAACGGTAGTCAGTTACATGCGATGAATCGAAATGTGAATAACCTGAGTAACCGAGTTGACGGCTTGGCGAAAGACATTGACGGCGTGGGTGCAACCGCAGCGGCAATGGCAAGTTTGCCGCAGGCCTACCTGCCGGGGCACTCAATGGTGGCGGTTGCCGGCGGCGCGCATAAATCGCAAAATGCGGTGGCGTTAGGGGTATCGCGTATTTCCGATAACGGTAAAGTGATTCTGAAACTGAATGCTTCTCACAACAGTCGCGGCGATTTGACCGGCGGCGTTGGCGTGGGTTATCAGTGGTAACAAATCTGACCGCACTTTGCATAAAACAGGCGAAGTGCGGTTTCTCACCGAATAATAAAATGGAGAACATGATGAAAAATATAGCAAAATATCTGTTGCCACTGGCTGCCGCAATGGCATTAGCGGGTTGTCGCCTGAGTGATGTTAAAGCCGATGGCACAACCGACAATCCGATCTTCCCTGAAATCGAAGACGCCGGTGTGAATTTCAGCGGCTCGCAATACGGCATTTGGCCGAACTGGGACAACGTGCGCATGATCGAACAAGGCATGAACAAAGATCAGCTGTATTACCTGATCGGCAGACCGCACTTTAGCGAAGGGCTGTTTGCGGTGCGCGAATGGGATTATGTGTTCAACTATCGTCAAAACGGCGAGCACAAAATCTGCCAATATAAAGTGTTGTTCGACAAAGAGATGAATGCACAATCGTTCTTTTGGAAGCCGGCAGGCTGTAACAATCAATATGAATTATCCGGTGATTTTCTGTTTGATTTTGATGCCGGCAATTTAAATGCCAACGGCAAAGCGACCCTTGACGGCGTTATCAAAAATTTAAAAGCACAGAACGTGAAAGCGGTTGAAATTTCAGGTTATACCGATCGTCTGGGATCGGACAGCTATAATCTGGCACTTTCGCAGCGTCGCGCCGATGTGGTGAAGGCTTACTTTGTGCAACAGGGCTTTGCGCCAAGTACGGTCATGGCAATCGGGCGCGGCAAAGCGGATCAAGTGGCGGTATGCGAAACGGAACAAGGGCAAGCCTTGCGCGACTGCTTAAAACCAAACCGCCGAGTGGTGATTTCAGCAAAATAATTTGCTGACTTGTTCAAATTTATACCGCACTTTGCCATTAAAACGGCAAGTGCGGTTTTTTGTCTGTTTGATTGAAAACAACATAATGTGGTCTATAATATCAACAACGTTCAATAGCCCCTAATGGAGAGAGAATGGACAAAGAATATATTCAATGGCTAAGTGCCAAAGTAGAAAATGCCAGAGCTGATGTGACGGCAAAACGGATAATGACATTAGATGACGTTAAAAATAAGTTGCGTAAACAGCGTATTGAACGTGAAAAACTGCAGTTGGTCGAAAAAACAGCGTAATGAAAGTGTATATCACTCAAACGGCTTATGATGATTTAGTGCGAATTGATGAGCAGTTGATAACTTTATTGGCGAGGTTATTGCGGATAAAATTATAGCTGAGATTTATGCTGTGATTGAATTCGCGAGCGAACAGCCTGAAATGGGAGTTAAAGGTCTAATCCCGGGCACAAGAGAACTGTTCCCCAAATTAGGCAAATATCGCGTTGTCTATGAAATTGCGGGAGATGAATTGCACGTCCTCAATATCGTACTTGCCAAACAAAAATACCCTCTAGATCACTTTTTAGCTTAACCACTTTCTAAATGGTTCCAACCGCACTTTGCTATTTAATTAAGCAAGTGCGGTTTTTTGTTTGGTCAACTCAAGCTAAATTGTCATAAAAATTGGGTCAACGTGATCGATTACTATGATAGGTAAAATAAATAACCGTCATTATCCTTATAACTATTTCACCCCCCCCCCCCCCCCGATATATTCCAAAAAGGAATATGGGTGTTTTTTCATGATCGGAAAAAGCCTTGTTTTATCAATATTTGATGTAAAAATAAGCAATCCGAGCTGATGAATTTCAACCTTCGGTCAAGTAAGAGTGTTAACGTATCGTGATCTTTTTTATTGTGATTAATAGATTTTTTATGAAAATAAAAGTGTAAATTTATTTTGAATTTATCTAACGCTATGATTTAATTCGCGCGTCAAAATTTTGTAGTCTATTTGTAATATTGTTAAATCGAATAGAAGTAATGAAAATAATCAAAAGAGGCGAAGAAAAGTAATGAATAAAATCTATAGAGTTATTTGGAATAAAAACACACAGCAAATGGTTGTCGTGTCTGAATTGACGACAACACAAGGCAAAAGCACATCGGAATCAACCGGCAGTGCGAATCAAAGTGCGACCAATCGCCGCGGGCTGTTTTCTCATTTCATTTTTAACTTAAAGGTTTCAGTTATTGCGATTACAACGGCATTATTCGGTACGAATGCATTGGCGTATCAGGAGAACGGTAGCGGTGCGAGTGACAATGACAATAACGTGGTTATCGGTGGTGGCACGGATGTGAATCAAGCCTCAAAAGTAACGGGCGGTGGCGACAATTCGACCATCATCGGTGCAGGTGCAAAAGGCGTCGCCGCAGATAACGGACGTGCCGAAGGGGCAACCGCTATCGGCGCAGGCGCACAAGCCTCCGGCGGTGCAACTGCGTTGGGCTGGAATGCCAAAGTCTCAAATACGACCGGCGGTGTGGCTATCGGCTCGGATACCAGCGTCAGCGGCGCAAATGCAGTGGCGATGGGCTGGGCGGCGCAGTCGTATGCAGCGGCAGCGATTGCGATCGGAACACAAGCCATAGCCGATAGCGCTGTTTCACCGACCATTAATCAAGGCGCTAATATTTCGATTGGGGCACATGCTTATTCTTCAAATTTTGGTCCTGTTCAATTGATTGCTGATCGTACAAATGGCAATTCAGTAGCATTTCGCGATACAGATGAGGCTGGAACAATGATAACCGGCATGAAACCGTCTGCTGTCAGCATCGGCGAACACAGTAAAGCCTACGCCGGCAGTACCGCAGTCGGTTATAACAACCTTGCCGGGGTTGCTGGTGAAGAGGGTACAATGGCATTTGCATTTGGTAACAATAATGATGTCACCGGTTTTTATGCCACCGCACTGGGTTTGGCGAACACCTCGACTGGTACATCGGCCGTCGCCCTGGGAACGGTAAATAACGCCTCAGGCAATACGGCAATCGCCATTGGTCGTCAGGTTACGGCATCCGGCAATTATTCAACCGCACTTGGTAATGTAGCCACTGCAAGCGGCAATAATGCGTTTGCGGTCGGGCATTCTTCACAGGCAAGCGGAAACCGTGCAATTGCAATCGGTTCTTCAACCGCAACCACCAGTAATTTAGCAACGGGAACGGCAACACGGGCAACCAGCGCCGATGCCATTGCGGTCGGTACAAATTCCCGCGCCACCGGTGATGATGCGATTGCGATCGGTCAAGGAACCCGATCTGCACAAAAGAACACCACTGCAATCGGACGTGATGCACAATCACTTTCACCAAACAGTATTGCGATTGGTACAGATGCGAAAGCGCAAGGCGCAAATACCAGTGTAACTTCAATGACGGCAATCGGTCATAAAGCCTCTGCAACCGGACATCAGTCGATTGCATTGGGGACTGATGCCAGTGCAAGCGGCAGTTTTTCCGCAGCATTAGGTTTGTTGGCGAATGCTGTCGGTACGGAGTCCATTGCCCTTTCCGGTGACGCAACGGCAACACAAGCAGTCGCTTTGGGTTCCCGTTCAAGCGCAACCGTTGAAGGCGGCGTTGCCTTGGGTTCAAGCAGTGTTGCCAATCGGGCGGCGGGCTCAGCCGGTTATGATCCGCTCACATCAGCCGCCTCAACCGCAACGAATGCAACATGGCGCGCAACAACGGCAGCCGTCTCTATCGGCGGCAACGGTCAAACCCGTCAAATCACCAATTTAGCGGCAGGTTCTGCCGACACTGACGCTGTGAACGTGGCGCAATTAAAAAAATTGGCAGACAAACCGCTTACATTCTCGGGAGACAGCGGTACTGACATTCAGCGTACGTTAGGACAAACCTTAGAAGTGAACGGTGGCGCAACAGGTTCGTTGACCGATAACAATATCGGTGTCGTAAGCAATATAAATAATAATAGCTTAAACATTAAATTAGCTGAAAAGATTAATCTTGGTGTAAAAGGCAGCGTCCAAACCGGCAACACCTTAATGAATGATAATGGCGTCACCATTACCAACGGACCAAGCATGATTGTTGCCGGCATTAATGCGGGCAACAAAACAATCACTAACTTGGCCGAGGGCAAAGCCGATACCGATGCTGTGAATGTATCGCAATTAAAGAAAGTGGCACAACAGGCGGCAAAAACCGTTAACGTGGTTGACGGTAAAAATACCAGCGTGAGATCAAACACCGTTGGCGATGTCACCACGTATCAAGTGGATGCGGAAAAAGTCTTGGTTAGCGTGAAAGCCGACAGCGGCTTATTATTGGAAACCAACACCAACGAAAACGATAAAATTACCGGCTATGAATTGAGCTTAACCGAAGAAGCACAACGCTCATTGGAAAAAGCCGATGCAGCCCTGTCATCTTGGACGGCGCAAGTGAACGGTGAAACCGCTAAAACCATTGACAAAGATAAAAACAGTGTGAATTTTGTTAATGGCGATAATATTGTGATCTCCAATGAAAACGGTGATATTAAAGTTTCTACCGCTAAAGATGTTACTTTCGACAGCTTGACCGCAGGGGGCAATGTAGCAATCAACAAAGATGGTATCGACGCCGGTAATAAAGCGATAACTAACGTCGCCAGCGGAGGCAACGATGTCAACAATGCTGCCAATATCGGTGATGTGCAAAGTGCGGTTGCAGCGGCAAAAACCCATTTCTACAGTGTGAACAGCACTGACAAAACCGCCGGTAACTACGATAATAAAGGGGCGACCGGCACGGACGCCTTGGCGGCTGGTGTGGCGGCGAGCGCAACAGGCAATTATGCAACTGCGGTTGGTGCAGGTGCGCAGGCGACGAATGATTCGTCTACCGCAGTGGGTAATAATGCTAAAGCGCAGCATAGAAATACTCTGGCGTTAGGGAATACATCAACTGCCAGCGGTGCTAATTCGGTAGCCGCAGGTTATGCTTCGGGTGCAACCGCCACCAACTCTGTCGCAGTCGGTAGTAGTGCCAAAGCAGCAGGTGCTGCGTCGATTGCACTGGGAAATTCCGCCAGTGCAACCGGCACTAACGCCATTGCCATGGGGAGCAACAGTACGACCGGCGGAACGAGTGCAATCGCGATCGGTGAAGCGTCTAATGCTGCTATACGTGGTGTTGCGATTGGTGAGAAAGCAAGCAGTAATGCTTCTTCGGTCGCTATCGGTGAGAATGCTAAGGCAGCGGTAACCGCCGGCGATGTTGCCATTGGTCAAAACTCGACAACGATCGCGGCTACACAAGTGAGCAGCGCCACCGTCAACGGTATCAATTATAGCGGTTTTGCCGGTAATGCACCTAAAAATGCATTCAGTGTCGGCAGCGTCGGCGCAGAACGTCAAATTCAAAATGTGGCGGCAGGTCGTATCACGGCGACGTCAACGGACGCGATCAACGGTAGCCAGTTATATGCAGTTGCGGAAGTGGCGGGCAAAGGCTGGAATATTCAAGCTAACAGCGGCACGTCATCAAAAGTGGCGCCGGGCGATACGGTGAATTTTGTGAATGGCAGCGGCACGACTGCGGCGGTGAACACTGCGAATGGCACTTCAACCGTCAGTTATGCGGTGAATAAATCGGGTTTCACCGTAGCGGATAATGGCGATGTCAGTGCACAAAATGCAGGTGATAATTTTGCGACGGCAACGGATGTGGCAAATGCGATTAACTCGGCAAACAAAACCACTGTGGTGCAAGCAGGCAATAATGTCACGGTAAATGATCCAGTGGTCAACGGCACGGTAACTACTTATACCGTCAATGCTGATGGCACAAGTGTCTCCGCAGGAAGTGCGGTTCAAGTGACCAAAGGCGAGAAAGATAGCACTACGAATATGACGGATTACGCAGTTGATTTAACTGACGCCACTAAAGCAGACATCAAAAAAGGTGTTGAAGCTGCAACTGATATTGCAGACAAAGGCTTGACCTTTACCGGCGACAACAATAGCAAAACCGACGTTAAAAAGCTGGGTGAAACAGTGGCAGTGACAGGTGATGAGAATATTACCTCAACTGCCAGCGCGACAGGTATTGCCTTGGCGCTAAGCAAAAACCTGACGGTTGACAGCGTGAAAACCGGCAACACCACTGTGAATAATGACGGAATTACCATTGCTAATGGTACAAATCCGGTGAGTTTGACTAATACCGGCTTAAACAACGGTGGCAACACCATCACCAATGTGGCTGAAGGTGTGAACGACACAGACGCAGTGAACAAGTCGCAGTTGGATACCGTTGAAACTAAAGCGGACAATAACACAACCGATATTGCTAATTTGCAAAATCAAACGTGGAAACTACAAGCGAATAGCGATGAAGCAAGTGCGGTTAAAGCTAACGATACGGTGCAGTTTATTAACGGTGAGAATATCGATATCAGCCGTGACGGTAACAACATTACCATTGCCACGGCAAAAGAAGTGAGCTTTGATAAAGCCACTGTCGGCACCGGTGCGAACCAAGTGGTGTTGGACGACAAAGGTGTGAATGTTGGCGGCAAAACTTACATCAGCAAAGACGGCATTAATGCGAATAGCCAAGTTATCAGCAATGTTGCCAGTGGCGGTGATGTGACCGGCAATGCGGCGAACATCGGCGATGTACAAAAAGCGGCGGCGGCAGCGAAAAGTGAGGTCAAAGCCGGTACGAATGTGGCGTCAGTGACATCAGAAACCGGTGCGGATAAACAAACGGTTTATACCGTGAATGCCGACGGCGCTAGTGTTTCTGCGGCAGAAGGAAGTGCGGTCAGTGTGACTAAAGCCGAGAAAAACAGCAGCACCAACATCACTGATTATGCGCTGGACTTAACCCAAACCACCAAAGATAACATCAAAAAAGGCGTTGACGCCAAAGAGGCAGTTGACAGCAAAGGCTTAACCTTTACTGGCGACAGTGGCAGCACCGATGAAAAACTGTTGGGCAGCCAAGTTGCAGTTAATGGCGATAACAATATCACTACCACGGCAAGCGCAGATGGGGTGAAAATTGCACTAAACAAAGCATTGAACGTGGATAGCGTTACCGCAGGGAATACTACGCTTAATAATGATGGCGTGACAATCACGGGTGGAACCAATAATGTCAGTTTGACTAACACCGGGTTAAATAACGGTGGCAATCAGATTACGAATGTTGCCAGTGGCGGTGATGTGACCGGCAATGCGGCGAACATCGGCGATGTACAAAAAGCGGCGGCGGCAGCGAAAAGTGAGGTCAAAGCCGGCACTAACGTTGCTTCAGTGGAGGAGAGCAAGGGTGATAACAATCAAACCGTTTACACTGTCAATGCAAATGGCGCCAAAACTTCAGCCGGTTCAAGTGCGGTTACAGTAACATCCGCTACGCCGGATACGAATAATGTAACCGACTATAAAGTGGATCTGTCAGACGCGAGCAAAGAAAGCCTGACTAAAGCCGATAGCGCACTTCAATCTTGGACGGCGCAAGTGAACGGTGCGGAAGCGAAAGTGGTGAATAAAGATAACGCGAACGTCAATTTTGTGAATGGCGGCAATATTGAAATCACTGCCGAAGCAGACGGCGATATCAAAGTCTCGACGGCAAAAGAGGTTAGCTTTGACAGTGTGACCCTTAATAAGGGTGGAAATGTTGCCGAAGGCAGCAAAAGTGCGGTCAACGGAGGTGATGTTTATCGCGCGATTCAAAATAGCGAATCCCAATTCCAAGGGGATAACGATACTGTGATTAAGCGTAAACCGACGGAAGTGTTGCGTATCACCGGCGGAGCAACAGGCGACACCACGGCGAATAATATCAAAACGGTAGGGAATGCCGACGGCTCTATTGCGATTCAATTGGCGAAAAACCTTACCGGGTTGAGCAGTATTGCGACGGAAACAATCAAAGTCGGCGATAAAGTTGAAATCAATAAAGACGGTATCAACGCAGGCGGCACAACGATTAGCAATGTTGCCAGTGGTGGTACGAATGCCAATAATGCGGCGAATATCGGTGATGTGCAAAAAGCGGCGGCGGCAGCGAAAACTGAAGTTAGCCAGGGAACAAATGTGGCTTCTGTCGTGAAAACCGAAGGGACGGACGGGCAAAGTGTCTATACCGTGAATGCCGACGGCGCCAGTGTTTCGGCAACGGAGGAAAGTGCGGTTAAAGTCACGAAAGGGGCGAAAGATAACACCACAAATGTGACGGATTACGCACTGGATTTAACCGATGAGACGAAAGCGGAGATTAAGAAAGGTGCTGAGGCAGCGAACGATATTGCCAACAAAGGCTTAACGTTTACGGCGGATAACAATACCACGACCGGCGTTAAAAAATTGGGTGAAACGGTTGCAATAACTGGTGATGACAATATTACGACAACCGCCAGCGTAACGGGCATTGCTTTGGCATTAAACCCAAATTTAAATGTCACCAGCGTCACTACGGGCAATACCACAATGAGTACTGACGGTGTGACCATTAATGCGCCAACCGCAGATAACCCAACGAACACGGTTAGCCTGACGAATAGTGGCTTAAACAACGGTGGCAATAAAATCACCAATATTGCCGATGGTACAGAGGCAAATGATGCGGTAAACAAATCGCAGTTGGACGAGTTGGCGAAAAACATCGCAGCCGGTGAGAAAAGTGCGGTTGTCAAACAAGGCAACAACACCACTGTTACGTCAACCGTTGATGGCAACGTGACGACTTATACTGTGAATGCCGAAAAATCAACGGTTTCCGCAGCAGATAGCGGCGGTTTAGTGGCAACGCCAACGGAAGACAAAGCAAACAATGTGACTGACTATGCGATCAGTTTGTCACAAGCGACTAAAGATAGTTTGACCAAGGCAGACGGTGCGCTTCAATCATGGACGGCGAAAGTCAACGGCAACGATGTGAAAACGGTGGATCAGAAAGATAACAGCGTGAACTTTGTCAACGGTGACAATATCGTGGTTTCTAACGAGAACGGCGATATTAAAGTCTCGACGGCAAAAGATTTGACGGTGGATAGTGTGACTAGCGGTGATACCAAAGTGAATAGCGACGGTATTACGATTGCCAATGGTGAAAATCCGGTGAGTTTGACCAGCAGTGGTTTAAACAACGGCAATAACAAAATTACCAATGTGGCTGACGGTGCGGTTGCCGCCGACAGCAAAGAGGCGGTGAATGGCGGTCAGTTGTTTGCCACCAATCAAAATGTAACGACCAATGCGAATAACATCACTAACTTGCAAAATCAAACCTGGAAGCTACAAGCCAATGGCGATGAAGCAAGTGCGGTTAAAGCCAGTGATACCGTGCGGTTTGTTGATGGCGACAATATTAACATCACCCGTGACGGCAATAATATTACTGTCGCAACGGTGGCGGCGCCAACCTTTAGCGATGTTAAAGCAACGAGCGTTACCGCAGGGAATACTGCGCTTAATAATGATGGCGTGACGATCAATGGCGGTGCAAATAATCCGGTGAGTTTAACCAATAACGGATTAAACAACGGCGGCAATACCATTACTCATGTCGCGAACGGAGAAAACCCTACCGATGCGGTTAACAAGCAACAATTAGACGCGGTTGAAACGGCTGCCGGTAACAAATTAGGCGACTTTACCGTCGGCGCAGACGCACAAGCCAAAGCGGACGGTATTGTGATCAATAATGACAGTAAGCGTTTTGATGTGGTTGGGCACAACGGCGTAGAAACCGCAGTTAGTGATAAGCAAATTACGGTAGGTTTAAATGCGGAAACCCAAGCAAGCCTGAAAAATGCCGACAGCGCACTTCAATCTTGGACGGCGCAAGTGAACGGCACGGCTGTGAAAACGGTGGATCAAAAAAATAACAGTGTGAACTTTGTCAATGGTGACAATATCGTGGTTTCCAACGAGAACGGCAATATTAAAGTCTCGACGGCAAAAGAGGTTGCGTTTGACAGTGTGACCATTAATCATGGCGGAAGTGTAACCGAAGGCAGCAAAAGTGCGGTCAACGGCGGCGATGTTTATAATGCGATCCAAAACAACACCGCCCAATTTAAAGGGGATAACGACACCATTATCACGCGTAAACCGGCTGAAGTGTTGAGCATTACCGGTGGTGCGACCGATGAAACCACGGCGAACAACATCAAAACCATCGGCAGCGCAGACGGCTCAATTGCGATTCAGTTGGCGAAAAACCTGACGGATTTGGCGAATATTGCTACCGAAGCGCTGAAAGTTGGCGATAAAGTTGCAATCGATAAAAACGGTATCAACGCAGGCGGCACAACGATTAGCAATGTGGCTGACGCTGTGAACGGCAAAGACGCGGTCAACAAAGACCAGTTAGACGCCTTGGCGAAAAACATCGCAGATAACGAGAAAAGTGCGGTGGTTGAAGCCGGTAAAAATGTCACGGTTGATAACAGCACCAGTGCTGACGGCAAGGTTACCACTTACACCGTAAATGCAGAAAAAACCACGGTATCCGAAGGTAACGGGATTACGGTGACTGCCGGCGAAAAAGATGATAACGGCGTAACCGATTATAAAATTGCGTTAGACAAAGACATCACTATCGGTAACGATGACGAAGCCGGTGCATTGGCAATCAAAGGTGCCGATGGCAAAGACGGTATCAGCCTGAACGGCGCCGACGGCACCATCGGCTTGAACGGCAAAGACGGTGCAACGGCGACTATCGGGGTGAAAGACGGCAAACCGGGTCTAAACGGCGCAGACGGTACAACCCAACCGCGCTTAACGGTTGGCGGAAACGAGATCGCGACATTGAATGACGGTTTGAAATTTAAAGGCGATGTCGGCGAGGTGATCCCGAAAGCCTTAAACCAAACCTTAACCATTAAGGGCAATGTTGCGGAAGAGGCGGAAGTAACCGATAAAAATATCCGTGTGGATAATGAAAACGGTGATCTGGTGCTGAAAATGGCACGTAATCTGCAAAATCTCAGCAGTGCGACTTTTGTGGATAATGATGGTTTTAGCAATGTTATCAATGCGAAAGGTATGACAATTGCTTCTGCAAATCCGAATAAAGCACCGGTAAGTTTAACTGAAAACGGCTTAGATAACGGTGGTAATCGAATTCAGAATGTTGCGAATGCGGTGAATGATAGTGATGCCGTGAATTTAGGTCAGTTGACTGACGCCATTATTGATAGCGTTGCTTATGGTCGAGTAGTCGTTAAAGCCGGCGAAAATACGAATGTGAAAACAGAAGGTGAGCGTCTTAATGGTGGTGCAACTTATACCGTTAATGCGGATAAGAGCGTGGTTACTGCAGAAAATGGCGGTTCAATTACGGTCACACCAACAGAAGTTACGAATGCCGATGGTGTTAAAACGACCACGTTTGCAGTGAAGCTGAATGATGACATTAGTGTGAACAGCGTTACCGCCGGTGATAACGTGAAGTTAGATACCACAGGTTTAACCGTTGGTGATGTGAAGATTAGCACCGACGGTATTAATGCCGGTGACAAACAAATCACGAATGTAGCAAACGGCAATGTCGCAAAAGACAGCAAAGATGCGGTTAATGGCGGTCAGTTGTTTAATCAAGCCGAGGGGGTGAAAAATCTTATCGGCGGAGCAACCACTTATGATGCCGCAACCGGTACTTATACCAATAACAATATTGGCGGTACGGGGCAAAACACGATTGACGCTGCGATTAAAGCGGCTAACGATCAAGCCAATGCTGCGGCAGAACAAGCCGGAAAAGGCTGGAATTTATCGGTCAATAACGGTGTTAATGCAGGGAATATCGCACCGGCAGCTACGGTAGATCTGAACAATAGCGATAAGAATATTGTGATCAGCAAAGCCGACAACAATGTAACCTTTGATCTGGCGAAAGAGCTTACGCTCGATAGCGTGAGCATTAATAAACCGTCTGAAGTAAGCGCTGGCAGCAACAATGTGGCGACCACAGGGCAGCTGCATAATACCGCCAACGCGGTTGCGACGGCATTGGGCGGTGGTTCGACAGTGGATGCCAACGGGAACGTGACGGCACCGACTTATACTATCACTAAAACCGATGGTTCGACGGTGACAGCCAATAGCGTCGGCGGTGCGTTGAATTATTTTAACCGTGAAGTGGTGAAACCGATCACATTTGCCGGTGATGAAGGCAGTTATGAAGCCAAGTTGGGTAATACGGTGAATGTGAAAGGCGGTAATAATATTAAGACCGCAGTGAGTGGCAACACCTTGACAATTAGCATGACGGATACGCCGGAATTTACCAGTATCACCACGGGTAATACCACCATGTCGACAGCGGGTATTCGGGTGAAAGGCGGTGCAAACGGTGATGTATCCTTAACCGCAAACGGTTTGAACAATGGCGGCAACCGCATTACCAATATTGCTGACGGTGTTGAAAATAACGACGCGGCGACGGTTGGTCAGGTGAAATCAATGGGTAACGCCTTGAACGGTCGTATTAATGAAGTTGACGGCAGAGCCCGTGCCGGTATTGCCGGTGCCTTGGCGACCGCCGGTTTGTATCAAGCCTATCTGCCGGGTCACTCAATGGTGGCAGTTGGCGCGGGGACTTTCCGGGGTGAGAATGCGTTGGCAATCGGGGTGTCGCGTGTTTCCGACAACGGTAAAATCGGGGTTAAACTGAGCGGAATGTCAACCAGCCAAGGTGATGTCGGCGGTTCGGTCAGCGTGGGTTATCAGTGGTAGTAAAATAATAGGGGCGGATTCGCCCCTATAACAATAAGGATGAGAATAATGAAAAACACAATAAAAAAAGCATTTCCGTTGGCGGCGGCATTTTTATTAGCCGCTTGCGGGAATTTAAGCGATGTCAAACAAGACGGCACAACCGATAATCCGATCTTTCCTGAAATTGAAGACGCCGGCGTGAATTTCAGCGGCTCGCAATACGGCATTTGGCCGAATTGGGACAACGTGCGCATGATCGAAAAAGGGATGAACAAAGATCAGCTGTATTACCTGATTGGCAGACCGCACTATGCGGAAGGGCTGTTTGCGGTGCGCGAATGGGATTATGTGTTTAACTACCGTCAAAACGGCGAGCACAAAATCTGCCAATATAAGGTGTTGTTCGACAAAGAGATGAACGCACAATCATTCTTCTGGAAACCGCAAGGCTGTAACAATCAATATGAATTATCCGGTGATTTTCTGTTTGATTTTGATGCGGGTAATTTAAATGCCAACGGCAAAGCGACCCTTGACGGCGTTATCAAAAATTTAAAAGCACAGAACGTGAAAGCGGTTGAAATTTCAGGTTATACCGATCGTCTGGGATCGGACAGCTATAATCTGGCACTTTCACAGCGTCGCGCCGATGTGGTGAAAGCCTACTTCGTACAAAACGGTTTCGCGCCAAGTGCGGTCACGGCAATCGGGCGCGGCAAAGCGGATCAAGTAGCGGCGTGCGAAGCGGAACAAGGGAAAGCCTTGCGCGACTGCTTAAAACCAAACCGCCGCGTAGTCATTTCGGCAATAAAATAAGCCGCAATTCAAAAGATAAGCCGTGTTGATTAACACGGTTTTTTTATTTCCATCCCTCCGCATGTGGAGGGAGAGAAAGGATCTGAAACATAGACGTTGTTATCGGTTTGAACCGTGTTGATTAACACGGCTTTTTTTATTTCTCTCCCTCCGCATGCGGAGGGAGTACCATTTTTCGAAAGAAAAATGGGGAGGGAAAGGCTCGTTTTTTGCGTTTATAATGTGGTTAAATAGTTGATAATGGCGGTGCCGGTTGTATTATTTTGCGGAGATAGATTTTCGTTTAGTGTGCTTAATAATTTTTGTACCTCAGAATTTGAATCTTGCGCTGCTTGTCGTTGATAAAATTTTAAATTATTAATGGTGATATCTCTGATATGTGGCTCGGGATTGGAGAATAAGATTTTTTTACAGCAGTCATAGCCTAATTTAAAATCATCTACGTAATAAGCACTAATCGACAATTCAAAATCGATCCAAAAATCATGCACGGATTTTTTAACGAATAAAATATCATTCTGTGGAAATGGAATGTTTTTGGCAATTAACCCAAGTTGATAGGCTAATTTACATTTCCCTTGGATACGTAATAAACGCACTGCATTATATAAACATTCGATCCGCTTCGGATTATAATCATACCCTTCTAGCCAAGTATAAATGGCAGTTTGATAAGCATGATTTTTTTCGTAACAAATACCGAGATTTTCATAAGAACAGGTGACTTCCTCGATCCAACCGCCCAGATTGATCCGTTGCTGATACCATTCGATGGCTTTGTCATATTGTTCCGCATCACGGTAAGATTGAGCGCAGTAAAAGGCATATCGCGCTTTTAAATCCTCATCGTCGGGTTGCTGATAAGCCGTCTCTAACAACTTAGCATCTTTCAGATATTTATTCGGATCTTGGCTGCGATTGCCAAAGCGCCCGGAAATAATATGGTAGTCGCCATTAATAAACGCTTTTGAAGGATTTTGTTGTTTGGATTCCAAAAATTCGTGTAACACGCTACGCCAAAAAAATTGCCGATTATTTTTAATTAGCAATGGGCGTTGATAATCAGTCCCCTGATTGGACATTAAAAAATAATAACTGTCGGCGGTTAAGTCCGGTAAAGTAAATGTGCCCGTAAAACGATCATCGGCATCAAAAATAAAAACATAATCGGCTTTGCCTTGGCATTGTTCTAATGCCAAATTACGGTTATATGAAAAATTAACCCAAGCATGATGGTAAATTTCACCCGGAATGTTATGCTGAGCAAAAAAATCCGTAATAATTTCGACGGTGCGATCGGAAGAGCCGGTGTCGGAAATAACCCAATAATCAAGATCAATATGCTGAATAATATTGCTTAATGTATCCTGAATAATATTCGCTTCATCTTTGACAATCATATTTAGACAGATTGTTTTTTTCATGCTCCTTCCTTAACGCTAACGCAGCTCGAATAATAAATTATCTTACCCCAATCCCATATACACATCAAAACGATGGTTTTTGGTTTTCTGGCTGAAGTGCGGTTTTTGTTCGGCTAGGAACGGGGCGTAGTCGGGGCGTTTTACGACTACGCGCTTGTGCGCCAATTGCAGTGCCGGGGCGAGCAGTTGATCGGCGTCTAAATCGGCGCCGACTAAATGCTGAAAAATCCGCATTTCTTTTTTAACCAAGGCGCTTTTTTGTTTATGCGGATACATCGGATCGAGATAAATCACATCGGCGCTATCTGCGGCAGGCGAAAGTGCGGTCAGGCTGTTGATTGGCAGTAAGCGCATGTTTTGTTGCAGCCAACTGCCGATTTCCGCATTTTGGTAGCCGCGCCGTAAGCCGTCTTGCAGCAATGCAAAGACCACCGGATGGCGCTCGATTAACCGCACTTGGCAGCCGATTGCCGCCAGCACAAAGGCGTCGCGCCCCAGTCCGGCAGTAGCGTCAATCACCGTTGGCAAAAAACCTTGTTTAATCCCTACGGCTTTGGCGACCGCTTCGCCGCGTCCGCCGCCGAATTTGCGCCGATGTGCCATTGCGCCGTTGATGAAATCCACCGCCACCGCTCCCAGCTTCGGCTCGTCCAGTTTGCGCAATTCCAGCCGTTCGGCGGTTTGCACTAAGGCTAAAATTGCCGCAGGATCATGCGTTAAATGTAAAGTGGAGCAAGTGCGGTCAAACTCGGCTTGTTTGGTTGCGTCTTCGCACAATAGTTGAATGCCCATCAGATCTTAACCAACCAAACCGCACTTTCCATATGTTCGGTGTAAGGAAACTGATCAAACAACGCCGCCCGTTTAATGCGGTGCGTTTGGCACAGGGTTTGCAAATTGCCGCACAGGGTATGCGGATTGCAGGAAATATACAAAATGCGCGGATATTGCCGCACCATGTTCACCGTCTCTTCGTCCAATCCGGCGCGCGGCGGATCGACCAACACGGTTTCGCACTGATAAGCGCTGAGGTCAATCCCTTGCAAACGGTTGAATTGGCGCACGCCGTTAATCGCTTGGGTGAAGTCTTCCGCCGACATGCGGATAATTTGCAGGTTGTCGATACGGTTTTCGGCAATATTGAACTGAGCTGCCGCCACCGACGGTTTGGCGATTTCAGTCGCCAGCACCTTGCGGAAATTTTGCGCCAGCGCCACGGAAAAGTTGCCGTTGCCGCAATAAAGCTCCAGCAAATCGCCCTGACTGCCTTGCGTGCAGGAAAGCGCCCACTCAATCATTTTCACGTTAATGCCGGCGTTCGGCTGGGTGAAGCTGTTTTCCACTTGGCGATAGGTGTAATCACGCCCGTTGATGGTCAGTACTTCATCAATATAGTCTTGTTCCAAGCAGATTTTCTGCTTGCTGGCGCGCCCGATCAGTTGCAGATCAAAACCTTGCCGTTGCAGGGTTTGGCGCAAAATTTGCGCTTGTTGTTGCCATTCTTCGTCCAATTGGCGGTGATACAACAGGCTGACGATAATTTTTTCGCTTCGGGTGCTGAGATAATCAATCTGAAACAGTTTGTGCGCCAAGTGCGGTTGCCGTTGTAGCAGCGGAATAATCGCCGCCATCATGCGGTTAATCAAACGGCTGGCGACCGGGAATTGATCGACCCGATAACGCTGTTTGGTTTGCGGATCGAACATAATATGGTACAGCTCGCCTTTATTGTCAGTACGAAAGTCGTGCCAAATGCGAAATTCGGCGCGCATACGATAATGTTCAGGCTCGGAAGCAAACACCTCCAGCGCAGGGGCAGAAAACGGCGCAAGTAATTCAGCGAGTTTATGTTGTTTATCGGCTAATAGTCGGGGATATTGCGCAATCGCTAAGGTTTGATTCGGCATACGGTCGTTTATTGGTTTTCGGGCTAGATAGAATGGCGTTAGTGTAACATTTTTTGCCGTTAAGCTGAATAAAAGTGCGGTTTTCTGTTGCGGAATAACTCACGCCGGCGCACCTTGCGCGCGCCAACGGATAATGGAGCGACGAGATTAGTCGTTGTTGCCGTAGTCGTCAACCGTATCGGCTGCGGCTAAACCGGACAGGGTATAAACCCGTTTTACGCTGGAAATGCGCGCACGGTATTTGCACCAGGTTTTTTCAAAAAAGGTTTCAGGTTGGCGTTCATTGCGGCAAACCGCGACAAATTGCTCTTCTTCGGCATTGATCGGCGCACGGTTGCCCAACTCCAACTCGATAAACGCTTGCCCGTGTTTTTCCAAGGTGTCGGATTCGCGAATGGTGTAATCACCGTGACGGGAAAACCCGCGCGGGTAGTTTTTATCATCAAAAAAACGGCGGGTTACGCTAAAACTGTCAGCCATAATAGTTCCTCTATAGTACGAAAGATAAGTCGGCAAGCATTAAACCAATTCATAAAAATAAGTCAACTTTTTTTTGTGATATGGCTGAAATTTATGTGTATTGATACTGAGTAGAAGAACTGCAGACGTCAGAAAAAGTCATCTTGCGATAACCCGTTTTGTCGGAGATAGTCAATTGCGGATAAAATCGTTTCTGCCTGCGTATCGTCACATAACAGGGCGGAGCGACCAAACTGGAATGCAGTGATCACAGGCTTATTTTGTACAATGGAAAAATAGCAATTAATATGCTGTTTTTTAACCACTTTAACTAAATTAGCATTGACCGTACGAGAGCGCGAATAATTTTTTCTTGGATTCTGGTACGAATTTCGAGTTGTGTATCTAGACTTAAAACCTGATAAAAAATAAATGCGAGAAAGGTATTTTTGAATTCTAACATTCAGTTAATCTCTTTCTGAGTTCATTGGCAGATTGAATTTTCCCTTGCCAGAGATCGTTGCCAAGATGTGTCATTTTTTCAGTATCAGCTTCGGCTTCAAGCTGAAAAGTGCCATTGCGAATTTCTTCATCTATTTTGATAAAATGTGCTTTGGCATATTCAGGTAATTCGTTAAACCAATCTTCCTGTTCGGCATTTGCCAGATCTTTTTCTATTAAGGCAATAACGTATTCGCGCATGGTTTGACCTGTGACGGCAAGGCGGGTTTTAACCGATTTTTTGAGATTGATCGGGAAATCCAGAGTCGTTTTTACAGTTTGTAACGGCATCATTAGATTCCTCTCTAAGTATAAAAGTATATTTATACATGCCATGCTATAGAATTTTACGGAAGGTTTAAAGCGGTAAAAAACGCCTGTTAAATGCTTCAACAGGCGTCCTCTTATCACACGGAATTATTGATTCAACAAATACAACACCGTATCGGTATAGTTTTCCACGAATTGCGCTACGCTTTTGGAATCGCTGAAGCCGCCGGTTTCGATTTGTTTGTTGCCGTTGACGAAGAATGCCGGCACGCCGCGCACTTGGTATTGTTCAAGGGCTTTCACTTGTTTATTGACCAAGCCGTTGACGGCGAAGCTGTTAATGCCGTTATCGAATTGTTCGGCGCTTATGCCTTTATCCAAAAAGATTTTGCGAATGTCGGACATTGAGCCGATTTTGTTGGCTTGAGCCGCTTCGAACAGTGCGTTTTCGACCAAATCGGTGGTGTTGGTCGCCATTGCCAATGCCCAAGCGCGGGTTAAATCTTCAGAGGCGCGTCCCAAGAAATTGACGTGATATTTCACGAATTGTGTGCCTTGCGGCATTTTTTCTTGAATGGCTTGCGGGATTTTGTATTCCAATTGGAAATTGGCACAATGCGGGCAGTAAAATGAGAAAAACTCGATCACTTCTTTATCGACCGTTGCCGGTTGGTTAATGGTGATAAATTGTTTGCCTTCCTGAGGAATGAAATCCGCCGCTTGTGCTGCGTTAACACTGAATAATGCCGCCAAAAGTAAAAATAGTTTTTTCATAAATATCCTTGATAAGAGTTAGTTATTTAATAATGCCGCGTGCTTTTAACAGCGCGGTTTTGAAATCGTCTTCATAATCTTTTTTAATGCCCGGAATCGGCTCGTGTTTGTCGGCGCCGCGCATTTTCAGGTGATAAATAATCACTTCATCGCTGAGTTCGGCAATAGGTTTGTCGAACCCTGCTTCGACCGCAATTTTTTGTAAAAATTCCATTAAGCTCAAATCGGGCTCTTGCGACCAGTGCGGCCGGATCAGTTCCAGCACTTCATTTAAACGATGACATTTCATAATTTGCTTAACCTTTGTTTCATTTTCAATTTGTGCGATGATAGCAAAGAAAAGCGGAATTGCAACAGAGAGAACAGATGAAAACACAACCAATCAGTGCGGTGATTTTATGCGGCGGCTTGTCGCGGCGGATGCAGGGGGCGGACAAAGGCTTGCAATTATTGCAGGGGAAACCGCTCTTTTCGCACGTGAGGGCCCGCTTACAATCACAAGTGGGGCAGATCTTGATTAACGCCAACCGCCATCAGCAACATTATGCCAAGTGCGGTTTGCCGGTGTTTATGGATGAGTTGGACGGTTTTCTCGGGCCGTTGAGCGGGATGTTGAGCGGTTTGAAACACAGTGCGCACGATTGGGTGCTGTTTGTGCCGTGCGACGCGCCGTTTCTGCCGCTGGATTTGGCACAACGTTTGTTAAGTGCGGTTTCGGCACCAGGTTTAGATCTTGCCTACGCCAGTGACGGCGAACGGGAGCACCCGACATTTGCACTGTTGCATAAGCGGGTGATCGCCGATCTACAGAATTATTTGCAACACGGCGGGCGTAAGGTGCGCGACTTTATGCAGCAGCAACGGTATGCCGTGGTGGATTTCAGCGATCAGCCGCAGGCGTTTGCCAACTTCAATTATTTGCAACAATTGGATGAACTCAACCGCCACCGAGCGAGCAGCGGCATTCCGATGTTGGGGATTAGCGGCTACAGCGGCAGCGGTAAAACCACATTATTGGAAAAATTATTACCGCAGTTGCAACAAAAAGGGCTGCGGGTGGCGGTGATTAAACACACCCACCACGATGTGACCACCGATAAAGCCGGCAAAGACAGCTGGCGAATGACCCAAGCCGGTGCCACGCAAGTGGCGGTGGCGTGCGATCAACGTTGGGCGGTGATGAGTGAAAATCGTGATCAAAGTGCGGTTTCGCTAAGCTATTTGGCGCAACAGCTTGATTCGAATCGCAGTGATTTGGTGTTGGTCGAAGGGTTCAAACACGAACCGCTCCCCAAAATTTTGCTCCACCGTCAAGGCATGACAAAGCCGTTGCCGGAAATGGATTCGTTGGTGTTGGCGTTGGCAACCGATTATCCTGTGCAGACAGCGGAACATATCGCCCATTTGGATTTGAATGATATTGCAATGATTGCCGATTTTATCTATCACTGGCAGCAACAAACAGGAAAAGTGCGCTATGGGTAAAAGCTATCAAGGCTTGGCTTGGGTGGCGTCAACCGCACTTTTTATGCAAACCCTCGACGCGACGATTTTAAACACCGCTTTACCGGCAATTGCCGCGGATCTGAATGAAGCACCGTTGGAAATGCAGTTGGCGGTGATTAGTTATGCCTTGACGGTGGCGTTGCTGATTCCGCTCAGTGGTTGGCTGGCGGATCGTTTCGGCACTTTACGTGTGTTTCGGCTGGCGATTGTGCTGTTTATTCTCGGATCGGTTTTTTGCTCGCTGGCGATCAGTTTGGATACTTTGATTCTGGCGCGGATCGTACAAGGTGCCGGCGGTGCGTTGATGATGCCGACCGCGCGCTTGGCGATCATCAAAAGCGTGCCGCGCCATGAAATTATTTCCGCATTGAATATGATGGTGATGGCGGGCTTAATCGGTCCGATTGTCGGTCCGATTCTCGGTGGCTGGTTGGTGACTTATGCCAGTTGGCATTGGATCTTTCTAATGAATATTCCGATCGGCGTATTGGGCTTTTTATTATGCGGATATTTTATGCCGAATCTGACTGCCGCGGTAAAGCGGTTTGATTGGATAGGCTTTTTCTTATTCGGCGGCGCATTGGTCGGGATTACGCTCGGCATGGATATGATTGGCAACCGTACGTTTGATTTGTCGTCGGCTGTGATTGTGCTGCTGATCGGTTTCGGCTTATTTCTATTCTATTTTTATTATGCGCGTAAGGTGAAAAATCCGTTGCTCGGCTTTTCCCTGTTTCAATACCGCACCTTCAATATCGGCACGCAAGTCAATTTGGTTTTGCGGGTGTGCGGTTCGGGCGCGCCGTTTTTGCTGCCGCTGATGTTGCAGGTGGCATACGGTTATCCGGCGGATGTTGCCGGTTGGCTGTTGGCGCCGATTGCGGTGAGCTCGATTATCTGTAAGCCTTTTTTACGTCCGTTATTGATTCGTTTCAGTTATAAGCGGGTGCTGCTCGGCGCCACGTTATTACTATGCGCCAGTTTGATTACCTTTGGATTAATGCAAAAAAGTTGGGGCATTTGGGGCTTGTTACCGCCGTTAGTGCTATACGGCGCGGCAATGTCGACGTTATTCACCGCGACCAATACCTTAACCATTAGCGAGTTTTCACAACAAAATAACAGTGAAGGCAGCACGTTGCTGAGTGTGACCCAACAGGTCGGTTTGGGGCTCGGCATTGCTTTTGCCGCGGTGATTTTAAATATTTATCTGGAGGCTTTGGATAAAAGTGCGGTGGCGCAGGCGTTCAGTTACACCTTTTTCTCGGTCGCGGCGGTGGGGATTTTACAGGTGGCGTTATTACTGCGCTTGAAGCCGCAAGACGGTGAAAATATGAGTAAGCGTCACCAAGAATAGGCATTGTTAGATGATTCGGTTATAATCAAGACGATTTTGATCTTTTGAAATACAGCGCAGAACGGTATCTTAGGGTACTTTTTGATTGATTAATCATTTCGGGGGTTCCATGAAATTACACGCGAAACTTTCTTTAACCGCACTTTTAGTGGGTTTGGGCATGGTCGCTCAAGCAGCCGACAACACCACCTTTATCAACTGTACCAGCCGTGCGCCGACCGGTTTTAGCCCGGCGTTGGTGATGGACGGGTTATCCTATAATGCCAGTTCGCAACAGGTGTATAACCGCTTGGTGGAATTTGAACGTGGCACAACCAACCTTGAGCCGGGCTTGGCGGAAAGTTGGGATATCAGCGAAGACGGTTTGGAATACACCTTCCATTTGCGTAAAGGGGTGAAATTCCATTCCAGTAAAGAATTTAAACCAAGCCGCGATTTTAACGCCGATGACGTGATTTTCTCATTTATGCGTCAGCTTGATCCGAACCATCCGTATCACAATGTTTCGAACGGGACTTATCCTTATTTCAAATCGATGAACTTTCCGAAATTGCTGAAAGCGGTCGAGAAAGTGGATGATTACACCGTGAAAATCAGCCTGAATTATCCGGACTCGCCGTTTTTATCCAGCCTAGGCATGGATTTTATTTCAATCTATTCGCAAGAATATGCCGATCAAATGCTGAAAGCGGGCAAACCGGAAACCATCGACACCACGCCAATCGGCACCGGGCCGTTTGTGTTTGCCGGTTATCAGCTGGATCAAGCGGTGCGTTTCTTAGCCAACAAAGATTATTGGAAAGGCGAAGCGCCGATTAAACGCTTGATTTTTAGTATCACCCCCGACGCGACCGCGCGTTATGCCAAATTGCAAACCGGCGCGTGCGATATGATGGATTTCCCGAACAGTGCCGATTTGGAAAAAATGCACAACGATCCGAAAATCCAGTTGATGTCGCAAGAAGGATTGAACGTCGCCTATATTGCGTTTAACACCGAAAAAGCGCCGTTCGACAATGTGAAAGTGCGCCAAGCGTTAAATTTAGCCGCCGATAAAGACACCATCATCAAAGTGGTGTATCAAGGCGCGGGTGTGCCGGCGGTCAATCCGTTGCCACCGACGATTTGGGGCTATAACACCGAAGTGAAAGATTATCCGTATGATCTGGAAAAAGCCAAACAGCTGTTGGCGGAAGCCGGTTATCCGAACGGTTTTGAAACCCAATTGTGGGTGCAGCCGGTGGTGCGTAACTCCAATCCGAACCCGCGCCGTTTGGCGGAGATTCTGCAAAGCGACTGGGCGAAAATCGGCGTCAAAGCGGAGTTGGTCAGTTATGAATGGGGCGATTACATCAAACGCACCCGCGAAGGTTTATTGACCGCAGGGATTTACGGCTGGTCGGGCGACAACGGTGATCCGGACAACTTCCTCACCCCGTTATTGGGCTGTGACAGCGTGGGCGCAAGCAACTATGCCCGTTGGTGTAACGCCGATTTTGACAGCTTAATCAAACAAGCTTCTAAATTGTCGGATAAAACCCAGCGTGTGCCATTATACGAACAAGCGCAAGTGATCGCCAAAGAGCAAGCTCCGTGGATCACGGTGGCGCATTCGATTACTGTCACTCCGTTAAGTTTGCGGGTGCGTGATTACAAACAAAGCCCGTTTGGTTATAGTGCGTTTTATGGGGTGAAATTAGCGGATTAACCGCACTTTGACCTAAGATAATTGGCTTGTGATTATTGACAAAGGTCACGGGTCAGGTAGCGTAGGGGCGGATTATATATCCGCCCGTTTACGAAGTGCGATATAAGCATTTAATCTACAATGGAAAAATGCAAAGTGCGGTTCGGGCGGATATATAATCCGCCCCTACTTTTATCATACAAATCAAGTTATTGAGTCTTTGCCGGCAGTCTGAAATCAGCTCCTTATGGAGCTGATTTTTTGAGTGTTTATTTGCCGTCTTTCTGGCTTTTTGGTTTGTTATCGTCTTTCAGAGCGATAATAAAAAAAGCGAGTTGGCGATTTTAAATGAAATTGAGTGTTCGCCTTATCGTGATGGTTTGAGGTTAGCAGGATAAAATGCAAGGGCTTAAAAATCAGCGATATCGGATTATTTCTACGATCTGAATTCCAATATTTTAAATTATTCAAATGGTTAGTGATCAAAAGCATAAAAAGCTAATTAAATATGCATTTTTTTCAAAAAATATGCAGTTTATATCTTGTCGAATTAAGGAATTGATGATATTAACTATAAGCCCGTGTAAAAATACGGTGTAAATAAAAATAAACAGATCTATATAGCAAAACGGAGTGTAACAATGAAACGACTGGCAACTTTATCGTTAACTGCAATCGCATTATCGGTTTCCCTTTCGGCGGCTGCCAATCAGCCAAAAACTTTAGTCTATTGTTCCGAAGCTTCACCAACGTCGTTCAACCCGCAGTTGGTGACCGACGGTGCGTCGATCGACGCCAGCGGACAGGCGATGTATAACCGTTTGACCGAATTTGAACGCGGTAAAACCACGGTACAACCGTCATTGGCGGAGAGTTGGGAGGTATCGGAGGACGGCAAAACCTATACTTTCCATTTGCGCAAAGGAGTTAAATTCCAATCCAATAAAAATTTTAAACCGACCCGCGATTTCAATGCCGACGATGTGTTGTTCTCGTTTGAGCGTCAGCTGAACGCAGAGCACCCGTATCACAAAGTTTCCAACTTGGGCTATGAGTATTTTGTCGGGATGGATATGCCGAATATTATCGACAAACTGGAAAAAGTCGACGATTACACGGTTAAAATGTATCTAAAACAAGCGAATGCACCGTTTTTAGCTAACATTGCGATGGACTTTGCCGGTATTCTGTCTGCAGAATATGCTGAGAATATGTTGAAAGCCGGTACGCCTGAAAAAGTCGATCAAGACCCGATTGGCACCGGTCCGTTTGAGTTGGTCAATTATCAGAAAGACGCGACCATCCGTTATAAAGCCTTTGACGATTACTGGAAAGGCCGTTCTAAAATTGATCGTTTAGTCTTTGCAATTACACCGGACGCTTCTGTGCGTTATGCCAAATTGCAAAAAGGCGAGTGCCATATCATGCCATACCCGAATCCGGCGGATTTGGAATTGATGAAAAAAGATACGGCAATCAATTTAATGGAAGAAGCTGGCTTGAACGTCGGTTATGTTCACTTTAACGTGCAAAAAGCGCCGTTTGAAAACCAAAAAGTACGCCAAGCGTTGAACTATGCCGTGAATAAAGATGCGATTATTGACGCGGTTTATTTAGGCGCAGCCGAAAAAGCGAAAAACCCAATGCCGCCGACCATGTGGGGCTACAACGACGCGGTGGTGGATTACAGCTATGATCCGGAAAAAGCCAAAGCATTATTGAAAGAAGCCGGCTTTGAGAACGGTTTCAGCACCGAGTTGTGGGCAATGCCGGTTTCCCGTCCGTATAACCCGAATGCGCGCCGTATGGCGGAGTTAGTGCAAGCTGACTGGAAAGCGGTGGGCGTGGACGCGAAAATCGTCAGCTACGAATGGGGCGAATATTTACAGCGCATGAAGAAAGGCGACGATCCGACCGGGATGATGGGCTGGACCGGCGACAACGGCGATCCGGATAACTTCCTGGGTACGTTGTTAAGCTGTGCTTCGGCGGAGCAAGGTTCTAACTATGCCAAATGGTGTTACCAACCGTTTGACGATTTGATCAAACAAGCGGTGCAGGTGACGGATCAAGAAAAACGTGCCGAATTGTATAAACAAGCGCAGGTGATTTTCAAAGAACAAGCGCCATGGATTACCATTGCTCACTCCACCACCTATTTGCCGCTGCGCAAAGAGGTGAAAAATTATGTGATCGACCCGTTCGGTTTGCATAACTTTTATGCGTTAGAATTAGAATAATATTTGTATTCGACCGCACTTTTATGGTAAAAGTGCGGTCTTTGTTCTCAATATTGTCAGCGACAGTGTGGGATTGTGACAAATTTCGAGAAATTATCATGTTTCAATTTATCTTAAAACGCATTTTAATGGTGATCCCGACCTTTATCGGTATCACCTTATTAACCTTTGCGTTAATTCACTTTATTCCCGGCGACCCGATTGAAATTCGCATGGGGGAACGCGGCTTAAGCCCGGAAATGCATGCGCAAATGCTACAGCAAATGGGCTTGGATCTGCCGCTTTATCAGCAATATATCAATTACCTCGGCGATCTGGCGCAGGGGAATTTAGGTGTCTCTTTTAAAAACAGCCAGCCGGTGGTGGAAGAATTTTTAAACCTGTTTCCGGCAACGATTGAACTCACCACCATGGCGATTTTGTTCGCAGTGATTTTAGGCATTCCAATCGGAATCTTGGCGGCGGTGAAACGCGGTTCGTTTTTTGATCACAGTGTAATGGCAGTTTCATTGACGGGTTATTCCATGCCGATTTTTTGGTGGGGCTTGCTGTTAATGCTGGTGATGTCGGTGCAACTGGATCTGACGCCGGTTTCAGGGCGGATCGGCGCACAATTTTGGATTGATGATGTCACCGGTTTTATGCTGATCGACAGTTGGCTTTCCGACGAGCCGGGCGCGTTTAAATCGGCGGTTTCGCATTTGATTTTACCGTCTATTGTGTTGGGCACGATTCCGTTGGCGGTGATTTCACGCATGACCCGCTCTTCTATGTTGGAAGTGTTGGGTGAGGATTATATCCGTACCGCCCGTGCCAAAGGGCTATCCAAAATGCGCGTGATTGTGGTGCACGCCTTGCGCAATGCGCTGATTCCGGTGGTGACGGTGGTCGGTTTGATTGTCGGGCAGATGTTGTCCGGGGCGATTCTGACCGAAACGATTTTTGCTTGGCCGGGTATCGGTAAATGGGTGATCGAGGCGATTCGCGCGCGCGATTATCCGGTGGTACAAGGTGCGGTGTTGATTATCGCCACGATTATCATTTTGGTGAATTTGTTTGTTGATCTGTTGTACGGGATTTTGAATCCTCGTATTCGTCATCGTAAGTAATGCTATCGCACGAATAAAGAGAGGAAATCATGATGTCTGAATCTTCAACTAAAACAGCCTTACCTAAGGCAGTGGTTCAATTAGCCCCAACGCCGAAAGGGCCGATTGCCGAATTTTGGGCGCATTTCAGCCACAGTAAAGGGGCGCTTATTGGGCTAAGCTATATTATTGTTATCTTTGCGGTCAGTTTATTAGCCAATCTGATTGCACCGCATGATCCGATCGCGCAGGCGCGTGACGCGTTGCTAATGCCGCCGGTGTGGTTAGAGGACGGTAGCTGGAACTATATTCTCGGCACTGACGATGTCGGGCGTGATATTTTGTCGCGTTTGATTTACGGTGCACGCCTGTCGTTGTTTATCGGCTTATTGGTCGTCAGCCTGTCGTTTATCTTCGGCGTAACCTTGGGCTTGGTTGCCGGCTATTTCGGCGGCTGGATCGATGTGTTTATTATGCGCGTTATCGACATCATGCTCGCCTTGCCAAGCCTGTTGCTGGCGATTGCGATTGTCGCTATTCTCGGACCGTCGCTGCTGAATGCTTCGTTTGCTATTGCGTTGGTGTCGTTGCCGAGTTATGTGCGTTTAACCCGTGCTTCGGTACTGAATGAATTAAACCGCGATTATGTCACCGCTTCCCGGGTTGCCGGTGCAGGCCCGATCCGTTTAATGTTAATTACGATTTTGCCCAACTGTTTAGCACCACTGATCGTGCAGACCACGCTGGGTTTTTCCAACGCCATTTTGGATATGGCGGCACTTGGCTTCTTGGGTATCGGCGCACAACCGCCGACACCGGAATGGGGCGCGATGTTAGCCGAGGCGTTGCAATTTGTGCAGCGTGCCTGGTGGGTGGTGACATTCCCCGGCTTGGCGATTTTATTGACCGTATTGGCATTTAATTTAATGGGTGACGGTTTGCGTGACGCCCTTGATCCTAAGTTGAAACAGTAAGGAACAGGCAATGACATTAGATAAAACTTTAGATGCCGAATTAGAAAAATCCTTATTGGAAGTGAATCAGCTGTCTGTACATTTCGGTGATCAAACCTCCCCGTTCAAAGCGGTTGATCGCATTAGCTATCAAATTAAACAAGGCGAAGTGCTGGGGATTGTCGGTGAATCCGGTTCGGGTAAATCGGTGAGTTCGTTAGCCGTGATGGGGCTGATTGATTTCCCCGGGCGTGTATATGCCGATAGTTTGAATTTTGCCGGCAATAATTTATTGGCGATTTCGGAAGATAAAAAACAACAATTGGTCGGTTCGGAAGTGGCGATGATTTTCCAAGATCCGATGACCAGTCTTAATCCGGCTTACAGCGTCGGTTTCCAAATTATGGAAGCTTTGAAAGTGCATGAGGGCGGCAGCAAACAGAGCCGCCGCCAGCGTACAATTGAGCTATTGACCCAAGTCGGTATTCCCGATCCGGAATCACGCTTATCGGTCTATCCGCATCAACTTTCCGGCGGCATGAGCCAGCGGGTGATGATTGCGATGGCGATAGCCTGTCGCCCGAAACTGCTGATCGCCGATGAACCGACAACCGCACTTGATGTGACGATCCAAGCACAAATCATTGATTTGTTGTTAGAATTGCAGAAAAAAGAGAATATGGCGCTGATTCTGATCACTCACGATCTTGCTTTGGTTGCCGAAGCTGCCGAACGGATTTTGGTGATGTATGCCGGGCAAGTGGTGGAAGAGGGCAGCGCCGAGGATATTTTCTCTACGCCGAAGCACCCTTACACCCAAGCGTTATTACGCTCGTTGCCGGAATTTGCAGTCGGTAAATCGCGCTTGCATTCGCTTTCCGGTGTTGTGCCGGGCAAATATGACCGCCCGACTGGTTGCCTGCTCAATCCGCGTTGTCCGTATGCCACCGATGAATGCAGAACGGTTGAACCGCAGTTACAGCAACTGGCGGATCGCCAAGTGAAATGCCATACCCCGTTAAATGCACAAGGAGAACCTGTTCATGTCTGAGAATGTGTTGTTAAAGGGGATTGATCTCAAAAAATATTATCCGGTCAAAAAAGGTTTGTTCAGCAAGCCGCAACAAGTGAAAGCCCTTGACGGGGTGTCGTTTGAGCTGGAGCGCGGGAAAACGCTGGCGGTGGTGGGCGAGTCCGGCTGTGGCAAATCCACACTGGCGCGTTTGCTGACGATGATCGAAGATCCGACCGACGGCGAATTGTATTACAACGGGCAGAATTTTTTGGAAAACGACAGTGATATCAAAAAGCTACGTCGTAAAAAAATTCAAATCGTATTCCAAAACCCGTATGCCTCACTTAATCCGCGTAAAAAAGTCGGTACGATTTTAGAAGAGCCGCTGTTGATTAACACCGATCTCAGCGCGGAACAACGCAAAGAGAAAGTGCTGGCAATTATGGCGCAAGTCGGTCTGCGTGCCGAGTTTTACGATCGTTATCCGCATATGTTTTCCGGCGGACAGCGGCAGCGAATCGCGATTGCGCGCGGTTTGGTGCTGAATCCGGATATCGTGGTGGCGGATGAGCCGGTTTCGGCACTCGATGTTTCGGTGCGTGCACAAGTGTTGAATTTAATGATGGATTTGCAAAATGAGTTGGGCTTGTCTTATATCTTTATTTCGCATGATTTATCGGTGGTGGAACACATAGCCGACGAGGTGATCGTGATGTACTTGGGGCGTTGTGTGGAGCAAGGCACGGCAGAGCAGATTTTCAGCAATCCGCGCCATCCATACACGCAAGCGCTACTGTCGGCAACGCCGCGTTTGTCTGCTGAAAAACGCCGTGAACGGATTAAATTGAACGGCGAACTGCCAAGCCCGCTCAATCCGCCACAAGGCTGTGCCTTCAGCGGACGCTGCCGCTTAGCCGAGCCGCGTTGTTTCGAATCCAAACCGGCACTACGCCAATATCCCGACGGCAGCAAAATTGCTTGTTTTGTGGTGGAATAACTATTTGCCTTGGGCATTATAAACCGCACTTTTATGATCTGCACCCCAAAAGTTGGACTGCAAAACCAACTGACTAAGGTGCAGATTTTTATGACCAAATATACCCAAGCATTTAAACAACACACAGTTGAATATTACTTTCAACATGCTCAATCTCTCAGTCAAACATCAAAACACGTTCAAGTTGCACCACGCTGTATTCGTCACTGGGTTGCGCAATATCAACATGCGGGCTCAGATGGCTTGCGAGTCAAACATACTGCCCGAAAATTTACCGTCGAAGAAAAGCTTCAAGCCGTCAAATTAGCCCGACAAGGGCTGTTCTCCCTTGAACACATCGCCTTAACCTTGGGTATCTCAGGAGGCACTGTTATTTCTAAATGGTTGCAACGATTCAAACAATTTGGCATAAATGGACTGATTGATAAGCCCAAAGGACGACCAGCCGTGAATAAACCGAATAAATCGAAAAAACACGTTAAGCCATTAACGCCGTTAAAACAATTAGAACAAGAGAATTTACGTTTGCGTGCGGAGAATGCCATCTTAAAAAAGTCGATGGAATTATCCCTGAAAGACGAAGCCGAAAGGCAGAAATTGTTAAAGCCTTAAACGGTGATTTTCCGCTTAATTTATTATTAGATATCATTAAGTTAGCTCGAAGCACTTACTTTTACCATCAACAACCGAAGACAGATAAAGAGGCCGATTTAAAAGCGGAAATTCGTCAAATTAAACGAGAGAATCCGCAGTATGGCTATCGCCGAGTGACATTGGCACTCGGTACGGTCAATCACAAAAAGGTGCAACGTTTGATTCAGATGATGGGCTTACAGGTGAAAGGGAGGAAAAAACGGAAATATTGTTCTTACAGAGGTGAAGTGGGTCGAATTGCTGATAATCTGTTAGTACGTCATTTTACGGCGGAAAATGCCTACGAGAAATTAGTGACCGATGTCACTGAATTCAAAGCGAAAGACGGCAATAAAGTGTATTTATCGCCGATTTTAGATTTATTTAACAATGAGGTGATTGCCTATCAACTTGGTCGTCGTCCAAACCGGGCACTGGTTGAGCAGATGTTGCGACAAGCCGTGAATAAGCTCCCGAAGGAGGCAACGCCGATATTACATTCAGACCAAGGCCGGCAGTATCAAATGCCGTCTTATCGCAAGATATTGGCAGATAATCAGATTCAAATCAGTATGTCGAGAAAGGGAAATTGTTTGGATAATGGCGCAATGGAAAGTTTTTTCGGCAGACTAAAAACGGAATGTTTTTATGTTCGGCAATTTGATACGGCAGATGACATTGAGCAGGCTATTCATCAATATATGCAGTATTACAATACTGAACGGATTCAAGTAAGATTAAAAGGATTAAGCCCGATACAATATCGAATTCAATCCTTTCATTAAGCAGTCCAACTTTTTGGGGGCAGATCATAAAAGTGCGGTTTTTTGTTGATAAGCAAGGGAGAATAAAAACAACAGCTGTGAACTCACTTTTTTTCTATGGCTAATTTTGTTAGGATCAGGTAAATTTTTTATGTTGGAGTTGCTGTGACAGCCTTTAATCCATTCTTTTCTCGCGCCATTAATCTCTTGGTCGGCTTACATTTTTTGGTATTACTTACGCTGCCGAAAGGGTATAACTATGTGCCGAGTTTATTGATTTTATGCGGTTTCGTGTTTTTAATAAGACAAATACGAAATGCGCGTTACGCAATAACGCTCGATCGTGATCAAAAGCAGCTATTTTTAAGTTATAGTGTTTATTTTTTACTGTTTGTATTGTCATTTTGGCTGCATGACGGCAGATTGCGCGAGTTGGATAATCCAAGCCGAATTATCTTCTTTTTACCGATTCTATTGCTGTTAATTCAGACCAAATTCGATTTTAAACTGCTGGCGTATTTCTTGCCGATAGGCGCGTTATTGGGCGGGCTGACCGCACTTTATCAACGTTTATATTTAGGGCAGGATATGGCGTTTGGGCATATCATGCACATTCAAGGCGGTGATATTTCGATGTCATTAGGGTTATTTTCTTTGTGTAGCGCAATGTATTGGTATCACGCTAAAAATAAGACGATGGCAATATTCAGCGTCATATTTGCGCTGTTTGGGATTGTCGGCAGCATTTTATCCACCGCACGGGGCGGGTGGATCGGCGCGCCGTTTTTGATTTTGTGGATATTCTTTTTATATCGCCACACGCTTTCAAAACGATTTTGGCTAAGTGCGGTGCTGATCAGTGTGCTGTTAATCAGCATGTTATTCGTTTTTAGTGAGCAAACCCGTCTGATTGAAAGGCTGGTGAGTGCACAAACGGAAATCAGCAACTATTTTCAACACAATAACGGGTCGACTTCCGTCGGTGCGCGGTTTGACATGTGGAAAAGTGCGGTGTTGGCGATAACAGAAAAACCGCTTTTTGGTTGGGGGATAGACGCGATTAGCACCTTGCGCCAACAGCAAGCGGAACAAGGGATTATCAGCCAATATGCGGGCAGCTTCAATCATGCCCATAATCAATATTTAGATGATGCGTCAAAACGGGGTCTGCTCGGTTTGACCGCACTTTTGGCAATCTTCTTTGTACCATTGGTCTTTTTCAGTAAAACCTTGCGCCAAGCGCAACAAAATGCGGCTTTACGTTATGTCGCATTACTGGGAATTGTGCATGTTTTAGCAGTGATGTCCTATGGCGTAAGCCAAGGTTTTTTTGCCCATAATTCTGGCAATACGTTTTACTTTTTTAGTGTGATTGTGTTTTATGCAGCGGTGTATAGCGTGAAAAATGCGGAAGCCGATAAATCGCTTTAAGTCATAACAAAATAAAAAACGGCAGAAATCACATTTTCTGCCGGTTTTTTGACTAGACGTTGAGAGACTAAATATCCAAATTCGCCTGCAATGCATTACTTTCGATAAAGTCGCGGCGTGGTTCGACTTCGTCGCCCATCAGGGTGGTGAACAGTTGGTCGGCGGCGACGGCATCTTTGATTGAGACTTGCAGCATATGGCGCACGTTCGGATCCATGGTGGTTTCCCACAATTGTTCGGGGTTCATCTCGCCGAGCCCTTTATAGCGTTGAATGCCTAACCCGCGACGGGATTCTTTTACCAGCCAATCAACCGCCTGTTCAAACGAGCTCACCGCCGTTTGGCGTTCGCCGCGCACCACATAAGCCCCGTCTTCAATCAAATTACGCAGTTGTTCGCCCAGTTTGACGATACGCTGATATTCCGAGCCTTCGGCAAATTGGAAATCAAGGCGATAATCGCTGTCAATGCCGTGAGTGCGCACGGTCAGCACCACTTCGTACAGATGACGCTCCTGATTGTATTCGGTGCGAATCGCATAGTGGTTACCGCCGATTTCTTTTGCTTGCAAGGTTGCCAATAACTGCCTTGCCCACGCCTCAGCATTGGTTTGATCTTTCATCAGTTCCACACTCAGTGTCGGCGCATAAACCAATTCTTTTAAAAGTGCGGTCGGGTAGTGGCGGGTCAAACGGGCGATCATTTTATTCACGCTGTTATATTCGCCGATCAATTTCTCCAACGGTAACCCGCTCATTACCGGTGCTGATTCGGAAATATGCAAACCGGCGCCGTCTAAGGCAATTGCCAATTCATACTGGGTCATTGCCTCGTCGTCTTTAATGTATTGTTCTTGTTTGCCTTTTTTCACTTTATACAGCGGTGGTTGCGCAATATAAACATAGCCTTTTTCAATCAACTCGGGCATTTGGCGATAGAAGAAGGTCAGCAACAATGTGCGAATATGCGCTCCGTCCACATCGGCATCGGTCATAATAATGATTTTGTGATAGCGCAATTTTTCCGGATTGTATTCATCGCGCCCGATTCCACAGCCAAGTGCGGTAATCAGGGTCGCCACTTCTTGCGAAGACAGCATTTTGTCGAAACGCGCTTTTTCCACGTTCAGGATTTTCCCTTTTAACGGCAAAATCGCCTGATTTTTACGGTTGCGGCCTTGTTTCGCCGAGCCGCCGGCGGAGTCCCCTTCCACGATATACAGTTCGGACAGTGCCGGGTCGCGCTCTTGGCAGTCGGCTAATTTGCCCGGTAAACCGCCTAAATCCAACGCACCTTTGCGACGGGTCATTTCACGCGCTTTGCGCGCAGCTTCACGCGCCCGCGCAGCATCAATGATTTTACCGACGATAATTTTGGCATCGTTCGGATTTTCTAGCAGGTATTCCTGTAAGCGCTCGCCCATTGCGGATTCGACCGCACCTTTTACTTCCGATGAAACCAGTTTGTCTTTGGTTTGCGAGGAGAACTTCGGATCAGGCACTTTCACCGAAATAATTGCCACCAAGCCCTCGCGCGCGTCGTCGCCGGAGGTGTTGATTTTGGATTTTTTGTTGTAACCCTCGTTTTCCATGTAGTTATTCAGGGTTCGGGTCAACGCCGCCCGGAAACCGGCTAAGTGCGTGCCGCCGTCGCGTTGCGGAATGTTGTTGGTGAAGCAATACAAGTTTTCTTGGAAACCGTCATTCCATTGCAACGCCACTTCCACGCCAATACCGTCTTTTTCGTTTTCGGCGGAAAAATAGAACGGTTGTTGGTGGATTGGGGTTTTGTTTTTATTCAAATGCTCGACGAACGCGCGGATACCGCCTTCGTATTTGAAGTGATCCTGTTTATCGGTGCGTTTATCGAACAACTTAATCGACACGCCGGAATTCAAAAATGAGAGTTCACGCAGGCGTTTTGCCAAGATTTCATACTGATATTCGATATTGGTGAAAATTGTCGGGCTCGGCCAGAAACGTACCGCCGTACCGGTTTGTTCGGTTTCGCCGATCACGCCCAATGGGGCTTCCGGCACGCCTAAGTGGTAAGTTTGTTCATGAACTTTGCCTTCACGGCGAATGGTGAGCAATAATTTATCCGATAGCGCATTTACCACCGACACGCCCACGCCATGCAAACCGCCGGAAACTTTATACGAGTTGTCGTCGAATTTTCCGCCGGCGTGCAGCACGGTCATGATCACTTCCGCCGCCGAAACGCCCTCTTCGGGGTGAATGCCGACCGGAATACCACGCCCGTCATCTTGCACAGAAACGGAATTATCGGTGTGAATGGTGACGATAATATCTTGGCAATGTCCGGCGAGGGCTTCGTCGATGGAGTTGTCGACCACTTCAAATACCATGTGATGTAAACCGCTGCCGTCATCGGTGTCGCCGATATACATTCCCGGACGTTTTCTCACCGCATCAAGCCCTTTCAGAACTTTGATACTGGACGAATCATAACTATTGGTTGTTGTGTTGTTTGGCGTATCTGACGACATAATTTCTCTCGGTTTTTATTCAAAAAATTTAAAGAATTATAACAGATTTTGGCTGTATTTTGTGTTTTTTCTTTGAGTTGAATGTGTGTATTTTGCAGGTATGACCGCACTTTGATTTTTTTCATTCATCTAAAATTTAGCCATCGGCGAAACCCGATAGCTAAATTTAAGATGAACGAGAGAAAAGTGCGGTCAGCTCAATTGCACTAACTTCCCATTTTGCAATTCAAACAACGCGCCTTTTGTCAACGGCATTTGTTTTAACTGCTCTTGGGTGATGGCGGTGATAAAGACTTGTGAACCGTTTTGTTGCAGGCGTTCAGCCAATAAACTGCGTTTGGTTTGATCCAACTCGGAGGCGAAGTCATCAAGCAAAAACAGACAATTACGCTGTTTGGTGGCGGTTAAATGTTCGCCTTGTGCCAAACGCAGGGCGCACATCAGCAGTTTGAGTTGCCCGCGCGACAGTACGTCATCGACCGGCAAACCGTTGGCTTTAAAACGAAAATCGGCTTTTTGCGGGCCGGAGACGGTGTAACCGATATTTTTATCGCGCTCAAAATTTTGCGCCAACAGCTCGGCATAATCGGTTTCTTTATCCCAGCCTTGATGAAAACTGACCTGAACCTCCAATTCCGGCAGAAACAAACGGCAGGTTTGCTCGATATTCGGGCGCAGGGTGTCGGCGTAGCTTTTGCGCCAGTCGCTGACTTGGTGCGCCAATACCGAAAGCTCACTGTCCCAAATTTTTAACGCTGCATAACGGGAAGTCTGCAGCAGGGCGGCATTGCGTTGTTTTAACAGGCGGCGCAGCCTTGCCCACAGCGCATAAAATTCCGCTTGATGATGGAATAAGCCCCAATCCAAAAAGGCGCGGCGAAACGCCGGTCCACCATTCAACAGGGTTAAGCCTTCGGGAGAGATAATCTGCATTGGCAACAACTGTGCCAGATCTGCGATTTTATTGCCGTCTTCGCCGTTGATTTTGACCGTGGTGTCGCCCTGACGGTTTTTTTGCAAGCCCAATGCCCAATCGTGTTGCTGCTCGTGCATACGCGCGTGCAGGGTAAAGTGCGGTTGATCGTAGTGAATAATCCGTTGGCTGACCGCACTTTTAAACGAACGTCCGTGCCCGAGATAATAGAGCGCCTCCAACAGGCTGGTTTTGCCGCTGCCGTTGTTGCCGACAATAAAATTGAAGCCGGGATTCGGTTCAAAATCCACGGCTTGCAAATTGCGAAAGGCGTTGATGATTAATCGGGTCAGAGCCATAACGTCGAACTATAAGCGCATTGGCATAATTACATATTCGGCACTGGCTTCGTTGCAGTCTTCAATCAGACAACTGGAATTGGAATCGCTGAAACGGAACCGCACTTTGTCGCATTTCAAGGCATTCAACACATCCAACAAATAGCTGACATTAAAGCTGATTTCCATTTCATCATTATCATATTGGATATCAATCACTTCTTCGGCAACGTCTTTTTCCGCATTGCTGGAGGTAATTCCCATTTGATTCAGGCTTAACGCCAAACGCACGCCGTGAATGCGATCACTGGAAAGAATCGCCGCGCGGGAAAAGGCTTGTTTTAACGTTGCCCAATCGGCTTCGATAATATGATCGGCATTGCGCGGCAACACGCGGCGGTAATCCGGGAAACGACCGTCGATCAGTTTGGAAGTGAACACGGTATGCTCGAATTGCACCCGAATATTGTTGGTGCCGATTTGAATGCGCACGTTTTGTTCCGGTTCGTTCAACAGGCGGTTGAGTTCCAGCACGCCTTTGCGCGGCACAATCACCGCATGATCCGGCAGCGATTGTTCCAAGGCAATGGTGCAGACCGCCAAACGGTGTCCGTCGGTGGCAATGGTGCGCAACAGGTTGCCTTCGGTTTCAAATTTCATACCGTTTAAGAAATAACGCGCGTCTTGGTTCGCCATCGAAAATTGGGTTGCGTCGATCAAACGGCTCAAGGTTTCTTGCGGTACGGTGAAATCCACTTCCGCGTGCCAGTCGGTCAAGGACGGATATTCGGCAGCCGGCAGGGTAGAAAGGGTGAAACGGCTGCGACCGCTGCTGACGATGGCGCGATCATCTTCAAACGCCACTTTAATTTCGGCATCATCGGAGAAACTGCGGCAAATATCTAAAAACTTTTTGCCGGGAATAGTATAAAAACCGTCCTGATCCGCACTTTTCAATTGCGATTGGGTGGACAGTTCCACTTCCAAATCGGTGCCGGTCAGAATTAAACGGTTGCCGTCCACTTGTAGCAGCAGGTTATGCAATACCGCTGTCGGTGGACGTGAATTTAACACGCCGCAAACTTGCTGCAGGGGTTTAATCAGGTTTTCCCTTGTGATCGAGAATTGCATATTCAACCTCTTGTTTTCTTTTTATGTCGATACGTTATGCTGATAGCGTTCTAATTAAATTAGAGAAATCTTCTTGGATATTATTGTCTTTTTCGCGCAAATCCGCAATGGTACGGCAGGCGTGCAACACCGTGGTGTGATCGCGATCGCCGAAGGCTTTGCCGATTTCCGGCAGGCTGCGGTTGGTCAACTCTTTTGCCAGTGCCATTGCCAATTGGCGCGGGCGGGTGACCGAGCGTGAGCGGCTTTTGGATTTCAAATCCGAGACTTTGATTTTGTAGTATTCCGCCACGATTTTTTGAATGTTTTCAATCGTCACCAGCTTGTCTTGCAATGCCAACATATCTTTCAAGGCTTCGCGCACCAGATCAATGGTGATGTGTTCGCCTTTAAAATCCGACCAAGCGCGCACCCGATTCAGCGCCCCTTCCAGTTCACGCACATTGGTACGCAATTTTTGCCCGATAAAAAACGCCACTTCTTCCGGCAAATCCATACCGCTTTCTTCGGCTTTCTTCATCAGAATCGCCACTCGCGTTTCTAAATCAGGCGGTTCAATCGCAATGCTTAAGCCCCAGCCGAAACGCGATTTGAGGCGATCTTCGATTTTTTCGATCTCTTTCGGGTAGCGATCCGAGGTCAGAATAATTTGGTGGTTGCTTTCGAATAACGCATTGAAAGTGTGGAAAAACTCTTCCTGCGTGCCCTCTTTATTGGCAAAAAACTGAATATCATCGATTAGCAACGCGTCAAGATTGCGATAGAACTTTTTAAAATGATCAATTTTGTCGTTGCGTAACGCTTTTACCATTTCCTGCACAAAACGTTCGGAATGCATATACACCACTTTGGCATTCGGATTATCCGCCAGAATGCCGTTGCCGATGGCGTGCAATAAGTGGGTTTTGCCCAAACCGGTGCCGCCGTAGAGATAAAGCGGATTGGAATCGGAACTGCCCGGATTATCAGCCACTTTTTGCGCCACTGCGCGTGCCATTTGGTTGGATTTCCCCTCGACAAAATTATCGAAAGTATGTTTCGGATTCAGATTGCTGCGAAACGGCTTGCTTTCCTCCGCCGCTTTTGCGGCTTCGCCGGCGACCGCACTTTGCGCCGCTGGTGCACTGTGTTGCGGTTTAATCCCTTCAACCAGTTTGACTTTGAATTGCGGATTGGCGGATAAAAAACGCACCGTGTCTTTAATTTGGCTCAAATAACGATCTTGCACCCAACCGATTACAAAACGGTTCGGGGCATACAGCACCAACATTTCCTGATCTAAATCCGCCTGTAACGGTCGCAGCCAAGTGCTGAAATCGGTCGGCGATACTTTATCTTGTAAATGCGAAAGACAATCCTGCCAAAGGGAAGACAC